>NZ_QUQO01000001.1:0-600000 GCF_003399445.1 Parvularcula marina | reverse complement strand
AGACCGCGGATCGTTTTGCGGCTGAGGCCGAGGCGGAAGGTTATGGCGTGCCGTTCTCCCGCAGCTATAATTGGGGCTCGAATGGTGACATGTCGAACCGGGGTATCATCCTTGCCTATGCCTATAATCTGACGGGCAAGGATGAATATTTCAAAGCCTTGACAGGGGTTCTCGATTATCTGCTGGGGCGGAACCCCCTGAAGCAGTCCTATGTCGCGGGCTATGGCGAGAACCCGATGAAGGCGCCGCATCACCGGTTCTGGCTGCGTGTCCTTGATGAGGACCTGCCGCCGCCGCCGCCTGGTGCGCTGGCCGGTGGTCCCAATGGCACGAATGCGCCCGATGAAGTCATTCAGGAACTCAAAGAGCAAGGCTGCGTGATGCAGACCTGCTATGCTGATGATTATCGCGCCTATTCGCTGAACGAGGTCGCGATCAACTGGAACGCACCCTTCTTCTGGGTAGCGGCAGCCTATGACCGTCTGACCTCGGAAGACTAGGGGTTATTGCGACAGCGCTTTTGCCACGCCCTTTGCGGCCTGGCGGATGCGCTGTTCATTCTCCACAAGCGCTACACGGACGAAGCCTTCGCCGCGCTCACCAAAGCCCACCCCGGGGCTGACGGCAACGTCGCCGGCCTCGAGCAAATGCTTTGAGAATTCCAGACTGTCGGAGCCAAAGACTTCCGGGATCGGGGCCCAGGCGAACATGCTGGCGTCCGGGCGGGGAATGGTCCAGCCGGCTCTGCCAAACGTGTCGATCAGGACATCGAGCCGTTTGCGGTAGACCTCTCGCACCTGCTGGCCGCATTCCTCCGAATGGTCGAGCGCGGCGATAGCGGCCACCTGGATCGGCGTGAAGGCGCCATAATCGAGATAGGATTTGATCCGCGTGAGCGCAGCGATCAGCGTCTCATTGCCGACGGCAAAACCGATCCGCCAACCGGGCATGGAGAAGGTTTTGGAGACAGAGGTGAACTCGACTGCGACATCCATCGCGCCGTCAATCTCAAGGATGGAGCAGGGCGGCTCGCCGAAATAGATCTCCGCATAGGCAAGGTCCGAGAGGATGAAGAGCTCATGCTTTTTCGCGAACCGCACGGCCTCACGGTAGAAGTCCCGGCTCGCGACATAGGCGGTCGGGTTCGCCGGATAGTTCAGCACCATGGCAATCGGTTTGGGAACGGAATATTTGACCGCCTTCTCTGCCTCGCGGAAGACCTCTTCCGTCGGGGCGGCGGGCAGAGCGCGCATCACCCCGCCGGCCATGATGAAGCCGAAGGCATGGATCGGATAGGACGGGTTTGGCGCAAGGATGACATCGCCCGGCGCCGTGATCGCCGAGGCCATATTGGCAAAGCCTTCTTTCGAGCCGAGCGTCGCGACGACCTGAGTTTCGGGATCCAGCTTCACATCGAAGCGCCGCTGGTAATAGCGGGCCTGCGCGGCCCGCAGCCCCGGAATGCCCTTTGAGGCCGAATAGCGGTGGGTCTTGGGATCGCTCACCACATCACAGAGCTTGTCGACGATAAAGTCCGGGGTCGGCAGGTCGGGATTGCCCATGCCGAGATCGATGACGTCACGGCCCGCTTTACGCGCCGCTGCTTTCATCTTGTTCACTTCGGAAAAGACGTAAGGAGGCAGGCGGCGAAGGGCGTGAAAGTCGTGCATCTTTGGTTTGCTCTGAGAGGTTGAAGGGTGAAGCGGTAATTTAGGGAGAGTTCGGGCCTGAACGCCAGTCATCTCCTTTGGGGAAGACAAATTAGCGCAAACTATCGCGAATGAAAGCGGCAGGAGTGTGATCATGCGGTGATGCCGCAAGTGCATTCGGCGACCCACTACCACAGAGTTTGAAGTGCTTTTGGCTTCGGTCTCACCGAGCCGATAACATCACCTGGGCGCAGGGGCGGTCGCTGGGCGTACCGCCGGCTATATCTACTGAGTGCAGGCCGCCTGCACCAAATGATCACTTGCCCGCGCGCGTCACGTCGCCTTACATTGAGGGCGTGGTGGCTTGACCGCCGGCTAACCTGTCAGATCTAACTCTAATGTTGGATCACTCAGATGGGTCAGGCCAATGACCCCTTGTGATGATCATGACGCTCTCTATGATCGCTCCGGACGCGCGATTGGCGAACGTGCGATTTTAGTCGTGAAGCTGTCGTAAAATAGTGCGTGTCCTGCGCACTGAACCTTAAAGGGAATATAGGCGTGATAAAGCTACGAGCCTTATTTGCGATTATCTGTATGCTCATTTGTGCGGGCACTGCGTATGCGCAAGACGCACAGCAGTGGAACGCCTCCGGGGGCTGGAAGGTTCGTTATAACGCTTCGCCTGAATATTGGCGTCTATATCACAATGACAGCGCCTGGAAGGATACGATCAGCGTCCTTTGGGCTGATCGGCGGGAAAATATCTCTCTGGCGCAAGCCTTTGAGGAAGTAAAAGCAATGCGTGCGGAGCTGGATTCGTGTCCCGGATTATTAACTGCCGAGACCAAAGCTGAATATGAGCCCTACGCAAAAGCGATGCTTGCGCTGACTAAAATCAAAGATCCCGAAGCGTATGCCGAGATGGATAAGGACATTCCCATCATTGGCTATGAGGCCGTGGATGATACGGCAAAGCCGCGTTGCGTTTTGATTGCTCGTGAATTTGCCGGGGGGGCGATGCTGTATGCACTCATTAAAGAGGATACGGACAGATTAAGTACACAGCTTGGGACAATCAGATTGGCTGTACACGATCTGATGGATGACATTAACAAGCGTGAAGCCCCTATGGCGTCGGACACGCAATCCGCCTCGGCAGCATCAGCTAAGGACGTTCCGGTTCAATGTGACGGGAAATTGTTTTTTGAGGACTGGGTTGTTTCTTCGTCTCCCAAAAGCGCGATTGTGTATGTGCGCAACCCCATCTTCGTTGATTCTGAAAAACGTTCTGCAGATCAGTTCCGACTTGGTGTGAATATTGGCGGTAAAATAGATGCGACGCGCGGCAGAGAAGAGATTTATTACAGCATCATGATTGCCGCCAGGGAAAATGGACAGAATACCATACCGGAAAAACGTACGCTGAGCGTTGATGGAGAGGTGGTTCAGGAGTGGGGTAAAGGCGGTGGTCAGTGGAAGACCTTATCCGACAACGCCATGAATGCGTTATATTCAGGTCATTCTGCTGAGCTTGATACGCTGGAAATGGGACGAATTCGTTTCGATTTAAGCGGGTTAGAGACGTATTTGAAACGCGCCGATATTGCTCAGCAAAAAGCTGTTATCCATAAAGCGCTCGGAACTTGTACGCAGTGAAGCTTCCACAGTTTTTTGTGACTGAGGCCATCTGAGGCGTTCTATAAAAATGGGCTCTGGGCACGTCGTTCCCAGCGCAGAGGAATGCCTGCTGATCGCTCGGCAGGCTTGCGAAACTGGTTGCGTCAGAACGATGGCCACTGAACCCCACAACTCGCTGTTCTGTTTGGGTTTTCGGGGGAATTCGTTCGAAGGGATAAGATGGGGGAGTTCGGGACGAAGTCCGAAATTGGCGCCAACGGCCTCAAATAGCGAAGCGGTGGGCCAAATAAGGATGGCGGCGAATTCAGGAGAAACTTCAAACGGCCCGCCTTCGCTATGCTACGGCGTGGCATCCGCTTCGCACGCTTCAGCCTATCGCGCTGAAGCTAGATTTTGGCGCTGCCAAAATCAGCGAAAGCGGATGGCGGAGGAGGAGGGATTCGAACCCCCGGGACCGTGAAGCCCAACGGTTTTCAAGACCGCCGCATTCGACCACTCTGCCACTCCTCCGGCAGAAAGAGAGCCCTTATACGGCGTTGGGCTTGCGGCTCAATAGCTTACTGACCGACAGCGTCAGACTGTGGCCCATTCCTGAAAAATTGTTGCCATCTGCTCCATGCCGACCCGACCAGCAGGAATGCGCCCGCTGAAGGATGCGCAGCCATGGATAGTGTGGCGCGCGATTCTGATCTCAGTTTGCACCCCGGCCTTTTTGAGCTTCTGGGCATAGGCTTCGCCCTCATCGCGTAAGGGGTCATATTCAGGGAACAGGAAGAAGGTCGGCGGGCTCGCCGAGACGTCCTCCTGCAGGATGGGCGAAATGCGCGGATCATTCGCATCGCCGCTGGTGCCCAGATACATCATGGCTGCACCGATGATCCCGTCCGTCGTCAGGAAATATTTGCCAGAGCCGAACCGCCGCCGCGAACGATACCGCGCATCCAGCCGAAGATCCGTCACCGGATAAAGAAGCCCCTGTCCGGCCAGATGGCCAGCGATGCCATCTTCCTGGCTGAGCACAGCCGAGAGAGTCGCGCCCGCACTGTCCCCTGAAAGGAAGTAGGGCTCATCAGCATCATGTAATTTCGCGGCCAGCCAATCGCGCAGCGCATCGAAGGCAGCCGGGAAGGGCGCCTCCGGGCTTTGCGGGAAGTCAGGCAGGATTACCGTCATGCCGGAGATCCCGGCCAGATGCCGTCCAAGCGGCGCATAGCAGAGCGCTGTGCCGAGTGACCAGCCGCCACCATGAACGAAGACGATTGTTCCGGCGCCTGCAGCTTTGTTCAGAGGACGGATGACGAGGCTCGTGATCCTGTCTTCCTCGATCCAGTGCTCCTCAGTCGGCACGAGTGATGGCGCCGTCCATGCGGCGAAAACCTCATTATAGGCGGCGCGGATCTTGTTTATATCCGGGTCGCCTTTCGCCAGCGCGGGGTAGGCGGCGATGTCGCGGACGACATCGCGCGTCTCTTTGTCGATCCCCACTCTAGTAGCGGACGCCGGCGGTGATGCTGTAGGTGCGCGGCGCACCGTAATAGCCAAGCTGATAGCCGAGGCTGTCGGAGAGATCGAAGCCTTGTGTGCGATATCTCTCATCCGTCAGGTTCCGCCCGGCGAGCCGCAGCGAATATTTGCCGTCCTGGAATTCAAGACCGATCGAGGCATCGACCAGCGTGTAGCTATCCTGTTTCAGGATCTCGCTCGAGCTGACGGTCGGATAGACATCTCCGCGATAGGCTGCCGCGGCGGCCACGACCAACTCCGTGTCGGTGGACAGATCACGGCGGTATTCAGCTCCCAGACGGCCGGTCCAGTCCGGGCTGTTCGCCGGGGTTAAATCGCCCGAGACATCCTGTCCGTTCTCGCCGATAAACTCAGCATAGGATGCATCAAGATAGCCGAGCGCCAGATCGAGCCGCAGATTATCAGTTGCGCGGACCGAGCTTTCGAGCTCGACACCGAAGATTTCGGCCTCGGCGGCATTGGTGAAGAGGGCGGCGAACCCGCCCATATCGTCGGCAGTAAAGCTTGAGACCTGCAGGTCCTGATAGTCATTATAGAAGACCGCGATGCTGCCATTGCCGCGACCGTCCCAGAACCGGCCCTTGAGGCCCGCTTCGTAGGCGGTGAGGGTCTCGGCATCGAAGGGCAGGGCTTCAAGGTCGGTATTCGACCGGCCGTCAAATCCGCCGCTTTTGAAGCCGCGGCTGATCGAACCATATGCCGTCAGATCCGCATTGAACTCATAGCTGACCGAGACACGGGGCGAGACATTGTCAAAATCCGTGTCCGTATCGATATCAGTTGCGCGGGCGCCCTGTCCGATCTGCGGGACCAGCGGGGTTGCCGCATCAAAGAACTCCTGAACGCGCGCGAACTCTTTCTCTTCCTGTGTCAGGCGCAGGCCCGCACTGACGCTCAAGCGCTCGGTGAGATCATAAGTGCCGTCCGCATAAATAGCGTAAGCGGTGGTTTTCTGGTCGTTGATGGAATTCGAGACGAAAGCGATGTCCGGTCCAAAAATGCCGGATTCAGTGACGTCTTCTTCAACGAAGGCATAGAGCCCACCGACGACAGCGAGTCGGTCGCCTTCATAGGTCAGCTGGAATTCCTGGCTGAACTGGTTCTGGTCCTCAAAGACAAAGACACCGAAGATCGGGCTCGCCGTCGCATCAAGATCGAGATGCGCATCATATTCCATCTCGCGATAGGCAGTGATCGAGCTGATCGTCACCGACGGGGAGGCTTCCCAAGTTGCCCGGGCGGATACGCCCCATACGGAAAGATCGCTGAGATCGTTGAAATCGGCATCAATCTCAAAGGGGTCTTCGTTTGGATCGAAGAGGCCGAATACGCTGGTTTCGCGCGCCGGGGTACGGGAAGTGTCAGGCGTATCCTTCGAGCCATCCGTGGTCAGCTCGAATTCCCAGTTCTCCGCAGGCCGCGCGAGCAGCGTGCCGCGCCATGCGAGCGTGTCCTTATCCCCGTCATCCTGCCCGTCGACACTGTTATCGGCGAACCCGTCACGGCGGAAATAGCCGATCGAGGCCTTGCCCAGCAGTGTGTCGCCCGAGATCGGGCCACTGATCCCGGCTTTCAGATCCAGCCGGTCATAGCTGC
Organism: Parvularcula marina; assembly: GCF_003399445.1. Classification (NCBI taxonomy): domain Bacteria; kingdom Pseudomonadati; phylum Pseudomonadota; class Alphaproteobacteria; order Parvularculales; family Parvularculaceae; genus Parvularcula; species Parvularcula marina. The sequence continues at coordinate 593,590 of NZ_QUQO01000001.1, read as the reverse complement.
CATAGGTCGCGGAGGCGGTGAATTCCGGCGTCTCGGTCGGCTTGCGGGAGACGAATTTGATCGCCCCGCCAATCGTATTTCGTCCGTATAGTGTCCCTTGCGGCCCGCGCAGGACTTCGATCCGCTCGAGGTCGAAGACATCGAGGAATGAGCCCTGCGCACGGCCGAGATAGACGTCGTCGAGATAGATCCCGACGCCGGGGTCCGCGAAGGCAAGGCTGTCTAGCTGACCGACCCCGCGGATATAGGCGACGGTGTTCTGCGCATCGCCCTCATGAAGGGTCAGGTTCGGCACACTGGTCTGTATATCGCCGATCTCATCCGCCGCGAAGGTGGCGAGATCGTCCCCCCCAATGGCCGTCACTGACCCCGGAACATCCTGAAGGCTCTCTTCACGCCGACGGGCCGTGACGACGATGACGTCGCCCGGTTCGTCATTTTCAGCCTGCGGCATGTTGCTCTCCTGGGCAGACAGGGGAGTGAGGCCGGAAAGGCAGCTTGCCGCACTGAGCATGAGCAGAGTTTTCACCGCTTTAGAGCGCATGATGGTTCCTCCTGGATGTTCTCTTTCTTTTGGGAGGAAAATGGCGCGGACGGCGCTCGCGGAAAATGGAAGAGGTTTCCGCAAATATTGCGAGCATTTTATGCTCAGTCCGGAATGGAGAGCGCCTGCCGGGTTGTTGCCATGGTGCGGGTCAGGTGCCCGACGATAAGCGCTTCGAGATCTTCGGTTGGGCGGACGATGGCTGAACGGCCGTCTCCTTCGTCACGCATCTTGATGAGGTAGCCATCATCGACAGCGCGCTTGATGCGTTCTTCGCGCGTGCGGTTAGAGCCGGATTTCATCGTCTGGGCGAGTTGCCCGACCGTCAGCGGCTGTCCCGCCCAGTGCGCGCGCAAGCAGCCAACCAGCATGTACCAGAATTCCTGCGTGAAATAGTCAGGACGCCCCCCAAAGGTTTCGTCCCAGTCGCGGGCATATTCTTCGAGTGCTTCGGTCCATGCCATCAGGCGTGAGCGTTCCGCTTCTTCCATTGGTGCCGAATTTCCTTCCAGAGGCAGCGGTTTATGCCCGTTCCGCCAGAAGGGCAATTCGGCAAGAGAAAACTGCACGTCCTGCACGAACTGTTGCGTCGTCATGCATCATGGAACGCGAAAGAGGGCGTGCAAGGCGAGCCTAACCTGTCCGCCGGGCGCTGCCGCCGCGAACGCGCAATGGCGCTCAAGCTGCTATTTAATGGACTGATAGCGCGATAGCGCGTCTTCACGGGCTTTTTTGTGATCGACGATTGGCGCGGGATAAGTTTCGCCGAGGCGAATACCGGCTTCTTTCAGTACATCTTTGGGGGCGTTTGACGGGTCGTGAATGTATTTGGCCGGAAGGCGTGAGAGCTCCGGTACGAATTTTCGAATATAGTCCCCATCCGGATCGAATTTCTCACCCTGAGTTGTCGGATTGAAAATCCGGAAATAGGGAGCGGCATCTGCGCCGCACCCGGCTACCCATTGCCAGCTGGCGGTGTTGTTCGCTTGGTCGGCATCGACCAGCGTATCCCAGAACCATGCCATGCCCTCGCGCCAATGGATCAGGAGATCCTTGATCAGGAAGCTGGCAACGATCATGCGTACACGGTTATGCATCCACCCCGTTTGCCAGAGCTGGCGCATCCCGGCATCGACGATGGGATATCCGGTCAGCCCTTTCTGCCACGCGGTCAGGGCAGTCTCGTCCGTGTCCCATTCAAAATCGGCGAACTTCTCCTGCAGCGGCTCTTCGGTCATCTGCGGCTGGTAGTAGAGGAGGTGATAGGAGAATTCCCGCCAAGCCACTTCCGAGAGAAAAGTGTGCCCCTGATCTGCGGGGATGTCCCCGGCTTTGATCCCGGCCTGAACGTCATGCCAGATCGTCACGGGACTGATTTCTCCGAAATGAAGATGCGGCGAGAGGCGAGAAGTCTCATCAAGGTCCGGCCGGTTGCGCGTGTCCTTGTATCTTGCGGCCTCGTTCTTCAGCCATTCACGCAGCCGTGCGCGGGCACCTTTCTCTCCCGGTGACCAGACGGGAGCAAAGCCTGTCGCCCAGTCCGGCCGGGTCGGTAGCAGATCCCAATCCTCAAGCCTGTCGGATGAAGGCAGCGACGAGGGCGCGGTGAGCTTGTCCACGCGCGGCAGGGCCTCCCGGACCTCGCCCTTGGCCTGCAGGTTTTTCCAGAAGGGGGTGAAGACCCGATAGGGATCGCCCGATTTAGTCTCGATCTCCCACGGCTCATAAAGCAGCCGGCCGTTAAAGCTCTCGGCGCCCCGGCCCGCGTCTTTCAGTTCTTTCTTGATGTCGCTGTCGGCTTCCGTCTGCCAGCGCATATAGCGCCGGTTCCAGAAGACATCAGAAGCCCCTAATTCTTCCGCTAGCTGAGGGATAATATGGCGCGCATCGCCGCGCCGCAAAATGAGCGCGCCTTCACGGGTCTTCAGATCTTCTGAAAAGGCCGTAAGGGAATGATGCAGCCACCAACGCTGGGCGCCGCCCATCTTCATCTCACCGGGCGTGTCGTCATCAAGGACAAAGACGCAAGCGACTGGCTGGCCCGTCGCGGCGGCGGCGCGCATGGCGGGATTGTCGTCAAATCGCAGGTCTTCGCGGAGCCAGAGGAGAACGGGATCGGTCATTCTGACTTTCTGACGGTGTTTTACCGGTAACACCATGCGTCCTCGCGCCGCCCGTGGGGAAACAGGGATTTTCCTTACCCGTCACTCAGGCTATGGCGCGGGCATGATCACGGAAAACCCTCCCCAACGACCGACAGCCGCGATGGTGGCGATCGGCGATGAACTCCTCAATGGCCGCACGCGCGATGCCAATATCCATCATCTCGGCGGCTGGCTCGACAAGCGCGGCATCGACCTTATCGAAGTGCGGATTGTGCCCGACGTCGAAGACCGTATTGTCGATGCTGTGAATGCGTTGCGCGACCGGGCTGACACGGTCTTCACGACCGGCGGGATCGGGCCGACACATGACGACATCACAGCAGATGCGATCGGCGTTGCTTTTGGTGTTGAGACGACTGAGCGCGATGACGCGCTTGAGGTCTTGCGCGAATGGTATGCCGCGAAAGGTGAGGAAGTTACCGACCGCCGCCGCCGTATGGCGCGGGTGCCCGAAGGCGCAAGGCTGATCCCGAACTCTGTCTCGGGCGCGCCGGGTTTTGCCATCGGCAATGTGCATGTCCTCGCCGGGGTGCCGGCGATCTTTCAGGCCATGCTCGACGCACTAGATGAAGAAATCGTCCGGGGGCCAACCTATACGATCTATACCGTCATCGGCACCAGCAAGGAGAGCCTGATCGCCGACGGCCTTCTGTCGCTTGAAGCTGCCCTCAAGGGCGTGAAGATCGGCAGCTATCCGGGCAAGGCTGGCAGCGGCGGGCCGCTTGCTATTGTCTGCAAGTCGCTCGAGCCCTCCATTGCCAAACAGGCGGCAGAAGCTGTCTGCGGGCTCTTCCGGGCGATCGGTGTCGAGCCGGAACTCGTCGAAGGCTTTGGCGCGAACAGGGATTAAGACCCATGCTGAGTGTTGCGGATATCTTCAAGATCGGGATTGGCCCTTCGAGCTCCCACACGCTGGGGCCGATGAAGATTGCGCGACGCTTTCTTGATGAAGCAAAAGCAGAGGGCGCGTTTGATCGCGCGGCATCTGTTTATGCGGATCTTTATGGCTCCCTAGCGCTGACCGGGGTCGGGCACTGTACCGACCGGGCGATCATCCTTGGCCTGCTCGGCGAAGAGGCCGAGACGATCCGTACCAGCATGGTTGACGGGATGCTCGATCACGTGCGCGGCTCTGAGCAGCTCAAATTGCTGGGCGTCAAGGATGTGCCGTTCGCTTGGGACACGCATGTACGTTTTTCACCGCCGGGTGATGTACCTGATGCGCACCCCAACGGCATGCGGCTCACGCTTTGCGATGCTGCCGGGGAACCAATCTTTGCGCAGGTCTATTACTCGGTCGGTGGCGGCTTTATCCGCCGCGAAGATGAGATGGGGGTACCCGAAACGGATGGTCCGGACCCGGCCTACCGCTTCGGCTCCGCAACCGAGCTTCTTAAAATCTGTGAGACGACAAACCAGTCGATTGCCGACATCGTGCTCGCCAATGAAGATGTGCTCCGCCCGAGAGCGGAGACCGAAGCCATCCTCAAATCCATCTGGGATGCCATGGCGCGCTGCATTGAGCGGGGCCTGTCGACTCGCGGGACGCTTCCCGGCGGGCTGAAAGTGACCCGCCGCGCGCCCTCGCTTTACGCCAAGCTGACAAGATCGATCCCGAATGAGCGGGAGTCCCTCTTTGACTGGCTCAACGCCTTTGCGATGGCTGTGAATGAAGAAAATGCCGCAGGCGGACAGGTTGTCACCAGCCCGACGAATGGCGCGGCTGGGATCATCCCGGCGGTGATCAAATTTTACTGCGCCATGGACGGCGTCAGCGAGACGGCGAAGATTGACACTTTTCTTCTCACGGCGGCCGGGATTGGCATGCTCTATAAGGCGCGGGCCTCGATCTCCGGCGCGGAAATGGGTTGTCAGGGCGAGGTTGGGGTCGCCTGTTCGATGGCAGCGGCAGGGCTGGCGGCCGTCTGGGGCGGGATGCCGCGTCAGGTGGAAAGGGCCGCCGAGATCGGCATGGAGCACAATCTCGGGTTAACCTGCGATCCGGTAGGCGGCCTCGTTCAGATCCCCTGCATCGAGCGCAACGCCATCGGCGCGGTGAAGGCCGTCAATGCGGCCCGCCTTGCTCTGCAATCCGAAGATCCCTCGCGCGTCAGTCTCGATCAGGTGATTGAGACCATGCGCCAGACCGGCCTCGACATGAACAAGAAGTACAAAGAAACGTCAGAGGGCGGACTGGCCGTAAATGTCGTTGAGTGCTGACCCGGCCTTTTACTGATCGAGGCAGCTTTTAAGGAAAGTATCAGTTTCCTTGAGGAATGTTATCCGATTGTCGCCAACATCGAGGAAGTGGCTGCCTTTCTCAAGCTCGACATAGCGGAATTCCTTATCCTGACGTTTCAGGCTAGAGACCATGCGCTCTGATTGGTCAATGGTGACGCGCCGGTCATCCTCGCCATGGACAAGCAGGATCGGCACCTGAATCTTGTCTGCCTGCAGAGTGGGGCTGTTGTCCCGCAGCATCTCGCGGTCTCCCCAGAGCCGGCCAATCCGCCGCGTCCAGTAGCTGCCGCCTTCATACTGGTTTTCATGCCGGATCAGCATCGGAAGGTCTGTCACCGGCGCATGGGCGATGGCGCATTGATACATGTCTGGTGTTTTCACGGCTCCCATCAGCGCGGCATAGCCGCCATAGGAGTGCCCCATGATTGCGATCCGCTGGGGCGATGCCAGGCCAGCTTCGATCAGCCAGTTCGTGCCATCGGTGATATCGTCCTGCATCGCCTGACCCCATTGCCGGTCACCTGCACGCAGGAACTCTTCTCCGTAGCCGGAAGAACCGCGGAAGTTCATCTCGAGGACGCCATAGCCGCGTGAGACGAGATACTGCACTTCCCAGTCAAAGCCGGCAAAGGTCCGCGCATTCGGGCCGCCATGGGGGAGGACGATGAAGGGGAGATCCTTGGCATCCTCAAGACTCTCATATTGCGGCGGCAGGGTCACGAAGGCTGGAATGTCGAGCCCGTCCCGCGCCTGATAGCTGGAGACGAAGGTCCGCCCCATCGGCACATCGGCCAGCTCGGGATATTGCGGGGGTAGGGAGGTCAGCGAGGGGCCCGCCCGATCAAAGATATAATACCGGCCCGGATTATTGCCTTCTTCGACATAGACAACAGCATGGCTATCACTGCCATTGATCGATGTTAGGGTGACGGAATGGCCGGGGAAAGCACCTCTCACCCGGTCGATAATGTCCTGGGCAAGGTTCGCGCCGAACCAGTGAATGTCGCCGGTTTCATCAGCGAAGGTCACGCCGACCGCGGCGCCATCCTCATCTCGTTGGACAACGCTGTAAACATCAGAGACATCTGATTCAAAGAGTTTCTCCTCAAACTGATCATTGACGATGTCATATATATAAAGCGCCGCTAATCCGCCCTCATGGTTTGAGGCGACGAAGGCTTTTTCGGGATGATCCGGGAAGCCGAGGAAATTGAAATAGGGTGCGCCTTCTGCAACGCGGTGGGAGATATCTTTCCACTTGTCATCCGGCATGCGGACGATTAGTTTTTCGCGCTTATCATTGACGATGCCCCAGCCGGACCGGATGCGGCCCTTTTTGTCTGCACTCCAGAAATCAATGCCGTTTCTGCCGCTCATGACCGTCTTGTGACGGCTGTCTTTCTCCGTAAAGACGCTACGGACGGCCATCCTTCCTTCATCCCAATACTGTACAAGGATGTGATCGGCATCATCCTCCAGCATACTGACAATGCGGTCCTGGATCTGAACTGGCAGGTCGCCTTCGTCAGGCTTTCGGAATAGCGGCGTGATCTTGCTGTCGTCGGGGTTCAGGCCGAAGAGTCGGGTCTCGACCGTCTCTGTACCATATCGGCTGCCATTGGTCCGCAGGGAGAAGATGATCCGATCATCGCGCTTCCAGGTGACATTGCGGAAGCGGATCTCGTCAGTCTGGGTCGTCCCGTAAACCGGTTTGATGCCCTCTGCGCCATTGTCATAAACGATGAAGCGATACTCTTCTGCGCCTTCGGGGCGGACGAGCGCAAAGAATCTGTGGCCAGAAGGCGAGAGTTTGATGTCGCGGAACAGCGGCATACGGGCATAGGCTTCAAGCGGCGCTTGATCCTGCGCCATGGCCACGCCGGTGGAAAGGATTAGACCCAATATGCCGGCAATGCCGCGTGATAGCTGCGATTTCATGTAGACCCCCAAATGAACCCTGTTCGCGACTTTAGTGCGGCCGGGCAGAGATGCAACCTTTGCGTCAGAGCAGGCCGACCAGCGATATACCGCCCTGACATTTCCTTAGTGACCCAGACAGTCTTTCAGGAAGGCATCCGCCTCTAGCAGGAATGTCAGTCTGTTGTCGCCCACATCGAGGTAATGGCTACCATTCGGGAGGACGACATATTTATGATCCTTGTTCGCCCGTTTCAGCCGGGCGGCCATCGTCTCGGATTGTTCGATATTGACGACCCGGTCATTGTCCCCATGCAGAATAAGGACAGGTATGCCGAAATCTTCGGCCCGTAAGGCGGGGCTGTTTTCCTGCAGCATATTCCGATCGCCCCAGAGCCGGCCGATGCGGCGAGTCCAGTATTTGCCGCCGATGAACTGGCTTTCATAACGGATCAGACGGGGAAGGTCCGTCACCGGCGCATGGGCGACGGCGCATTGATAAAGCTCGGGGGTCTTCACCGCTCCCATCAAGGCAGCATAGCCGCCATAGGAATGCCCCATGATCGCAATATTGCTGGCGCTCGTATAGCCTTGGTCAATCAGCCATTTGGCGCCATCGGTGATGTCATCCTGCATCGCCTGACCCCATTGCCGGTCACCGGCGCGCTGGAATTGCTGTCCGAACCCGGATGACCCCCGGAAGTTCATCTCCAGAACGCCATAGCCGCGCGAGACGAGATACTGCACTTCCCAGTCAAATCCAGTGAAGGTCCGCGCGTTCGGGCCGCCATGCGGCAGGACGATAAAGGGCACGCCTTGGGCTTCTTCCAGTGAGGACAACCAGGGCGGCAGGGTCACATAGGCCGGGATCTCAAGCCCGTCCCGCGCCGTGTACATTGTACTGAAGGTCTGGCCCATCGGTACGCCTTCGAGCGCCTGATACTGCGATGGCAATGCGGTCAGCCGATTGGCCGTATGATCGAAAAGAATATACTGGCCCGGAATATTCCCCTGCTCGATAAAGAAGGTCGAAGCGGTATCCGTGAGATTGAGATTGACCAGCGTGACATCCATGCCGGGCAGCGCGCCCTTGACCTTTTCGATCACGTCACGGACGAAACTCTCCCCTAGCCAGTGAACGTCTCCGTCATCCTCGGCGAAAGTGACACCGAGCACGTCGCCGTCCGAGCGCTGCTGGATGATGTCATACACATCCGAGGTTGGCGTATGGAAAATCCGCTCAATGAAACTGTCGCTCGGGATGTCATAGAGATAGAGGGCTTCTGTTTCGGTCTCATGTGAGGAGGCGACATAGGCCTTGGTCCGGTCATGCGGGAAGCCTAGGAAGTAAAAGCTAGGTGCGCCTTCTTCGACGCGGTAGGAGATGTCCTTCCAGCTATCATCCGGCATACGGACGATCAGCTTGATGCTCTTGTTATAAAGGACGCCGCGCCCTGAGCGGATATTCCCAAGACCATCTGCTGACCAGTCATCAATGCCTTCCTTGCCGCGCAGCATTCGCGTGTGGCTGCGGTCGTCATCGATATAGACCCGGTAAACGCTGTTCAGGCCCTCATCATAATATTCAAGAAGGACGTTTTTGGGATCATTCGGCAGAATGCTGACGAAATCATCCTGAATTTGGATCGGCACGTCAGTCTGCTGGTCGAGACGAGCGCTGCGTGTGTTCAGGGTGAAGAGCGGTGTCGATTTGCCCGATTTCGGTGTCAGCGAGAAAAGACGCGTCTCGACCGTTTCGGTGCCATAGCGTTTGCCGCTTGAGGCGATCGAGAAAATGATCTTGTCGTCGCGCTTCCAGAAGGGGCGTCGGAAGCGGACCTCATCCGATTGCTCAACAGAGAAGATGGGGGAGAGCTCTTGCGGCGTATTCTCAAAGACGACGAAGCGATAATCCTTGGCATCCGCCGGGCGGGCCAGGGCGAAGACGCGCCCGCCGCCCGGAGAGATCCTCACATTGCTGAAAAGCGGCATGCTGCCGAATGCTTCGAGCGGTGGCGGCGTGTAATTCTGGGCAAGAGCCGTGGTTGGCAAGGCCAGCATGGCCGCCAAGGCAGCTAGACGATGTTTCATTTTGCACCCCAAATGTCCCCGCCAAGGAGCGTAAAGCAATCAGGGCAGGGTGCAACCTCTGCGTCGAATGGCCAGAGCCTGCAATTGCGGGGGGACCTTCACGAAAGGGGCGGAAACGGCCATGTAGGCTGGGTCTGACACCCACAGGACAGGACCGATAGAGAACCGATGCCCATCAAGATCCCCGACCAGCTGCCTGCACGTGACACCCTCATCAATGAGGGCATCATGGTCATGGCGGAGGCCGAGGCGGTCCGGCAGGACATCCGGCCGATGAAAATCGGGCTCCTCAACCTGATGCCAAACAAGATCCAGACTGAAACGCAGATCGCACGGCTGATCGCGGCGACGGCGCTGCAGGTTGAGCTGACGCTTGTGCGCGCGGCAAGCCATGAATCAAAAACGACGTCAGCGGAACATCTCGCGGCCTTCTACCGGACATGGGAAGAGGTGGAGGCGGAGAAATTCGACGCCTTCGTCGTCACTGGCGCGCCAGTTGGCATGGTCCCCTATGAAGAGATCACCTATTGGGATGAGCTCAAGCGCATCTTCGACTGGACGACCAGCAATGTGCATTCGAGCTTGTTTGTCTGCTGGGGCGCGATGGCGGCGCTCTATCATTTCCACGGCCTCTCAAAGGTGCGGTTGGCCGAAAAAGCTTTCGGCGTCTTCCCGCATTCGAACTGTCGACCGGGCTCGCCATTTCTTGTCGGCTTTTCTGATTCGATCCAGGTGCCGGTGTCGCGATGGACGACGATGCAGCGTCATGATGTCGAGGACGTGCCGTCCTTGCGCATGTTGCTTGATTCGCCAGAGACCGGCCCGTGCCTGATCCATGAGCCGCATGGCGGGCGGCTCTATATGATCAATCATCTCGAATATGATGCAACGACGTTGCGGGATGAATATTTGCGCGATAGGCGCGAAAATCCCGACACACCATTGCCGAAGAACTACTTCCCCTTTGACGATCCAGGGTTGATGCCGCCCAATCGGTGGCGAGCCCACGCACATCTTTTTATCGGTAACTGGATCAACCAGACCTATCAGACGACGCCGTTTGAACTCGAACGAATCGGTGAAGGTCGCTGATAGCTTGCGCCGCCGCGCAGAACTGCGCAGAAGCGCTATCCACGCGGGCGTGGTGGAATTGGTAGACACACGAGACTTAAAATCTCGAGGCCTTTGGCCGTGCGGGTTCGAGTCCCGCCGCCCGCACCATCTTTTCAGTTTCCAAGTTCATTCCTCCTAACAGTTTGAATGGTAAGGAAAATTCCGGGTTCAAGAACCCGTTTTCACGTGTGTAGGTAATCGTGCCGGGTACTGAGAGCCTCAGCAGTAGGCGCTTATGCTCAAACCCGCCTTTCTCCCAGAGAATCCAAGGCTTTGAGGCAAAAGCCATAGCCAGCCCGAAGCATTCTCCGAATGATTTTTGCGGTTCAAGAGCGTTCGCTTGGCGCTCGCTCATCAGCCGCTTTTCGTGCTCCAGCTTGGCGATTTCCCCTTCATAGGCTTTCACAACGGTGCTGTTTGTTGCGGCGATCAGGCGGTCAATCAGCGCTGCAATCCGCTTTTCCGTTGCCTTCAATTTTTCCGACAGCTCAGTTTGAATCGCTTTTAACTGTGCTGCTCGTACCTGCCAGACATCCGTGAACATGGCTCTTGTAGTCGAGAGTAATTCCGGCGCAGGCGTCAGCTCGTGAACGAGCGAGCCGAAAGCGGCTTCTATCTTCTCCTTACGGATAGACTTGCCCCGGAAGTCACAGCCTTTCGTCTGGCAGGTATAGTAGCCATAGAGTCTATTCCGCCCCTTTGACCATCCGGGTGTCATGGCAGAGCCGCAGCACTCGCAAGCGACAAAATTCCGCAAAGGGAAGTCCTCATGCAGATCACCACGCGCTGGGCGGTTGGCGCGGCCATCAAGCCTATCCTGCACCTGCTGCCACAGTGTCAGGCTCACCAGCGGCTTATGCAGCCCTTTCTGCATGTGAATGCCCCATGATGGCAGGTTGATATATCCGGCGTAGAGAGCCCGGCGCAGAATATTCGTGGCGCGGCCCCGCGTCATGGAATCCGAAACCGTGGGCTGCTCGCGCAAATGCCGCGCGACTTCTGCCGCCGTCTCAAAGCGGCCAGCGGCAAACCCTTCAAAGATTTCCCGGATCAGGGAGGCATTCGGCTCGTCAGGGACGAGCATTTTGCCATGACCGGGTACATTCTCATATCGATAGCCAATGGCCTTGGCGCGGCAATAGTATCCCGCTTCAATCCGTGCACGCATTTTTTGCATGACCTGACGACGGTTTTGCTCTCGCTCAAGTTCACCGCTGGCAGCTTGAATGGTTTCGTTAAATCGCCCTTCCGGTGTGTCTTCGAAGCGGAAATTCGGCGATTCCATGCTGACGCCGCGCTGCTCAAGTTCAGATCGTAACTTGAGGTGATAGGCTACATCCCGAGCTATACGCTTAAGGTCATCAACGACCACGACAAATCGCGTGCCCGGATGGGCATCGATATAAGCAAGCATAGCTACCAAGCCGGGGCGCTTCATATAATCCCCGCCGCCCGACACATCATCCGGGAAGACAGCAGCTACGTCATAGCCTTTTGCTGCGGCATAGGTGCGGCAATTCAGCTCTTGTCCGTCCAGACCGTGACCAACAATCCGTTGCTTGGTTGTTGAGACGCGACAATATAAGAGTGCATGGGCCGTGGCAGTCACTGATTGTAAGTGTGTGGTCATTCGTCAGCCCTCCTATGCTCTTCGCTGTTAATCGCAGTGATTATCTCTTCTGAGAGTAGCACATCCGAATCGCCAGCAGGCCGCTCACAAGCAGTTTCTATGATCTGTCCACAGCTTTGCTGAATCGGGTGAATCCCCCAGCCCAGATCTACTAACTGGACGACGACGTTAAACCACATGGCGAGAAGCTGGCGAGCCTCTTCCTCACTCAGATCAAGGTCTTTGATATGGTGGGCGTAAGTTTCGAAGTCGAAACTGACCGAAAGGCCAGTCTGTTTGTTGTTTGCTGTTTTTTGTTCCTTACCCATCATTCCACCCAAGAGTATGAATATATTCCTATACTGACTAAATGTCAAGATTTTTTGATCTTCAGGGCTTTGTCCAGATCCCTTGAGGCGGTTTTGAGCCATGTGGACGCTTTGGCCAGAAGCTGCTTGTTCACTACCTGCTGCGCAGCATCACGCTTCGCAGCTTCAATGGCTGCTTCCTCTTTCGTCCAATAGGGCGGACGATCCGGATCAAACTTTCCTAAAAACCGTCCGCCTTCGAAATAGTTCAGACGATCAATCGCCATAGCGGGCTTACCCTTGAGAAGAAGAATCTGATTTTGCTCTTCTCTCGAAAAGTGCCTGTCGATTTCATCCGGCTGAATGAGAGGGGAAGTCTTGATTTGCTCGTTCTCATTCGTGGTCACAGACAGGCTGTTTGAGAATCCTTGGTCATTCAGCAGCGCGGTTGCTGCCCCGCGCATGGACAGAACGCTGCGCATCCGCTGGCCGTCACTCGGATTGCTGGTGGAGGTGCTATGCTGCGTGCTGGTCGAGGTGACAAACTGCCGGAGTTCCGTCTGCCCGATGCGCTTAGAGAGATATTCCGTTGTTGTGACATCACTCACGCCGAACGCCTGTATCCACCCTGCATTATTGAGAAACGTCTCGTAGCTATGCGGATAAATCCGTTTTAGCTGCGGCAAATCCTGCCAGACCGTCCAGAGCTTCACCCCGAAGCCTGCGGCATAACCAGCAGCATCCTCCAGCACCTGCATATGTTTCAAGACTGCCGCCTCATCCAGCAAGCAAAGCACAGGATGCCCTGTGGCGGGTGGATTTAGTGACTCATAGAGAGCACTGAATGCCTCACCCACCACCACGCGGAGAAACCTGCTGCCCTGCGTCATCTTATGCGGCGGCTGGCAGAGGAAAAGACTCATGCCTTGCGGATCATTCTTCAAGTCATGGATATTAAAGGTGGAGTGGGCAAAAATACGTCTGTATACGGGTAACTCAAGGAATTCGAGATTCCGCCTTACCGTAGAGAGGATTGAGCCACGTTCCCGGTCTGACATGTCGAGAAGGTTCTGTGCGGCACCTGCAATGACTCCGGTCATTCTTGATACTCCTTCATAAGATCAAGCAGGTACATGAACGCGCTGGGGCGATCCGTGATCGTCTCGCCCGTTGCGGCCTCACGCGCAGCAAAGTCTGCCTCCATCTGCGCCCGCGCACCATTCACGATCAGGTCGCGTACAGTCAGCAGGTTCTTGTACTGGGGCAGGTCTTGGTATTCGTAGACAACGAAGAGAATGACCGCTTTGACGAAAATCCGTGCATTATCATCGAAGTGCACGTTCTTTGGATCGCCGCGAATAATCAGCATATCCGCAATCGATGCTGCCTTTTCGATTAAGAGTGGATCATCGGGGTGAAGATCCTGCAGCGGGTTAAACCCCGCATAGAGGTCTTCACTGACGCTACTGACCCGGTACGGATCAATCACATGAACTTGCTGCCCGAGTCCGTCACAATGTTCTGATCCATGCCCCCGGCGGTTGGCGAAGAGCCGTGCCAGCTCGCCTTTGCTATCGCTCGCGAGCACCGATCCGGCATAGTTCATGAGGTTCTGGGCGAGAATTGAGGTCAGCTTTCCTGACCGCGTCGCAGCCAGCAACACGCCATGCCGATCCTCATTAGGGCCGACGCCAATTGGCTGATAGCCTGTCCGTTCCAGCTTCTCGCAATACACTTCTGCCTCACGCAGACGTGCGTCCCGCCATGCCGGGTTCAGCGTCTCGGTCTCATTAAGGCGATCCACAAAGGCGCGTATATCTTCAATCAGAGCATTAGCTTCATCAGTTGGCTGCGGGATCGTCCCAAGCCAGATCTGGCCATCCACATAAGAATGGGCCGAAACGAGGTCCGCCTCAGCCCACTTTGCGGTGGCCGCTTCGCTGATCGATTTATTATTTCGTCCACGGAGCGGTGCCGTCATCTCTAACCCCTATAATGTCAGTTCAGGTTGCAGGCTCGGACCACGGTCATGTGAGAGTGACCGTTCGGCCCGGCTGATCGAAGCCGGACGGGCGGCAGGTGCGCCGTCCGCCGCTGATTGGGTTTCTGCAGAAGTCGCAGGCTCGGCCACATGGGCGCTGCGGGCTGTCTCGAAGGAGCGGCTCGCCACCGCTCCCCCAATCTCCATGCCGTGATAATGCTTGGCAAAGGACGTGCCGTCGAATTCATGCCCGGCCATCAGTCGAGGCATTCCTTGGCTTTGTTCAAGGCCCGTTCAATCTCAAGAATATCAGGATCAAATTTGTCCCGCACCATTTGCTGACAAATAGCATTGGTCTGTTGGCCCGCTCCGGGCTCCAGAAAGTCAAGTAGTGTACTGACAGTACAATTTCCAAGCGCTTGTGATCGGTTCCGCTTGGCTTCACCGAGCCGCTCGACCAATCGGTCTATCTCAATTGCACAGGCCATAACCGACCGAGAAGATTTCCCCTGTCCTTCAATTATCCGTCCGTATGCCTTACCAAATATTGTTGTGGGTTTGACATTATTCGGCGCGAAGAGTTCCAGAGCCAGTAGCGCCGCCCCCGCAAGCAATATCATACGCTTTGGCGAGCGGTGTTGCTGGGTGACGGATTGCAGGATAGCTTCTGCCTGAGAGTTTGTGTGATTTTTTCGTGTTTCAGTCATGATAGATTATCCATTCGGGGTTTGATTGCCCGGACCATCACGCGACGATCCGGGCAAGAGTTCTTTCTTTGTAGGGATTATTTAGAGAGCGTAGGGCCGCAGGCCGTTACCTTTACATGCCGGACAGCACGCAAAGCCTTCAATGTCCCGCGTGTTGATGCTCACGATATAGGGGGAGTACCGACCGACACCCCCGCAGCGATGGCACCAGTGGCGCGGATGGACCCGTGACGCCTGCGGCGTCACCAACGTCCAGTCTTGTTGTTTGGGATAAGCACGTGATGTACACGTCATGCTATTCCGTCCTTCTGATTACAGAGTTTTTTGAAGGGGCGGACAGGCGCAGATTTCCCGTGCGCTCAAGGCGATGCCTTGAAACTCTATTATGGATAAAAATTCTGGGTGCCTGTCCGCGGTTCTTACTCAGCGATAGCTGGCTGAGGTATTGCGGTTTTGGCAGGAACGCTAAGGCCGCATCCCTGCCGCCCTCCATATACGGAGGACCAATTCATTACTGTCTTATTTGCCGTTTTTCTGGTTATTGTAGCCGCTTTGATAGGCTTGGCGCGATTGCCAGTCTGGCAAGGTGCTAGGTGAACGCTGGCCTTGATTGCGTGAGGCATCATTCTGGCCTTGGCGGGTCCAGTGGTCGTTAGTGGAAGTCATTTTTCCATCCTCATTTGATGATCCGGAAATCCATTCTCCCGCCCAAAGATGGATGGGACGCACAGCCATTTCCGGGGTAAGGCAGTGCTGGGACACCGGCTAAGGCAAATGAGCGTCTCTCGTCCCGGGAAACTCGAAGAGGATGGATCGACCAAGGCCGTCCATCCTCTCGATTATTATGCGCTCAGGCCAAATTGCCAGCGGTCGAAATCATCAACAAGGCGACGAAACTCTTCCGGGAATGCGATGGCGCAAGCGAGGAATAGCACGCTGAGCTTCGCCTGTGTTCTGAGACTCGGATTAAGCGAAGGCTGCTCCCAAGCCCAGTCGAGGTAGCTACTCAGCCATTCGCCCGGAGAATCCGAGAAATCTTCGACGAAGTCGCTCAAGACATACACGCCGCCTTCGAGCTTGAAGACGGAACTGGCCTCGTCTCTTAAAAGATTCACGACCCAGTCCAGAAGAGCTTCGCCCCGTGGCGCATCCTTCATGATGAGCAATGTTGCGACGGCGGCTGCGAAGTTCTTCTGCCCTATGAAGGGGAGGAAGTTCGGAATCGGCTCTCCTGAGCCATGCATTCTCGTAGTCATCTGCTTTGCCTTTCGGTGTTGAAAGGACCGGCCCGGTCACTGTGATGTCGACAAAATGAGCCTTGCAGAGGGTGCATTCAGGAGCATTCGGAATCCGTTCGGATTTTCCGAAACTTGACAAAACATCTGTATACGTAGTAATCTCTCAAGAGATGAAAGAGTTACGTGAGGAGTTCAGCTATAAAGTCAGCTACGGCCCGGTGGGCGGTATTGAGGACCCCTATGAGTTCTATATGAACCTCGAAGATGAAGAGGATTTTCAGCAAGAAGTTTGGATGAAAGATGGTGTTATCCATCGCGAAGGCGGACCTGCAGTCATAGTTCGTAAAAAGGAAGACGGCGCAGTACACTTGGAAGCATGGTATCAGAACGGAAAACTGCATCGAGTGGATGATCCAGCCATTCTGAGATACGATGAATGGGACAGTAGTTTTGTCTGGATGGAAGGTTATTTCCAGAATGGATTGTTACATCGCGCTGATGCCGCAGCCCGGATTGAATGGGATCGAGAGACACGCTTTCCGCTCGTTCAAAGTTGGTATCAGCATGGGAAAGCTGATCGAAAGAATGCCCCGCAGTACATCCGGGGGCTTTATGTCGTGGAATATGAGATGTGGTGCCGCGACGGAAAATGCCATCGAGAAGATGGTCCTGCGATCATCGAAAGGAACGGAAAGACAGGGGCTGTTGAAAATCAAGAATGGTATCTCGAAGATAAGCAAGTTGTACCAGTTAATTCTGAGTCTCCTTACCGTGACCCAACTCCCTAGAAATCTAGCCTAGTAGGGATGGCGTTGTAACGCCCGACAAATCTCGATGGATAACAAAATTAAGAGGTTTCAGTCCGATTGGGCGAAGCGATACGGGGAAATGAATCATCGTGCGCGGCACAAGTTTAGAAGGATACTTTTTCAGTCTACTGATGAAATAAGTGAAAAATTAGGCTATGACTTTTATCATGTAAAAGGCAATCTATATTTGTGGTATTCCCAATTCGCTCCTTATCTGACTTTTCTGGGACAGTCCTTAGTTAAAGATTTTTCTGATTGTGATGCTTCTTCAATACCCAGCTCTTTGAAACAAGATCTTTCAGAACGACGATGCGGCCTCAATCCTAAAAAAAAGGGCAAAAATTTCAGGCAGCGAGAGCTTCCAGGCTATATTTTATGGCTTGCGGATCAGGATATTTCGATTGTTACCACAGGGCTAATGCAGTTGGATTTTCCCAACACGGAAAAATCGAATCTTATTCGTTGTTTTGAAGAAAACGTCTCCGAAATTCTCGATCATTTTCGATCTACGAAAAACGTTGAAATGCAGCTTGACTCCAAGCTTCGTGCTGAAGTCAGGAAGAACCTACCGTCAGAAACATTTAATCCAGCAATTGAATTACAACAGGCGCCTGCATACCACGTACAAGAACTGGAAGTCGGTGAGCCTGAAAGAAAGCTTTTAGTTTCTGGCGCAGCATCAACTGGTTTGGGATTGTTTTCGCGCGGCCTTGAAAAGAATGTTATTGACCGCTCCGCTACCATCATAAATGCCATTCCACGATTTTTTACCTTTTCTTCCTTAAGCGAACGAAAATATGCAGGTCTTGTTGGTGACATACTGAACTTGATCGCAGCCGGTCGGCGTTATCCAGAAAAGGTATCGCGCGACGAGATGTTACGCTTACTGTCATTCTCTTGGTGCATAGAAAGTCGCTTAGAACCAAGACATGCTTTTGGTCTCAGCAAGGTAATTTCGTCCTTACGGGATGACATTATTTCCTATCACAAAGTAGATATCATTGAGAATTCCAACCTTGTGCGCCGTGAGCTGGTCTCGCCAAGACAGAGAGACTTCTTTATACAGAGGGAGGCAGGCACATTCATCAAAGATGAGAACCTCGTAACACTGATAGAACAGCATGACAGCGCGCTGGAAATTCTCTCTCGGGAAAAACCTCGTGATAGAGGTGCTCGTGGTTTTAGTCTCGCATACAATGCCCGAAAGGCGAACATCTTGGCGGCGAGACTCGTGCTGGGTTTGCGATCCCCTAAATACCATTCAGGTGAAGCGGAGTTCAAGCGTCGTCATGAGCAGTTAGAGGAAGATCTGAATGATGTCTGCGGAAATCAACCTGCAACTTATCTTCAGAAAGCTTACTACGACTTGGCGCGAGGAACCGCGCATAATGAGAATATGGTGAGCTTGTACAAGTCCATCTATGAACATATGCAACTGATCGAGACCAATACGCCGCCTGAAGTTCAGCTAGCTATGCGAATGTCTATTGCCGCAGAAGAAGGAGTTTTTGCCACAAGCTCAGCAGTGCATGAATTCCTTGTCAAAGATACTCGTGTTCAGATGCACATGATCAACGCCTGCCGATTCTTTGTCTCGCCTGCCCTAAGGACACAACTTATAAATCACTATGCAAAAAATGGCATTTGGTCTTTGGCAGATGCTAAGTGGATATTAGGCTCTCATCTCGAAACGGCGAAGATTTAATAGCAAGAAAATATCCGGTCACGTCACTCTCAATGTTTCAGATCCAAAGGCGATCTTATACTCAATTCGGCGCCAGAATGTTGCTCTCGTGAGTCAGTATGTCAGTACTGGAAGAATTATCTATAGCATTGATAGCATTCGTGCACTGACCTTCCCTCTCAGTTAAATGCATCTGCACTGGGGCTGGCGCGTCTTCCATCAGCGCGTCCAGTTCATCCAGATCGTCAGAGGTGAGGGTGCCGTTTTCAATGGCAACTTCTGCCTCATCCAGCTTTTGCTGATATTCCAGTAAAGCCTCGCGCTCTTCCTGCAGATTGTTTTTAATCTCCACGCTCTCTGAAAACACGTCCCAATGAGGGGAGCTGTTATCAATCAGATCCGTGTCCATCTCCACTTCTCGGCCATGCTCATCATAAATCTGAGATCCGTCGCGCGTTTTGAACACGCGCCGACCATCTTCCAGCACATAAGCCTCTTCCAACATGAGATCGATTTTGTCCTGAGCCTGATCCAGTGCCGTCTGATTTTCTAGCAGCGCGATGATCAATAACTCCTGATGCGTATCAATACGCGTAGAGAGCTTCGCAAGTCTCGCGGGGTCTAGAGCCTCCTTAATCACCAGTTCGCGCACAAAGTTGGCTTCCGCTTCGGATTCTGCTGCTTCGGCTTCCAGTTCCTTCTTTTTCAGACGCTCATTCTGCAGGACTAACGCTTCCTCACGCGCAGCCCTGTCGTCACGGTTCATTTCTGCAAGGAGCGACTGGCGGACAGTAACGGAAAAGGCTTTTTTCATTCAGGGCACCTCATACGCGTGAGGGCACCGACGACTGCGCCGGGTGTGTGGTCCTTATAGCGGATAGACGCTTCTTCAATCTCCAAAATAGCATCAGGTGCGTCTGTAAATTTCTCCTGTCCCAAGTACCAATCATAGATGCAGGCCATCCCGTCGGTTTCTTTGTCGTCTTTGAGAAAACGGGCATAGGCCAGCCCTTCCACAATGCCGAAATAATAGATGTTCCGTTCGGCATGGTTCATCACTTCAAGCACGGAACCAGCTGTGATTTTCCCCGTGGCTTCTTTGATTTGACTGGTAGATTCCTGCTCAATTTCATCAGCATTTCCTGCACAGCCGAAAAGTAGTCCCATCGGCAATAACGTGCCTGCTACCAGCCATTTCGCGGAATTGAGATTCAACATAACCGACGGTTATTGTTCATAAAATTTGTACGGCATTATCGGTTCTGGTACAATAAGAGGAAGTGGTATGAGAGCTTGGTTATGGCATCTTTTTTAGATGTGCTCCGACCACAGAATGACTTAGCGACAGAAAGGGTCCTTAATGTGGGCAGCGGACATACGTTTGTATGCCCGGCAAGATCATTTTTATGCAAAAGCTCGGCTACATTAGAGTATCGACATGTGAGCAGTCGCCGGATCGGCAGATAGACAGGCTAGAGGCGCTCTGTGATGAGCTATTTGTCGAGTATCTTTCCGCCGCGACGACAAAGCGTCCAATTCTGCAGGAGGTTCTGAGCTCCCTTTCCGCTGGCGATATTTTAGTGATCCTCGATCTTGATCGGGCTTTCCGGTCGACCATTGACGCGCTTGAGACGCTCGAAATGCTCAAAGGTCGAGGCGTTGCGCTCAAAATCGTCAATATGAATCTTGATACCACAACGCCGAGCGGAATGCTGATCTACACCATGATCTCGGCATTCGCTGAATTTGAGCGACGCATAAACTCGCAACGCACCAAAGAAGGCCTAGAAGCGGCCCGCAATCGTGGGGTCACGCTCGGCAGGCCGCGGAAACTCTCGGCAGAGGATTTGGAAATGATCCGTGTCCGATTACAAAGAGACGATTTTCTGAAAGACATCGCCGCCGATTACGACATGGCCCCGTGGTCTCTCACCAGAGCGCTCAAACGTCACGCGTATGAGTGTGCAGCATCAATCCAATAGGCGCGTTATGTTGGGCAGGCTGTTTTCTTCACTTCCCTGATCCCGTCGGACTCATCCGGGGAGCTTTGCTGGTCAGGGATATCGGCTCGATCTCAGATTCTTGGGAGCGCTAATTTATAATACATCCCTCTAGGTTTGTGTTTGTATGCGGTCTTGTAGCAGGAGTGGTAGCGGTTTGAAGTAGAGCGCGAGTTGATCTACTTTATCGGTGATGACTTCTAAGAAACTGACGCCGGAAAACTTTCTCGAACGTGATGAGCGGATGGACTGCTGGTCTGTCTATGGGATTGGGGCTTACTCTCATCCAAATGAGGAATGGGTCAGGCTTGTATTGGAGGTTAGTCTCTCTGACGAACTACCTGATGAGATACTGGAGATGTTTGACCGCGCTCGTGCAACGATGGTGTATGGTTGCTTCTATTATCCTCTTTTTACGAATGGAATGGAGGAGATATACCGCATCAAAGAAGCAGCTTTGAAGGAAGCATGTCGTGAGGGGAACGCTTCAAGAGCCACAATAGGCAAAGGCTATAAAAGCCTCATTGATTGGGCGCATAGCCAAGGATTTATCGCTGATGATGATCTGGTTCGGTGGCACGCAGGGCGGAGCTTGAGAAATGCAGTTTCTCACAAAGATAAAGCAATGCTGTTGGGGCCGAATGATGCCTTAAGGACTCTCGATATCTCAAAGGAACTCATTGAGAAACTGTTCTGTGCAGTAAGGGGAAAGCGTCAGCCCACAGATGCTTCCGTGTAACACATTCCTGTTAGGTCTAATTCTGTGTACTGCAAGCTGTGCGGTGGTAGTACCACCGCGCTTGGCAAGGGAACCCGCTGCGCGTTCCCGTTGCATCCCTCCGGCCTTGGCGGACTCAGGGCATTGAACCCCGAGCCGCCAGCTAATCGTTTCGCCGATTAATCACGACCAGCCTATCGCCGCTGGATCACTCGCGGGAGATATCACTCTCCCTGCACCCATTGACCAAAGGGCTATCGCGCCCCTTGGAACCACTCGCATCGTCTGGCCGCTGCATCACCAGTCAGGGAGAGCGTTCCTGCTCCCCCGACACCCCCATGACCAAGGGAGACTTCGCTCTCCCTCTGGACACCCATCGAGCAGGGCTTAGAGATGTCCCTCTCCACCTGCACCGAGCCATGGACAACCGTTTCGTCGGTTGATCACGAGCAGGCGTATGCCCCCGTGGACCTGCGCCAAGATTTCGACCTTGGAGACGACTAAGAGGCGTGCTCATGCTCCTTAGAAACATGTGCTTTTGCTAGTGACTTGAATGTATGACACCACTCTGCCTCATGTCGGCCGAGTTACATGCTGGCACTAATGCCGCAGCGTATATCCTTCAACCGTAGAGCATAAAAAAAATCTGTACAGTGCCGGATTGCTGAAGTTAGAGTATGGAATGGCTATAAACCAATTTCAAAAACATCGCACTTCAGCCGATATAATATCGGATCTTTTTTCCTCTGCTGACCGTACTATATTCATACATTACTCCTGTGAGAGTTTTTACGATATTGTGGACGGACGCTCACCACGAATTACATCGATTGCCCTAAGGTTCTTGCGCAGCGGCCAAACGCGCTCATTTTCGCTTCACAAAGAGGCCGAGCTGGCCAACCTAGACCTTCAAGATTTCAGTGCACAGATTGATAATCTTGAGGAGAGCATGCTCAAAAAGTTCTATGACCAAGTTGAGAAGCTCGAAGAGCGGGTGTGGGTGCATTGGAATATGCGCGATTCAAACTATGGTTTTGAAGCAATTGCTCATCGATTTAGGGTGTTGGGTGGATCACCAGTCGATATTCCTGATGGACAAAAAGTTGACTTGGCAAGAGTCATGTATGATTTTCTTGGCCCGGATTATGTTGGACATCCGAGATTCCACAATCTTTTGGAGTTCAACAATATGGTGCCTCGTAATTTCCTCACGGGAGCGGAGGAGGCAGAGGCGTTTAATAACGGGGAATATGTCAAACTACATCAATCGACCTTAAGTAAAGTAGATGCGATCATGGATATCGCTGCAGCGGCTAACGAGGGGCGACTAAAATCCCAAAATGGATATTTCAAAACACGAGGATTAAATTTTTCTACGGCTGCAGTCTTGATAAAAGATCATCCGATATTCGTAGCCATCAGCATAATTGCAGTTCTGCTAGCGCTTACACTCAATGTTCTCAGATTTTTTAATTTATTTTAAGACGTGTAACGACTATAAATCTTAGATCAGTATCCAATGCGTTTTCTGATAAGTCGATCCGTATCAGCATTTTCTGCCATACGATTATAATCATCTGCCATAGTTACTAGTGTTTCGAAGAGGCGCGGATGTGTGTATTTGATCTTATTGGCCCATCCCAGCAGTTCGTCGCGCCGTTCTCGTTCAAACGCTCCTCCCTCACCACGGA
The DNA here is from genome assembly GCF_003399445.1 of Parvularcula marina. Taxonomy (NCBI): domain Bacteria; kingdom Pseudomonadati; phylum Pseudomonadota; class Alphaproteobacteria; order Parvularculales; family Parvularculaceae; genus Parvularcula; species Parvularcula marina. The sequence goes on along the minus strand of NZ_QUQO01000001.1, from coordinate 570,774 downwards.
AGTGAGCGCCCACCGAGTTAAACTTCCCAATAGAGAATCCTTGTGCGATCTTTGACGTGTAGGATTGTTCAAATGCGGAGCGAGCAGGCTCGGACGGCCAAGCTCCGTCTTCATCCATCTGGGCATGTGCTAGAAGTTCTCCGAGTGCAGACTGGCCGACTTCCCTGCGGCCCAACTCAGATGTTCCGGTGAGTACAGCTTCACACCATTCGGTTAGAGCTATAATTTTTTCTTCAGTGCTTAGATCGGCCCTAGTCGAAAAGGGAACCGTTTTTAGAATTTTCAATGCGGCGTAGGCATGTTCCGCCCGCGCAGTTGCATCATCCTTCGAAGCCGTTTGGAGCCTCTCGGGATCTTGCTCACCATCGTCACGGCGATAAACCATGCACACCAAATCAATAAATAAATTTGGAGATCGCTCTAGCTCACTCAGCAAATTTGGTGCTTCAAACTCATCATCATACTTGAACGCCCCCACAAACTGCCATTCCAGCATTGCCAACTTTGATCGATCGGAAAGCCCACAAGTATTGAGATGTTGTAGTGCTTCCTTCAACCAGTATGGGTCCAGCAGATACTCTCCGGACTTGTCTTCACTCTTTGAATTCAATTTTTCTAGCAATTCCACAAGAAGGTCAGGATCGAGCTTTTTCGCATAATATTGAGCATAATTAAATGCAGCTCTTGGCCGATTTGCTCCGATCAGTGACGATGTTCCTCGATTTAATTCGGAGATATCATCACCTGGCATACCATGCGGATGAACCTGCTCCCAATATGCGGCTCTAATCTTGGAGCTTTGCGCGTCTACGAGATCCCAAATCTCTGTTTTGAACGGCGACCATATGAGAAGATTAGTTTGAGAGTCAGGCGACGAAAGTGACGCTAATATGGATTGTAACTCGTCTGGAGTTCGTGTCGCGATCAGGCCAGCAATGAGATTGGTGAAACGGTAACCGCCATCAGATCCTTGTTCTTCAATCGTGGATTTGATGATTTCCGATATTTGTTCATGTGAAAGGACTTTACGAGCAGCGATAGAGCCGATGACAAATTGATCCACTTTCATGCGAGATAGATCAACAACGCCACCTATACCGCGTTCGGAGACTATTGCTTCAATAGCTTCTGTACGATTGTTCTCGACCCATCTCTCATGAAATTTGTAGTCGAAATTTTCGTCCTCAAAATCTCTACCGTTCTCCGCAACCCAAGAATTTTCAAATAGCCAGAGGCATTTATAGAGAACGTCGTTTGGTTCTAAATCGTCGTAGAGCTGGTGGGCGGGCTGCATTGCCTCAGATCCCGCTAGTTGAAACGCTCTTCTACCTAAACAACTTGTACGAACCACCTCGCGCACACGGGCGAGCTCACCAAGCGATGCATCGGCTGACCAACGTCTCACAGCTTCATAAATATCAGAGTGGTGTGTCGTATGTATCATGGGCACTTTTCTGACCAGTCGAATTATCGAGTCTTCCGTGTGCTTATTCCATCCTAGTACGGAAGTGACTACAAAGTTCATGAACTCTTGGCGCTCTTTGAGGCGCTCACCACTAAGTGGCCGTCCCATGCCGTAAGCATCCGATCGCCAGATTGGCTTTCGTGCGCCAGATTGCGTTCTGCGAGTGTCAATCATGCTCAACATTACGCGCCACATCACCTCCGGAAATTTCGAACAGAGCGATGATGCAGCCGCGATACGGCCCTCGACAGAAACAGATGTTTGCGGCATCCAATCAGAGAATATGTCTTTCAAGACGGTGATAGGTTTTGGGGATACATTATCTTCAAGCGGAATGGTGGCGAGCTCGCATAAGATCTCAACGGTCTGATGGAACGTCCGCTCAAACCATGCCGTCACCTGTAGTGCAGACATGAGTCCAGTTCTGGGGACGCCGCCAAACATTGCGCCGTTCGCTGGCACGATCAGTTTCCGTGTCTCCCCGGGTCCTTCAAATATGTCGTCGGCTATTATACTCAGGAAGGTGGTTGGATCTGTCTCCGCGTAAAGAGCGAGGTCGTTCCCATGAGATTTTAAGGTATCAACACTCAAAGGTGTGAGTAAATCAGACACAAGCTGGGCACCCTTTGCTGCGCAAGAAACCCCTGTCTGTTCACGAAAAAGCACATCTCCATGTACAGAGAGAAGCACGAGCATTTCAGCCATGCTTTTTCTCAATACTGCAGATATTTGACGGGTCTTGCCATAGAGCGCGGCGAATGGGCGATCTTCATCTGGGAGTTCTATAGAAGGATCTTTCTCCTCCAGAACAAATGCAGCATACTGATAGAATTTTTCTATATCAGCGCCGTCAATTTGATCCTTTAATGCGTAGAGGCAGTCAATTCGAGAAACTATGCCACGAACGCCACCAGCGATCCACAGTGGCGGATCATCAAGATTTGCAAGCTGTCGCACTTGAAGCTCGACCTGCGAGATTTTTTTTCCGGTAAGCTCTTCAACTACCCATTGATCAAACTCGTTTCTTGAATCCCACGCGCCACAAATCAACAAAGGCACGATGTCTCTTGAGAATGTGGTCTGGGACCATTCGGGGCGGCGAATGGTTTCGCTTTCTGCAAGTCGTCGTCGTAATACTGTCAAGTGACGACCGCTCTCTCGGTCAAGCTTGGCTACATCGTCGTCACCAAAACCCATCGATTCCAGAGCGGATCGAAAATCGTCGAAGCCTAACTGCTCTAAACGGATAACATTCTCGCTAGAGGGTGCGTCACCGCGTCCGTAAACAAAGATCGCTTTTCTTTTGTACTTCCGTAGGTCAGGGTCAATGTTGCGCTCGATATCACGATCGGTGATGACGGGTATAATTCCGTCTACATGCTGTATAAATCGAGTAAGAGCGTTTTCACGCTCGATAATTAGTGGTGGACTGATGATTCCAGTTGAAGTTTGGTAGCGCTCAAAGCAGACATGCAAAAATGCAAGTGCTTCCTGTATTGAATCGGCTACGACGCTAAGGATTCCAGCGTCTTTCGTTTCAATCCACTCATGGAATCGGTTTTCGTGAATGACGGCATGTTGGTCAAATAGCTTTTGATTCAAGGGTGGAGTGCACACGAAACTCCACCGTTCGTATGCCTTCTCGAGTGTGGTGGCACCCAACGGGTCAAGGCCAATCTCTTGTGCTATCCATGCTTGAGCTACGGGGGAAGCTGCACACCATTGAGCCAGATCGCTGCTATCATAGGCGCGGACGTCCTTCCACTGACCTTCCGCGCGCTTTGTTTCTGCCCAAGCTTTTGCGCCCGGCCAAGCTCTCGGGGTGACGAAAATAAAAGTGGTGCTTAATCTATATTTTTCGTTCGTGGCTGCCTGCTTCGTTTTGTTCCTGAAATCCTCATTGGCTTTATCTTGGGGATTTCCTCCGCATCCAAACTCCCAAGTCGACCAGCCAGTGGGAACTTTATCATTTCCGTCAGTACAATGAAGCGTACCGTCTGGGCCTTTGCGCTCGCCATCATCATCGCCGGGGAAATCGGAGTAGCTTAAACCTCGGGCGGTCGAATGGATTAGGTGTCGTAGCAAAACCGGGAACCGCGTCCTGGCTCCAATCGGATCATGTAGACCAGCCCATTGATGGAGGTGGCTACTCTTAATCTCAATAAATCGCGGGCAATATCCGATTACTTCAATTGCGTTGGGGGTGACCTTGCTGGCGTCGTGCTCTGCCTGCATTTTCAACAAGCTCTTAGCATCGGCGCCGAATGCTTTTTCTAGGCGTGTAGCAAGGTCTGGGGAGAGAGAGGCTTTCTCGGACACAAGATTCTGCAGGGCGGGCCGTCCGATGCCGAGCAGCTTAGCGGCGGCCGCCACGGTTACCTCTTGAGGGATAATGTTTGCTCGAATGTAGGGGCCGGGATGAGGGTTATTCTGGTTCATAAGGTCCAGAAAACCCGATTTACCTCCCTCTGTCAAGTATCGTGTAGCGTGTTACAATACTTGTTTCTGATTTTGTTCTCGTCTGGTGCATTTGCCGATCGGGCTCTCGTGAACCGGGCCTACTGTCCCGGCCATTCGGCTTCGATCCCTTGCGCGAAAGAGCTTGGGGACCAGCCCCCCGGCGCACTTCAAGAAAAATAGACGGTCTCCCGAGGCTCGGCGCAAGCGCCTGCGCCCGCCGTCGATTTTTCTTTCCGTTTGCACCCCCCCCGTTTTCGCCAAAGGGCAGGGTTGCATGAGCAACCCATACCCAAGAGAAAGGGGAAAATATGTATAAAGACCAAATCATCTGCGGTGACAGCGCAGACATTTTAAGCCAGCTTGATAAGGAATAGGTCGATCTTGTCGTCACCGATCCGCCATATCTCGTCAACTACAGGGACCGTACAGGCCGGACTCTGAGAAATGACACCAACCCGGAGGCCATACGGCGCGTCTTCCTTGAAACATACCGGGTTATGAAGCCGGATAGTTATTGTATCAGTTTTTATGGCTGGACAGGGCTGACAGCTTTCGCGGCCTTGTGGAACGAAGCCGGATTCCGCACTGTGGGCCATATAGTCTGGCCTAAGAAATACGCGCCTAAAATCGGCTATACGGAATATCGCCATGAGTCGGCGTTCATTCTGGCAAAAGGAGACCCCGCCAAGCCTGAAAATCCCATTCCTGACGTTTTGGAATGGGAATATAGTGGTAACAGGGCGCATCCGACGGAAAAAGCCGTTAGCGTCCTCTCGCCCTTCATTCGCAGTTTTTCAAAGCCGGGGGATCTTGTTCTCGATCCCTTTTCAGGGTCAGGATCAACCGCCGTTGCAGCAGCCCTGAATGACCGTCACTATATCGGCATTGAGCTTGAAGCGGAATATTGCCGCCATGCGGAAAACCGTTTGCGCGGCGTTGAACGCTATCAGAGCATCGCAGCCTAATCGTTCCCCCATTGCGGCTTACAATGTGAGCCGCAATGTGAGCGGATAGGAGAAGGATAAACCTAAATTTCCAAATCCGGCCCGTCCGGCTTTCCGTACCCGGCGGAGGTCGTCCGGTTCAGATCAAGGGCATTGCCTCGTTCGGTCTCAAGCGTTTTTCCTGCACGTGTTCTGTCACCGCTGCGGCTTGCCGGGGCTTCAAGCCCTGAGGCGCCATCCAGTTCATGGAGGGCGCGTCTTGACCGTACTCGTGCGTCAATCGCGCGGACGCGTTCCTGCTTGAAGGCATCCTGCAATATTTTCCGTTTGCTGAGTTGTTGCTTTCTGAGGGCTTCCGCCTCGCGTTGGTCTCTCAGCTTGGCGGCTTCTGCTTCCTGAGCATTACTTTCCGCGATCTTGCAGCGCTTGCCTGTCATCCACTCCCAGACACCCCGAATGCCTTTCGCAAAGCGGGCGGCTCGTTCGAGCTGGTCGCGCTCATCTCGTTCCTTGTGACATGCTGCGAGGTCTATTCGTTGCTCGCGGTGACGCACGGTCATGTCACGTCGCCCTCTGATAAGCGGGCGGAGAATCTGCGCCGATTGCTCCAGTGTCGCTTTCAGGTGGTCACGGAAGCCGTTCCGGTCTTCCTCGGCAAAGAGAGCCTTGGCATTTTCAACACTGGGGAGCGCATCCGGCTTGCCGATGGCAGCGGCAATCTCTTTTTGCTTCACGCCGATATAGCGGCTGGCGGACAGAACTTCGCCCTCATGCGTGACAATGACATGGCCGCGTCGGTCGCCTTTCGCGAGCTTCAGATCATGCTCGGCGAGTGCTGCCGTGAAAGAGGCGGCATTATCAGAACGCCGCCAGGCATTCTGGATAAGCTGCTTCAGATCCCGCGCATGATATCCGGCCCGCTTTGCCTGCTGCCATTCCGCAAGCGTAAAGTTGCGCCGATCCGTCAGGCGATCATCTTCAAGCCCGCGCGGCATCTCCCATCCATGTTCGCGGTAGAGGTCGCGAGATATGTCCATGATCTTACGTTTGAAGAAGGGCAGCGGTCGTGCGGTCATTGTCTCTGCATCAATTCGTGACCAGACACAGTGAGCGTGTCTCCGTCCTTCCTTCTCATGGAAGACGATCACGCGCGGCTGCCCGGTGAGGCCATTCTGCTTTTCGACACGGCTGATGGCATCTTCAAAAGCCGCGATCTCAACATACGACCCTTCCGGCGGATTGAATGAGACGGAAAATAGGAACTGGCGGCACTGTGTGCCTTTGCTGACCGCCTGCGCTTCCTTGAATGCTCCGACAACATCATCGGCAACAAAGCCGCTGATCTCGTGGAGTTCGACATGCTCATTGTCTTCGACGTTCAGAAGGTGGAGGCCGAGCTGTGCTGCACCGCCTCTTTGTGAGGCGACAATTATCATAGGCGAACTTCCGGCGATGTGCGCAGGCAGGCCATCAGAACCGCTTTCACCTGAATGACGGCAGCACATGCCTCACGGATATCCCGTTCAGTCTCCTCATTCATGGGGAGGGTGCCGAGGTTCACCGCCTTGGCAATTTGGTTGAGGTTGCTGGCGATCCGCGACTGACCAAGCGCCGCGAGAATTTTCGCCGCCGTGGTATCGTCAATGCGCGTTCCGCCGGAGCGAGCCGCAGGAGCAATGCTGGAACCTCTGAAAATCCGTTGCTTCACAAAGGCGCTGATGGAGCCGCCTGCAGCTTGCTCATTCAGCCAGACACGCTCGGCCTCGCTGACGCGGATCGAGAGGGGTGCGGGGCGCTTGGTTTTCTGGCGGGTGGGTCTGGCTGTATCAGACTGAAAAATATCACTGATGCCCGCCGCTTGATTGCGGCGGCCTTTCACTGATCTAGCTCCAAAACGCTTAGGTCAGTCTCGGCTAATTGGGCCTCCCAGTCAGCCAGAACCTCGAACACTTGGTTCAAAGTCTGTTCACTTGGCTGCACCATCTTTGTTTGGCCAATCGATTCGATGATTGAGGCCAAAAGCACTTCCTTCGCGAATTTCTCCTCATTCCAATGACCTTTGGCATTTAGCTCCTGAAAGGCGCTGAAATTCTAGGCCAAGGCGTTCTTTTTCCAGCCAAAAGACCGTCTGCGGAATTTCGCAGATGCAATAAAACACAGTGCTTCCGTGATCCTGCTCGTGACGAAAATGCCGCACCCTTTGCGGATATCATGGCCGATTGCTGCAAAAAGGGTAGCGCTAACATTTATATCCTGCTAGCGCTAACATTCTGCGGAGAGGGGGGCAGGCGCAATGCCGCCATTTCAACGTCTCACTTCGTCCCAGGTTGGAGGAGAACGTTCGACGGGTCTTTCCCCGGATGTTGTCTGTTTTTGAGCGGTTCTGAGCGGTTTTAGCCGACCAGGCTGCTTGCTGGATCATGAGGCGCGGCAGGCCTGCTTGCCGTGACGAGGGGTCTTTGCGTTCTGAAAAGTCTGTAAACGCATAAAATTGGGAGGAACTTTCATGAGTAACCGTCAACCGGGAAGAGGTCTGCGCCGTACTGCGCTGCTTGCCACAGCCTCGACCCTCATCATGGGCGCTTATGCGCCAGCATTCGCACAGGATGACGCGGATGATGATGTCGTCGTCGTCACAGGGATCCGCGGATCCTTGATGCAGTCGATGGATGTCAAACGTGAATCAAACGGTATCGTCGATGCGATTTCCGCAGAAGATATCGGTAAATTTCCGGATACGAACCTTGCGGAATCGCTACAGCGGATCACCGGTGTCTCGATTGACCGGGTGAACGGTGAAGGCTCGCTCGTCACGGCTCGTGGTTTCGGCGCCAGCTTCAACCTTGTGACCCTCAATGGTCGGACTATGCCGACAGCGAATGTCGCCACGGTCGGCGGCGACCAGCAGGCGGACTTTGCCACCGGTTCCTCGCGGGCGTTCGACTTCTCGAACTTGGCCTCGGAAGGGGTGAGCGGCCTTGAAGTCTACAAAACCGGTCGTGCGGCGATCCCGTCCGGCGGCATCGGGGCAACCGTCAATATTTCAACGGCCCGTCCGCTTGATAATCCGGGTGTCCGCGGGACGCTTTCGGTTAAGGGTGTGTTTGACACCAGCGTCGAGGACGGTGATGAGCTGACCCCGGAAATTGCCGGCCTTTACAGCTGGACCAATGACAATGACACGCTCGGGGCCGCCGTCTTCGGCAGCTGGCAGCGTCGGGACAGCGCTTCGGTCAGCGCGACCAGCAACAACTGGAACATCAATACGGGTGACTTCTTCCTCGATACGGCCAATGGCCGGATCAACGGCTCGACTGTGGTGACCAATCCGCCAGCAGCTGACCAGCTTGTCTCCTATCCAAATGACAGCCGTTATCACCTTGCTGAGGCAACACGCGAGCGTCTCAATGGCCAGGCTGTGCTGCAATTCCGTCCGCAGGAGAACTTTACTGCGACGGTTGATTATACCTATGCGGAGAACAAGCTGGAAGAGCAGCGTACGGACCAGACGAACTGGTTTAACCGTCCTTTCGGCGAAGTGATCTTTGACGATAACCCGGTCGTGGGTACCACCGTCTACCTTCAGGAAACCCTGAACGGGGTGAAGGATATCGGCTTTGAGCAGCAATTCCGCGGTAGCAAAGACACGCTTGAATCCCTCGGCCTCAATGCCGAATGGGAAGTAAGCGACCGTCTGACCCTGTCACTTGATGCGCATACGTCGAAAGCCGAATCAGGCCCGGATGCGCCGAATGGCACAAGCTCGACACTCGTGTCGATGGGCGCACCTGTTGTTGCGGCACATTCGCTCGACATCCGGTCCGGTTTCCCGGTCCAGCGCTATACGCTGGATGACATGCTGCGCGGCAATGGCAACGGCGTTCTCGATGTCGGTGATCTAGGCTCGCAGATTGCCCGGACGAACACGTCCTTCCAGGGGCAGGATGTCGATGAGCTTCGTCTCGATGCCAGCTGGGATCTTGATGAGATCGGCAGCAAGCTCGATTTTGGGGTGAACTGGCGTGCGTCTGAAATGACCATGCGCCGTACCCAGACGCAGCAAACGCTTGGTGACTGGGGGATCAACAATCCCGGTGACGTCCAGCAATTCGCGCCAGGAGTGGTCAGCGAATATTGCCTCTCTTGTCTCTATGACGACTTCGAGGCGGGTGATGCCCGGGTTGCGTTCAAGGCGAATGCCGTTGAGCTCTATTCGCTTCTCTCGGCGGCCTATGCTGGCATGGGCAATCCGGTTAACGACACCGGGCGTGACTTCAACGTGGTCGAAGAAGACATCTTCGCCGTGTACGGTCAAATCACCTGGGAAGGCGATATTGGCGGCATGCCAGCGAACCTCGTCGCGGGCGTCCGCTATGAGGAAACCGATGTCTCTGCACTGGCTGAAGTCGCCATTCCGCAGAACATCATTTGGCAGGCAGATAACGACTTCACCATTGCGCTAACGTCAGATGTCCAGCCAGTGTCTGACAGCGGGTCTTATGACAATCTGCTGCCGTCCATGGACTTCTCGCTAGAGTTCCGGCCCGACGTCATCGGCCGGGTGTCATTTAGTGAAACGCTAGCGCGGCCGAACTTCGGTGATCTTTTTGTCGCCGATGACGCCAATACTCCGCCACGGCCAACGGCCCTTGGCGGGATTGCGACAGGTTCTTCCGGGAATGCCGGGCTCCTGCCGCTTGTCTCGAAAAACTTCGACGTTTCGCTCGAATGGTATTTCGACGATGCGAGCTATGTCTCGATCGGGTATTTTGACAAGCGTGTACGGAACTTCATCGGTGTCGGTCAGACCACGCAGAACCTCTTCGGCCTGCGTGATCCGAGCTCCGGTGCGGCTGGCTCACGTTCGGGTGATGCTCTTGATGCCCTTTCGGGCCTCGGCGCGGATCCAACCGATGTGAACCTGTTCACGATGACAGCCCTGATTGACCAGTTCGGTCTGACGGATGCTGTCACCATGTTCAGCGCCAACTTCTCGGGCGGCTCGCTTGATCAGGCTTTCGTTGACGCCACCTTCGGTGCCTATGATGTCGTGCCTGATGCCAATGACCCGCTCTTCGCCTTTGAGGTGACCGGTCCGATCAACAACCGTGAAGGCAATATTCACGGGATCGAAGCGGCTGTTCAGCACTTCTTCGGTGACACGGGCTTTGGTGTGGCGGCAAACTACACCATGGTCGAAGGGGATGTCGGTATCGACGTCGGTGCTGATCCGAATGTGGATCAATTCGCCCTCGAAGGTCTCTCCGACAGTGCCAACGCCACGCTGATCTATGAAAAGTACGGCCTCTCGGCACGGCTTGCCTATAACTGGCGCGGCGACTTCCTAGCCTCGACGAACCGCTCCGGCGGTAACCGGAACCCGGTCTTCGTCGATGAGTTTGAGCAGCTCGACCTTAACATCACTTACGACATCACGGACAATCTGGCCGTCTCGTTCGAGGGGATTAACCTCACGGGTGAGAATCTGCGGACTTATTCCCGTGACTACAGCAACTTCTGGTTCATTCAGGAGTTGGAGCCGCGCTATCTCGTGGGCGCGCGCTATAAGTTCTAAGCCTTAACCTCCCAAGGCTTAAATGAGTAGGGAAAGGCCGTTCCGGTGGAGCGGCCTTTTTCATCTTGAGACAGAGTAATAATGCTCTCCTTCGAGGGAGGCTCGCCATGTAGGGCGATCTGGATTATCGTGTGCCATGACCAACACAGCCGTTCTGAACAATGTCGATCACCACGACCTGAAATTCATCCCGCCATCCGCGCCGACGGATGCGGACAAAGTCAATCAGGTTCTCGTCTTCCCGACTGAATTTCCCGAAGTACAGCGAGAATTCCCGATCTTTTTCCGCAAAGGACAGGATGGCGCGTTCCAGCCGGTGGCGCTTCTTGGTCTTGATAAGGACGAAAATCTTTTCCTCGGGCCGAAGGGGTGGCGGACGCGCTACATCCCCGCGATTATCACGCGCGGGCCATTCCTGATCGGTCTGCCGTCGCCGGATAATCCGCAGGTGCAAGGGCAGGGCGCGATGATCCAGGTCGATCTGGACGATCCGCGGCTGTCGCGAACGGACGGTGTGCCACTCTTTTTGCCGCATGGGGGGAATGCGCCGTTTCTCAATCAGATCACAGGCGTCCTCCAGCTTATCCATGCCGGCCACCAGCTCATGGCGCCTATGTTTGCCGCCTTTGAAGAGGCGGGCCTGATCGAGCCTGTGACGGTCGAGATCAATACATCCGACACGAATAAATATGTTGTGCCTGACATGCATACAATTTCCGCCGAGGCGATGTCGGCTCTTTCTGCGGAGCAGCTCAAGACACTTCACGATCAGGGATTCCTGCATCTGGCCTATATGGTTCTGTCCTCGACGGGTAATGTCAGCCATCTGATCGATCTCAAGAACATGAAACAGGCCGGGTAGTCAGATGTCTGCGCTCCCGCATGTCAGGATCATTGATGGGGTGTCGCCGGATAGCGTCCCTTTCAGCGAGCTGATCGCGGAGGGGCGCCCGGTCCTGATGAAAGGCGTCGCACGGGACTGGCCAGCCGTTGCCGCAGGAGCTGAGTCACCGAGTGCGGCAATCGACTATCTGAAACGGTTTTACGGCGGCGCGCCTGTCACCGGTTTTACTGGCCCACCCGAAATTGGTGGGCGGTTCTTTTATAATGACGAGATGACGGGGCTCAATTTCACAGCGGCCCGCGTCCGGCTTGATGAGTATCTTGATGGGATGGCGGCGCATCTGGGAGATGATCAGGCCTCATCCTATTATGTCGGCTCAACCGATGTTGACGGTTATCTGCCGGGCTTTCGGGCGGAGAATGACCTGCCGCTGGCGGAACAGGACTTTGCGAAGCAATTGCTGGTCAGCATCTGGATCGGTACACGGACGACCGCGACGGCGCATTACGATATCTCGAACAATATGGCCTGCTGCCTTGTTGGGGATCGGCGCTTCACCCTGTTCCCACCCGATCAGGTCGCCAATCTCTATCCCGGTCCGCTTGAGCCAACCCCCGGCGGGCAGGTCGTCAGCATGGTTGATTTTCGTTCGCCAGATTTCGAGCGGTTCCCGCGCTTCCGGGAGGCGCTGGCTGCAGGGCAGGTGGCAGAAATGTCACCCGGCGATGTCCTCTTTTATCCGGCACTCTGGTGGCACCATGTCGAGGCGCTATCTGATTTCAATGTGATGATGAATTACTGGTGGAACGATGTGGCCAGCCATCTCGACACACCACAAAATACGTTACTGCACGGATTATTGAGCCTGCGAGATCGCCCGGCATCAGAAAAGGCCGCGTGGAAGGCGCTCTTCGATTATTACATTTTCGGTGAAGCGGAAGAAGCCGGTGCCCATCTGCCTGATCATGCCAAAGGTCCGCTTGGGCCCATGGATGAGATGACAGCGCGACGATTACGGGCGATGCTGCTTCGGCGGCTCAACCGGTAGGGAAAGCCCAAATGAACACATCAGTACCAAAACGGATTGTCATTGCGGGAGGCGGCACGGCCGGCTGGGTTGCTGCGGCGGCTCTCTCGACTCAGCTCGGCAAGCTCGCGAAGATCACACTCGTTGAATCGTCCGATATCGGCACAGTCGGGGTAGGTGAGGCGACGATCCCGACGATCACGACCTTCCATCACCTTCTTGGCATTGATGAGCAGGCCTTCATGAAGGCGACGCGCGCGACGTTCAAGCTCGGTATCTCGTTCGAGAATTGGGGCGCGGTAGGTGATAGCTACATCCACTCCTTTGGCCAGATCGGCAAACCCACCTGGATGGGCGAGTTCCACAATATCTGGCTTGAGGCGCAAAAGGAGGGGCTCGGTGGGCCGCTTGAGAATTACTGCTTCGAGCTGCAGGCGGCGAAGGCGGAGAAATTCGCCATCTCCGAAAAGCTGCGGCTCAATTATGCCTATCACCTCGATGCCAAGGCTTATGCCTCATTCCTCCGGAAACTGAGCGAAAAGCATGGCGTTACGCGCATCGAAGGCAAGATTGCCAAGGTCAGCCAGAACAGCGAGACGGGCAATATCGCGGCGCTCCTGCTGGAAGAAGGACAGCAAGTAGAGGGCGATCTGTTTGTCGACTGTACGGGCTTTCGCGGGCTCCTGATCGAGAAGACGCTGGGGGTTGGCTATCAGGACTGGAGCGAATGGCTGCCGACCAATTCGGCGCTGGCGATCCAGACAGAAGCCGTGCGCGATGCGCGGCCCTATACGCGGGCGGTCGCGCATGAGGCGGGCTGGCGCTGGCAAATCCCGCTCCAGCACCGCGTCGGCAATGGCCTTGTATATGACAACCGGCACCTCAGTGACGAGGCAGCCCAGGACCTCTTGATGCAGAGCATTGAGGGCAAGCCGCTGACCGATCCCTTGCCGATCCGCTATACGACTGGGATGCGGGAACGCGTCTGGGAGAAGAACTGCATCGCACTGGGGCTCTCGACAGGCTTCGTAGAGCCGCTTGAATCGACCAGCATCCATCTCTTCATGATCGGTATTACGCGCCTCATCCAGCTCTTCCCTTTCGGGGAAACCTCAGAAGCCGTCCGCAAACGGTATAATGACATGGCCGTCAATGAGCTGGAGCGGGTGCGCGACTTCATCATCCTTCACTATCATGCGACCGAGCGGGAGGATTCAGAATTCTGGCGGCAATGTCGCAACATGGACATTCCCGATACGCTCAAAGAACGCATCGAGCTCTTCTGCGAATATGGCCATGCCTATCAGGCGCCGGATGATCTTTTCCGGGTCGATTCATGGGTGCAGGTCATGTTCGGCCAGCGCCTCCGGCCAAAGGCGCATCACCGCATGGGCCGGGTCATGGATAAAGAGCAGATCCGCCAGGTCATGACGGGGCTGGACGCGAATATCCGAACCGCTGTTGAGCGGATGCCCACCCATCAGGCCTTTCTCGATAAATACTGCCCGATCAACTGACTGGAACAGTAGAGTGGCGGCAATTTGCCATAATAAATAACTGGGGTGTAATGTAGGGAAGCACAGAGACGGGACCGGGGCATCCATGCGGGACACACTCAAGACTTGGCGACAGCGCGGCATGGAGATGCGCAAAATTCGCCGCGAGGCAAAATCGCCCAATCGCAGCCACTGCCAGAACTGCGAGACCAAGCTGCAGGGCGCTTATTGTTTTGTCTGCGGACAGGCGGCGAGAGAGCCGCGCCGCGCGGTCATCGGCCTTGTGCAGGATGTCTTCGTCGAAACGCTCGCCATTGATGGCAAGCTGTTCCGGACCATCGCGCTGCTCATGCGTGCGCCGGGCAAGCTTGCACGCAAATTCCTCGACGGACAGCGGGTGCGGTATTCACCGCCTTTCCGGCTTTATCTTTTCGCCTCGGTTTTCTTCTTCCTCGCCGCGTTCTGGGATCTTGGTCACCTCGTTGAGGGCGCCAATCTCGAGAAGCCGAATAAGGAAGTGTCCACTGAGAACAGTGAAGAGACGGTGGAAACCCCTCCGCTGACGGAGGAAGAATTATCCGAAGTGCCGCCGGAAGAAGGTGAGGCTTCAGAGTCAGATGACATGAACTTCTCACTCTTTGGAGATGAGGACGAAGACAAGCACGAATGGATGATCGAGCTTGAGGATCGGATGGGGGACGCCCTGAAACGGGCGACGGAGGATCCGCGGCTCTTCATGGCGCAGACGAGGGAGAACCTGCCGCGCTTCTTACTTCTTGCGCCTTTAGTCTACGCGCTGACGCTGATGCTGCTCTATATCTACCGGCGCAAATTCTTCATCTACGACCACTTCGTCGTCAGCCTTTATATGCATGCGGCGCTTTATGCGTATCTTCTGATCGCGATCGTCTGGAGCAAGATTCCGATAGTTGGTTTCCTTTGGTGGGTGCCGCTTGCCTGGGGCGCGCTTCAGCCGCTTCTGGTCCAGCGGCAGGCTTACGGCTCGAACTGGTTCTCGGCCGTGATCAAATGGGTCCTCGTGAATGCCGTTTACTGGATCGCGATGCTCATCATCATTCTGCTCGGGCTCGGCTTCAGCCTTTACCAGAGCTGATCTTTACCAGAGCGGCTGGTCGGGACTGGCCGCCTTTGCCATCAGGTCGAGCAGCCGTTTGAGGGCCTTCTGGTCACTCGCGGAGAGCTGTGAGAGCAGCTCATCTTCGAACTGGCGGGCGAGAGGGGCGACCTCGTCATAAATCTCCTCCCCCCGTCGGGTGAGATAAAGCGTGCTCGACCTTCCATCATGCGGCGTCGCGCGGCGTTCCATTCGGCCATCATCAATCAGCCCCGCAATGGCGCGCGAGACCGCGACCTTGTCCATCCGTGTCGTCTCGGCCAGCTGCGTTGCGGTCAGGCCGGGGTTCTGGCCGATCACAGCCATCACCCGCCATTGCGGCACGGAAAGCCCGAAATCCCGCCGATAGGCCGCGGCGATCCGCTCCGAAATCGTGTTCGACAGGACAGAGAGCCGGAAGGGCAGGAACTCGGTCAAATTGAGCAGCGTTTTGGTGGTCACGGGGGACGGTCTTTCCTGCGAGCGGCGCTTGCGTTGCGGGATAAGATATGATTACACACGAAAATAGTTTCAATTGCAACAAAACTGACGAGATTCCCTGATGGCAGACCTCTTCGACAATCCCGCCGGCCTCGACGGCTTCGAATTCATCGAATTCTCCGCACAGGAAAAAGGCGTGCTGGAGCCTGTCTTTGAGACCATGGGCTTTGTGAAGGTCGCGCGGCATCGCTCAAAAGATGTCGAGCTGTGGCGGCAGGGCGGGATCAATCTCGTCACCAATTACGAGCCGAACTCTGCCGCTTGGTACTTCTCGCGCGAACATGGTCCGTCGGCTTGTGGCATGGCGTTCCGTGTGCGGGATGCGCGCAAAGCCTATGACTATCTCCTTAAGCAGGGGGCGGAGCCGGTTCAGGTCAATACCGGGCCGATGGAGTTGCGCATTCCCGGCATTCGCGGCATCGGCAATTCCATCATCTATCTCATCGATCGCTATGGCGAGGGCGAAGACGATCTGTCGATCTATGACATCGACTTTGACTATCTGCCCGGTATTGATCGGCACCCGGAAGGTTGCGGCTTCCAGTTAATCGATCACCTGACCCACAATGTGTATACAGGCCGGATGAAATACTGGGCGGACTTCTATGAGAAGCTCTTTAACTTCCAGGAGATCCGGTATTTCGACATCAAGGGCGAATATACCGGCCTGACCTCTAAGGCGCTGACAGCGCCTGACGGGAAGATCCGTATCCCTCTCAATGAAGAGGGCGAGGGTGGCAAAGGTCAGATCGAGGAATTCCTGCGCGAATATAATGGCGAAGGCATCCAGCACATCGCGCTCATCTGTGATGATCTTTATGCCTGCTGGGACAGGCTCAAAGAAAAGGGTGTGCCGTTCATGACAGCGCCGCCCGAAACCTACTATCAGATGCTCGATGGCCGCCTGCCGGGCCATGGTGAGGATGTCGATGGGCTCAAATCCCGCGGGCTGCTGCTTGATGGGACGACCGAGGGCGGCGAACCGCGCCTCCTCCTCCAGATTTTTGCCGAACCCCAGATCGGGCCGGTCTTTTTTGAATTCATCGAACGCAAAGGCGATTACAAGGAAGGCTTCGGCGAGGGCAATTTCAAGGCGCTCTTTGAATCGATCGAACGTGATCAGATCAATCGCGGCGTCCTTAAAGTCGAGGAGCCGGCGGAATGAACCATCCCTTCAACCTTCAGGGCGTCCACCATGTCGCCTATCGCTGCCGTGATGCGAAAGAAACGGTCGAGTTCTACCAGCGCGTGATGGGCATGGATTTCCAGCTCGCTATCGCCGAGGACAAGGTGCCCTCGACCGGTGAGCCAGACCCCTACATGCATGTCTTCCTCGATGCGGGGAACAACAATGTGCTCGCCTTTTTCGAGCTGCCGACACGCGATGAAATGGGGCGAGACGAGAAGACCCCGCGATGGGTCCAGCACATTGCCTTCCGTGTGGGGAGCATGGATGAGCTGCTCGCCGCGAAAGAACGCGCCGAAGCCGAAGGGCTCGATGTGGTGGGGCCGACACATCACGGGGTGTTCAAGTCGATCTATTTCTTCGATCCCAATGGCCACAGGCTGGAGCTCGCTTGCGATATCGGCACGCCCGAGCAGATGGCGGAACTTCACCGCGTTGCGCCTGACATGCTCGATGAATGGGCACGGACGAAAAAAGCACCGCGCCACGCCGCTTGGCTGCATGAACTGACTGACTGAAACCGTGAGTGATCTTGAAGCTGACCTCAAGGAGCTCTTTTCCTGCGAGCCGGATCGCAAAAATCCTGATGGCCGCTGGTCTTCGTCATGGTCAACATATAGCAGACAGTTTGGTGATGTATCGGTTGAACTAAAAATTTTACCGGCTGCTGGAGAGTTCAGACTTCTTGCGAAGCTTCATGGTAAAGACCTTTGCATGCTTGAGAGTCGGTACAATGCTGTTCTCACAGTTGAGATTACTGATATGAGTTCTGTGCTGAAGATTTGTGATTCGACCGATAGAATGACATTTGTCCGTTTAGAGCCTAATTTTTTTATCGGACAGCTAATGGAGGACCCGTTGTGAAACTTGCCAGCCTTAAAGGAGGGCGGGACGGCCGCCTCGTCGTCGTCTCCCGTGACCTCAGCCGCTATGCGGATGCGAGCGACATTGCGCCGACGCTGCAGGCCGCGCTTGATGACTGGGAGGCCAATGGCCATCAGCTCGAAGAGCTTGCCCGCAAGATCGAAGACGGCTCGGTGCCGACCCATCCTTTTGATGAAAGCGAATGCCATTCCCCGCTGCCGCGGGCCTATCAGTGGGCGGACGGATCGGCATATGTCAATCATGTGGAGCTTGTCCGCAAGGCGCGGGGCGCAGAAATGCCCGAGACCTTCTGGACCGATCCGCTGATGTATCAAGGCGGCTCAGACAGCTTCCTCGCCCCCCGCGATCCTATTGTCATGCCAACCGATGAGGGCTGGGGCATCGACATGGAAGGTGAGGTCGCAGTTATCACTGGCGATGTGCCGATGGGCGTCTCGGCAGAGGATGCGCTTTCTTATATCCGCCTCATCATGCTGGTGAATGACGTGTCCTTGCGCGGCCTGATCCCAGGCGAACTCGCCAAGGGCTTTGGCTTTTTCCAATCCAAACCCTCCAGCGCCTTCTCGCCTTGCGCTGTGACGCCCGATGAACTCGGCGATCTGTGGGCAGACGGAAAGATCAAAGCAGCGCTACGCGTCGACTATAATGGCGAGGCTTTCGGTCGGGCCGACGCCGGCACCGACATGACTTTCCATTTCGGCCAGCTCATCGCCCATGCCGCCAAATCCCGGCCGCTTGGCGCAGGGACCATCATCGGCTCAGGCACGGTCTCGAACAAGCTAGACGGGGGCCCGGGCAAACCTGTCGCTGAAGGCGGGGTCGGCTATTCCTGCATCGCCGAGATCCGCATGATCGAGACGATTGAGAAGGGCGAGGCGAAAACCTCCTTCATGAAATTCGGCGACCGCGTCGGCATCGAGATGCAAGACTCCGGTGGTCAGTCGATTTTCGGCCGCATCGACCAGACAGTCGAGAAATATACCGGCTGATCCTAGTGTCCGCCGGGCCTGCCCGGCGGGATGCGCTTGACTTTCCTTACATCCATGGCAGATGATCGGCCTGTTACGCCAGAGTAACAGACCGGCCATCGCGATCGACAGACATCTGCGAGGCCCATCCGGGAGGCATTCGCAGATCCATGTCCCATCAATTCCATGCTCAAATCGTGAGCCTTGCCCGTGCTGCGGCGAATAAGGCGCATACAGTGCTGAGCAGTTGGAATGAGGACAGACTCTGTGACAAACCAATCCAACAGAATTGGCAGGAGGAATTTCACGCGTGACGAACTTTCGAGAGACGGTCCGGGAATGGATCGAGGACAATTGTCCCCCCGCCATGCGGACCCCGATGAAATCCGATGCCGATGCCTGCTGGGGCGGACGCAATGCCAAATGGAGCTGCCCTGAACAGAAAGAATGGCTTGATGCCATGGCTTCGAAAGGCTGGACGGCGCCACGCTGGCCCAAGGAATATGGCGGCGGCGGGCTCAGCGCCGAGGAAGCGAAAATTCTGAAAGAAGAGCTAGAGCGTGCAGGGGCACGCTCGCCGCTTTACTCTTTCGGCATTTCTATGCTCGGGCCGGCGCTGCTCAAATTCGGCTCTGAAGAGCAGAAAAAGAAATATCTCCCCGAAATCGTCCGGGGGGAGATCAGATGGTGCCAGGGCTATTCCGAACCCGGCGCGGGTTCTGACCTGGCCGCGCTCGGCACGAAGGCCGAAGACAAGGGCGATCACTGGATCGTCAATGGGCAGAAGGTCTGGACCAGCTATGCCGACAAGGCGGACTGGATTTTCTGCCTTGTGCGGACGGATCCGGCGGCGCCGAAACATCTCGGTATCAGTTTCGTCCTGTTCGACATGGAGACACCCGGCGTCTCAACGCGTCCGATCCGCCTGATCTCCGGTTACTCGCCTTTCTGTGAGACTTTCTTTGATGACGTGGCCGTGCCGAAGGAAAATCTTGTTGGTGAACTGAACAAGGGTTGGGATGTCGCCAAATACCTCCTCGGCCATGAACGCGAGATGATCTCCGAAATGGGTCTCAGTTCAGCGGGATCACTCGGCGCGGAGAATGCTGAGATGCTTGCAACTGATCCGCTCTTGCGGGCCGACATGATCCGCTATGACGTGAAGACGGCAGCCTTCCGGGCCTGCGCCGAGCTGTTCGTAGAGCAATATGCGGCGCGGACTGCCCATCCGGCCCAGCCCTCCATGCTCAAATATTATGGGACAGAGCTGAACAAACAGCGCCATGAGCTGATCATGTCCGCAGGCGGGACCGATCACCTCTCCTGGGATTTTGACGCGTCCGAAGGCGCGCTGCCGGCAACAAGCTGGCTGCGCACCAAGGCCAATTCCATCGAGGGCGGGACCAGTGAAATCCAGCTCAATATTATTGCAAAACGCATTCTCGGCCTGCCGTCGGCATAAGGAACAAAATAGATGACAATGCTTCTGAACGACGATCAGGAAATGCTGCGGGACAATGCGGCCCGTTTCATGGCGGAGGCGGCGCCCGTGTCGCATCTGCGCGCGCTGCGGGATGATCAGAATCCCGATGGCTTCTCCCGTGAGCTTTGGGCAGGCTTTGCCGAAATGGGTTTTACCGCGATGCTGGTCCCCGAAGATCATGGCGGTCTCGGTCTTGGTCTTGCCGAAGCGGGGATTATCCTGCGTGAGATCGGCCGGAACCTCACGCCGTCGCCCTTCATGACGACGGCGCTGGGCGGGGTCATGGCGCTCCGCACCGATAAGGGCGAGGCCGCAGAGCAATGGTTGCCGAAGATCGCTGAAGGCAAGGCTGTCCTCGCTCTTGCGCTTGATGAGGGCGCAAAGCATGGTGCGACGCCAACGAAACTTCGAGCGGAGCCATCCGGCAATGGCTGGAAACTCTCTGGGCAAAAGGATTTCGTCCTCCACGCGCAATCAGCTGATGCCTATCTCGTCCTTGCAAGGACCGATGAAGGCGAGCGCCTTTTCCTCGTCGATGCCAAAGCGGACGGGATCGAGCGGCAGACGACCCCGCAGGTCGATGCCGGTTATTCGAGCCGCGTGACATTCTCCGATGTGACGACTGAACATCCTGTGGGCGGTGAAGACACCGTCAAACAAATGATGGCCGGGCTGCGCGTCGGTGCGGCAGCAGAGATGACGGGCCTTGCCGAAGGCGCAGCCGCCATGACCACCGCCTATCTGTCCGACCGTAAACAGTTCGGCGTGCCGATTGGCAGCTTTCAGGCGCTCCAGCATCGTGCGGCTCACCTTTATTGTGAGCTGGAAGTCGCAAGCGCTGCGACTCTGCGGGCTGAACGCCTTGCTGACAGCGAAAGCCCCGAGGCGGAAGAGGCGGTGCATGTCGCAAAAGCAACCGCTGGCTGGACCTCGCGGCTTGCCGTTCAGGAAGCCGTGCAGATGCATGGCGGTATCGGTATGACCGACGAGCACGATATCGGGCTCTTCATGAAACGCCAGCGTGTCCTTGAGGAACTCTGGGGCGACAGCAATTACCACGCGGAGCAATATGCCCGCCTGAAGGGATATTGAGCATGTCAGAGACCCCTAAGGGCGCAGCACCGGTCGAGCCCGTTCTGACCGAAGAAGAAAAGAAGGTCCGGAAGACGAGAGCCTATGCGCTCTTCATCCTAGTAGTGGTCTACACGCTCAACTTCATTGACCGTCAGATCGTCGGTATCCTCGCTATACCGATCAAGGCGGATCTAGGCCTCACCGACTCCCAGCTCGGCCTGATGGGCGGGCTGGCCTTTGCGCTGTTCTACACCATTCTCGGCATTCCGATTGCGATGCTCGCGGATCGGAAGAACCGGGTCTATATCATCACCGCCGCGCTGACCGTTTGGTCGATCATGACGGCGGTTTGCGGCATGGCCGGGAATTTCATCCAGCTTTTCCTCGCCCGGCTCGGTGTCGGGGTCGGGGAGGCGGGCGGTGTCGCCCCGGCCTATTCTCTGTTGTCTGATTTCTTCCCGGCGGAGAAACGCGCGCGAGCGCTCAGCATCTATGCCTTCGGCATTCCCATCGGCAGTGCGCTGGGTATTTTGCTCGGGGGGATTCTGACCAATTTCATCAGCTGGCGAAGTGCCTTCATCATTGTCGGATTGCTCGGGGTCGTTGTGGCGCCTATCCTAGCATTGACACTGAAAGAACCGCCGCGCGGCCGGTATGACAAAGGTGCGGATCCGACAAAGACCGCGACCGTCAAGGAAGTCCTGACGACCATTACGAAGAAGCCCAGCTTCTGGGGGCTGTCGCTCGGTGCCGCCTGCGGCTCGATGATGGGTTATGGTCTCTTCTTCTGGATACCGTCCTTCCTCGTGCGCAGTTTCGCGCCGGAACTCCGCGAGTTCTTCGACTGGATCCCTCGCGGTCTGTTGCCGCCTGAGCCGAGCACGACGCTTTATGCTTCATTTTTCTATAGCGGCATCGTCCTCATCGGCGGGCTTGTCGGTATCTGGGCGGGCGGTGTTCTGGCGGATAAATACGGTCAGGCGAAGAAGTCGACCTATGCGCTGATCCCGGCCATCGGCTTTGCGCTGACGACGCCATTCTTTATCCTGTCCCTGATGACGCCGTCTCTTATCGTCATCTTCCTGGCTCTGATGATTCCGACCGCGCTTAGCCTCGCCTGGTTGGGGCCGGTGACATCAGCGTTCCAGCATCTCGTTCCGCCCCATATGCGGGCAACGGCTTCAGCGATCTTCCTCTTCGTCAACAATCTGATCGGCATCGGCCTTGGGACTTATGTCCTCGGTGCGCTGTCCGACGGATTTGGCGCACGCTTCGGCGAGGAGTCGCTGCGCTATGCGATGCTGACAGGCTCCACCCTTTATCTGGTCGCAGGAGGGCTGTTGTTCCTCACTGCCCCGCGTCTGAAACATGACTGGCACGGATGACCTCGTGTCACTGCCGCGCCAGTCAGCAAACTTACAGAAGGCATAAGTCATGAAAGAAGCAGTCATCGTCTCGGTTGCCCGGACCCCAATCGGCAAAGCCTATCGTGGGGCCTTCAATGATACGGGCGCGGTGGAGCTCGCTGGGCACGCAACTCGGCACGCGGTCGAGCGAGCAGGCATCGATCCCAGCCAGATTGAGGACTGCATTTTCGGCTCAGCCCTGCCGTTCAACACGGCAGGCATGAACCTTGGCCGTCAGGCCGCTTTGCGCGCCGAACTTCCTTTCGAGGTCGGCGGCATGACGGTCGATCGGCAATGCGCCTCTGGTCTGATGGCCGTCGCCATCGCCGCCAAGCAGGTAATGGTCGACGGTATGCAGGCTTGTGTCGCGGGCGGGGCGGAGTCGATCTCGACCAATCAGCGTCCTGATCTTGCCATGGTCTCTCCGAACCCATGGCTCGTTGAGCACCTGCCTCAGACCTATATGACCATGATCGAGACAGCCGAGATCGTCTCTGAACGCTATGATGTCTCCCGCGAAGCGCAGGATGAATATGCGCTCAGCTCCCAGATGCGCACGGCCGAGGCCCAATCCAAGGGCTATTTCGACGATGAGATCGTGCCGATGCCCTCGACCATGCTGCGTCAGGATAAGGAAACGAAAGAGATCAGCAAGCATGATGTCGTGCTCGACAAGGATGAGGGAAATCGTCCTGACACGACGCTTGAAGGGCTCAACTCCCTCAAGCCTGTCTTCAAGGGCGGCCAGCGCGTCAAGGAGGGACAGTACATCACCGCGGGGAATGCGAGCCAGCTGAGCGATGGCGCTGCAGCTCTCGTCGTGATGGATCAGAAAGCAGCCAGCGATGCCGGACTGACCCCGCTTGGCATCTATAAGGGCGTGGCGGTTGCTGGAACGGACCCGGACGAAATGGGCATCGGCCCGGTCTTTGCCATCCCCAAACTGCTCGACCGGCACGGCCTGACGATCGACGATATCGGCCTGTGGGAGCTGAACGAGGCTTTTGCCTGTCAGGTTCTTTATTGCCGCGACAAGCTCGGCATTCCTGATGAGCGCCTGAATATCGATGGGGGCGCGATCTCTGTCGGCCACCCATACGGTATGTCGGGTGCACGGATGGTTGGTCATGCGCTGCTTGCGGGCAAGCGCGTCGGCGCCAAGTATGCCGTTGTCACCATGTGTGTGGGCGGCGGGCAGGGCGCTGCCGGCCTCTTCGAAATCGTCTAACCGGCGTCGGGGCCTTCGGGCCCTGGATGGCCCCTGCGATTTGTGCCCTGACAGAGGCATGTTACGCTTGAGTAACAGCAAATGATGAGCTAACCTCACCGCAACAAGACAAGCGGAGTCCCATGCTGGCTCCCGGGGAAACGCGGCAGGAGGTTGGAATCATGAATTCCGTCAGGTCACAACGGCAGGGCCGCCTGCAGGGCAGGGGATGGCTTTTCCTCTCACTCACATCACGAAAGAGTCGCTCTTTCATTCTTGCCCTTGGCCTGGCGGGACTAGTTACGGGCGGCGCGGCGAGAGCTGCTGACGCCCCGGTTGTGACTGTTGAGCAAGGCAAAATGGCTGGCACGCAAAGCGGCGGGATCCGCGCCTTCAAAGGCGTTCCGTTTGCGGCGCCGCCTGTGGGGGATTTGCGCTGGGCACCTACAGAGCCTGCGGCCTCGTGGGATGGGGTACTCGATGCTTCCGAATACGGCGCAGCCTGTCTTCAGCCGGAGGTAGCCGGGCGGCCTTCCCGCGTGGCGACAGCGCAGAGCGAGGATTGCCTGACACTGAATATCTGGGCACCTGAGGGGGCCAAGGACGCGCCCGTCATGGTCTGGATCCATGGTGGCGCCTTCCGGATCGGCTCTGGCAGCCTTCCTTATTATGACGGTACTGCCTTTGCGGAGCGCGGCATTGTCCTTGTGACGATCAATTACCGCATGGGCGGCTATGGCTTTTTTGCCCATCCTGCATTGGCCGATGAGAATGGTGGCGGGGCCACGAATTTTGGCCTTCTCGATCAGATCGAAGCGCTGGAATGGGTGCAGGCCAATATCGGCGCCTTTGGTGGAAACCCTGAAAATGTCACGGTTTTCGGGGAATCCGCCGGCGGCGCGAGCGTTCTCTATCTTCTGACATCGCCATTGACGAAAGGGCTATTCAGCAAGGCCATCGTGCAGAGTGGCGGCGGCAGCCAGCAGGCGGCTTGTGCGTGGGGGGAATGCGCGGGCAAACCTTCTGCCTCATCTCAAGGGGTTGTTTGGGCCACTGACCAAGGGCTTGAAGATCCGACAGCGGAGGAGATGCGGGCTCTCCCTGCAGAGGCGATCCTGTCCTTTGCGCCACTCTCCAGCGGCATGGGGTTCGGCCCGATGATCGATGGTGAGGTCATTACCGGGAATGTTCTTGACCGGATCGGCGAGGGCGTCGTCTCTGATATCTCCGTCATCATCGGCTCGAACAGTAATGAATCATCCGTTCTTGCCGCCTTCGGCCAGTCACCTGAACGTGCCGCCGAAGTGCTGGGCGCAGGTCTGGAGATGATCCGCGGTGTCTATACGCAAGACCGTGAACTGACCGATGAGGAGCTGTCCTCGGAAATCATGCGCGATGCCATTTTCGGGGGCCCGGCCCGACGTGCGGCGGTGGCGATGCAGGCAGAGGGTTCACCCGTCTGGCGCTATTATTATGACTATGTGATGAGCCGGCGGCGGGGGAATTCTCCGGGGGCGAATCATGGCGCGGAGATCCCCATGGTGTTCGGAACAATCAGCACGGTACCGCTGATCGGTCGTCTGGCAACGGACGAAGACCGTGAGCACAGCCGCATGATGAATGAGATGTGGACGAATTTTGCGATCCACGGCGCACCTTCAATCGAGGGCGAAGTTGACTGGCCTGCAATAGATACTGACGCCAATCCGGCGCTCGTGATCGATGGCACCGGCGCGCATCTCGAAACCGACTTCCAGAAAGCCACACTCGACCTTCAGGACCGGCTCGCGGCTATGGTTCGGGGGCGGGCAGAGACGAAAGAGGGGAACTGACGAATGACGATACCGCATTGGAACTATGCCAGATGGGGGCTCGCTGTCGTGATCGCGCTGTGCGCGTTCTGGATCGGCACCCATCAGGCGCATTCGGCGATGAAGATCAAGGCGGATGTTGAGACATTCGTGTTCAACGGGCCCTGGTACACAGATGACTTCGGCGCGAAAGAAGCCACTCCAATGACCCGTGCCTATACGGCGGTGGTTGGCTTGCTCGCTTTGTCTCGTCAGGAGACGCTTTATTATATGGCGCGCGAGGATTCGGACGGCGAACCCATGACCGCTGACTATGTCTATGAAATCACCGGCGGTGATCTTCCCTCGCGCTGGTGGAGTATCACTCTTTATGGGGATGATCACTTCCTCTTGGACAATGAATATGGGAAATTTTCTGTCAAAGCGACCGACCTTGAGCGCGAGGAAGACGGCACTTTTAAAGTCGTCATCTCCCGCGAGCCCCAGCCCGGCAACTGGATTCCCATGGCCGGAGAGGCGGGCGAGGAAGTCTCCCTCCTTTTGCGAATGTATAACCCCAATGACGGCGTGCTTGACCGTCTGCAGGATATCGACATGCCTGAAATCCGCCGTGTGAGGAAAGCATCATGAAATACAGCTTCTGGATTGCCACCGGCGTTGTCGCCATTCTAGGTGCTCTGATCGGGTATCAGTATGAGCTTCGGCAGATCCCCATTCAGGAGATGGAAGAGGCCGAGGCTGGTATCGCCTCGCGTGCCAAAGGGCTCAATGCCATGGTGCATGCGCCTCGGCCCAGCGCGGCCTCGCGCACGGTTGTTCGTCCGTCTCCGGACCAGCTTTACTCGGCTTGCGTCTATGACCTCAAAGCAGGTCCGGTCGTCTTCGAAGGGACAGCGCCTGATGATTCCTATTGGTCGCTCTCCTTTTTCGCGCATAACAGCGACAATTTCTTTGTCGTCAATGATAGCGAGCTGGAGGAGAAAGCCTTCCGTTTCGTGCTGATCGGGCAGGGCGATAAAATGCCTGACGGTGTGCCTGAAAGCCAGATCGTCAGATCTCCTTCACAAACCGGGATCGTCCTTCAACGGATTTTCATCGCAACTGAAGACCAGGCAGGTCCGCTTGATGAGACACGGCGCTCAACCAACTGCCATCCGATGTCGGCCTGATGCAGTTCGGCCGGCAGCACCTGATCAAGGCGGCCATCCTGCTGGCTGTCTTCACGGCGGGCTTCTTTTTCGGGGGGGCGCGCATCCATTCCTCGCTCTATAAAAGCGAGACGGCGGACGCTTTCATTTATAACGGCCCGTGGTTCACGAGCCGTTATGCGGGGGCTTCGGATGCCGATGCGCGAACAAGGGCGTTGGTTGCGGTGACCGGCCTGCTGGCATTGTCGCGCGAGGAAACCGTCTATTTCCGTCTGCATGAGGATAGTGAGGGGCGACCACTATCCTCTGATTATGATTATGTCCTCAAAGGTGCTGATCTTCCAGCGCGCTGGTGGAGCATCACGCTTTATGACAGCGATCATTACCTCAACCAGGAGGCAACGGGCCCCTATTCGGTCAAAAGCACGACGCTGGAAAGAGAGGAGGACGGATCGATCCGCATCAGCCTGTCTTCTGATCCGAAGGAGGGGAACTGGATCGATATGGGGACGGGCCAGAAAATGTCCCTTTCCATGCGGGTTTATAATCCGTCGCCAGAACTCGTCGATAATCTCGATACCGCGCCCCTCTTTACGATTGAGCGCATTGCGAAGGGGCAGGGCTCATGAGTCTGGCAAATATAAGCCGCCCGTTACGCTTAATCCTGATGGGTGTTGGGGCGCTCCTTGCTCTTGCGCTCCTCTATCTTGTCATTGTGTGGCCGAAGGATGCCGCCCGTCCGCTGGGGGAGCTTTATTTCGTTCAGTCTCCGGAAGGAGAGCGCGTCGCCTATTATCTTGATGGCCCCGAAGACGGCCAGCCCGTGATCATGTTGGCAAGCCTTGGCCGGTCGGTCGGGGACTTCAATGAGCTTCAACCGCATCTTGTTCGCGCAGGCTACCGCACTATTGCGGTCGATATGCCGGGGATCGGTAAATCCGGGACACCTGTTGAGGCTACACCGACGCTTTATTCACTCGCCGCCCTGATTGACGCTGCGGTCATGGATGCAGGCATTCCCGACACGGAAAGCCAGATCGTCATCGGCCATGCTTTCGGTAACAGGCTCGCGCGCGCCTATGCATCCGAGCGAACAAAACGGATCGACCGGATCATCCTTATCGCCGCTGGTGGTGCACAGGATCTCAATAAAATGCCGAAGGTCCAGTCTGCACTCACGGACAGTTTTGCGTGGTGGATGCCGCCGCCCATGCGAAAAGCTGACGTGAAATATGCTTTCTTTGCCGACGCAAACAATGTCCCGCGCGACTGGATGAATGGATGGTATGCGGATGGCGCGCGCCATCAGGCAACGGCCGTGCGCCGCACGCCGGAGGGAGAGTGGCGCACCGGCGGGGACCGTCCGATCCTGATTTTGCAGGCTGACAGTGACCGGATCGCCCCGGCGGCGAAAACCTCTGCCGTCATCAAGGATGCCAAGCCCGATCTTGTCTCAATCGTCCTGATCGAGAATGCCGGTCACGCGCTCCTGCCCGAACAACCCGAGCAGATCGCCAACGAAGTGCTCACATTCCTCAAAAAAGATACCGCCGAATAGCGTAGTGAGGGTCAGTCAGGTTCTAGGCCACGCCAGTAATAAGACATAGCGCGCACGGATTTGTTGATCCATTCGAGGAACTGATCGTCATTCTCGGGCGAGCCCATATCGACCCAGCGCACATAGGCATTGAGCAGAACGGCTGTGATCGTCTCGGCCAGTAGGCGCGCATCGGTCGGCCCTTCTGTACCATCGCCAAGGATCTCGCGGTCGCGTTCCTGCGTCCGGCGGATCAACTCATCCGTCAGCCGATCAAGATGAGTGCCATATTCAGGGTCATGCGCCGAATGCCGAACCAGCAATTTCATGGCGGAGGCATGTTCACGTGCGACCGGCAGGCTGCGCCGTACCCGTTCAGTCCACCATTCGGCAGGCTCTTCGTCGGCATCGAGCAGGGCTTGCGAGATATCTTCCAGAACAGCGTGGACCATTTTGTCCTTCGCGCCGAAATAACGATAGAGCACGATTTTAGAGACCCCGGCCTTTTCGGCGACATGGTCCATGGTCGTGTTGCGAATGCCGCGTTCCGCCAGCACATCCGCGGCATTACGGATGAATTTCTCGCGCCGTTCGGAACGATGCCGATCCAGATAATCCGCGTATGATTCGCTCATTCTTTCCTCGATCGCTTCCATCACGACACAGCCACTTAGTCATGCAGGGACTGCGGCCTTTACGCAACGGCCTGTAACAACCCGCTTTTAGTCTGTTTACACGATCGAAACACCCCGTTACTCTAGAGTAACAAGGACGGCCTTTTTTAAAGCGCACTCGAATGCGGGCAGGCCGGGCATAGGGAGCAGAGAGTTATGTCGAGACTGAAGAGACCATATCGTGCCGTTCTGTGTGGGGCTGCCGCTTCGGCTGCGCTCGTGACGGCATTTTCCGGGGCGGCGTGGGCGCAGGATGACGAAACCCAAATCGAAGGGGATGTCATTACCGTTCAGGCGCGGAAGCGTGATGAGGCCATCGAGGATGTACCGGCTTCGATCACTGCGATTTCGGATGAGGATGCCGAGCGTCTCGCGCTACAGGATGTCGCTGACTATATCCGTCAGACGCCGGGGGCGATCCTCGTTGCGTCGGGGCCGGATTATCTCAGTGACATCACACTGCGCGGACAGGGCGGCGGGCGCCTTGGGTTTTCTGAATCTACGACCGGGATCTACCGTAATGGGATCTATGTTGCTGGCGGCGGATTTGGTGGGCGCAGCTATGACAAGCTTGACTTTTTCGACATGCAGGCAATGGAAGTCTATCGCGGTCCGCAAGGGGCCCTTTATGGGCGGAACGCTGTAGGCGGCGCAGTAAACATCCGTACAAAGCAGCCGGTTCTTGGGGAGACCTCGCTTCGCACCAAGGTCGGCTATGCCTCGACAGAACGTTACGAAGCAGAGGCCATTGCCAATGTGCCGGTGGGGGAGAATGCAGCCCTTCGCCTGGGCGGTTATTATCAGGATCAGCAGGAAGGCCATCACTCCATCGAAGGAACAGGCGATTACGCTGATACCGAGATGAAATATGGCGGCCGTGTCGCTCTTGGGCTTGAACTCAGTGATCGGTCAAAGGCGGTCCTGACGATTGAAGCAGCACACTCAGATTCGGGCGGATTCAGCTCCACGGGCCAGAACCTCGTACTCGACTATGATCCATATATCCGTGTTGGGACCGATACGGATGACCGGGTGATGATCGATACGGTCACGGCCTTTGGTGAATATACCCATGAATTTGACAACATGGATTTCACCTTCCTGACCAATTACGAAAGCAGGGATGCATCACGGGAATTTGCCGATTTCGACCATTTCCTGGGGCTCAGCTCACCGCTGCTTTCCCTCATTGATACGCAGTATGAGGATTTCTGGCGGTTCGGGCTGGAGGCGCGGCTCGCGTCAAAGAATAGCGGTCCGGCCTCATGGATGATCGGTGTCGACTATCTGACGCTTGAATCGGATATCTTCTCTTCTCGCTTCGGCACACTCGCCGGACCGTTTGCCAATTCGCCAGCACTGCGTCGGCAATTCCGTGACGATGATCCAACCGATGAGCTTTCATCATACTCCGTCTTCGGCCTTTATTCCTATGACATCAGTGACAAAGTGAACCTGACGGTAGAGGCGAGGGTACAAGTTGATGAGAAGGATTTCTCATTCGAGCGCATCGATATGGACGCCCTGACGGATGAAGCAATTCCGTTGACCATGTTCTCTGAAAGCTGGACGAGGTTCCTGCCAACAGCGTCGCTGACGTACCGGGCCCGCCCTGACACGACGCTTTATGCGCGGGTGGCAACCGGTTACCGGCCCGGCGGCTTCAATCCGTCACCGGCAGTCGGGTTCTTTGACCGGACAGCTTATGATCCTGAAGACGTGATCAGTGGCGAAGTCGGTGTGAAGGGTGATTATCGCCTGGGAAGAACAATTGTCCGCCCACAGCTCGCGATCTTCTATACCGAAACGGATGATGTTCAGCAGACCACAAGTGTCGACATCACTGACCCAAGCTTCTCCTTGCAGAATGTCGGCTCCAGCACGCTTTATGGCGGTGAGTTCGAGTTGACGACGATAACACCGCTGGGGGAGGGGCTGTTGCGCAATTCTCTGGGTGTCTCAGGTGCAAATGGTCAGTTTGGGGATGACACGAACATTCTCTTCCAGGGAGCGATTGTTGATCTGTCGAACACTCGTGTCCCGCGGTCGCGGAACTACATCGTGAATTTCAACACGATCTATCGTCATCCGATCAGTGAAAACCTTGATGGCTGGATTTCCGCAGGCATTCAGGCCGAAGGCGGCGGCTTTGACAATGCCAGCCACACGCGGCGTTCGGAGAGTTTTGAAATCCTGGATTTCTCACTCGGTGTCGATGCGGATGACTGGCGTCTGACCGTCTACGGAAAGAATGTCACGGATGAGGAATATCTCCTCGTCAATGTCAACAATAATGAGTATCACAATACCCCCAGTCTCTATGGCGTTACGCTGACGGTAGACTGGTAATCTTGGGGGGCAGGCATGACCGGGAAGTTGCCTCTCCGGGCCAGAAGCCTGCCCTTTGATGCTCAAAACTTGATGACCAGTTGCGGATCTCGTCCCCTTCACCAAGGCGTCACGAGGCATCCCCTGGTCATCGCTTTTCATTTCAGCGGTATCTCGTCACCGATAATGACAGAACAGATTTCAGCAAACGCACCTTATTTCTCACGCCAGCACTCTGACATCGGATGAATTCATGCAGGATATGACCGCGCAAAAAATGACCTCCGGCACCGCCAACTATTCGGATCTCATCGCGCAGATGACAGCTCCGGGCAGCCCGTTTGAGTTGGAGGAAGCAGCGCCGGGTCAACTTCGTCGTTTTGCGCAGCGGCCGCAAAATCTTGGCCAGCTCTTCCCGCGAATTGAGGCATATGGCGATCAGGAATGCATTATCTTTGGGGATGCGCGGGTCAGCTACAAAGATTTTGCGTATCGCATCAGGCGATTGGCTGGCGGTTTGTCTGCTATCGGAGAAATCGGTGATCGCGTGGCGATCCTTGGCGCCAATCACCCTGACTGGATCGCAAGCTTCTGGGCGGCTGTCCTTGCCGGGATGACGCCAGTTGCCCTCAATGGCTGGTGGCGCGGGGCGGAGCTTTCGCACGGCCTTCATCTCACCGGTGCCAGTATCCTGATCGGGGATAAAAAGCGTATCGGCAAAATGCCGGCAGAGGTCGCACAAGAAATCCGGGGTCGGCTTTTCATATGGGATGAGCCGGGAGACGAACTTGGCGGTATGGCGCAGCCGCTTTCAGCGCTCTTAGGTGAACCGCTCACCACGCTGCCCGAGCTCGATGAGCATCATCCTGCATCCATGATGTTCACCAGCGGGACGACGGGCAGGGCCAAAGCGGCAGTCATCAGTCACGGGGCCTGGATAGCTGCGAGCATGAATATTGCCCTGACAACAGCTGTTGAACTTGCTCGCGCGCCGCATCTGAATACGGCGACAGGTACGGTAAAACTGTTGGCAAGCCTGCCTTTCTTCCATGTCGGCGGCGGGCAAGGCGCGGTTCTTGGCGGACTGATTGGGGGGCAGACGATCG
The DNA here is from genome assembly GCF_003399445.1 of Parvularcula marina. Taxonomy (NCBI): domain Bacteria; kingdom Pseudomonadati; phylum Pseudomonadota; class Alphaproteobacteria; order Parvularculales; family Parvularculaceae; genus Parvularcula; species Parvularcula marina. Next base: position 538,535 of record NZ_QUQO01000001.1, on the reverse strand, counting down.
TCATCCCGCATGGCCGATTTGATGCCGACGATACTTTGCGGATGATTGCGGATGAAAAAATCACAAGATGGTCTGCTGTCCCAGCTATGGTTCACAAGGTCTGCCTGCTGGGTAATCCAGAAGCGCTTGATCTTTCGAGCCTGAATACGCTCGGCTATGGCGCTGCGCCCTCGCATCCCAATTTGCGTGAGCGTGCGCAAGCGCTTTTCCCCTCGCTCGGTGCTGTCAGTAATGCTTACGGACTGACCGAGACTAGCGGGATCATCGCCATGAATACGGGCATCGATCTTGAAAATCATCCGGGGTCGGTTGGCCGCGCCTTCGCCACTGCGGATATCCGGATCGTCGATGAATATGAAGATGAGCTGCCCGTCGGGGAGAAGGGTGAGGTGCAGGTGCGCGGGCCATTCGTGATGTCCGGCTACTGGAACAATCCCGAGGAAACGGCAAAGATGATTTCGCCTGAAGGCTGGCTCCGCACCGGAGATACGGGCCGTCTTGATACGGAAGGGTTTCTCTACCTTTTGGGGCGCAAGAAAGACATCATCATCCGGGGCGGGGAGAATATTTCCGCAGAAGAAGTCGAGCATTGCATCGAAAGCCACCCGGAAGTGAATGAAGTTGCGGTCGTTGCCATGCCAAGCGATCTCTACGGTGAGGAAGTGCGGGCCATTGTCCGCTTGAAACGGGAAGGTACGGTCAATGAAACGGTCCTTCAGGAATGGGTCGGTGGCGCGCTTTCACATTTCAAGATCCCGAGTGTCATCGAGTTTACGGGTAAGCCGCTACCACGCAACGCCGCCGGGAAACTGCTGAAAAACGAGTTGCGGGGTTCTGCGAACAGTCAGTTCGATGAATTCTTTTCGTGAGGGGCCGGCGCGGCTCCTCATATTATCAATTTAAGGCCAAGTCTCGACCATCAGATTGTCCGTCCACGGGCGAGTATCATAGGTTGCAAGCTTTTCTGGTGAGATAAAATCATCAGAAAACCAGGGATATTTCTTGGAATCGAATGACGCGATCAGCCAGTCGATGAAAGCGCGTGCCGGCGGGTAATTGCTGACTTCGTTCCGATAACATAGCCAGATCGGGCGTTGGTGCCGGATATTGCCAGTGGGTGCTGCGACAAGGCCGGTTCGGAAAGCTGTTGCGTAGGTCGGCAGCACAGACAGCATCGCGCCCGTCCGTGCAAGCTGGTAAAGCGCGATCGAGGAGTTCGTCCGCATCGAGATGATGCCGGACGGATCAGTTACGCCATTTGCTTTAAGGAAATCGAGGAAAATCTCTCCATCCGAATGCGCGGCACTCTGATAGGAAAGCTTGTGATTGACCAGCTCTGCGGGGGTCCTGGGCAGGCCATATCGCTGAGCATATTCCTCACTGCCATAAAGCAGGAGGTGGATAGACCCGAGTTTGCGGACCTTAAAGTCCGGCCGGTCTGGTTCATTATACTGAACAATGATGTCCGCATCGTCCTGATCGCGCTCATGGTCATTGAAGACGCAGCGATAATCTAGAACGATGTTCGGGTACTGATCATGAAAGCTTCGCAGCCGCGGGGAGATCCAGAAGGCGCCAAGGCCCTCAGGAAAGCTTGCTGAAACCATGCCGGAGGTCGCGACATTTGTCCGCCGGAAATCACGAGTGATAGCGCCGATTGCATTTGCCGCCTGTTCGGCGCTTTCAAGCGTTTCCTGACCATAGGCCGTCAGCCGGACACCGCTCGATCCCCGAAGGAAGAGCTGCATCCCGAGATAGGCTTCAAGCGCATCGATGCGCTTTCGTATGGTCGCAGTCGTGACGCCCTCGCGTTCGGCGGCAGATTTGATGCTGCCGGCTTTTGCAACTTTTAGGAATGTCTCGACCCACTCCCATGAGAGGGGTTCTGGCTCAATCTTGAGCTCAGTGGGGGGTGATGATTTTTCTCCCACCCCGTGATCACTTGGCATGTCTACCCCCGGCCACAGTTATTCAGCACTATCCTCCCCACTTGTTCCTAGTTCTATCAGACCAGCCATCGCAAGTTTTTACAATGGGATAGCAGAAATGCCGTCGGATTACGCAGCAGTAGTACCAAGACCCAGTAAGTCAGCTGCATTTGGCGGCTGGTTTGGTTGGACACTGATGCCTTTACGGCATTCAGATGATAGCAAGCTTGAAGAACTCTACCTAAACTGGTTCGGAGACCAGAAAGCCCTGACAAAAGGGCTGCCGATCGTTCATCGCTATCGGGATGGCGCGATGAAAATAGTACGGGCTCATCATACCGGCGAAAGCCGGGTCCGCGGCATTACGATCGTGCTGCCGATGAGCGCGAAGGGCGTCAGAGCATTCTGGAATAACGATTTTGATGGTCGGGATATCTCGCAAGAATATCTCGCTGATTCGTTTGCCACCGCTCATGCGCTTTATTGGTGGGTGAGTGTCGCGCCGGGGTCTGCATTGCGCGCGCTCCCCCTCTTACGTTTTGCCCTCTCGCAACCGCCATTTGACGGCAAGGTCACCTACGCCGTGGCGGGCAGCGATGCGGGAATGAGAATACTCACACATCTTGGATTTGAGCCCATGCTTGACGAGGGGGAGCCGCAGGCGGGCACCCGTTTCGTCAGCAATTTTTTTGCAACTCCCGAACGACAACGAGCGTGATATGAGCCTGCCTGCATATGATTCGAGCCGTACCAAACCGATTTTATACGATGGCGTACGGGTTGCCAGGACACTTAATGACCTCCAGGCCGCCTTTGCGGTGCGGACTGCTGTCTATATGGAGGGACAGGACTGTCCCTATAATGAAGAATTTGACGGAAACGATTTTACCGCCACTCACCTTGTCTATTATAAACAGGGAGAGCCGGTCGCGACCGTCCGGATACGTTATTTTGCGGATTTCGTGAAGTTTGAGCGGGTCGCGGTCCTCAAGAGGCACCGGAACTCGCGGGCCGCCTTTATCATGGTCAAGGCCGCGATCGAGTTTGTGCGGAAGAAATCATACACGAAAATCTATGGAACCATCCAGGAAGGTCTGGAAAAGTTCTGGGAATATTTTGGGGGCAGGGCGCTCAACCGTTCGGACAATCTGAAGTTCTCTGAGCGGAGCTACAGCGAGATCCTGATCGAAGTGCCGCCTCATGAGGAACCTCTCAAACTTGAGAGCGATCCGTTCGTGCTCATGGCACCTGAAGGCCAATGGGACATGACGGGAATTCTGGAAAGAAGCGCGGTGCGCGGATCAGTACCATCAGAGCATGTGGCTCGAAAACGAACAGCGGAAAGAGTGCTATGAGTAACAAGATGCAGAGAGAAGCCGCTTTAAGCCAGAGGCTTGAGGGTTTGGTGACGCTCCCCATTCATCATATCGATATCAATGATCTTGATGATGCAGATAAATCAGTGTGCGTGATCATCCGTCTCCTGTCATTCGCCGAGCGAGAGGCAATGGCACTTGGGCTCGAAGATACTCGGGCAACACTTCGGGATGCGTCTGAATCGTTCCTGACCGAGCTGATCTCCATGCATCCGCAATCGGCCAAAAAATTGCTGGAACGGGCGGCTGCGTCCATCGGCAATTGACTGGGAGAGAAGGGCTGGGGGGCCCTTCGATCCTGGGCCAGACATTCCGTGCTTTTGCTTCTCGGAAGGCGGCGCATCCCGCGCTCAAGCAGCGAAGCGGTAGCGCCAAGAGGGTCGACTCAAGGAGCGAAGAGGTAGGTCATTCAGGAATGGTGCCCCCACACGGACTCGAACCGCGGACCTACTGATTACAAATCAGTTGCTCTACCAGCTGAGCTATAGGGGCTGAGCGAGACCTGCTAGTCGTCGTGGCGGTGCCGGTCAAGCATTACGATGGCTTTGCGTCCGCCTGGTTCTCCGGCAGGGCAGCGGCCACTTCCGGCAGCGCGAGCGTTGCTTCCTCGACCCCGAGGATCAGCGGCCAGCGCGCAACATCCACATTGAACCGTCGCGCCGAATAGATTTGCGGGATCAGATAGCATTCCGCCATGCCGGGCCGCCCGCCGAATGAGAACGCGCCGCGCCCCTGATCGGCGCCCAGCAGCGCCTCAAAGGCATCAAACCCTTCGGCGATCCATCTGCCCGCCCAATCATCGACGCCGGATTGCGGCTGGTCGAATTCGTTCTTCAGATGCTTGAGGATCCGCAGATTGTTGAGCGGATGGATATCGCAGCCGACGATCTGGCAGATCTGGCGGACATGGGCGCGCGCCTTCACCCCAGCGGGTAACAACGGGCGGGCCGGGAATTTCTCATCGAGATATTCGAGGATCGCGCCCGACTGGGCGATGGCCGTGCCGTCATCAAGCACCAGCGTCGGCACCAGCCCTTGCGGGTTGTCCGCCATATATTCAGGCGATTTCTGCGCGCCGGTCGTCAGATCGACGGGGATATGCTCGACCTCGATCCCCTTGAGCGCGAGGCCCAGACGGGTGCGATAGGAAGTGCCGGAGCGCCAGTAGCCGTATAATTTCATGGTCTTTTCTCTCCATCACGCGCAATCTCCTTGCAAGCCCGGAAAATGTTCTTATCTTTTATCGATAAAACGGGACGGCAGAGGAGAACGACTATGCGCACCCTTATCGCACTGGCCGCCGCCGCGGCCATGACTACCGGTTGCGTCATCGTGGTCGATGGCGACGACGATGACTGGGACGACGGCAAACGCGACTCATTCCGGATGAATCTGGTCGCGGATTATTCGGGGCCGTTCAAGGCCGCCCAGACGCATGAGCTGTCTTCCTTCGAGAAGATTGACGCATCCGCCGGCACCGACGTCACCGTGGTCCATGGCGACCGCTTTGAGATCCGCCTTGATGACCGGGCGATTGGCCGGACGTCCTATCAGGTACGCGGCAATACGCTGAAGATCTCCTGCGACCGTCCGTGCGGGAATGGCTCACGCGGTTCAGTCGAGGTCATGGCGCCCTCGCTTTCTGCGATCGAGGTCAGTTCCGGCGCGCATCTTGAAGTCAGCGAAGGCTTTGAAGAGTCCCGGCTGAACCTCAGCGCGTCGAGTGGCGCACGTCTTGATGCCTCCATGCTGGCAGCGAACTCGGCCAGTGCCAGCGCCTCGAGCGGGGCTTCGATCCAGCTCTCCGCCTCCGACCATCTCTCGGCGAGCGCGTCGAGCGGCGCGCGGATCCGTTATAATGGCAATCCTGACAGCGTGAATGTCAGCGAAAGCTCCGGCGGGTCGATCAAAAAACACTGACCTGCTCCCCATAAGGATCAAAGGGCGGTGCCTTCCAGTGCCGCCTTTTTTGTATCCTTAATTGCCGTAAATCGCGTGCGGCAGGGCGGTCGCGAGCTGCGGGAACAGTGCGAGGATGCCCAGCATCAGGATCTGGATGAGAACAAAGGGCAGGGCACCCTTGTAGATCTGCATCGTACGGACTTCCGGCGGCGCGACACCGCGTAAATAGAACAGCGCAAAGCCGAAGGGCGGGGTCAGGAAGCTCGTTTGTAAATTCACCGCCAGCATGACGCCGAGCCAGATCGGATCGAGCCCCATGGTCAGGAGCGCGGGCGCGACAAGTGGGATCGCCACCAGCGTGATCTCGATGAAGTCGAGGAAAAATCCGAGCACGAACAGGACCAGCATGACGACGATCATTGCGCCGACGACACCGCCGGGGGTCTGGCTGAGTGCGGCGGCAATCGTGTCATCACCGCCAAGGCCACGGAAGACGAGGCTGAAGAGGGCCGCTCCGATCAGGATCGTGAAGACCATGCCGTTGACTTCCGCGGTCTTGGTCAGAACCGGCCAGAGGACGGAGCGTTTGAGAAGCGACAAGCCGGCGCAAAGGATGCCTGCCGCCAGCACGGCGCAGGCGATGAAGGCGAGCACGATACCAGTCTGTTCGATCCCGCTGATCACGTCCCGCCCGAGCCGGAGGTCGATTGTCTCATTGAGGATGACCAGCACGACGATGGCGAGGATACCTGCCATCGATAACAAACGCGCGAACCCCTGCGCCATGTCACGGCGACTGCCTGCGATCAGTAGCGCACCGATGGCGCCGATAGAGGCGGCCTCAGTTGCGGTTGCCTTGCCGGCAAGGATCGAGCCGAGAACGGCGATGATCAGGAGTAGTGGCGGGATCAGCGTACCGAGCAGTTTCGGGCCGATTTCGCTCAAGACGATATGCTCATTTGCGGGGACCGCCGGGGCTTTGCTGCCGCGAAAGAGCGCCACACCGCCGATATAAAGAAGATAGATGACGACCAGCAGCAGGCCGGGGATCAGCGCGCCAGCAAAAAGGTCGCCGACCGACACGGCGCGAGGCGCGAAAATCCCCTGCGCGAGCTGGCTTTCCTGATAGGCATTGGAGATGACATCACCGAGCAGGATGAGAACGATCGAGGGCGGGATGATCTGCCCCAGCGTTCCGGCAGCGGCAATCGTGCCGCTGGCGAGACCCGGATCATATCCTCGCTTGAGCATGGTCGGCAGAGAGAGAAGCCCCATGGTGACGACGGTCGCGCCGACAATGCCGGTGGAGGCGGCGAGCAGTGCGCCTACCAGCATGACCGAAATTCCGAGCCCGCCGCGCATGGCACCGAAGAGCTTTGCCATTGTGTCGAGCAATTCCTCGGCGATTTTCGAGCGCTCAAGGATCACCCCCATCAGGATGAACATGGGCAGCGCCAGCAGCACCTGATTATTTACGATACCGAAGATGCGGATCGGGAAGGGCTCGGCGATGAAGGCCGGATCGAAGGCACCGACCGCCAGGCCGAGCAGGCCATAAAGGAGCGCGACCCCAGCGAGAGTAAAAGCTGCCGGAAACCCTGCGAGTAGGAGCACGCAGAGCGTAATCACCATCGCGATATCGAGCCAGTTCGCGCAGGCGCAGAAACAGAGGATCAGATTGTCCACCATCTCACACCTCGCCCGGATCATATTCGCTGTGGAAGGCGGGGTTGAGGTGACGCTCGATCGCCACGGTTGCGGCCATGATCAGCAGGCTGCCGAAGGCGGGCACGAGTGATTTCAGAAGAAACACCCCCTGAATGCCGCTTGGATCATTCGAGCCTTCAAAATTCGCCCAGCTTGCGGCGACGTAAGGGCCGGAGGCCCAGAGGATCAGAAAGCCGACAGGGATGACGAAAAGATAGAGCCCGAGAATATTGACGAGGCGCTGTCTGCGTTCGGACCATTTGGCGTAAAAGACATCGACCCTGACATGCGCATCCATCAGAAGGATCGCCCCGCCGGCGAGGAGGAACATCAGGCCGAAGAAGTAGATTGCGCTCTCCTGCAGCCAGATGAAGTTCACTCCGAAAAGGTTGCGGGTAATGACGGCGGCAAGCTGGGCCAGCGCGACACATGCGCCGCATACGGCCGAGATGAAGAACGCCGCCTTGACGATCCATTCAAGGATTTTGACAAAATTATGGATGGGTCTGCGCAAGAGACCGGTCGCGCCTGCCAGCGGCAGCAGGGAGATCAGCCCCATCACAATCAGCAAAATCATCAGGATCATGTCGCCATCTCCGGCAACAGGGTCAGTCCAAAGAAGAAGAGATTATTGAGCGCATGAAGGAGAGTAACAACGCCAAACGCTTGCCCCATGCCGCCTTTTTCATCCCATGCCAGATAGGCAATTGAGAAGATGAAGAACGCCCAAGCGATGCCTATGCCCCAGATGGGTACTTGAAGAGAATGGAGCGCAATCCAGAACACGACTTGTCCGACGACGAGCCCCCAATAGGGAAGCTTCATCTTGCGAAGGCCCCAGAACACAGCCGCCATCATCAGCGTTTCAATAACCGGCGCGAGGATGACGACGGAAACCGCTGTGAAGATCGTCATCATTAATGGAGAGAGGCCAGGAATTTCCTCTGACAGGATATCGTCATAACCTGCATCCACGCCGAGCGCGCTGACGATGTAGGCGAGAAGTCCGGATATGATCAGGGCCGGGATGATGATAATCGGCAAGACGCGCAGCACATACGCTGCGACATTTGGCTCAGCGCGGCGAACGGTACGTATAAGAGCGCCGATCATTCTCCGATCAACTCCCGGCGGGCGGCCATATAGGCTTCGTCAGAAATGGCATTCCATTTGAGCGACTGGCGCAGGCTCTCGGCAAAGCTCGCATGAATGCGCCCTGCAATGTCAGAGGACGCTGCAATCTCTTCGAGCACTTCGCGGGTGGCGGCGGCGAGGGCCGCTAGAATGTCGGGCGGCATCCGCCGCAGCTGGACATTATGCTCCTTGACCAGAATATCGAGCGCCTTGCCGTTCTGGGCCTGAAACTGGCCGATGGAGAGGTGGTTGGCGGCGCGGCAGGCATTGCGGATGATCGCCTTTTCCTGCGCCGTCATGTCATTCCAGACATCCAAATTCATACCTAAGGAAAGCTGGGCGCCGGGCTCATGGAAGCCGGGCCAGTAATAATAGGGTGCCTCGCGGTAAAAGCCGAAAGCAAGGTCATTCCATGGGCCGACCCATTCGGTAGCGTCAATCGCCCCTGATTGCAGGGACTGGTATAACTCCCCGCCCGGAATGGTGACGGCGGCGGCACCCGCGCGGCGCATGACTTCGCCGCCAATTCCGGGCATACGGATTTTCAGTCCCCGGAGGTCATCAAGCGTGTTGATCTCGCGTTTGAACCAGCCGCCCATCTGGTGACCGGTATTGCCCGCCGCAAAGGGCTTGATGTTGAAGCCCGCAGCCAGTTCATCCCACAGCTCCTGACCGCCTGCCGCCTCGAACCAGGCAATCTGCTCGACGGCGGTCATGCCAAAGGGGACAGCGGTGAAATAAGGATAGGCGCGGGACTTGCCGGTCCAATAATAATCCGCCCCGTGATACATATCGGCGCTACCGCCTGAGACGGCATCGAAGCTGTCAAAGGCGCCGACCAGCTCGCCCGCCGCATAGAGTTTGACGGTGAGGGCGCCGCCCGACATCTGCTCGATCATCTGAGCCGTGGTCTCCGCCGCATCGCCAAGGCCGGGGAAATCCTTTGGCCAGGTCGTGACCATCTTGAGTTCGCGCGAGCGGACCCCGCCGCCAGAGGCTGTGCCGGTCGCCGGTCCGCCGCAGCGATCCGCGCAGTCGCAGCCAGCGAGCATCGCGGTCGACCCCAATGCGCCTGTTGTCAGAAACTTGCGGCGTGAAAACATGCCTTGCCCCTCCGTCAGAGCGGCGCTTCCGGCCGCTTTAGTGGCGCAGACATTGGGGCAATCGCCGCGCGGCGTCCAGCGGGCAGGCGGCGTCAGTTTTTACCGCGTGGCCGGGGCGGGGAGGCTTTGCGGGACTTGGTTGTCTTTTTCTTCTTGGGCCGTCTCTTGATCGTCGCGCCGGGCAGGCTCTCTTCAAGGTGCGGCGCGCTGGCCTTCTTCTTGGGATGCGTGGTCGCATCGCCCGCATCTTTGCGGCGCGCGGGCTTGGTCGATTTGCGGGTCTTGGAGGGATGCGCCTTCGAATGGGGTTTCGGCTTGCCGCCCGGTTTGACGGATTTCTTTCTCTTATGGGGCGGCGCGAAGCTGTCATCAGGCTCAGTGAGCATCAGGAAACGAAGCCCGCCCTGAACGGGGGTCACTTCCTCCAGCCGCACATGGACGCGCTGGCCGATATGGTATCGCGCGCCGGTCTGCTGACCGATCAAGGCGCGGGCATCCTCGTCATGGATAAAGTAATCTGAGCGCAGGGTCCGCATCGGTACGAAACCATCCGCGCCCGTCTCATCGAGCGCAACGAACAGCCCCGCGCGGGTGACGCCTGAGATGCGTCCGGGGAATTCGCTGCCGATCTCTTCTTCAAGATAGGACGCAAGATACCGGTCCTGCGTTGAGCGCTCGGCATTGATCGCTCGGCGTTCGGTGCCGGAGATATGCTCGGCAACGCTGTCGAGCCGCGCTTCGTCCTCAGAGCGTGCGCCGCCGGGGCCAAGCCCAAGCCCTGTGACCATCGCGCGGTGGACGACAAGGTCCGCATAGCGCCGGATTGGCGAAGTGAAATGCGCATAGCGCGCAAGGTTCAGCCCGAAATGCCCCTGATTCTCGGTCGAATAGATCGCTTGCATCTGGGTACGGAGGATTGCCATCGAGACAAGCTCGATCTCATCCTTCTCGCGCGCCTTCGAAAGGATCCGGTTAAAGGCCTGCGGGGTCAGCACTTGTCCATCTGGCAGGGAATAGCCCATGCTCTCAAGATAGGTCTTGAGGCCCTCCAGCCGTTCGGGGTCCGGTTCCTGATGGACCCGGTAGATCAGCGGCTGGCGCGCCTTCTCCAGCGTCTCGGCGGCGCAGACATTGGCCGCGACCATCATCGTCTCGATCAGCCGGTGCGCTTCGAGCCGGTCCTTGACCCGCACGCCCGTCACCCGGCCGTCAGCGCCCAGAACGATCTGCCGCTCGGGCATATCAAGATCTAGGGAGGGCTTGGCCTCGCGCGCTTTGGTCATCGCCCGCCAGACATCCCATAGGGGATCGATCACATTCTCTTTGAGATCCGCCGTCCGGTCCGTGACATCACCGTCCGCGGCGGCCTGCGCCTCTTCATAGGCAAGCCCCGCCCGGCAGTTGATCTTGGCCCGGAAGAAACGGTGGGAATGCTTCCGCCCTGACTGCGCGATCAGCATCTCACAGCACATGGAGGTGCGATCCTCCCCGGCTTTGAGAGAGCAGAGCCCGTTCGAGAGCGCCTCGGGCAGCATCGGGACGACCCGGTCGATCAAGTAAACCGAATTGCCGCGCTTCTCGGCTTCCTTGTCGAGGGCCGTGCCCGGCCGGACGAACCATGAGACATCGGCGATGGCAACGATCAGCCGCCAGCCTTTCTCGGTCTTCTCCACAAAGACCGCATCGTCATGGTCTTTGGCTTCCTTCGGATCGATCGTGATGAAGGGAAGGGCGGTCAGATCCTCATAATGTTTGTCATCGGGCAGGGTCTGGCTTTCCGCCTCGGCGACGACCCGGTCGGGGAACTCAATCGGTATGTCATTCTCGGCGAGCGCGATCAGTGACCAGTTCTTCTGCTCATCCATGCCGCCGACAACGGAGACGATGCGGCCCCGTTTCGGGCCATAGCCGCGCTTGTTCAGCGGCTCGGTCCAGACAAGATCGCCATCCTGCGCTTTGCCTTTATCCGCATCGTGAATATCGAGGCTCGAGCCGGCCTTCCGGCTGACAGGATCGACATAGCCATGCCGCCTTCCGCGCCGGTAGATGCCGAGCATCCGGCTCGCGCCGCGCCCGATTCGCTTGATGGGTTTGGTAAGAAAGCCGCCATCGCCGTCTTCCTTCAGCCGCCCGAGAAAGCGGTCCCCCACACCGAGAGGCGGCTTTTCCTTGGCCGCTTCGCCTACGGGCAGGCGGATATGCGTGCATTCTGGCGCATCGCCCGTGACGGGGACGCAAACGAGATCGCCTTCCGAATCACTCCCCGTAATGTCGAGAACGACGACAGGGGGCAGACCGCCGGATGCTTTCACCCGGATCCTGCGCCCTTCAAGCGCGATCTCACCTTTATCTTCCATCTCCTTGAGGAGTGCGCGCAAATCCCGCCTGTCCGCACCCTTGATCGTAAAGGCGTCGGCAATGTCCTTGCGGGTTACAGAGCCGCTGCCCCGCTCGGCGGTCTCCCTGATAAAGGTGAGGATGTCTGAAGGATCGGGCAGGTTTGTCATTATCTATCTCTGACCATGCTCCGGCCGGATTGTCACATGGAGAAGCGGGTGGGGGATAAGGTTTCGGGCCCATAACCCTAACATTAGGAGAATGTTAACAGGCCCACCGCCATGGTCTGTTCACTTTCGATTCACCAAGACTCTGGAGTGACACCCATGCGTTCATCTACCCTCGCCCTGGCAAGTATTTCTCTTGTCGCACTCGCAGGGGCAGCCGTGGCGAGCGCTGCGGTCGCTGAAGAAATCCCTGCCGCCTACCGCACGACGGCATCCTCCCCCGTGATTGAGAAAACGGTCATCATGGTCCAGCCGGGTGATACGGTTTACGCGCTTGGCCGCCGTTACGGTGTGAAGCCGACCGACATCATCGCGCTCAACGATATTCCGGCACCGTATCATCTCGCCGTCGGCGAAGAGATCATCCTGCCGCAGAAGCTTCAAAAAATGGCAGCCCCGCTGCCGCAGCCGGTCAGCACCGGCCCGATCTCGGGTCAGTCCGCGCTGCCTGCTTCCCCGGCACCCCTCAAAAAGGATGTGCAGATGATCCAGGCGTCCGCCACATCTGCGCCGACCCAACTTGAGTATTCAACGGTTGCGGCAGTACCTGAAAAACTGCCGCCCGCTGTCGAGCGCCTCGATGCGATCTACACGGTGCGTCCGGGCGACACGATGTATTCGCTGTCACGTCGTTTTGAGATCGGTCTCGAAGAACTCGCCGCCGCCAATAATGTGCCGGCACCTTACACACTGTCCGTCAGCCAGCGTCTGATTATTCCCGGTGCAATGACCGCGCCTGAAACGATCCAGACCGAAACAGCTCCGGCCCCAGCCGAGCAGCTTGCGTCACTTGAGACCTCCGAAGAGGCCCAGATGGCGGCTCGCGAACTCGGTGTTGTTCCGGCTGTCGCTGATAGCTCGGATACCGAAGACAATGCGATCCTGATCTCTAAGACCGGCGACAGCCGTTTTTCCTGGCCGATCCGGGGCGCGATCATCGAAGGCTATGGCACGACCAAGGAAGGTCTGCGCAATGACGGTATCAACATTGCCGCCCCGATCGGGGCCCCGATCCGGGCCGCTGCCGATGGCGAAGTGATCTATACCGGCGCGGAGCTTGACGGTTACGGCAATCTCCTCCTTGTCCGTCATATTGACGGCTGGGTTTCGGCTTATGCCCATACCGACTCGATTATGGTCAAGAAGGGCGACATGGTCCGTCAGGGTCAGGTCGTTGCAAAAGTCGGCCGCACGGGCTCTGTCGAGGCCCCCCAGCTTCACTTCGAGCTTCGCCACGAACTCCAGCCCCGCGACCCGCTGGCCGCGCTTGAGGGCCGGGACATCATGGCGGCCTCTTATACTCAGTAAGCCTGCACAAACTCCCTGAGTGTGCGTAGCGAGTAGAGTTAAGTTTCCAAATCAACAGACGACTGCGGGTCCTTCGGGACCCGCTTTTTTTTTGTGCGGTGGGCAGGAGCAGTGTCGAATGCTCCCCCGCTCATCCCCGCGCAGGCGGGGATCTGCCTCTGAGGCGCTGATCTCTCAATCCTGAAGAGCACAAGGACGAAACCAACCTTCGTCACTTAAGACCGGATGCCCGCCTGCGCGGGCATGAGCGGAGGGATGGGGAGCGTGCGGCGGAACGCTAAAAGCGATCCGCCGAACAGGAGCCTAAGTGCAGTGGACTGAGCGTCGCACTTACATATCCCCCAGATTGACTGACCTGCCATCGGCGGCGGTGATCGTCGGGTTCTCGCCCTCGAGCCAGGCGGTGAAGAGGCCCTGCTTGGCGCGGATCATCACCGGCACATAGGCCATTTCATCGCTGCGGAAGGCTTGCGGCACATCAACGAGATAAACCCAGACATCGCCATCGACATCGCCGCGCTTGTCCTCGCGATAACCGGCGATCTTCTCCTGATACAGTCGGCACTTATAGGCCGTACCCCGATAAACATTGTTGCCGCGCCGTTTGAGCTTCTCTGTGCCCTCGCTTTTCAGGACGAGGCGGAAGAGGCGGCGGCCATCAAAGACCTCAACGGTCCGGTCGCAGGGGTTCTTGCCTTTATTATTGTCAAGAAAGCCGAGCGCGAGCAGGCCCGCCATCGGATCGACGGCATTAAGCGCGATCTGCTCCCCCACCGGCTGGTGAAAGGTATAGACCGGGCTCGTCCACAGATGCATGCGCCGGTCGCCATTGCGACGGAAGATCTCGACATATTGCTGGTCGTCTTCGGCTTCATAATCGTGGTTGAAATAATAGTGCTCAGCGATTCGGCCGTTCTCGCCGAAACTGCCGCGCGCTTTCGAGGTCGCCTCGGCATCGGAGAACCAGCGGGCGACCCCTTTCTGCTCCATTTTATAGAAGACAGAGTAGTTTTCGTCCGATGCGGAGACATCGAGGAAGACCCGGCCGACATCGAATCCCGCAATCTCGCCCTTGAACCGCGCACTATAGGTCAGTCCGCCTGACGGTTCGGGAACCGGCATATAGGGCAGGGCGGTTGGCGATGGATCAACGGCAAACAATTCGCGCCATTCGCGAGTCCCCTGATCAGGATAGTCTTCAGCGAATGCAGGCGATGCTGCTGTAATAAAACATAACAGTGCGTGAATACTGTAAGTATTTTTCACGACCGTCTCCCTTTAACTTCAAATCTTGCCCCGGGCCTAACATCTTCATTTGAAAGAGGCACCTTACGGTTCGGCAGGTTCAGCGCGCGGCCTTATCATTTTGGGACTGATGGAGAAATGATAAGTCTTTCTTGACGGCGAGGTTTCTCTCGGGTAGCCCCCGCCATTCCGAATTCCGACAACCCACGGGCCTTTGCGCCCGCCCGTTAAGAGGTACGCCCCATGTCTCGTGTCTGCGAGTTCACCGGCAAACGGCCGATGTCAGGCCATAACGTGTCGCACGCGAACAACAAGACCAAGCGCCGGTTCGAACCGAACCTGTGCAACGTCACGCTTGAGAGCGAAAAGCTCGAGCGCCGCTTCAAGTTCCGCATTTCGGCCCATGCGCTGCGCTCTGTCGACCATGTCGGCGGGCTCGACGCTTTCCTGCTGAAAGCCAAGGAAGACGTCCTGTCAGACAAGGCGCGCAAGTTGAAGCGTGAGATTGTCGCCGCGACTGCCTGAACCGGCTTGCCCGTTCCGGCGCGGCAATTGCAAGATAGGCGGGTATGACCGCCACGGATTTCACCATTGATGATACGTCCGATAGCGAGGGAGCCAAAAGCTCCCCGCGTGTCGTTGAGCGTTATCGTGCCCAGGAGCTGACCACCGGCTACCGGTTGCAGATGCTGTTCGGCCGGGTTGCCGACCGCGTCGTCTCTGCCGCTGGCGTGGCGCTCCTCTTTCTGCCCTTCCTGATTGGCGGGCTCCTTCTCGCTGACATTCCCGCAAAGCTCTTTGATGGCTGGACGAGCGTTGAGAGCCTCAAGCCGAGCCAGTGGCTTTCACGCGGCGACCTCTTCTTTACTGCCGGGATCTTCCTGCTGGTTCTTCTGACCCGCCGGCATGGGGGCCGCGTTGCGCATCAGGCATTGGCGCTCGCTTGGACGGCAGCGATCATCCTGACGCTCCTGATGCTGATTTATCTTGCGCCGACCCTCCAGCAATCCGACTTCCCCAATGGCCGTTACATGCTGGGGCTGGTCTCGGGCTGGTATGCCGGGGCGCATGTGGCCGTGGCGATCTATGACCTGACGCGTGGCAGCCGCTGGTGGCGCCCGCCCTTCCTTGCCCTGGCAGGCGGGCTGGGCGTTCAGTCGATGATCTATTTCTTCGTGGTCTATGCTGCGACAGGCGCGCCCTGGGTCTACTGGGTGGGCACGAACTTCATGCTCCAGCTTGTGATGTCAGTGGTCTTTGTCGGCCTCTACCGCACCTTGCGGCACAGCTTCCGACCGCGCTCGGGCCGCGTTTCGGGCTATGGCGGACGCTGAGCATCTCGCCTCATCGATCCGGAACCCCATCACCACGGTCTGCTGTAATCGATTGTAATTGTCGTCCGAAATCATTTGGGCGAGGAGGGCGCCATCAGCGCGGCGCTCCATCTGTAGCCCCTCCATATTGTCGACGCCATTAAGGGCGGAGAGCCGGACCATCTCATCGCCTTCCATCACCGCGCCTTCGTAAAGGTCAGGGGCGGCCACGCGGGCCAGCCGGGCGCGAGGCCCCCGCATTCTTGAGAAGGCCCGTTCAAGAACAAAGAGATCGCCGGTTTTAGGATCGACACTGACGTCCGTGACATTGAAATCCGCGCCGGGACGGTAGGAAGTTTCAACCGCTTCCCAGCGGTCACCCTCCCGCGTCAGAAGAACGACGTGAGCGAGACCGTCCTCATCCTTGCCCTCGCTGATTGCCAGCAACCGGCCGTCTTTCAGCTCCGTCAGCGCCTCGAACCCCTGATTGGGTTTGAGGCGTTTACTGGTCTCCTCATAGAGCGGGAAATCCTCCGTCCACCCCTTGTCGGTGATGCGGAAGCGGGAGATACGGTGTTTACGTTCGAGGCTGACAATCGCGCCGCTGCCGTAAAGGGCCAGCCCTTCGCTGTCGCCTCGGCTCTTGGCGAGATGCTCGCCCTTTTTGTTGGTAAGGGGGAGGCGGCTGAGGTCTTTCAGCCCCCGGATGAAGCCGTCCTCATTGCGGATCACTTCCCCCGAATAGGCAAGGGCGTCATCGCCGATCAGCGTGATCTGGTCGCCGTCAATGCGCATGGCGGAAAGCCCGCCAATGACGGGTTCACCTTCAAGCGAGATACCGCTTTCGAACTGCGTGCAGCCGAGCCTTCCCGAAAGGTCATTGGGAAACGGGTTCGCAACGACATCGATGACTGTCGGCTGGGCAGCGAGGAGGAGGGCGAGAAACGGGCTCATCTAATATTCAACAACACAAATAATAATGCATCAGAAATCATCCTCTACAGGAAGCCAAGGATGCCGTCGAAGACCTTAGTTCCCAGCAAATATCCTAATCCACTTCCTACACTACTGGCTAAAATCGTAAAAAAAACCACATAAAGCATCGCTTCCCTGTGCGATTCATCAATTTGAATGTTGAGAAAACCTAGACTAGATAAAAATACTACAACACCGAAAATTTGAGCAACAAATACTACGCATAGAACTCTAAGAAATAAGCGCAAATTCATCATAACAAATCATCCTCACTCAACAACAATAATGTTCTATTTCCGGCGGTTCATCCAAAGGAATTTCATCATCAGAGGGATCATCGCGCCCCTCTTCATCCCCATTTCTGAAATCCTCGAAGACGTCTTCGAATAACTCCTTAACTCCCAGCTCACCAATACCCAACTCAGGGATGCGCACAACCACGCTCAAAGCGTCACATCCCGTTTTTATTGTGGCACGAATACATTCCTACGCCCGGCGCCGCATCACGGCAGGCGGGACATCATCATCGAAGAGGGCGGCGAGCTGGTCGGTCATCGCGCCGCCGAGCTGTTCGACATCTGCAATCGTCAGGGCCCGGCGATAAAAGCGGGTGACGTCATGGCCGATCCCGATTGCCAGCAGCTCCACCGGCGACATGTTCTCGATATAGGAGATGACATCGCGCAAATGCCGGTCGAGATAGCCCGCACCATTGGCGGATGACGTCGTGTCATCGACCGGCGCGCCATCGGAAATAACCATCAGGATACGGCGGGCTTCGGGCCGGGAGAGCAGCCGGTCATGCGCCCATTTGAGCGCCTCGCCGTCGATATTTTCCTTGAGCAGGCCCTCTTTGAGCATCAGCGCGAGATTGTCCTTGGCCCGCCGCCACGGCACGCTGGCCGGCTTGTAAATGATGTGCCGGAGGTCGTTGAGACGGCCCGGATTTTTCGGCCGCCCGTCCATCACCCATTTCTCGCGCGACTGCCCGCCCTTCCAGGCGCGGGTCGTAAAGCCGAGGATCTCAACCGAGACCCCGCAACGCTCGAGTGTCCGCGCGAGGATATCGCCGCACAGCGCCGCGACCGTGATCGGCCGACCGCGCATGGAACCTGAATTATCGATCAGCAGGGTGACGGATGTGTCCTTGAAGGGCTGATCCTTCTCCTGCTTGTAGGAGAGCGGCTGGGTCGGATCGACAACGACACGGGCGAGTCGGGCCGCATCGAGAATGCCTTCATCAAGGTCGAACTGCCACGCCCTGTTCTGCTGTGCGAGGAGGCGGCGCTGCAGCCGGTTGGCAAGCCGCGCAACGACCGCGTGAAGGCCCTCTAACTGGTTGTCGAGCTGCAGGCGCAGGCGGGTCAGCTCCTCCGGATCGCAAAGCTCATCGGGGTGCACGGTCTCGTCAAACTGGGTCGTATAGGGATGATAGTTGAGGCCCATATCATCCGGCAGGTTCTGGCGCTGGGCCATCTCCGCCCGGGCGCGGGCATCAGCCTCCTCATCGCTTTCGTCCCATTCGGCGGGTTCGTCGCGGATTTCCGCTTCGCCTTCGCGGGCCTCGCCGAGTTCAGGGACGGAATCCTCTTCCTGATCGTCTTCGGGCGCGTCGTCTTTGCCATCATTTTCGTCTTTACCCGGATCGTCAGGCGCGTCGTCTTCCTCGGCCTGCGATTCGTCGTCGGCGTTCTGGTCCTCGGCTTCCTCATTGCCTTTCTCATCGGCGATATCGAGATCGGCGAGGAGATCCAGTATAAGGTCAGAGAAGGCGGCTTGATCGCCAAGGTCACCCAGCTTTGCCAGCTCATCGAGCGCGTCGCCGGCCTTGTCCTCGATATCCTTGCGCCACAGATCGACCAGCTTGCGAGCGGGCTCGGGCACTTCCCGGCCGGTCATCCGCTCGCGGGCGAGCAGCGCCATGATCTCCGTCAGCGGAATATCCTGACGGTCCTCCAAGCGCTGATAGCCCTTATCTTCGAGCCTTTTGGTCAGCGCCGCCTCTAAATTGTCGCCGACGCCATCGAGATGCCGCGTGCCGATGGCCTCGATCCGCATCTCCTCAAGCGCCGAATAGACAGCCGCGCCTTGCGCATTCTGCGGGGTGAGTTTCGCGTGCAGCAGCTCATCGTGATGGGCGAGCTTCAGCGCGGCGGCATCCGAATGGCCGCGGGCAATGGCGCGTTTCGCTACATCAAGCCTGCGTGGCGGCACAGGAATGCGCGCTTCATTGCCGGTGACCTTGGGTTGCTCACCACCGAATTTGATTTCTGCCTCTGGGTCGGCGGCAATCGCCTTTGCCGTCTGGCCGAGCAGCCGTTTGAACCGTTCGAGGGGGGACTCTGTCTCACTCATGATGGCCCCCTAGCGCAGAATCGCGGCGGGGATAATGGCGGTGTTTTGGCAGATCGAAGAATACTGCTAACCGGAGGCCGGGACTGGGTGCACGGGATGCGCCCTGAATGAGGCGGAACATGGCAAAGAAAGAGCAGTCGGAGCTGCCACGCATCTCAGTTGACGATGCGGCGCAGGACCTTTTCGGCCTGAATATCAGAGGGCTCGTATCCATCTGGGCGCTGTGGGCGCATCCGCGACGTTATTTTGCCGCGGCACAGGAGCCGGACTGGCAAAAGTATTTCACGCCCTCAATCCGACTCTGGCTGTCTCTTGTTGCACTGATGTCCTTCCTGCAATTCCTCTGGATCGGGAGCGATACGCCGTTAGTCCAGGCCTATGTGCAGGGCTTCAAGGACGGCGGTGCGGTTCCTGTCGAAGGCATGACCCATCAGGATATGGGTGAGCAGGCGGCCTTGTGGATCTATGGGATCACGCCGATTTTTCAGGCCATTGGCCTGGTGTTCCTTGCCCTGATTTATCCATTCTGGGGGCAGAAGACGAGCTTTGCCCTGCGGCAGCGATATGTCTTTGCCACTGTCGTGCCGAGTGCGACGCTGATGCTGTTTATACTGCCGTCCATGGGACAGATGAGCATCGAGCTCGTGGCCAAATTTGGCTTTGTGATCGCAGTCATTGCCTTCCTCACAGATTTTACGACCTCGTTCCGGGGTGCCTTCGTCGGCAAATCGACCGGTGGGAAGCTTTGGCGGTCCGCGCTGCTGGCTGGGGTTATTCTGCTGTTCAATGCTATCGCAGCGATCTTCGTCCAGATTGCCGGCATCGTGTTGGTCTCTTCCAGATACGCATCTCTGTCGGGATAGGGTCATCAAAAGTCGCCTCCTGGTCCTGACAGACTCAATCTAGATCACCTCGGAGCCATTCTGATTCGGGGGCAGTGAAGATGATCAAGCGATACGCGACTTTCGGTCTGGCAGTGGTGCTGACGGCATTGAGCCTGCTCGGCATGGCATTCAGCCTCTGGTTCCTGCCTGCCGCTCTTATCTTCGGTGCAGTCGCCGCGCTTGGCGTCTGGGATGTCTTCCAGCGGCGACATTCGATCCTGCGCAATTACCCCGTCCTCGGACATATGCGTTTCGTCTTCGAGGGGATTAGGCCGGAGATCCGTCAGTATCTCATCGAGAGTGACAGTGACGAGGAGCCTTTCTCGCGCGATGAGCGGTCTCTCGTCTATCAGCGTGCGAAGGATGTTGAGGACAAGCGCCCCTTTGGGACCAAGCTCGACGTCTACGGCACCGACTTTGCGTGGATGACCCATTCGATCGTGCCGGTCGCGCATGTGACGACCAATGCGCGGGTCATGATCGGCGGACCCGATTGCCGCCAGCCCTATGAGGCGTCGATCTATAATATCTCCGCGATGAGTTTCGGTGCGCTCTCACCCAATGCGATCAAGGCACTCAACGAAGGCGCAAAGCGCGGCGGCTTTGCGCATAATACGGGCGAGGGCGGGATCAGCCGCTATCACCGGCAGGGCGGGGATCTCATCTACCAGATCGGATCAGGCTATTTCGGGTGCCGTGCCGCAGACGGAACATTTGATGCAGGACGCTTTGTCGTGACTGCCGCTGATCCGCAGGTCAAGATGATCGAGCTGAAGCTCAGCCAAGGGGCAAAGCCCGGCCATGGCGGGGTGCTGCCCGCTGCAAAAATATCGCCTGAAATCGCTGAGGCGCGCGGCATAGCGATGGGGGCGGATTGCGTCTCTCCGGCGGCGCATAGCGCCTTCTCGACGCCGATCGAGATGATGGAATTCATCGCGCAGCTTCGCGAGGAAGCTGGCGGCAAGCCGGTCGGCTTCAAGCTCTGCATCGGGCACCGTCGCGAATTCATGTGCATCGCCAAGGCAATGCTGGAGACGGGCATCACGCCTGATTTCATCACGGTGGACGGTAAGGAGGGTGGCACGGGCGCAGCCCCGCTCGAATTTGCCAACCATATCGGCATGCCGCTCGAGCAGGGTCTATACTTCGTACACAATACATTGCTTGGTGCGGGCCTGCGTGACCGCATCCGCATTGCGGCGAGCGGCAAGCTGGTGACGGGTTTCGAGGTTGCGCGGATCCTTGCCATGGGCGCGGACTGGGTGAACTCTGCCCGCGGCTTCATGTTCTCTCTCGGCTGTATCCAGGCGCAGGCCTGTCACACCAATAAATGCCCGGTAGGGATTGCCACGCAAGACAAGTCGCTCGCACGTGCTCTTGATACGGATGACAAGGCGCAGCGGGTCGCGAATTTTCATCACAACACGGTCGAAGCGCTGGTCGAGATGGCAGCAGCAGCGGGCCTCACTGATCCGCGCGCCTTCCTGCCGCATCACTTCATGCAGCGCGATCATCAGGGCCAGATGATTTCCGGCGATGAAGCCTATCCCTATCTGCCGGCGGGCTTCCTGCTTGAGCCGGGGGAGGATTATCCCGACTACCGTGCACGCTGGGGCAGGGCGCGGGCGGAGAGTTTTGGCCTCGTCGCCTAAGACAGCTCAGGCGACTTGCCCGAAATAGACGGTCTGGATGATCGGTGTTCCGGCAAGCGGGCGCTCGATTGTCACCGGCTCTGCCCATCCCTTACCGAAGGCTGCTTCGAGCCGCGCTGTGAAACGCGCATCAGGCGGGTCATCCGACCACAGACCAAAGACACCGCCGGGCCGCAGCATCGCGGAGAGGCGGGCAAGGCTCTCCTCGTCATAAAAGGGGCGGCTATGCGGAGAGAGCAGCGCCTCGGGCGAATGGTCGATATCAACGAGGATCGCATCGAGGCAGGCTGCGCCGTTCACCGGACCGAAAGACTGTGCCGCCGCCATCGCGAAAAAGTCCCCCTCAATGATTTGCGTGCGCGGATCATCGGTGAGCGCGGTCCCCATGGGCAGGAGGCCGCGGCGGTGCCAGTCGATGACGGGGACAAGATATTCGGCGATATAAAGCTTCGCCGTCTTCGGGCAGTCGAGAGCCGCCTTTGCCGTATAGCCAAGCCCGAGCCCGCCGACGAGGACGTCGAGTTCCTCGCCTGTCACCGCATCCAGCCCCAGCGTCGAGAGGGCTTCCTCCGACGCTGTATAGGCGCTCGACATCAGGAATTCTTCGCCGAGCTTGACCTCGAAGACTTCCCTTTTCAGCACCGGGTCCATGCGCCGCCGCAGGCTGACCGGGCCAATCGGGGTGGGGGCGTAATCGAGTTCTTCGAACATGAAGCTCCCTCGCAAGGTCATGGCGATACGCGCAAGCACTCATCTTGTGAAAAGTGATCTGCGCCGCCGTCTCGCCGTCCTCGCGAAACCGGCCTAAACATGCCGGTCATGAGTAAAGACCCCACTATCCTCGCCATCGATCAGGGCACGACCAGCGCCCGTGCCATCCTCTTCAGCCGCAACGGCCAGCCGCTCGACGCTGCGCAATATGAGCTTCCCCAGCATTTCCCCGATGACGGCTGGGTTGAACATGATGCAGAAGATATCTGGTCGCTGACACTTAAGGCCTGCCGCGATGTGATCGCGCGGGCTGATGCCCCGCCGGTGGGTATCGGCATCACCAATCAGCGCGAGACGGTGATCGTCTGGGACCGCAAGAGCGGTGAGCCGATCCATCGCGCCATTGTCTGGCAGGACCGGCGCACGGCCGATGTCTGCCGCGGGCTTCGCGAGGCAGACCATGAAGAGAAGGTGGCTGCCAAGACCGGCCTCGTCATCGATCCCTATTTCTCTGCAACCAAGCTCGCCTGGCTGCTCGATCATGTACCGGGTGCGCGGGCGCGGGCCGAGAAGGGGGAGCTGGCTGCCGGGACGGTGGAGAGCTTCCTCCTCTGGCGGCTGACTGGCGGGCAGGTCCATGCGAGCGACGCGACCAATGCGAGCCGGACGAGCCTTTTTGATATTCACCGCCAGCAATGGGACCAGGAGCTGTGCGATATCTTCCGCGTGCCGATGAGCCTTTTGCCTGAGGTCACCGACTGCGCACACGATTTCGGGGCGACGGATCCGGCACTGTTCGGGACCGCCATTCCCATCGGCGGCATGGCAGGTGATCAGCAGGCCGCCCTGATCGGGCAGGGGGCGTTCCGTCCGGGTCTCGTCAAGAGCACTTACGGCACGGGCTGTTTTGCCGTTCTCAATACCGGCTCCACACCGGTGCGTTCCGGACACAAGCTCCTTTCCACCGTCGGCTATCGCCTGGGCGGCGAGGTCACATACGCGCTTGAAGGCTCAATCTTCGTTGCGGGGGCAGCGATCCAGTGGCTGCGTGACGGGATGAAATTCATCTCCCACGCTGCCGAAAGCGAGGCGCTCGCTAAAAAAGCCATGGGCAAGGGCGAGGTGACTTTCGTGCCGGCCTTTACCGGGCTCGGTGCGCCGCATTGGGATGCCGAAGCGCGCGGCGCGATCTTCGGGCTGACCCGCGATACTGGCCCCGCCGATATCGTTGCCGCTGCGCTCGAAGCGGTCGCGTTCCAGACAGCTGAATTGCTCGAAGCCATGGCAGCCGATGCGCCGGGGCTCGCGAGCTTGCGCGTCGATGGTGGGATGGTCGCCAATGACCTCTTCTGCCAGCAACTCGCCGACCTTACCGGGCTCGAGGTCGACCGGCCGGTCGTCACCGAGACGACGGCGCTGGGCGCAGCGATTCTCGCCGGGCTGACGGCGGGCTGGTTCTCGAGCCTCGAAGAAGCCGAAGGCTTTCGCACCCGCGATCGGGTCTTCTCACCGGCGATGGACTCAAGCGAAGGGCAGCGCCGGCGGCGCCGCTGGGACGCAGCAATCGCGCGGGTTCTGACAGCGCCGCCAAGCGCTTAACCAAAAAATGTTCTTCCGATGTTCTTTTTTCTTGTGAATGAGAACAAAAAGTGTACCCTTCAATATAAAGGTTGGCCCACACTCGAATCTGAAGGACGGTAGGAAGACATGGCATCTAATCTCAAGGTCATAGACGGCGGTATGGACAAGCAAAAAGCGCTCGAGGCAGCGCTCTCACAAATCGACAAGGCTTTCGGCAAGGGCTCCGTGATGAAGCTCGGCGCGAAAGAAAATGTGGTGCAGATCGAGGGGATCTCGACGGGCTCGCTCGGGCTCGACATTGCGCTCGGCATTGGCGGTCTGCCCAAAGGGCGGATTGTGGAAATCTACGGGCCGGAAAGCTCAGGGAAAACGACCCTGGCGCTGCACACGGTCGCCGAGTCGCAAAAAGCGGGCGGGACGGCAGCCTTTATTGACGCCGAGCACGCGCTCGATCCGATCTATGCGTCAAAGCTCGGGGTCGATCTTGAAGACCTCCTGATCTCCCAGCCCGATACCGGCGAGCAGGCGCTTGAAATCGCCGATACGCTGGTGCGTTCCGGCGCGATCGATGTTCTCGTGATTGATTCGGTGGCGGCGCTGACGCCCAAGGCCGAACTCGAAGGCGAAATGGGCGACAGCCTGCCGGGCCTTCAGGCCCGATTGATGAGTCAGGCGCTCCGCAAGCTGACCGGCTCGATCTCGCGGTCGAACACGCTGGTCATCTTCATCAACCAGATCCGCATGAAGATCGGGGTGATGTTCGGCTCGCCGGAGACGACGACCGGCGGCAACGCCCTCAAATTCTACTCCAGCGTCCGGCTCGACATCCGCCGCATCGGCGCCATCAAGGCGCGTGATGAGGTGGTCGGGAACCAGACCCGCGTGAAGGTGGTCAAGAACAAGGTGGCGCCCCCCTTCAAGCAGGTCGAATTCGACATCATGTATGGCGAAGGCATCTCCAAGATGGGGGAACTCCTCGATCTCGGCGTCCTTGCGAACGTGGTGGAAAAATCGGGCAGCTGGTACAGCTACAACTCCGAACGGATCGGTCAGGGGCGCGACAACGCCAAGACCTTCCTCAAGGACAATCCCGATATTGCCGCGGAAATAGAGCATCAAGTGCGCAAGAATGCGGGCCTGATTGCGGATGATCTGCTGGTCGGTCCGGGCGAGCAGGAAGACGAGGCAGCCGAAGGCTGATCATCCCTCGTGACATTTGGCCCCAAGGAATGATGCCTCGGGGCCTTCCACCCTATGGCCAATTCCGCTAACGCGCCGCGAATCCAACTTTCACGGCGCGATTGAGGTCTCTGGGTCGCGCCCCAATCTTACGTGTCGTTCCCATGGGTTTTGCGCAATTCGCCTTCACGGTGTTCGCGGTGGCTACGGTCATTTGGGGGTTGGGCGTGATCTTCGCCCGAAACCCTGTGCACTCCGTGCTCTGCCTCATCATGGCCTTCATCTCGACGGCCGGCCTGTTCGTCCTGATCGGGGCCGAATATCTCGCCTTCCTTCTGGTCGTCGTTTATGTCGGCGCCGTCGCGGTCCTCTTCCTCTTTGTCGTGATGATGCTCGATGTTGATTTTGCCGAGCTGCGCGCAGGATACGCGAAATATCTGCCCATCGGCATCGTTGTCGCCGTCGCCCTCATCGTTGAGATCGGGTTCATCGTCCTCTCATGGGGCGGCTCGGCTGAGGACGGCATTGCCCGGGCCGCAAGTGATGGCGGACCCAATAATGCCGAACAGCTCGGCATGGTGCTCTATACGGACTATGTCCACTTCTTCCAGATTGCGGGCCTTGTCCTGCTGGTCGCCATGATTGGTGCCATTCTCCTGACGTTCCGCGAACGCCGCGGGATCAAGACGCAGGATGTTGGCGCGCAGGTCGGGCGCAAGCGCGAAGAGGGCGTGGAAGTCGTCTCGGTGCCGACCGGAAAGGGGATCTGAGGGGAACATGATCGGACTTGAACATTATCTTCTCGTCGGCGGCATGCTGTTCGCCATCGGTGTGGCCGGCATTTTCCTCAACCGGAAAAACGTCATCATCATCCTGATGTCGATCGAGCTCATGCTCCTTGCCGTGAACATCAATTTCGTCGCCTTCTCGATGTATCTTGATGACATCAGAGGGCAGGTCTTTGCCTTCATGATCTTAACGGTTGCCGCTGCCGAGGCGGCGATCGGTCTTGCCATCCTCGTCGCCTTCTTCCGCAAGCGTGGCGACATCTCCGTTGAAACCGCCAACACGATGAAGAACTGACGCTGATGGAAGCCCTGATTGTCCTTCTGCCTCTGATCGGCGCGATCCTGGCCAAGCCGGCGGCAACGCTGGCGGGGCCGCGCGCTGCGGAAATCCTCACCACGCTTCTGCTCTGGGTCGCCTGTGGTCTGGCCTGGATCACCTTCATCTCTGTCGGGTTCGGCGGGGCGAAGGATCCGGTGATCCTCTTCACATGGATCGAATCCGGCTCATTCAGCTCGGTCTGGTCGATGCGCCTCGATACGCTGACGGCCGTCATGCTGATCGTCGTCACCAGCGTCTCGGCGCTCGTGCACACCTATTCGATCGGCTACATGCATGAGGATCCCTCACGGCCTCGCTTCTTTGCCTATCTCTCGCTCTTCACCTTCGCCATGCTGGTGCTGGTGACGGCCAATGACCTCGTCCAGCTCTTCTTCGGCTGGGAAGGGGTGGGGCTGGCCTCCTATCTTCTCATCGGCTTCTGGCACCACAAAAAGTCGGCCAATGACGCCGCGATCAAAGCGTTCGTGATGAACCGGGTCGGCGATGTCGGCCTTGCGCTTGGCCTGATGGGCTGTTTTGTGACCTTCGGCACGGTCAGCTTCGACGGCATCTTTGCCGCCATCGAGGCCGGGGTCGCCAATCCTTTGTGGACGGATGGCCCGGTCGCCATCAATGGCGCATCGCTTCACTTCCTCAATGGCACTTTCCCGGTGCTGGAGCTCCTCGGCGTGCTCCTTTTCATCGGGGCGATGGGCAAATCGGCGCAGTTCATCCTGCACACCTGGCTGCCGGACGCGATGGAGGGCCCGACGCCTGTTTCCGCGCTGATCCACGCCGCGACCATGGTGACGGCAGGGGTCTTCCTCGTCTGCCGGATGTCACCGCTCTTTGCTGAAGCGCCTTTTGCTTCCGGTGTCGTCACCTTTATCGGTGCCACGACAGCCGTCTTTGCCGCCACGGTCGGCCTCGTGCAGACCGACATCAAGCGGGTCATCGCTTATTCGACGGCGTCCCAGCTCGGCTACATGTTCTTTGCCGCAGGCGTTGGCGGATATGCGCAAGCCATGTTCCATCTGACGACCCACGCTTTCTTCAAGGCGCTCCTGTTCCTTGGCGCCGGCGCGGTCATCCACTTCTCCCATCACGAACAGGAAATGCCCAAAATGGGCGGCCTCAGATCGCAGATGCCGGTCACCTTCGTGATGATGCTGGCGGGCACGCTGGCCATTACGGGGGTCGGCATTCCGATGTTCTATGCCTTCGGCGCACCGTTCGGTTTTGCGGGCTTTGTCTCCAAGGACTACATCATCGAAGCTGCCTATGGGGCGAGTACGGAAGGCAAGGCATTTGCGACCTACGCATTTATCTGCGGTCTGCTCGCAGCCGTCATGACGGCATTCTATTCCTGGCGTCTCATCTTCCTGACATTTGATGGCAAATGGCGGGCGCCGGAAGAAGTGCGCAAGCATCCGCATGATGTGCCGAACACCATGCTCCTGCCGCTGATGCCGCTGGCACTTGGCGCCGTCATTGCCGGCATGGTCTTCTACAAACCCTTTGTCGGGGGCGGTCAGGCCGATTTCTGGCAGGGCAGTGTGGTCATCGCCGAGGCCCATCATGGCGAGGCGGACGCGGGCCACGGGACAGAAGACGTCGCGCACGCCGATACGGCGCATGCCGACGAACACGAAGGCTCAGCCGACGAAATCGCTGCAGCCATCAGCGCCGCCGATGCACATGACGCTGCTGAAGATGCCCATGCCACGCTTGATCATCCGGTTGATGAGATGGCCCATGAGGGCGATCATGGCGGGGGGCATGATTATCCGACCTGGGTCTTCCTTGCGCCTTTTGTCGCCATGCTGATCGGTTTCCTGGGCGCGCTCTTCCATTACCGCCTGACGGATGATCCGCTGCGGCCGGGCCTCCTGCGACCGGGCGGGCTTCTCTATGAGTTCCTCAAGAACCGTTGGTATATTGACGATCTTTATCGTCTCGTCTTCCTGCGGCCGGCGGAGAAACTCGCCCGGCTGCTCTGGAAAGGTGGCGATGAGCGTACGATTGACGGGGCAGGGCCGAACGGGATTTCCGGGCTACTCTCCGCGGGGGCAAAGCGCCTCGTCGGCGTGCAGACGGGGTATGTCTACACCTACGCCTTCGTCATGCTGGCCGGTCTCACCCTTATCCTGTTCTTTGTCCTGCTGCGGGGTGCGTCATGATCGAGCAGCAATTCACCGAGCTTCCGCTTCTCTCCATCCTGACCTTCCTGCCGCTGGTCGGCGTGGTCTTCATCCTGCTGCGTCAGTGGAGCGGGCGGGAAGACGAGCGCGAAGGCGCAGCGAGGGCCTCCAAATGGGTGGCGCTGGCGACCACGCTCTTCACCTTCGTTTTCTCCGTCTACATCTATTTCCAGTATGACCAGACGGCGAGCGGTTTCCAGTTCGTTGAGGAATCGCCATGGTTCGGCGGTTGCGCAACGGGCGTCGTTGATGAAGCCTGCGCGGCCCTGGGCATCAAATACAAGATGGGCGTCGATGGGCTCTCCATCCTCTTCATCCTCTTGACGACCTTCATCATGCCGGTCTGCATTCTCGCCGGGTGGAAATCGATCAAGACGCGGATCGCGGAATATATGATCGCCTTCCTCGTGCTTGAGACACTGATCATCGGCGTCTTCAGCGCGCTCGATCTGATGCTTTTCTATGTCTTCTTCGAAGCCTCGCTGATCCCGATGTTCCTGATCATCGGTGTCTGGGGATCGAAGGGGGAGAGGGTGCTGTTCGGCCGGGTGATCCCGAACCGGATCTATGCGGCTTTCAAATTCTTCCTCTACACGCTGCTCGGCTCGCTCCTGCTCCTGATCGCGCTGATCTGGATGTATCAGGCGACGGGCACGACAGATATTGTGGCGTTGCAGGAATATGCGTTCCCGGAAGGTGCACAGCGCTGGCTGTGGCTGGCCTTCTTTGCCAGCTTTGCGGTCAAGATGCCGATGTGGCCGGTCCATACCTGGCTGCCCGATGCGCACGTTCAGGCGCCGACCGGCGGCTCGATCGTGCTGGCGGCGATCCTCCTGAAAATGGGCGGCTACGGCTTTGCGCGGTTCTCGCTGCCAATGTTCCCCGATGCGTCGGTCTATTTCCAGCCGCTCGTCTTTACGCTGAGCGTCATTGCCATCGTCTACACATCGCTTGTCGCTTTTGCGCAGGAAGACATGAAAAAGCTGATCGCTTATTCCTCTGTTGCGCATATGGGCTTTGTGACCATGGGCCTCTTCACTGGCACCCCGCAGGGGCTGGAAGGCGCTATGTTCCAGATGCTCAGCCACGGCTTTATCTCCGGTGCGCTCTTCCTCTGTGTCGGGATTGTCTATGACCGCCTGCACACGCGGGAGATCGCGGCCTATGGCGGTCTGGTCCAGAAGATGAAATGGTTCGCCTTCTTCTTCCTGCTCTTCACCATGGGGAATGTCGGCCTGCCAGGGATTTCCGGTTTCGTGGGCGAGATCCTCACCATGGTTGGCGCATTCCAGATCAACACCTGGGTGGCAGCCCTTGCCGCGCTTGGTATGATCCTGTCAGCGGGTTATGGCCTTCGGCTTTATCGCGAAGTCGTCTTCGGCACGATCGTGAATGAGAAAGTCGCCGAGATGCCGGACCTTGACCGGCGGGAGCTGGCGCTCCTGACCGTTCTCGGGGCGATGTCTGTCTATCTTGGCTTCCACCCGTCACCGACGCTCGCCGTCTTCCGTCCGGCTACGGATTTCGTTCAGGCAAGGGTCATCGAGGCAGGCGGCGAGAACTATACCTCGACACTTATTCCCGCCGGGATGAGTGACGACATGCATGAAGAAGAGTCTCACGGAGATACGCACTAATGGACCGTCAGGATCTTCTCGCGCTCGGACCGGAGCTGTTCCTCGCCATCGTCTCCATGGTGCTGCTGATCGTTGGCGTCTCGTTCAAAGGCAGCCGCCTGCGGGAGATGACGCTGGCGGCCTGTGCCGCGCTTGCTGGCGCGCTTCTGATTGCACTCAACGGCATGCCGCCGGAAGGCGCAGCGTTCGGTGGCTCCTTCGTCACTGATGCTTTCAGCGTCGTCGGCCGGATCTTCATCTATTCAGCAGGGATCGTCTCCCTGCTGATGTCCGTCCTCTTCCTCGACAAGGAAAAGCTCGGCCGGTTCGAATATCCAATCCTTGTGCTGCTTGCGACCATTGGCATGGGTCTGATGGTCTCCGCACAAGACCTGATCGCCGTCTATATGGGGATCGAGCTGCAGTCGCTGTCGCTTTATATCCTCGCCGCGTTCAACCGCGGCTCACGTCGCTCGACTGAAGCGGGCCTTAAATATTTCGTGCTCGGCGCATTGTCATCGGGCCTGCTGCTTTACGGCATGTCGCTCATCTATGGCTTCACGGGCGCGCTGCAATTCGGCGAGATCGCACGTCATGCGCTCGATTCAGATCATCAAGTCGCAATCTCCTTCGGTCTTGTCTTCATGCTGGCCGGGCTCGCCTTCAAGGTATCCGGCGCGCCGTTCCATATGTGGACCCCGGACGTTTATGAGGGTGCCCCGACCCCGGTGACGGCCTATTTCGCGGCCGCCCCGAAAGTCGCTGGCATGTTCCTCTTTGTCCGCGTGATGCTGGAGGCGTTCCCGACCATTCTTGACCAATGGCAGCCGGTTGTCTGGCTGATCGCTGCGCTGTCGATGATCGTCGGCTCGCTCTCGGCACTGATGCAGACCAATATCAAACGCCTGATGGCCTACTCCTCGATTGGTCATGTCGGCTATGCGCTGATCGGGCTTGCGGCGGGAACGCAGGCAGGGGCGCAGGGCGTCGTTGTCTATCTCGGCATCTATCTTGTCATGACGCTCGGGACTTTTGCCTGCATCCTGTCGATGCGGCGGCCTGAGGGCATGGCGGAGAATATCTCAGATCTTTCCGGCCTGATGCAGACCCGTCCGGGGCTTGGTCTTGCCTTTACCGCTCTCTTCCTGTCGCTGGCCGGGATCCCGCCCTTCCTTGGCTTCTTTGCCAAATTCGCGGTCTTCTCCGCAGGCGTTGATGCCGGGCTCTATATCCTGACCATCGTCGGTGTCGTGACGAGTGTGATCTCAACCTTCTACTATCTCTCGGTCATCCGGACGATCTGGTTCAATGACCCGGCGCCGCAATTTGTCAGTAATCGGGGCATGGCTGTCACGATGACGGCGTCAGGTGCTGCGCTCCTGATCACCGTCGGGCTCCTGTTCCTGATTCGGCCGCTATATGACTGGGCCGCGCTTGCGGCTGCGTCCCTGTTCTGAGGCAGGGCAGGGTGTCGACGCCCGTCCGCCACGCGATCGAGACCGCATCGACCAGCCTCGATGCCAAGTCCGCGTTCGAGGAAGACGGCGAGACCGGACCTCTCTGGTTCACGGCCGCCCGACAATCTGCCGGGGTGGGCCGTCGAGGCCGAACATGGCGTCACCATCCGGGCAATTTTGCGGGCTCGCTTCTACTGCCGATTGAAGAAGAGCAGCTTCGCACCGCGCCGCTCTTTGCCTTCATTGCGGCTATTTGTGTCGCAGAAGCGATCGATCAGGCAGGCGTTCCTGCCAGCAAGACACAAGTCAAATGGCCCAATGATGTTCTGCTGGATGGCCAGAAAATCGCAGGCATCCTCTGTGAATTGCTGACCAGCCCCAAGGGCCGGGCCATCGTCATCGGCATCGGCGTCAACCTGCTAGTCGCCCCGGAAGGGGAGAATGCGGCAACGCTTACGGGATATCTTGAGACGCCGCCAATGCCGGCGGAATTTCGTGAGATGCTGGATGAGCGGGTGCAGGTCTGGGAGAAGCGAGCCCGCGAAGAGGGGTTCGCGTCTGTGCGGCAGGCCTGGCTTGAACGCGCGGCAGGACTTGGCGCGCCGATCATCGTCCGCCAGCATGACAGCACGACTAATGGCCTGTTCGAGGGGATTGACGAGGACGGCTCATTGCTGCTCGGCACGGATGGAACCACAGTGCGGATCACGGCCGCGGATATATTTCTCGGTGCCAAACACGGCTAAGGGAAATGGCTTCCCCCTCATCGAGGGGCCAGGACCAATGAAAGGCAGTCCATGCTGCTAGCGCTCGATATCGGGAACACAAATACCGTCTTTGCCCTGATCGAAGGGGATGAGGCAGTTGCGCAATGGCGGGCCTCGACCTCCAGCGTATGGACGGCGGATGAATATGCGGTCTGGCTGTCGCAGATGCTGGAAATCGATGGCCGCTACAAGCTCAGTGACCTTGACCGCTGTGTGATTTCGACCGTTGTGCCGCAATCTCTATTCAATGTACGGAATTTTGCCCGCCGATATTGTGGTGGCGAGCCGCTGATCGTAGATGAAAAATCAATACCCGGTGTTGAGGTGCGGATCGACCGGCCCAGCGAAGTCGGTGCGGACAGGCTGGTCAACACGGTCGGCGCGTTCGTCAAATATGGCGGCCCACTGATCGTTGTCGATTCCGGCACGGCCACTAATTTCGATATCGTCGCCAAGGATGGCGCCTTTGTCGGCGGCATCATCGCGCCGGGGATCAACCTCTCCATGCAGGCGCTTCATCAAGCGGCCGCACGCCTGCCGCGCATTGCGATTGAACGGCCAGACAAGATTATCGGCACAACGACGGTCGGCGCGATGCAGTCAGGGGTCTTCTGGGGTTATGTCGATCTGATCGAAGGGCTGATTGCCCGCATCAAGAATGAATTTGGCGAGCCGATGAAAGTGGTCGCAACGGGCGGGATTTCCTCGCTCTACAGCGACGCAGCGACCAGCATTGATTATTTTGACCCGGATCTGACCATCCGGGGCCTGACAGAAATTGCCCGGCGTGTGTTCGATGGCAAGGAGAAAACATGAGTAACGAGTTCATCTTCCTGCCTCTCGGTGGGTCTGGCGAGATTGGCATGAATATGAACCTGTTTGCGCTCGGGCCTCCCGAAGCGCGGCAATGGATCATGATCGATTGCGGTGTCACCTTTGCTGGGCCGGAATTGCCCGGCATTGATCTGATTACTCCTGATCACGGCTATCTGCTCGATGATCTCGACGAAGGCGGCGAGTTCCTTGGCATGGTGCTGACCCATGGCCATGAGGATCATATCGGCGCCGTCGCTCATCTGTGGCCTGATTTTGAATGCGATATCTACGCAACGCCCTTCACGGCGGAATTGGTCCGGCGGAAATTCGATGAGGTCGGCATCACCGATGCGCCGATCAAGGTGCTCGATCTTTCTGCGCGCTTCAAGCTAGGGCCGTTTGATCTTGAATATATCACGCTGACCCATTCGATCCCGGAGCCGAATGCGATTGCTATACGGACGGAATTTGGCACTGTGCTCCATACGGGCGACTGGAAGATCGATCCCATGCCGGTACTGGGGGAGGCGACCGACCGGACAAGCCTGACCGATCTTGGTGAGGCAGGCGTTCTCGCCATGATCTGTGACAGCACAAATGTCTTCTCCGAAGGTCATTCGGGCTCAGAAAGTGATGTGGCGGACGCGCTCAGCCAGATCATCTCTGAGCAAACGGGCCGGGTGGTCGTGACGACTTTTGCCTCGAACGTCTCCCGCCTTGTGTCGGTCTGCCGTGCGGCGACCGCCACCGACCGGTCCGTCTGCCTGCTCGGGCGATCCATGCTGCGTATGATCGATGTTGCCCGCCATGTTGATCTATTGCCGCCGGGGATTTCTTTCGTCGAGCCGTCGGAAGCCGGATATCTGCCGCATGACAAGGTGCTTTATCTGTGTACGGGTAGTCAGGGTGAATCGCGGGCAGCGCTCGGCCGTATAGCACGCGAAGACCACCCAGAGCTGTCACTCGGTGAAGGCGACACGGTGATCTTCTCCTCCAAGGTGATCCCGGGCAATGAAAAGCCGATCTATGAGATGATGAACGCCCTGACTGATATGGATGTCACGGTTATCTCATCTGATGACGCATTTGTGCATGTCTCTGGCCATCCGTGCCGGGAAGAACTCAAAGACATGTACCAGATGGTCAAACCCCAGACTTCGATCCCGGTGCATGGCGAAGCACGCCATATCGAAGAGCACGCCAAACTCGCCATGAGCCTCGGCGTACCTCATGCGGTGACCCCGCGTAATGGCGACATGATTCGGCTGGCGCCGGGTCGGATCAAGGTGATCGACGAGGTGCCTTCCGGGCGGCTTTATCTTGATGGCCGCATTCTGCTGCCGCAGGGCGAGGGAGTCATCCGCGCGCGGCTGCGGCTCGGCGAGGAAGGGCTGATCGTTGTCTCTGTCGCGATCGACAAATCCGGCAAGCCACTCGGTCAGCCCATCGTGACCGTCAAAGGTCTTCCGCGTGAGGACAATGATGGCGAAGAACTCCTGCCGCTGATCGAGGAAGCCGCGAGCGATGTCATGAGGTCCCTGCCGCGCCCGAAACTGGGAGATGACAAGGTCATCGAAGCGGCAATGCGTCGGGCCATCCGCGCTGAGCTATTCCCGCGCTGGGGCAAGAGGGGCGATATCGTCGTCGCCATCATCAGGGGCTAGAGAAGATGGGCATTGTCGGCAGTATTATTTCCTATCTCATCATCTGGTGGGTCGTTCTTTTCGCCATCCTGCCCATGCGGGTGAAAGGCGTGTGGGAGGATGAGCAGAACCAGTCCGACGGTATCGACCGCGGCGCGCCGGTCCAGCCGGAGATCTGGTTCAAGGTCAAACGCACGAGCTGGATCGCGGCCATCATCTGGGTCTTTGTCTTCGCTTTCGTCTCATCGGGTGTGATCAGTTACGACTGGAGGTAAAACGCTCACCTTACGGATTATAATATTCTGCTCTGTCCAATTGAGTTTTTTCTCAAAATGAGTTAAACCCTGCCTATTCCTTTCACTACAAGCCCAACCGGAGATGTGTATGGCGCAATCCTCCCTGCTCGACCCTGTTCAGAATGAGAAGACCCCGCCTGAGGGGGCGGAGCCTGAACGGGATGACGAGCTGGAAGAGGAGGAGCGTGCCGCCGATGCGCCGCTGGATGCGCGCGGATCGCTGACATCCGACTTCATTCGGTCAGTGGGCGAAGCGGTTGAGCATGGCGACCGCGAGGATGTGCTCGCTGCCTGCGTCGACCTCAAGGCTGCCGACGTTGCCGACCTGATCGAGCAATTGTCTGAAGCGGCCCGGCCGAAACTCGTCACGCTTCTCGGTACGGATTTCGATGCCGACATTCTGGCCGAGCTCGATGAGGACGTTCGCGAGAGCGTGCTCGAGGCCATCCCGACCGAACAGCTCGCCGGGCACATCGCTGAGCTTGATACCGACGAGGCAGCCTTCGTTGTCCAGGACATGGACGAGGAGGGGCGGGCTGAGCTTCTTGCTGAAGTCCCCATCGCCGACCGTCTCGCGATTGAAGCGGCGCTTGAATACGAAGAAGAGACTGCCGGCCGTCTCATGCAGCGCGAGGTGTTCGCTGCGCCCTCCTTCTCGACGGTGGGGCAGATCATCGACCGGCTGCGCTCGGCGGAGAAGCTCCCCGACCTTTTCTATGATGTCTATGTCGTCGATCCGGCGTTCAAGGTGATCGGCGGCGTTGCGCTCTCTCGCTTTCTCAAAGCCCCGCGCGAGACGAAACTGATCGACCTTGTCGAACGAGATCTCGTCCAAGTGCCGGTCGACATGGACCAGGAAGAGGTCGCCTATCTCTTCGAGAAATATAACCTCATCTCGGCGCCCGTCGTTGATTCAGGTGACCGGCTGGTCGGCATGGTCACGGTGGATGACATCGTTGAAGTCCTGCACACTGAGGCAGATGAAGACATGCTCGCTCTGGGTGGTGTGAGTTCTGAAAACAATGTCCTTGCGCTGCCGGTCCCGAAGATTGCACGCTCACGCTTCACCTGGCTGGCCGTCAATCTGGGCACGGCCATTCTGGCGAGTTTCGTGATCAGCCTCTTTGATGCGACGATCCAGCAGGTCGTGGCGCTCGCCGTTCTGATGCCGATTGTGGCCTCGATGGGCGGCAATGCGGGCACGCAGACCCTGACCGTCGCGGTCAGGAACCTTGCCACCCGCGATCTGACGGCCGCGAACGCGCTACGGGTCGTCTTTCGCGAGACAACAGTCTCGCTGATCAATGGTGTCGCCTTTGCCATTCTACTCGGGGTAGCCGCGGGTATCTGGTATCAGGCGATCGGCGGCGGCGCGGAAGGCGAGGGCATGACCCTCGGCCTTGTCCTTGCCGCGGCGATGATCATCACCATGCTGTCGGCGGGACTTTCCGGAATTTTGATTCCGCTCGGGCTCCAGCGGGTCGGCGCGGACCCGGCCGTGTCCTCCGCTGTTTTCGTTACCACGGTGACGGATGTGGTGGGATTCTTTGCCTTTCTGGGCCTCGCAGCAGCCTTTCTGGTCGGTTCATGATGAATCACCGAGCGTGAGTTTTCGATAAACTCGGCTCAAATATCCGTGCGCGTATCGACGAGCCGGCAACACCTCTGTGATGCACTGACCGGGTTACGGGCCATCGGGAAGATAGCCTCTATTCGGTCAGTCATCTGAGGAAAGCTCTCATGCAGAATGAGTGTTCCGTTCTGGTCTTCGCCTCCCAGAAGGGCGGCTCGGGCAAGACCACGCTCTCCGGGCATATCGCCGTTGCCGCACAGGCTGCGGGTGCGGGCCCCGTCGCCCTTATCGATACGGATCCGCAAGGCTCGCTTGCTAAATGGTGGAATGCGAGGGAGGCCGAAATGCCGGTCTTTGTCGAAACCACCGTTGCGCGTCTGAGTAGGGATATCGCCAAGCTGCGAGAGACGGGGCTGAGGCTCATCGTCATCGACACGCCGCCTGCCGCAACGGCGGCGATTTCTGAAGTTGTCGAGCAGGGCGACCTGATCGTCGTACCAACCCGTCCGAGCCCGCATGATCTGCGCGCCGTCGGTGCCACGGTCGATATCGTTGAGGAGGCCGGCAAGCCGCTCGTCTTTGCAGTGAACTGCGCCACTGCTCGCGCCCGGATCACCAGCGAGACGGCTGTCAGCCTGAGCCAGCACGGCACGGTCGCGCCGGTGACGATCCATAACCGCGTCGATTTTGCCGCCAGCATGATCGACGGCCGCACAGTCGGTGAGGTCAATCCGAATGCACGCTCGGCCAAAGAGGTAGCAACACTTTGGTCCTATCTCGAAGAGCGCCTACGCCGGATCAAAGGGGATACCGCGGGTGCACGTGAGGCCCAGGGCGAACGCTTCTCGGTCGAATTGCTGACCCCGATTGCTGCGGCATCATCTACGCCGTCATCGCCCCAACGGGAGGAGAGCCTTGCGCGCCGACCTGCGCCGATCCCGCCGTCACGTCGGCCCAGACCGACACCTCCACCTGCGCCAGCCCCTCAAGCCGTCGCGCCACAGCGTCCGACACCACGGCAGGGCCCAATCCCGCTGCATGAGCTTTTCCCGCTCGAAACCGCTGCCATGCGCCGCGAACCGGCCAGCGCAGGGGAGGAGCCATTGCTTCTCGAAGAAGAAATGCCCCGGGCCGCGATCTGGGACGGGATTGACCGCCGAAGTCAGGATGCCGGCCCCCCGCCGGGTCTGCCCGACCGGAGGCGAGCGCCGATCTTCGGGCGGCGTCCGCTGAAATGAAACTGGAAAAGTGTGGGATCAACGTCATGCAAGAACAGATGAAAACATCGCATAGGGACGGTTTCGCCAGCCTGCATGGCGGCCTTCTCGCACGCAAAGGCAATGCGCAACCGGCCATTGCCGATCTCGATCTTCAGCGCCGGTCTCGGCGGGGGGATCGGGATGGCGAGCCGGTCGCAGTGACCCCCGTTGCGGCGTCTTCCTGTTCAGAGAAGCTGCACAAGGCGCATGCCGCGCCGGACAAACCGCGAATGACCGTCCGGATGACGACACGTCAGCAGCGCTTGTTGCGATTGGTGGCAGCGGCAACTGACCGCTCACAGCAGGAAATTCTGTCCATGGCGATCGACCAGCACCTGACTAAGGTCATCGGTGAAGAGCTTGGCCACTGCCAGTGCCTGCGCCGTCTGGTGCTGGGCGATGCGGGGATCAGGGAAAAGGCCGCCAGCTAAGGCGGCCTTCCGCCCTCGTCAGATATATTCGATCATCTTCGCGACCAGCGGGTGGCGGACGACATCGCCCTTGGCAAAGCGGCAGATGCCGATGCCTTCGACATCATCCAGTTTGTCGGTGATCTCACCGAGGCCCGAGACGCCCGGCAAAAGGTCTGACTGCTCCGGATCGCCGGTGACGACCATGGTCGAGTGCCAACCCAGCCGGGTGAGAAGCATTTTGAGCTGCGCATATGTGCAGTTCTGTGCCTCATCGAGCACGACAAACGCATTGTTGAGCGTCCGGCCCCGCATGAAGGCGATGGGTGCGACCTCGATCACACCTTCAGCCATCAGGGAGCGGACTTTCTTGGCGCTGAGCCGGTCGGTAAGCGCATCATAGAGCGGCCGCAGATAAGGCGAGAGCTTGTCTTCCATGTCGCCCGGCAGGTAGCCGAGATTTTCTCCGGCCTCGACAGCCGGGCGGGAGAGAACGATCCGGCCGACCTTGCCGGCCTCCAGCGCCTCAACGGCCTTGGCGACCGCGACGTAGGTTTTGCCTGTCCCCGCCGGTCCGACGGCGAAGACGACTGAATGATCCTGAACCAGATCAAAGAATTGTTGCTGTGTTTCATTCTGTGGGCGGATATTCTTGCGGAATCGCTGATCGCGCTCGCGATCCTGTGGTCCCTCCATCTGTTCCATGGGAGACCATCCGTCCTCAAAGAGGACTCTGACATTGTCGGGAATGGCATGACGATCATCGCTCACCTGTTTGCCGCTACGTTTAATGGCTCTTTTGGCTGTACGACGTGTCATGGGATCACTCCTTTTCTATGACATCGGGAAGAAGCACAGCCAAAGGATTGTCCGGCGCCCTGCCGGGGGGACCATCAACGGCTGTAAAGAAGAGGGAGTCGTCTGGAGCTTCCGGCCTTGGCCGGCGGAGGAGGGGATGGCAATGGAATGCCTGACCGTTCACTCTCTGCCCCTATGCGAAAGAATACTTACGCATATCAACTGATGGGAATCAGTTACGGCGATTCGTCCTTCGTAAGTGGTTAACGCGCGTAAATATTTTCGCCTGCCGTCTTTTGCGTGCCGCGCAAGGGTGCTGGCTGCGAGCTGAGCTTGTCAGTTTCTCTGGCCGATGACATTTTATGCGCATGACGGATCAAATGCGCCCCACTTCCTATCACCGTGTTGCCAAAGCCCTGCATTGGCTGATCGCGGCCCTCATCATCGCCCAGTTCGTGGGCGGGAAATTCATGACCCATCTGGGGCTGGGGACGGATGAGAAATTCTTCGTCTACCAGATGCACAAAAGCTTCGGGTTCATCATTCTGGGCCTATCACTTTACCGGCTATACTGGCGGCTGACCCATCCCGTCCCGGCCTTGCCGACGGGAATGAGCAAAGCGGAGAAGGCTATCGCGCCGATCACGCACTGGCTTTTTTATGGCTTCATGATCACCGTGCCGCTGACGGGATGGCTTTATGTCTCGGCACAGAGCGGGGTCGACACGAAGATTTTCTTCCTGATCCCGGTCTTTCATTTTCCGGTACCGGAAAGCGATTTCTGGCGCGGCGCGTTTGATAATGCGCACTCAGCGCTCGCCACCGCAATGATCGGACTTCTGGTCCTGCATGTCGCGGCGGCCCTGAAGCATCATTATATGAGCCGCGACGAAACCTTCCTCCGTATGCTGCCGGCTAAAGAGGGCGCGACAGGCCGCATCGCCATACCTGCGATCACAGGCGCGCTGGTCGCGGTTGCGGCGCTATATCTCGTCGTGATGCTGGTCTGGGGAGAGGATGATCATCATGGTCCAGCTCCGACGGATGAGCGGACGGCCATGGAACAGATCGGCCAGACGAGCGGAGATCCTCATGCATGGTCGCTGTTGCCAGAGGAGAGTTATGTCCAGCTTACGGGCAGTGCCTTTGGTGCGGAGAAGACCGTTCATATTGATGATGTTGCAGCGGAGATCGTTCTCGATCTTGATCATCCCGAAGAGGCAGGCGCAATCCGTGCACGGATCGGTCTTGCCAGTCTCGATTCCGGCGAAGCGATCACGAATGATGAACTCAAAGGATCGGGCTGGTTCAGTGTTGCGGAATATCCTGCGGCAATGTTCGTTTCAGATGAGATCATCGCCACCGCGCAGGGTTTTGTGGCGAAAGGGATGCTCACCATCAGAGAAGTGAGCCAGCCGATTGATCTGCCCTTCACTGTTACGATGGAAGGCGTCACGGCGGTCGCATCAGCGGAAGTCGTGGTTGATCGGACTACATTTGGGCTTGGCGGGGACGGCGCAGGGGTCACTCCCCAGGTCACCGTCACCCTTCATATTGAGGCAGAGCCTGCCCGCTGATCTGATCAATCCGTGAACAGATGGCCTTCAGGCGGCTCTTCAAGGCGGCGGTCGAGATAGGCGGCGGCCGCTTTCATCAGTTCTTCCTCATGTTGGGAGAAGAAGTGATCGGCGCCTTCAATGGTCTGGAACTCGATCCGGCGGCCCTTCTGGGTCCGGGTCTTGGCCATGACATCACGGGTCAGCTCGGGCGGGCAGATCTTGTCGCCCGTGCCGTGCAGAACCACACCCGATGACGGGCAGGGCGCAAGGAAAGAGAAGTCAAAGAGATTCGCCGCTGCCGACACGGAAATGAAGCCGACTATCTCCGGCCGCCGCATCAGGAGCTGCATGCCGACATAGGCACCAAAGCTAAAACCGCCGACCCAGGCGAATGGCGCCGCAGGGTTTAGAGACTGCAGATAATCGAGCGCTGTGGCGGCATCGGAAAGCTCGCCCTGACCCTGGTCATATTCGCCCTCGGACTTGCCGACGCCGCGGAAATTGAACCGCATTACCGCAAAGCCGCGCCGCGCGAACATGTGGTACATTTCATAAGTGATCTTGTCGTTCATCGTCCCGCCGAACTGGGGGTGGGGATGAAGGATCAGCGCGATCGGCGCATTGTCTTCTTTGGCGCGCTGATAGCGGCCTTCAAGCCGGCCCTCGGGACCGTTGAAAATAATCTCGGGCATTCGCCGTCCAGACTGTTAGAGGCGGTGAAAAACTTCACCGCAGAAAGTTGACCGTTATAGTCGGATTTCTTATGTCCGACCTATCAAAGACCGCGGCCTATACCACATTCTCGCGCCGTGGCCAGAAATGCTCGACCAGAAGTTCAGAGGCCCCGATGAAACTGACATCCCGCGCCCGCAACGCCGTGGCGGCCATGGCTGATATGGCAGCTTTCGGCGGGGACGTGCCTGTCCCGCTCAGCGATATTGCTGTGCGTCAGGGGCTGTCGCTGGCCTTTCTCGAGCAGATTTTCGGCCAGTTGCGTAAAGCGGGGCTGGTGACGAGCCGGCGGGGCGCAGGCGGCGGCTATCTGCTTGCCCAGTCATCGGCGGAGATTTCTGTCGGCGCCATCGTCGAAGCGGTCGATGAAGAGATCCGCTCGACGGCCTGTGTGCCGGGCGCGGCAACTGGCTGCACGGGCAGCTCCACGCGCTGCCTGACCCACAAGCTGTGGCACGGCCTCGACCGCGAGATCGAAACCTATCTCGGCGGGATCACCCTCGCCGATATTGCGGCGGGCGCGGAAGCCCCTCTGAAAGAGAGGGCCGAGCATGCCTGACCGCCTTTATCTTGATCATAATGCGACGAGCCCGCTGCGCCCCGGCGTACGGGACGCGATGATCGCTGTCATGAAGGGCGCGCATAATCCGTCCTCGACCCATTCTGAGGGGCGGGCAGGCAAGAAGATCCTGGAGGACGCGCGCGGCGTGATTGCCGAGACAGTCCGTGCACCCAAGGAAGGCGTCATCTTCACCGGCGGCGGCACGGAAGCGATCAACATGGCGCTTCACGGTGCGGTTCATGGCCCGATGAAGGTACGGCGGCTGATGGTCTCCGCCATCGAACATGATGCGGTGAAAGCGGCTGCCGAAGGGCTTCCTGAAACAGCAGGCGTCACGGTTGAAACCGTGCCCGTCACCCGTGATGGCGTGATCGATCTTGAATGGCTGGCGGACCGGCTCGCCGGATATGATCAGGAAACGGAAGGTGCCTTCCTGCTGGCTGTCATGCTTGCGAATAATGAGACAGGTGTGATCCAGCCGGTGGGTAAGCTCGGCCCTCTGGCATGGCCCAAGGGCGGACATGTCTTCGTCGATGCGGTGCAGGGCTTTGGCAAACTGCCGCTCGATTTCGGCCAGATGGGCGCTGACATGATGAGCCTTGGTGCGCATAAGGTTGGCGGACCGACAGGTGTCGGGGCATTGGTGATCAAGCCGGGGCTGGCTCTCGCACCATATTTGCGCGGCGGCGGACAGGAGCTGTCCCGCAGGGCGGGGACCGAGAACCTGATCGCCATCGCTGGATTTTCACAGGCCGCGAAATTGGCCCGGCCTGAAGGCTATGCCGAGCTTGCCATGATCCGTGACCGGATCGAAGCAGGGCTGCCTGAAGGTGTGATCATCTGGGGGCAGAATTCCCCGCGCCTGCCCAATACGAGCTGTTTCTCTGCGCCGGGGTTCCGGTCGGAAACCCAGGTCATGGTGATGGATCTGGGCGGGATCGCGATATCAGCGGGCTCTGCCTGCTCCTCCGGCAAGGTGCGTCAGTCCGGCGTTCTCGATGCCATGGGCGCCAGTGAGGAAGAAGCGAATTCGGCGATCCGCGTCTCACTCGGCTGGACCAGCACGATGGCCGATGCCGATATGTTCCTGCGTCTGTGGAAGAATGAGTTCCAACGAATTGTGGAGAGGAATGTCGCATGAGGATGAAATTGATCATGTGCACTGCTGCCTGCATGACAGCGAGTATTCCCTTCACGGCCATGGCCCAGCCGGCCCCTGAAGAACTGGTCTCCCTTGCCGCCGGTGAACTGTCCGAAGAGAAGGTCGAGACGCTGAGCCGCTGTGTCGCGCTGGCGCAGATCGATCTGGCGGAACTCGAAGCCCGTGCCGAAGAGAGGGGCGGTGAGGTGCCGCCGCCGATCAGCAAAGCCCGCGACACGGCTGAAGAAGTGACGGCGATTTGGCAACAGGCGCTCGAGGAAAAACTGAAACCTGCCGCCGAAGAGACGGGAGCGGATGAAGAGATCTCGGCTCTCAAGGCGGATACGGAGGCATGGGCGGCAGAGATCGACCAGCCAGAGAACCGCGATGAGAAAATCGCAACCCGCCGGGATTGCGCAACCAAGGTGATGCAGGCCATCAGCGCTGTGAAATAAGGAAAGATTGTCGGTCTCTATGACGAATACGACTGAACCGGATATTGCCGTCAAGGAAGGCATCGAGAAGGAAACCGTCGACACGGTCCGCCATCTCGAAACCTATAAATACGGCTTTTCGACCGATATCGAGTCCGTGAAGGCCCCCAAAGGGCTTTCCGAAGATACGGTCCGGTTCATCTCGGCCAAAAAGGAAGAGCCCGAATGGATGCTTGACTGGCGGCTGAAGGCCTATCGCCGTTGGCTGGAGATGGAAGAGCCGGACTGGCAAAAGGTGAAATATCCGCCCATCAATTATCAGAACCACTACTATTACGCCGAACCCAAATCGGGTGCGAAATATGAGTCGATTGATG
The DNA here is from genome assembly GCF_003399445.1 of Parvularcula marina. Taxonomy (NCBI): domain Bacteria; kingdom Pseudomonadati; phylum Pseudomonadota; class Alphaproteobacteria; order Parvularculales; family Parvularculaceae; genus Parvularcula; species Parvularcula marina. Next base: position 494,870 of record NZ_QUQO01000001.1, on the reverse strand, counting down.
ACGTACCGCCCGAAATTCTCGCCGATTTCGAAAAGCTCGGCATCCCGCTGAAAGAGGCCGAAGTCCTGCTCGGCGTCGAAGGCGCGGGCGAGACGCCGGGCGATGCGCGTGCCAAACCGGGCGTTGCCGTTGATGCGGTCTTTGATAGCGTCTCGGTAGCAACGACCTTCAAGAAGGAGCTTGAGAAGGCCGGGGTCATCTTCATGTCGATCTCCGAAGCGATCCGTGAGCATCCCGATCTCGTGCGTGAATATATCGGCTCGGTCGTACCGGCCTCGGACAATTTCTTTGCGACCCTCAATACGGCGGTCTTCTCGGACGGCACTTTCGTCTATGTGCCGCCAGGTGTGCGTTGCCCGATGGAGCTGTCGACCTATTTCCGCATCAACGAGGCCAATACCGGCCAGTTCGAGCGGACCCTGATTATTGCCGACAAGGGCGCTTACGTCTCCTATCTCGAAGGATGCACGGCGCCGATGCGGGACGAGAACCAGCTTCATGCGGCGGTCGTGGAACTGGTCGCGCTCGAAGATGCCGAAATCAAATATTCGACTGTCCAGAACTGGTATCCGGGTGACAAGGACGGCAAGGGCGGCATCTATAATTTCGTGACTAAACGTGCCGATTGCCGGGGCGACCGCTCGAAGGTGTCATGGACGCAAGTCGAGACCGGCTCGGCGGTGACGTGGAAATATCCCTCCTGCATCCTGCGCGGTGATGACAGTCAGGGCGAATTCTACTCAATCGCGATTACCAATAATCATCAGCAGGCGGATACTGGTACCAAGATGCTGCATCTGGGGCGCAACACGCGCTCGCGGATCATCTCCAAGGGGATTTCGGCTGGCCAGTCCGATCAGACCTATCGCGGGCTCGTCTCCATTGGCCGCAAGGCGGAGAATGCGCGAAACTTCACGCAATGTGACAGCCTCCTGATCGGTTCAAACTGCGGCGCGCATACGGTGCCTTATGTCGAAAACAAGACGTCGTCTGCAATCCTTGAGCATGAAGCAACGACCTCGCGGCTCTCAGAAGACCAGCTATTCTATGCACAACAGCGAGGGCTCGATGAAGAGCAGGCAGTCGCACTGCTCGTCAATGGTTTCTGTAAGGAGGTTCTGCAGGAGCTTCCGATGGAGTTCGCCGTCGAGGCGCAGAAACTCGTCGCCGTGAGCCTAGAGGGGAGTGTGGGGTGATGAATAATTTTCTCTTCAAAAAAGGCACTGCCGGTTGGGAGCGGGCCTTCGTACTGCCGGCTTCGCCTGTCGGGCACGCTATCTTTGCCGTCCTGCTCGCCGTGGTTTTCGTCAATCTGCGGATAACCGCGCTGCGCGCAGGTTTTGCCGGCATTCCGGTCGATGCAATCTGCGGCGGGGTGTCCCTGCTCGTGACGGCGTTGCTGCTCAATCTGGCTCCGGCGAAATATATCAAGGGCGCCAGCCTGCCCGGCAAGGGAGACGAATAATGCTCAGACGGATTACAGTTCTCCTGCTCCTGCCCATCCTTGCGGCCTGTTCCGGTGAGGCTGAAACAGCGCGTCCTGATTTCAGGATGGCGGTGGAGACGCATCTCGACGCGGTCGCGGGCCGCGATCTTGAAACCCTCAAATCAACCCTGACACTGAACGATGGAGACCTGCAGGTCATCTTCCCCGGTGGGGAAGATGTGACGGGTGTCTCGAATGTCGTGGCCTTTCACGAGGAATGGTTCGCAGACGATCAATGGGTCTGGACGCCGCAGATCATCCGCATTGTCGAGGGCGAAGACCTCTCCATGGCGCTGACCCGCTATCAATATCGCGACACTCCAGATGGCGAACCGCGCGAGCGTTGGCTGCTGCTGGTCTTCCGGCTGGAGGAAGGCGCGTGGCGGCTGGTCCATGACCAGAATACACTCTACCCGGAAGAGGTGGCCGAATGATCGCCAGAGCCCTCATTTCACTTGTGTTGATCGGTACTCAACCCGATCTGCCCGATCCGCTTGTTGCGGGATGGGAGGGTGAGAAAGTCTGTGAACTGGTGCGTGAAAATGAGCGGGTTCGGGTTCTGCGCTGTACGTTCCCGCCCGGTGTTGGGCACGAGAAACACCGCCACGCACCGCATTGGGGCTATATCCTGAAGGGCGGTATACAGCGCATCTCTGATGCAAATGGCACGAGAGAGATCGAGACCAAAGAAGGTGCAGAATGGTGGAGTGACGGCACCGTTCATGAGGTCATGAATACTGGCGAAACGACGACAGAATATCTGATCGTCGAGCCGAAAATGAAAGATACTGACTAATGCTGAACATTAATAACCTCCACCTCACGATTGAGGGGAATCCGATCCTCAACGGCCTGTCGCTAGACGTGCCGGCAGGCGAGGTTCATGCGATCATGGGGCCAAATGGCTCGGGCAAGTCGACGCTGTCTTACTCGATTGCGGGCCGACCAGGATACGCGCCGCAGGAGGGAAGCGTCACCCTCAATGGTGAAAACCTTCTGGACCTCGATCCCAATGAACGGGCCGCCAAGGGTGTCTTTCTCTCTTTCCAGTCACCTGTTGCAATCCCGGGTGTGGCGACGATGAACTTCCTCCGTACGGCGTTGAATGCTCAGCGTAGCGCTCGCGGCGAAGAGGAGATGTCAGCGGCTGAATTTCTCAAGGTCTTCCGCGAAAAAGCTCAAGTGGTCGGGCTTACCCCTGAAAAGCTCAAACGTCCGTTCAATGACGGCTATTCGGGTGGTGAGAAGAAGCGCATGGAAATGCTGCAGATGGCTCTCTTCGAACCGCGCTTTGCGATCATGGACGAGACCGACTCAGGGCTCGATATCGATGCCCTCAAAATGGTCGGCGAAGTCGTCAATTCGCTGCGTTCGCCGGAGCGCGGCTTCCTTGTCATCACCCATTACCAGCGCCTGCTCGATTATATCAAACCCGATGCGGTGCATGTTCTCGCCGGGGGGCGGATCGTTAAATCCGGCGGGCCCGAACTGGCGCGCGCACTCGAAGAGGGCGGGTACGAACAATTCACCGAGGCAGCATAAGTGAGCACGCAACTTCAACTTACCCCGGCGGAGGAACGTCTCGCCGCGCAACTGCCCGACGGTGCACTGCTTGAGGCCTTGCGGTCGCGCGGCCTGCCGAACCGCCGGGTCGAGGAATGGAAATGGTCCGATTTGCGCGCTGCGTTGAAGGAGGCGCGTCAGCCCTCCGCAGCCTATGATTATACCGCTGCAGATGATGAGCCGTTGCTGGCGGCGCTCGGCGGATATGAGATTGTCATCGCCAATGGCGCGGTGCGAGGGCCGGCGGGCCTGCCGGTCTCGATCCGGGTCCAGATGAAAGACGCTGCGCCGCGGTTGATCCCCGATGCACCGCTTGCCTCTCTGGCCACTTCGGCCCGCACGCTTGATATCGGTATCGAGGAAAGCCTCGAGGCGCCGCTCTTCATCCGGCATCTCAGCCAGGGGCAGGGCGCCCATGCGGATCGTGTGAAAATCCATGTTGCGCCGGGGGTGAAGGTCACGCTGATCGAAACCCACCGGCTGACGGGCGCGCCATTTGCAAACAGCCTGACCGATCTTGTCATCGGCAAGGGCGCAAGCGTCACTCGTGTGATCCTCCAACCTGCTGCCGACGTAGCTGTCAGTGTTGAGACGAGCATGATCTCCATCGGAGAAGATGCAGAGTTTCATCAACTCACCCAAGCGGGCGGGGCGGCTTTCTCCCGGCATGAAACACATGTCGATTATGCAGGGACGGGGAAAGTACGGCTCGACGGGCTCTATCGGTTGAACGGTACCCGTCATAATGACCTGACCAGCCATGTTACACACGGCGTGCCGGGCGCGGTGACGCGTCAGCTCGTCAAGGGTATCACCGACGACCGCGCTCGCGGTGTCTTTCAGGGCAAATTCCTTGTCGAGCGTGATGGTCAACAGACGGATGCTCAGATGGCGCATCACGCGCTTGTGCTCTCCGGTGCATCGACGGTCTATGCAAAGCCGGAGCTTGAGATCTATGCGGACGATGTCGAATGTGCACATGGCAACACCGTCGGTGCCCTCGATGCGGAGGCGTTGTTTTATCTGCGCCAGCGGGGACTGGATGAGACGGCAGCGCAACGGCTGTTGATCGACGCCTTCAGTGCTGAAGTGCTGGAGGAGATTGAAAACGACAAGTTGCGCGACGCTCTCACCGGCTTTTTTGGCGAAGGAGGCATGTCATGATCAGATGGCTGGCAATTGCAGCCTGCATGATGGCGACGCCTGCTACGGCGCAAATGGTCTCGACGCCCTATCAGGTCGCAGAGGATGGCGTTGCCGCGCCGACCGGCGATCAGGATATGTCTTTTGTCGCCAATTACGTCCGTATTGCGCCCAATATCGGGATTGGCGGGCGGCTTGCCGATGATGGTGTGGCGCGCGCGAAAGCAGCCGGGTTCAAGACCTTGATCGATCTGCGCCAACCCGACGAGCCGGGCGTCGCTGAAGAGAAAGCTGCCGCCGAGGCACTGGGCCTGCGCTATGTCAGCATCCCCATGCCGCGCGATGCCGAGGATATCCCCGACATCCTCCCCAAACTGATCAAGCGGCTGGAGACAGCAGGTGATTATCCGATCCTGCTCCATTGTGCATCAGGCAACAGGGCGGGGGCCGCGTGGGCGCTTTACCGCGCCGAACGGGGCGTGCCTGCCATCATAGCAATTGAAGAAGGCCGCGCCGCTGGCATGAAAAGCCGCGAAGGCGTCGTCAGGGAGCTGTTGGACCTCGAATGAGTTTTGATCCCGCCAGATTCCGGGCCGAATTCCCGATCCTCTCCCGCGAGATTTACGGCAAGCCGCTGGTCTATCTTGACAATGCGGCGAGTGTCCAGAAACCGCGTGTGCTGATCGATGAGATGACGCGGCTGATGACGCACAGCTATGCCAATGTGCATCGCGGCCTTCATGCACTTTCCAATGAAACAACGACAGCCTTTGAAGAGGCTCGCCAGACGGCGCAGACCTATCTGAACGCGGCAAGTGCGGATGAGATCATCTTCACCATGGGCGGGACGGATGCGATGAACCTTGTCTCCTATGTGTTGGGACAGGACGAGATCGGCGAGGGCGATGAGATCATCCTCTCGGTCATGGAGCATCATTCCAATATCGTGCCGTGGCATTTCCTGCGCGAGCGAAAAGGCGCGGTCCTCAAATGGCTCGATGTCGATGCCGACGGGAATGTCGATCTTGACGCCTATCGTGAGATGTTCAGCTCCCGCACGAAACTGGTGGCCATGTCGGCACAGTCAAACGTGCTGGGGGCCTTTCCTCCGATTAAAGAGATGGCGGCGATTGCCCATGAACATGGCGCGCTGTTCCTTGCCGATGGCTGCCAGCATGCCGTGCACGGACCGGTCGACGTGCAGGATCTCGGCGTCGATTTCTATGTCATGACCGGACATAAAGCCTATGGTCCGACTGGCATTGGCGTCCTTTTTGGCCGCAAGGCGATCCTCGACCGGCTACCGCCATATCGCGGCGGTGGCGAGATGATCGACATCGTCGAGCAGGAGCGTATTACCTATAATGAGCCGCCGCACCGGTTTGAGGCGGGCACGCCGCCGATCATGGAGGCGATTGGGCTAGGCGCATCGCTCCGTTGGCTGATGGAACAGGATATTTCGGGCCTCAAAGCCTATGAGCGAGAGCTGACCGATCACGCTATGGAGGCGCTGGGGCGCTCGAATATCGCAACCGTCTATGGTGCGGCACCCGATAAGGGACCGGTCATTGCCTTTAATCTCGGGCAGGCGCATCCGCATGACGTCTCGACGATTCTCGACCGGCAGGGGGTGGCCGTGCGTGCCGGGCACCATTGCTGCCAACCCTTGATGAAGAAGCTCGGCGTCACCGCGACCGCGCGGGCCAGCTTCACCGCCTATAACACCCATGCCGATATCGAGGCGCTGGTTGACGCCTGCGCCAAGGCACACGACATGTTGGGATGAGTATGACCGACAACGAACAGACATATGACCCTGAAACAGGCGGCCGCGACATGATCGATCTGTCGGGTGGCCGGACAGACGCGCCTTCGCCGCCGGCCTCGCCAGAAGCGCTGAGCCCGGACGAGATTCGCCTGTCGAACATGACGGCGAAGATCGTTGAGGCACTGAAGACCGTTTATGACCCGGAGATCCCGGTCGATATTTACGAGCTGGGGCTGATCTACAAGGTCGATTATGACGAGCCCGGCGATGTGAAGATCGAGATGACGCTGACCGCGCCCGGCTGTCCCGTCGCGGGCGAAATGCCCGGCTGGGTCGAGCAGGCGGTCACGCGCGTTGACGGCATTGAGCGGTGCGAGGTCGAGATGACTTTTGATCCGCCCTGGACGCCGGACCGCATGTCGGATGAAGCAAAACTGGAACTGGGGTGGCTGTGACGTCAGCTAAGTTCTTTCGAGGAGAGGGTAATCGTCGAAGGGTGACGATTATTATATGGGGATTGAATCTCGCTTGGTTAGTATGCTTCATAACAGGCATTTTTCACGTACATCCCTATTTTTGGATGATGGTCTGGTTACCGCATTTGGCTTGGTGGGGATGGATCGTTTTTTTGTCACCACTTATAATATTCCTGACAAGTATGATATTGCTCAGTAAATTGTTTCGATGTTCAGATTGTAATGAGCCGATATTATCTTTAGCCGGATGGGGGCCTTACGGAATATCTAGCAGGGTTTGCCGCAATTGTGGGCACGATCACGGGTTAATATGGGTACACCAGATATGGCAAGACAACGACCTAAAGTCCTGACACTGACCGACCGCGCTGCCGAGCGCATGACGGAGATCATGTCGTCCGCTGATGAGAATTTCATCGGGGTGAAGATCGGCGTGAAAAATGGCGGCTGTGCCGGCATGGAATACACGATGGATTACGCCACCGAGAAGGGGCCGCTCGACGAGGTTGTCGAGGAGAACGGCATCACCATCCTGATTGACCCCAAGGCAATCCTCTTCCTACTGGGGACTGAAATCGACTTCGTGACGGAGAAACTCTCCAGCCGGTTTGTCTTCAATAATCCGAACCAGACCGATGCCTGCGGCTGTGGGGAGAGCGTGACGATCGTCCCGGCGAAAGCTGACGCTTAAAACCAGCACCATACGCCATAGCACTGGCCGAAGGCATATTTGAAAACGAGAAACAGGCCGAGATCTATCAGCGCCAGCAGCGCCAGAATCGGGGCCGCTACATATTGCAGGATGAGCCGCAGGCCCGTCTTCGTGAGGGCAGGTGAGGCCAGCCGGTGCCCCATGACTTCTTGAGCTTTCTTGCGGATCAATTCAGCCTCCGGCCATGCCATTCGATGCGCCGCAGACAACTATGATTCGCTGGAACGGTCTTTCTGCGAAAGCCTGGGAGAAGCAGCTCGCACGCGCCTCTTTAGCGCCCTGCCAGCAGGCTTATGCTTTCGGCGAGGTGATTGCGGCGCATGGTGGCGAGGTTGTGAGGGCCGAGCTAGTCAATGAAGGGGAGACGGCCGGGCTCTGCCAGATCGCAGTCCGTAAATTCCCTGGCTTTCGGCTTGCGACCGCCATGATGGGCCCGGTCTGGCTTCGGGAGGACCTGGCCGAAGACACCCGTGCCGCGCTGATCGATGAGCTGGGCCGCACCCTGCCGATCAAGGGGCTTCATGCCTTCTTGCTGATGCCGCAGGGGGAGGGGAGCGGGACTGAGGAAAAGCTCCGCCTCCGGCGCGTTGTCTCACCCTACCACACCGTGCTTCTTGAACTCACGCAGGATGAAGAGGCACTGCTTGCGGGGGCGGACGGCAAATGGCGTAACCGGCTTCGCGCTGCGGAGAAGGCAGGGCTCACCATCAATCTACTGGGGCGCCGGGCGGAGCAGTATAAATGGCTGCTTGAGGCCGAACGTCGTCAGCAGAAAAGATTAGGCTACAGAGCATTATCACCCCTCATGGTGCCCGCCTGGCAGGAGAAGGCGGGGAAGGATTCCGTCATCGGTTTCGAAGCGAAACTCGGCGCGGAAAGAGTGGCGGGCATGCTGCTCTTCAGGCACGGGGCAACGGCGACCTATCACATCGGCTGGGCCTCAAAGTCCGGGCGAGAGGCCAATGCGATGAATCTCCTTCTCTGGCAATCGATCCGCCAGCTGAAGAAAAAAGGCGTGACCACGCTCGACCTTGGCGGGGTCGATACCGACCACGCGCCGGGTGTTGCACGGTTCAAGCTCGGCACTGGCGGGCGACTGATTTCGCAATCCGGCACATGGCTCTTGCGTCCTCGGCTGCGCTAAAGCCTTCCGTTGAGGGCATGGCGCGCCATGGTGTCTTTATGGCAGAGTGTCCGGCAGGAGGTATTGCCATGACCCGTCTCATTCCCGCGCTTTGCGCCGCTGCTTTGATGACCGCCACGGCACAGGCCGAAGTCGTCTCCTCATCATCCGCCCGCATGGTGCTAACGCAGGAACATGAAAGCACGCTGAGCAAGGCGGATCTCTGGGCAAAACTGATCGAGCCGAAGGAATGGTGGCTCCATTCCTTCTCAGGCGATCCGGGGCATATGACGCTTGAACTCGAAGCTGGCGGCGTCTGGCGTGAGGACTGGGAAGGTGGCTCTGTCACCCATGGACACATCATGGCCGTCATGCATGGTGAGATGCTGCGCCTTCATGCGCCTTTCGGGCCGATGCAGGAAATGGGGCTCGCCACATCCCTCACGCTCAGTGTCGGCGAGAAAGAGGGCGGCGGATCGATCCTGAAAATGGATTTCGTTGCCAATGGCGCGGAGGGTTCTGGTCTCACCGAGCTCGCGCCCGCCGTCGATTTCGTCTGGGACGAGGCGCTAACCAAGCTTGTGACGGATAAGGACTAGTCCTACTTGTCGTCGCCTGCGGGCGCATTTTCATTGTCCCGATAGATGCGCTCGCCATTCTCGTCATAGCGCTCATGGTTCGAATCATAGCCGCGCGGCGCGCCGCCTTCGGCCTCTTCCCCATCATAGGGTTGGTGGCCGCCCTTGATCGTATCTTCGGCAGGGGTCTTTTCGTGCGGATGTGTCATTCGCGTGTCTCCTCAACCATATAACGCATGAGGAGGGCGGAGGTTCGCCGATTATCGGGCGGGCGGTTGCAGCGTGAATTGCAGGGGATCCGTTTGATAGCCGCGCGCACGGGCGGCTTCCATCAGGCGGCGGCCCGTCTCGGCCGGGATGATCGGCGTACGGGAGAGCAGCCAGAGATATTTGCCGTCCGGGCTACCGACCAGCGCCGCAGAGTAATCCTCTGTCAGATCGAGCACCCAGTAATCGCCACTCGCAAACGGCACCCAAGCGGGCGCAAATTTGACCTTCAGCTTTGCGCCATTCCCGCCGACGACCCGAGCGACACCGTTTGCGACGTCGACCTCGCCTTCGGGCGTGTCCTTTCGGCAGGTATTGATGACATCGATCCTGCCGTCCTCGCGCAAGGCATATTCGGCCGTCACCGCTGTGCAGATGTAATCGGGGGTGTCCTCAAACCGGTTGGGATAGCGCGCGATCTCGTACCAGAGGCCCTGATAGCGCTCGATATCGACATGGGGAACCGTTTCCGGCGGCTGATTTTCAGCCCGGTAATCGGGCTGACCGCTGCAGGCGGTGAGCATCAGGGCGATGAGGAGGACGGGCGTGCGCATATCTATCGAATATGGCGAAGTCACCCATCGTCGCAAGCCCGATTGCACAAGGGCGCGGGGCCGATTAAGCCGCGCGGATGGTCACATCCGTCAATGATATCCGCCAGTCCTTTCTCGACTTCTTCGCGAGCCGCGATCACGAAATCGTGCCGTCTGCGCCGCTCGTGCCGCAGAACGACCCGACGCTGCTGTTCGTCAATGCGGGCATGGTGCCGTTCAAGAACCTGTTCACGGGAACGGAAACGCGCAGCTATGTCCGCGCGACCTCCTCGCAGAAATGCGTCCGGGCCGGCGGCAAGCATAACGACCTCGACAATGTCGGCTATACGGCGCGCCACCACACCTTCTTCGAGATGCTGGGGAATTTCAGCTTCGGCGATTATTTCAAGGAACAGGCGATCCTCAATGCGTGGGAGCTGCTGACCGGCACCTTCGGCCTGCCGGCCGAAAAGCTGCTGGTCACTGTCTATCACACCGATGATGAGGCGTTTGACCTGTGGAAGAAGGTCACGGGTTTTGCTGATGAGAAAATCATCCGCATTCCGACGTCTGACAATTTCTGGTCGATGGGCGATACCGGCCCCTGTGGTCCGTGCTCCGAGATTTTCTACGATCATGGTCCCCACATTCCGGGCGGCCCGCCGGGCAGCCCGGATGAGGATGGCGACCGGTTCATCGAGATCTGGAACCTCGTCTTCATGCAGTTCGAGAAACATGCAGGCGGCGAGCAGACGGATTTGCCGAAACCCTCGATCGATACCGGCATGGGGCTCGAACGGGTCGCAACGGTGCTGCAGGGCATTCACAATAATTACGAAACCGATCTCTTCCAAACACTGATCAATGCGTCGGTCGAGCTCACGGGCCGCAAGCCTGAGGGCGACGATCTCGTCTCCCACCGGGTTGTCGCGGACCATCTGCGCGCCTCGTCCTTCCTGATTGCCGATGGGGTGACGCCGTCCAACGAGGGCCGGGGTTATGTCTTGAGACGGATCATGCGCCGGGCCATGCGCTATGCGCACGCGCTGGGGGCGAAGGATCCGTTGCTGACGCGTCTTGTGCCGACCCTTGTGGATGAAATGGGCGGCGCGTTTCCGGAGCTACCGCGCGCCGAAAGCCTTGTGCGTGACACGCTGCGCGTTGAGGAAGAGAAATTCGCCGATCTGCTCGACCGCGGGCTGAAACTCCTCGCCGAGGAAACGAGCAAATTACCCGATGGCGGCACGCTGCCCGGCGAGGCGGCGTTCAAGCTCTATGACACATTCGGCTTCCCGCTCGACCTGACCGAGGATGCGCTGCGGCGGCAGGGCTATGGCCTTGATCAGGCGGGCTTTGATGCCGCCATGACCCGCCAGAAAGAGATGGCGCGCGCCAACTGGGCGGGCTCAGGCGATGCGGCCAGCGACAAGGTCTGGTTCGATATTCTTTCTGATACGGCGCCCACGGAATTTATCGGCTATGTCCATGAAAAGGCCGAAGGCACGGTCACCGCGCTCGTGAAAGATGGCGCGCGGGTCGAAAGCGTCTCGGAAGGCGATGAGGTGAGCCTGGTTGCCAACCAGACGCCATTCTATGCTGAATCGGGTGGGCAGGCAGGCGATGCCGGCCGGGCTGTCAGCGCGAGCGGCGCGGAACTGATCATCCGTGACACCAAGAAAGGCGCAGGCGCGCTTCACGTCCATCACGCGGTTGTCAAAAAAGGCACGCTGAAAGAGGGCGATGTCGTCACGCTCGAAATCGATCATGAGCGCCGGGCACGGATCAAGCGGAACCACTCCGCCACCCACCTCGTTCACGCGGCCCTGCGGCGTCATCTGGGCGACCATGTCGTCCAGAAAGGCTCCTTTGTGGGGCCGGACAATTTCCGCTTCGACTTCTCGCATAATTCGGGCGTCAGCCGCGAAGAGCTCGATCTCATCGAGGCGGAGGTCAACCGTGTCATCCGTCAGAATGATGAAGGTGTCGTCTCCGTCATGCCCTATAATGACGCGATCGAGGCAGGCGCCATGGCGCTCTTTGGTGAGAAATACGACGATGAAGTCCGTGTACTGAGGCTTGGTGACGATTTCGACAACCCTGAGCGTCCTTACTCGATGGAGCTTTGCGGCGGCACCCACGTGACCCGCACGGGCGACATCGCGCTTTTCGTCATCACGACCGAAACGGCGGTCGCGAGCGGCATTCGCCGGATCGAGGCCGTGACCGGTGAAGCGGCGCGCGACTACCTCAAGGAACAGGCCGGGATCGCAACCGGGCTGGCCGGTACGCTCAAGGTCAAGATCGGTGACGTTGCCGACCGCGTGACGGCGCTGCTTGAAGACAAGAAGCGCCTCGAGAAGGAACTCGTCGCTGCCAAGAAAAAGGCGGCCATGGGCGGCGGAGGCGGCAAGCCCGCAACCGAAACCATCGGCGATATCGTCTTCACCGGCCAGGTGCTCGAAGGCATTCCGGCCAAGGAGCTCCGTGGGCTGATCGCTGATGCAAAGAAAGCCAGTGACAATGCCATTGCCGCGTTCATCTCGACGGATGACGGCAAGGCGAGCGTGTCGATCGGCGTCGCGGACGGCCTGACGGACCGCATCGGCGCGCCTGAACTCGTCAAGCTCGCGGTTGAGGCCCTAGGCGGTCAGGGCGGCGGCGGCAAGCCGGACCTTGCCCATGGCGGCGGGCCGAACCCGGATGCCGCGAATGATGCCATCGCGAAAGTGCGGGAGCGTCTGCAGGCGCTCTAACTGATCCTCCGGTCATGAATCCTGAGCGCAATCCAGAAGAATACCGGAAGGCAAGGAAGGTCTTTGCGGCCTATTTCCTCGTCCTCAGTGTACTGCTGACCGGACTTGGGATCTGGAAGCTGATTCTGCGGCCGCTGTTCGGTAGGGAAGGGGCGGGCGAGACCTTCGATCTGTCGACCATCCTAGTCTCGCTATTGGGCTTCCCCATGGTCTGGGCGCCGGTCGTCTTGGGCGGGGCGGTGAGCTACCTGCTCTGGCGCTATGTCCGGCGCCCCTGAAATCGGCTATTATCCTGCGCATTCCTGATGTATCTTCAAATTCAACCGGGAGGTTCAGGATGCCGAATTTATTGCTGTCCCTGATGGGTGCGGGCGCCATGCTGATGTCATCGGCTTTTGCGCAGAATAAGAGCACCGAATGGTCGCTCGACGAGCTCGCTTGGCTGGAAGGCTGTTGGGAAGGCCCGGCCTTTGACGGTTTTGCCAAGGAGTGCTGGGTTACCGGACCGGGTGGGCACATGACGGGCCTTCTCCAACTCGAAGAAGAGGGCAAGATCGTCTTTACGGAGATCTTTCATCTTGCTGACTTTGAGGAAGGTCCGTCCTTGCGGGTCAAACACTTCAATGCCGACATGACGAGCTGGGAAGAGAAAGACGGATTTCACGCTTTCAAGTTGCAGCGGACAGAGCCTGGCCTAGGCGTTTTTTCCGGCCTGACCCTACGCCTCGAAGAAGATGGCCGCCAGACAATCGAGCTCGTCCTGACCAACAACGAAGGCGAACGCTGGACGGAAGCCATTGTTTATGAACGGGTATCCGGCCCAGCTAAGTAGCCTCAATTCAGCCTGATTGAAGTTGTGGAATTCCTGTCTGCGGGGCTGCCATTCATCCTGACTTTTTGGTAAAGTTAAGGGTGGCTTCTGCGGAAGCTCGCGCATCGGTTGATGCGAAGGGGGAGATGACGATGTCTTGGCGGTATGGTCCCATAGGGGCCCTATGCTTGGTATTGGCGGCATGCGGGGGTGCGGACGCGCCCGCCGATGAGCCTGCGGAGGCTGAAGAAGATCCCGTAATTGTCGAGGTGACGAGCACGGCCGGGCGGTTACCCCTGGCGTTGATCTCTACAGGCTGGCCTGATCTTGAAACCCCGATCCTTCCCGAACAGCTCGGGATGACGGCTGAGGGGCTTGCCGATTTTCGTATGGCGATCGCCAGCGCCGTCGAGGCGCGCGGTGCCGAGGGCATGACGGCCCTGTTGGTCCGTGACGGGCATGTTGCGGCCTTCGTGACGGCTGGCAATGCGCCCGGCGGAGAAGCGCTCGCCGGGGCCGATACGGTCTGGCGGAGCCGCGTGCTGGCTGCGCCTGTGATCACTGCCGGCATGCTGATGCTCTATGATGAGGGGCAATTCACGCTCGATGAACCGGCGGCCTATTACCTGCCCGAGGGGCGGCTGGGCCCGGTCGGGTCTGAGGAAGACAGCCCGACCATTGCGCAGATCATGACCGGGGACGGCACGACTGGCCCGGACCTCAAATTGCAGGCGGAGATCATCCAGAATGTCTCTGACACGCCGGTCGACGTCTATCTCGATGAGCGGATATTCAACCAGCTGGGCATGACGAGCATGCGGCTGACGGAAGGAGCGGGCGGGACGTTCGTTTTAGAGGCGAGCCTGCGGGATATGGCCCGGTTCGGCCAGCTCCTCGCCTCGGGCGGCGGGGTTGGCGGCGCGCGCATTCTTGATGGCGCGACGGTCAGCCTGATGGCGCGGGACCATTTGCCGGATGACCGATGGGCGCTGAATTCAGGGCTCGGCGAGGACATGACGCCGGGGGTTATTGGTCGTGGTCTCGGCGTTGCGGTCCTGCGCTCTGCCGGGGTCACAGGCCCCGGCGCCACGGCAGGCAGCTATTTCTCTGCCGGTGAGGGCGCTTTCCTGCTCATAGATCAGGGGCAGGGGCTGATGCTCGTTGGCCTCAGCGAGGGGGCCGGCGGACGCGATGGCGACGCCGATATCTTCCGCGCTGCGGCCCGCGCCGCCTATGGTGCCATCGCCGCAGACTAAGCCCTCCAAGGGATTGCGTTTACAGGCTTTTGCCGCTAGAGCCCGGCGCTTCGCGGGAGGCTATGGGTCTTAGCAAGTCCATGATCCAGCCCGACCGCGTTCCCTTCGCCAATAATCGGAAGGTGTAACATGGCAAAGAAACTCCAAGGCTACCTGAAGCTTCAGGTGCCCGCCGGCGCGGCTAACCCGTCGCCGCCCATCGGCCCCGCTCTCGGTCAGCGCGGCCTCAACATCATGGAATTCTGCAAGGCGTTCAACGCTGCGACCCAGGAGATGGATAAGGGGATGCCGATCCCCACGATCATTACCATCTACACGGACAAGTCGTTCACGTTCGAAACCAAAACGCCGCCTGCGTCCTATTACCTGAAAAAGGCCGCCAAACTGCCCAAGGGCGGTTCGCTGCCGGGCAAAGAAGTCGCTGGCTCCGTCACCATGGCGCAGGTTCGTGAAATCGCCGAAGCCAAAATGGCTGACCTCAATGCCAATGACATTGATGCGGCCGCCAACATCATTGCCGGGTCCGCACGGGCCATGGGCCTGAAAGTGGAGGGCTAAGTCATGGCGAAAGTCGGAAAACGTCTGCGCAATGCGCGTGAAGGCATCGATTTCAAGACACTGCACGGCCTGACCGAAGCGGTCGAAACCGTGAAAAAGAACGCCACGGCGAAATTTGACGAAACGGTCGAGATTTCGATGAACCTTGGTGTTGATCCTCGGCATGCGGACCAGATGGTTCGCGGTGTCGTCTCGCTGCCGAATGGCACGGGCCGTTCTGTTCGCGTTGCTGTCTTTGCAAAAGACGACAAGGCGGAAGAAGCTCGCGCGGCTGGTGCTGAAATCGTCGGGGCCGAAGACCTCGTCGAGCAGATCCAGAATGGCGAAATGGATTTTGATCGCGTGATCGCAACGCCGGACATGATGCCGCTCGTCGGTCGTCTGGGTAAGCAACTCGGCCCGCGTGGCCTGATGCCGAACCCGAAAGTCGGCACGGTGACCCCGAACATCAAAAAGGCCGTCGAAGATGCCAAGGGCGGGGCTGTTCAGTTCCGCGTCGAGAAGAACGGTATCGTTCACGCCGGTGTTGGCAAAGCCAGCTTTGATGCGACGAAGCTCGAAGAAAACGTCCGCGCTTTCGTCGATGCCGTGAACAAGGCGAAGCCGTCAGGCGCCAAGGGCACCTACATCAAGCGGATCGCCCTGACCTCGACCATGGGTCCGGGCATCAAGGTCGACCCGCAAAGCGCTCTTGTCGCTGAATAATCCAGCCTAAAGCTCGGTGCCGGTACGGTCTTCGCGATCCGTACCGCGCCCGATCAGCTTTTTGGCAAAAGCAAACAGGCCGAAGTTCTTCGCGTAATCGCGGTAGGCTTCGGCCTCTTTTTTATCTGCCTCCGTTAATTCCGTCCGCAGATCATCAAGCTCCCGCTTGACGCCATCGAGAGCGAGTGTGCCTAAATGCTTGGCGAGTTTGACGGCATAGATGTCCGCCTCGCTGTCATCGACTTCCCCATCAGATTTGAAGATCACATCTGCCATGTCGAGAAAGCGCGCGCGGTCTTGCGGGTCGGTCAGGCGCGGCCAGATATCCGCGAGCCGCACCGGGGTTGTGATGTCACGGGTGAGGGCGGCGCGCTGCTCATCCGTCAGGCCGTGATGCTGGGCAAAGATGTCTTCAAGGACGATCTTCTCGGCCGGATCTAGCCGCTCATCCACCCAGGCAAGGGAAATCAGTCCTTCATAAAGGGCAAGCCGGCTGTCACTTACGGGTTCGGTCATCATACTCTCCACACACACCACCGGCGGGGAGAATAAGCCCAGAGGACTAGGATAGGGTGAAGCTGGGAAGCCTCATGCTTAACCAAAAGAAAAAGCCCGGCGCGGCGGCCGGGCTTTCCAATTCGTTGATCGTCCGTGTCCGCCGGTTAGCGGCTCGACCCTGACGGGCCGTTCCCGACGCGCCACTGCGACTGGTCGCGGCTGCGGCGGCTGTTCCGGTTATAGGCCGGAGACGACACGTTCTGGGCAACATCATTGATGATGGTCGGGACCGTGTTGAGGTGACCGATGGTCGAGACCTCAAAGCCGCCATTGCCGTCAATGTCATTGTCCTCAATCAGGCCGGTCGAGTTGGTGACCTTGATGCCGTCCTGATCATTCGACCAGATCTGGTTGAGGCGGATCAGCACTTCCTTACCATCCTCGCCCAATTCGATGCCGTGCTTGGAGTTGTTGAGGATCTTGTTGCCGACCAGCGTCGCCGCGCCACCACCATTATAGGAGATGCCGACACCGTTGGTGTTCACAAGGTTGCCGGTCACCAGCATGGAGGCTTCGCCAGAGAGGTTGATGCCCTGATGGTAGTTCTCGGTCACGATATTATCGACGAGGGTCGCACGATCCCAGAGCGGATGCGTCTGGGTGATGCTGATCCCCGTGCTGCCGCCCGAGATTGTGTTCTTCTCAAGGAAGGCCGTACCGCCCTCGATCGAGACAAGCTCACCGCCGCCGCCTTTGACGGAGGACTGGATCATGGTGAAGATGCCGTCTTTGACATCGACGCAAGGGACACCAGCATTTGCCATCGGCTCGAAATCGATATTCGAGATCTGTGCATGCTCGTTGAAGCTTTGTGGCGTGAATTTCAGGCACGGCTTCTGCTCACCGGCTGCATTGGTTTCAGCAACCTGACGGATGCGGACACCGCTGCCGGCACCGCGGTCGCCTTGCAGGCTGACCGAGCGCTTCAGCTCGATATTCTCTTCATAGATGCCGGGCATGACGACCACGACACCGCCCCATGCCACATTCTCGATCGCTTCATTGATCGAGGTGTAGCGAGCCCGTGAAGGATCAGCAGCGCGATCCATATTGATGTTCGGCCCGCCCTGGTCGACAACGACATAGGCTGGCAGCTTGCGCTTTTTCGTGCTCGTGGTCGCTGCGTCACGACGACGGGCGTCCTCGATTTTCTTGGCCGTTTGCGGCGTCACTGTCGGCATACCGCCAAAAGTGCTGTCCTGAGCAAAGCCCGAGGAGCCAAGGGCGCCGGCTGCCGCCATGGACATCAGCGCCGCGATTGCCTTTTTCCGAGTCAGTTTCATTTTCTCACCCCTCTCCCGACAGGTCACTGCGCGTAATCATAGGTGTAGAGCTCTTCGAGCGCCTTCTCGGCGGGCTTGTAGCCAAGAGCGACTGCCTGTCCGAGATGGTGGGCCGCTTCGGACCGGCTCGGCTCGATCGGATCGTCACCGTAAATGCCCTGGCGGTAATACTTGCCGAGGGCGAAGTGGGCGAGCGGATATCCGAATGAAGCCGACTTCTTCAGCCAGCGGACGGATTGTTCGCCATTCACCGGCACGCCGATACCTTCAGCATACATCACACCGTAGATGTATTGCGATTGCGGGTGGTTCACCGACGCCGCGCGCTCAATGAGCTTCACTTTTTGCGGCGGGGTGAGGACACCCGTCATGCTGTCACGCTTTTGCTCTTCTGACAGGTTCTCGTCATCCTCGACGAGATTGTACTGGAAGCGCTTGATGGCTGCGATGGTCTTGGGACCACGTGTGCCGTCAATATCATCGAGATAAAGGCCGAGCGCGGCGAGGGCGCCCTGAACAAGATGCTCATTGCCTTCGGCGAAATTCGCTTCGATTTCTGCGATGGCAAGGGCCGTACGGCGGGCCTGAAGAACCTTGGTCTGATTCTCGATATCGACCGCAATCGGGCTCGGGCCCTGGAAAGCATCGTGAAGCGGCGGTTGCCACTCGCGAGCTTTCTTGTCGGCTTCCTCAATCTCTTCCCGCGTCATGATTGTCTTCAGGAAGCTGGCTGCCTTCACCGCATTCGGATTGGCGTTCAGCGCCCGGCTGGAGGCGAGATTGTAATAGGTCAGTGCTTCGACGTTGTTCTTCGGCATGCCGTTGCCGGTCTGGTACATCACGCCAAGACGGTAGAGGTCGAATTCTGATTCGGAGGAGAGGAGCGTGACAACGAGGTCTTCTGCCTTCTCAACCTGCTCGGTGGTCATGACGGATTTAAGCTGCGGCACGCGTGTTTGGGCGCGAGCGCGGGCATTGATTTCGCAGAAATCAGGCTTCTGGCTGTAATCTTCAAAATCATGGGTCGCGGCGATCGTGTACCAGGCGAGAGCGCGGACCTTGTCTTCCTGGATGACGCCGGTGTCGACCGGCTTCGGTCCGGCAAGATCGCGCGAATCACTCGAGCAGCCATTCACGGACTGGTTCGAATAGACATCGCCCAGAACTTGGCGGGACTGAACATCGCCGGCGATCGCATATTTGCGCCACAGGTCGAGTGCTTCGAGCACCTTGGCCTGATCAATCTGGCCATTCGGGTGATAAGAGTAGGCGCGTAGTGCGTCATCGAAGTCAGCAAATGCCGGTGTGAAGATGCCCGCAACAGCGAGGCTCACCCCCGCTAACAGCGCGTTACGCGGTGCAAATCGCTTAGAGCCCATTCCCATACTCCCCTGCAGCCGAGCCACCGACGTGGCGCATCGGCGGATTCCGTCTCTGCCATTGTTAACACCTCCTAACTTCCTTGGCATCCCCCTTGTGACGCTTTTCACCCCTTTCCGCCCAATGTGACCTCGAAGACGCAATAATCGCGCGTATTTTCGGGGGCGGATACCTCTTCACAGGCGTGCCCCGCCTCGCGCATCGCATGGGGGATATCGACCCTTGCGATGGGGTCATCGGCGAGCACTTCGAGGCGGCTGCCTGCTGGAAGGGCGCGTGCGCGAGCCTCCAGCCGGAGGACCGGCAGGGGGCAGCGAAGTCCTCTTAAATCAAGGCGTTCCGGAGCAGGCAGGTCAGCCATGAGCGCGCACGGAATCGGGGCTTTCCTCGGTCAGATCGGGGCTTTGAGGGCGCACCGGATCCTCGATCAGGCCGAGCGTCTGCTGGGCTTCTGGCAGCGACCGGGAGAGATCCCGCAAATAGGTAATGACGTCGATCTGTTCGATTTCGCCGCGAATGGCGCGCAAGGTCGGGGTCACGCGCGCGCCTTCAGGCGTGGGGAGCGCCAGATCAGTGGCCCGCTCAAGCCGCGCCGCCCCGCAAGAGGCCAGAATGGCTTCAAGATCGGCGCGTGGCGGCAAGCCCTGCGGCCAGAGTTTGCGCCCGCCCGCCCGTCTTGCATGGCCTTCGGCGAATTTGAGAGCTGCACGTCGCACCGGCTCTGGCCCGCCGATAAAGAGACGAAGGCCTGTCGCCTCTGGCTTGTCGAGCCAGCCATGATGGGCGACCAGCCGGGCGGTCGCGAGAATGTAGCCGTCACTTGCCGGGAAGGTCTCAGCATATAGAGGCGCCATTTCCCGGGTGAGACGGGCGAGGACGCGCTCGGCGGGCTCGCGTGCCTCAAAAAGGAACACGAGTTCCTCAGGCATAGTGGTTAGGGGCGGCAAAGTCGCCTCGACGCGCCAGGAATGTCCTGACCGGCGACGCTCCCGCACAGGACCGAAGAGACCGGCCCGCGCTGCGGCCAGCGGATTATCGAAAAGTCCCGCGAGTTTCGGAAAAGCGCAGAGCCCCGCCGTCACGGCCGCTTCGTCGAGCTTCTCCCAGTCCGTCCCGGCGCCGAATCGGATCTCGCCCGTGGTCTTGTCCAGGATTTCGACATCCGAAGGGGGTTTGAGGGCTGCCATCCGCTCTCCGGGGACGAGCAGATATCCCATTGCGCGGGCTTCCGCGACGGCCTCATCGGCGGCGTCATCTCCTTCAGGAGAGAGCACGACCATGGCCTGTGGGCGATGCCCTTCGAGCTGGCGCAGGAAGGCGAGCATCCGCGGCTCAGCCCCGAAACGGTCCCGCGTGAGTGGATCGCGGATCATCGCGCCTTCGGGCAAGGCGGCTTCAAGATCCTTGAGGTCGGCTTCTTCCTCCGCGCTCAGGACTTCCTGGCGCGGCCCGTCAAAGAGCGTCGACAGAGCCATTCGCCCGCTGAACAATTTTGACAGGACCAGCGAGACGGCCGCTAACCGTTTATCGCTGACTTTCGCCAGACGGTCGTGAACGGAAGCCGTGAAATGCGGCCCCCCGCGGGGAGAGTGAGTCGCCATGGAAGACACCTTACCGAAATCCTAACGAAGTCAACATTTCTCCGGTCTGGTGAGATTGATTCGATGACAAACCCTCGAATTTTTCTCGCATTAATTATTTGTCGGCACGATGGTTGCCCTTTCAGGACCATAACGAACAGGTTAATTTGTTTCACCGGAGACAGTGATTCGCATGGATGTGACCGATACCCTTCTTCATCGCGACCGAGATGTGTCCCATGACGGGACCTCGGACGGGAATGAGACGGCTGCGTCCGAATCACCTTCGACGGCCACATCTGAAGCGGATGCCGACGCGCCGCACACCAATGACGGGAAAATTCCGTCAGCGGATGACTTCTCCCATGCTGGCGAGATGCTCGCCGCCGCCCGCGAGGCGATGGACCTTGATGTCGAGGAAATCTCAAAACGCATCAATGTGAAGGCCGAGCGGCTCACCGCGATTGAGGCGCTCGACAAATCTGCCCTGCCGGCGCCGACCTTTACGCTCGGTTTCGTGCGCTCTTATGCGCGCACGCTTGGACTGCCCGAGGATGCGCTGGTCGAGCGTTTCCGCCGTGATGCGGGCTATCCCGCGCCGCGCCAGACGCCCGTACTTGAGCCCAAGCTGCAAAAGGATCTGGGGCCTGCGCCGCAGATGAGCCTTTTCACGATCCTGCTGATCACAGGCGGCGTTCTCTGGATCGTTTGGCAGATCCTTCAGGCGTCTGCCCCGGACAAGGCCGTCCTGACGGCCGAAGGTGGAGAGGGCATTCCGCTCGTTGAGCGCACGCTGTCTTCGACCGGGGTACCGGACTATCAGATGACGACCTCGCTGACCGACGAGAACGCGCTGGGCGGCGGGCTGTCACTGCCCTCCGATGCCGCGCCCGCCCGTGTCGCCGATGCCGGTGAGGATGACGGCGTTCTTGAGATCACCGCGGAAGAACTCGAACGCGCGCTGGCCGCAGGCGAAGAAGAGGCGCGTTCCGCGTCTCTCGCCAATGCCCGCGCCGCCGAGAATGACGGTGCCCTGCAAGTGGCTGCCGTTGAGATCCCGTCGCCTCTTACTGAAGCAGAAGAAGGCGAGGGGGACATCGACAGCGCCGCCGCAGAGACAGTCAGCGAAGAAACCGAAACCGCTACTGAGGCCAATACTGGTGTCCAGTCAGCCGATGAGCTGAATGCCGAGGCCTTGAACCGTCTGGCGCTCCAGAACCGGGGTACGACGACGGAAGAGGCGCCTGCCACCCAGGAGGAAACGCTCGCCGAAGATGATACTGCCGATGAGCCCGTCATGACCGATGACGGCATCGCTATTGTCACCGCCGATGAGAATGCGCCCGCTGAAACGGTCGTTGAAGAGACTGTGGTTGCGAGCCGTGTGCCGGCAACCATCCGCACGGCCATTGAGCCGGTCTATCCGTCCCGCTGCGAAAGCTCGGCGGCAGAGACCGAGACCGTCACCATCCGCTACAGCGTGTCGCGCTACGGCAAGGTTGTCGGACCGGAAGTCGCCTCGACCACGAACCCCTGTTTCAACCGTGCCGCGATGGCTGCCGTCTCGCGCTGGGATTTCTTCCCGGCTGAAGAGGGCGGCGCCTCCGTGACCGATGCCGGCCGGACCAGCCGCGTGGTCTTCCAGCGCCCGTAAAAGGCGTACGAACGCATTGTGATCACGCCGCTTTCGGCTTAATTGCATCACCAGAGACAAATGCCGTTGTGACGGCAGGAGACGGCTCATGAGCATTCGTCCGTGGCGGGATATTGAGCGCCGGGAAAGCCGCCGCATCATGGTCGGCAATGTGCCCATTGGCGATGGCGCGCCGATCGCCGTTCAGTCCATGACCAACACCAATACGGCGGACGCAAAAGCAACGCTCGAGCAGATCGAGCGGATCGCGGAAGCGGGCGCTGACATCGTACGGGTGAGCTGCCCGGATAAGGCCTCAACCGAGGCGATGAAGGAAATCTGCAAACACTCGCCGGTGCCGATCGTGGCAGACATCCATTTTCATTATCAGCGCGGCATCGAGGCGGCAGAGGCAGGAGCGGCCTGCCTCAGGATCAATCCGGGCAATATCGGCAAGCGCGAGCGCGTACTCGAAGTCATCAGTGCTGCCCGCAATAATGGCTGCTCCATGCGCATCGGGGTCAATGGTGGCTCGCTGGAAAAGCACCTGCTCGAAAAATATGGGGAGCCCTGTCCCGAGGCGATGGTCGAAAGCGCGCTCGATCATGCGCGCATCCTTGAGGATGAGGATTTCCACGAATTCAAGATTTCGGTGAAGGCGTCCGACGTGTTCCTCACCGTTGCCGCCTATCACGGCCTTGCCGAGGCAACCGACAAGCCGCTGCATCTGGGGGTCACCGAGGCGGGAGGTTTCCGTATAGGGACGGTCAAGTCATCCATCGGGCTTGGCGGGCTCCTCTGGGCCGGGATCGGCGATACGATCCGCGTGTCCCTCTCGGCAGAGCCCGAGGAAGAGATCAAGGTCGGCTTTGATATCCTCAAATCGCTGGGCCTGCGCCATCGCGGGGTGAATGTGATTTCCTGCCCGTCCTGTGCGCGGCAGGGGTTCGATGTCATCCGCACGGTCGAGAAGCTTGAGGCGCGGCTCGCGCATATCTCAACGCCCATGTCACTCTCCGTGATCGGATGTGTCGTGAATGGCCCCGGCGAAGCGCGGGAGACCGATATCGGCTTTACCGGCGGTGGCGCGGAAGCGGGCATGGCCTATCTGGGTGGTGTGCCGGCCTTCAAGCTCAAGAATGAAGACATGGTCGACAAGCTGGTCGAGCTGGTCGAGGAAAAGGCTGCCGAGATTGAAGCCGCCCGGGCTGCCGAAGCTCAGGCTGCGGAGTAATCCGGCATTCCTTCATGACGCTGCATTATATCACTGGGGCCTCGGCGGAGGCGGATGACTGGCCGCTAAGCCGAAAGCTGGATTCAGAGATCCCCGATTACCGGATCTTTTGCGGTGATGCCTCGCCCCGTTACCGGACGAAGGCCGCGCTCCTGTTCCGCGAATACCCCAAAATGATCTGGTTTGCGCTAAAGAAGAGCTGGCAGAGCATCTTTGCGCGCCCGAAACCCGATGTCGTTCTGGCGCATACGGATATCATCCTCTTCTGCTACGGGCTTCTCAAGTTGCTCAGCTTTTCCTCGAAGCCGCGTCTTGTCTGGCTCGGCTATATTTATTCGGAAAAAGGGACCGGACTTGTGGGGCGCCTCAACCGGCTCTTCCACCGGATCGTCATCGGGTTTTGTGCGCGGGTCATCACCTATGCGGGCTCCGATGAGGAAGCCTGCCGCCGGGTATTTCCATCGCAGGCGGAGAAATTCTCAACCACGCTTTATGGCGTTGGTCTGGGGTTCACGCCCAAGCCTTACAGCGAGCAGGCGCGCGCCGGGACCATCCTCTCGGCCGGGCGGTCACAGCGGGATTATGCCTGCCTTGCAGAGGCGATCTCTGACACAGACTATGCGGTCGATATCGTTTGCGACAATCTTGATGCCTGTCCCGACCGGCTGGCCTCTGAAAAGGTCCGTATTCACCGCAAAGTGCATGGCCGCGACTTCATCGACATGCTGCAATCGGCAGAGCTTGTCGTCGTGCCGCTCAGCGATACCTCGGCCAGCGCCGGTCATATGGTGATGCAACAGGCCATGGCCTACCGCAAACCGGTCATCGTCACGGATATTCCGAGCATCAGGGATTATATCTTCTCTGATGACAGTCTCGTCCTTGTGCCGCCGAATGATCCGGCAGCACTGGCGGCTGCGATTGACCGGCTGATGAAGGATGACGCTGCGCGGGATGCGCTGGCGGGTCGGGCAGGCGAGATTTTCGATGCGCATCTCTCGATGGATCGGATGGCGGAGCGTGTCACCGAGTTGATGAAGGCGGAACTCGCCGCAGCGGACAGTCAGCCCATCTGAGTAAACAGCTCTGTGAAGGGCAGCGGCATGAAGGCGATCACCAGCGTGATCGTACTGACCGTCACCGCCATCACATTCTGCCAGCTTCGCATGATCTGCCGGCCTGCTTCCTGCGCGCGTGAGGGATGGTCGGGATCGTAGAGGATATCGACCTCGCTGCCGATAAACTTCGTTTCATCCTTGCACGGCACGTCAGAGACGAAGGTCCACTCGCCGCCATATTTATCCTTATAGGCGATGCGGGGGCGGTCCGGGCCGTCGGGATCGCGCTGAAGACCGATGACACTGCCTGTGGCCGGGACGCCGCGCTCTTTCAGGATCGCATTGCGCCGCAGGCTGTTTGCGGTGATCAGCGCGAAGACAATCCCGATGTAAAGGATCATGACATGGACATCGGAGCGTTCAAGCCCGGCCGTTTCATAGACCACGCGGCCCGGCGTCAGCAGGGTTTCCTTGATCAGCTCGAGCCAGTCTGCGCGGTCCTTCATGCGGCGAAGCCTAGCGCGATATTCTGAAAAACGGCTTACCCGGCAGGGGCAAGTGCCTCCGGGCGGCGCCGGATCGCGGGCGCCTTGCCATAGGTCAGCGTGCGCCACAGCCATTCCGCCGGCCCATAGGCAAAGGCCTTCATCCAGAAATGGCTGAAGACGGCCTGTGCGGCGTAAATGCCGATGGCGATGGGGATGTAGCTGGCCGTGCCGACCCGTCCGGCAAGCCCCAGCCCCGGCCCGATATTGGTGAGGATCAGCATGATCAGCACGCTCTGGGTCAGATAATTGGTCAGCGCCATCTGGCCGACCGGCGCAAAGGGCCGGATCAGCCAGGTCAGGCTCTTGCCATTGAAGATCAGAACGAGCCCGCAGACATAGCCCGCCGCGATCAGCGGGGTCGCAAAGGCATGCATGATTGTCGTCAGTACACCAAGGGCGGCGGACGCCTCTTCGCCGGTGTTCTCCGAGATGAGCTGGCCGAGGAGTTGTAGGACCAGTCCTGAGATCAGGAGGAGAGGGAGATATTTTCGGAACATCGGCAGATGATCGCCCGAATGCTGTAGCCATCCCTGACGCGCTACCCACGCACCGATGTAAAATCGGCCAATGACGTAAAGAACCCATGAGGCCAGTAATCCGCTGGCGAACCAGTCATAGCGGACCATGTGATCCATACCGGCAATCCATTCGCGGTAATTCCCGGCCCATGCGGCGGCCTGCCGGGCCAGCACCGCGTCATCATTATAGACAATGCCGTAGGCCTCGGTGAAGCCGAGCGCTTCGCTGATCCATTCGCCGACAGGGCGGCCAAAGACGAGCAGCGCCAGCCCGATATAAAGCATCATCCGGGCAGGGAGTTTCCGGCTGAAGAGAAGAACGAACCCCGCCGCGCCGTAAAGATGCAGGATGTCGAAGGCAAAAAGCCCGAAGAGATGGATGAGACCGAAAAGGAACAGAATACCTGTGCGCCGCAGATAGATCGACATGAAGGGTGCGCCGCGGCTCTCCAGCCGTTCCATCATCACCCAGAACCCGACCCCGAAGAGGAACGCAAAAAGCGTGTTCGCCTTGTCCGCAATGAATAGGTCCACGAGGAAATAGAAGAAACTGTCGATAGGGGCGGTGGGCAGCGCTTCGATCTGGGCATCCGTCGCCATGAAGGGCGCTTCGCCGAGACCCACGAGATTGGCCGTCAGCACCCCGAACAGCGCAAAGCCGCGCAGGATATCCATGATCGCATAGCGCTCGGAGGACGTGGTCGGTGCCGTCAGCGGCCGGACGTCATCTGTCATTTGAAATCCCTCTCACCCGGCAACAGGGCTACGCCTGTCAGGGGGAGGGCGGCAAGCAGTTTGGGCGGTGGCGCTAGTCGACTATGACAAAGATCGGCACGGTGACTTCGGCGATATCCTCGCCGCGGCGGCGGCGATAGGTGACTTCTTCGAAGTCAGACATCTCGCGGCAGCCGCGTTCGGCAATCGGCATGCCGTCAATATGGGTGAGGATATCCCCGGGCTTGAGGTCCAGCGACGCGGCCGGACTATCGGGCAATACTTTCTCGATCCGCATACCGTCTTTGATGGGGCGAAGGGAAAGACCGGTTGAGCGTTCCGGCGGCACGGTGACAGGCCCCTCGCTCTGGCTGGTAAACCGTACCCGCTTGTCATCGACATCGAAGGTAAGAACGAAATCCTTCAGCATCCCGCTGCCGAAGAGTTCCGTATCCGGTGTTTCGGTAACAACGGGTGTTGTGAAAAGATGCTCCCCCAGTGTCACATCTCCGGTCAGCCGGGCGCCGCGTCGTTTCTCAAGCCGTTTGAGGCGCACGGCGGAGCGGATCTCGACGGGCGGTTCCTTAACCTCATAGCGATCAAGGTCATTGAGAACGAGGGTCGAGGCAGACCCTGAATCGATCAGCACCCGCCGTTTCCGGCCATCAATGTCGAGCTTGACCCATGGGCGCTTGTCCTTGCCCTTGGAGGAAAAGATGGTGTTGCCATCGGCACGTGGCAGGTCGCCTGCATAAAGGCGGATCTCGCCTTCGGGGTAATGGATCTGGACGAGATATTCCCCGAACGCATCATAGGCGAGAATGCCGTCAATCGGCCGACCCAGCGCCATGGAGAGATGCGAGAGGTCCTGCACCCTTGCGCGCAGCCTGTTGACGTTGAGCGGCCCCATGGTCGCATCGGAGAAAACGGCATTCTTGCCGGGCTCGATCGTCTTGCCACTGACACGTAAGATCGAGGCTGGATCAACGATCGAATAGCTGGCGCCGGTATCATAGAGGAAATGGAGTGTCCGATCGGCGGGCGCGTCTTCTTTCTCTTCCAGCGTCAGCGGCAGGAAGAGATAGCCCCGGCAAACTTCTGTCGGCAGAGTGGCGGCAAGCTCTTCACCGCACGCAGCGGTGACGGCAAAACTGGCCGCGAGCCCGCAGGCGATCAGGCGTTTCACGCGGATGGCTCCCCTTCACTCCGAATGGCCCGCTTGCGTCTGGAGGGGCGTCTCGGCGGCGGCATGGGAAGGGCGGCCGTCGTGATCTTCAGAAGCTCAGCAGCACGACCCGCATCTTCGAGCACATCACCCGTCACATGCAGATAGGGATGCGCGCCGGGATAGGGCGGCCTCAGCCCAAGTCGGGGCAGGAAGGCGCGGCCTTGTTCGGTCTGTTTGAAAAACAGCTCATCATTACAGATGACGCCGACAAATTTGCCGTCACAGTAAAGGCCCATCTCACCAAACATGCGGCGGGCTGAAACGTCCCCCGCCGCAGAGAGCTGGTCGAGGATGTAATCACGGGTTTCAGGCCGGACAGACATGAGATGATCTTCAGGGCTTGAACCGCTCCGCGCAAGCAAGAGTTACCCCCTCTTGCCGGAGATTGGCAGGTCATGGCACATGCCGCCGAAACGAATACTGTCAGAAAGTCCTCCAGCCACGTGATTCCGCAGGAAAAACTTGATGCACTGATTGCGCGCCTCGCCGAGGTCGAAGAGGAGATGTCTTCGGCGACCGAAGCGGAGCGCATCGTTCGGCTGTCAAAAGAGCATGCCGAGCTCAAACCCGTGGTCGAGGCGGCTAGCGCTCTGACGACCGCGCGGCAGGATCTTGGCGACGCCGAAGAAATGCTCGCCGGCGACGATGCCGAGATGGCGGGCATGGCGAAAGAAGAGATCCAGCGCCTGAAGGAAGAAATCCCGGCGCTTGAGGAACAGCTTCAGATCATGCTCCTGCCGAAAGACAAGGCGGATTCCGCGCCGGTCATCCTTGAGGTCCGCGCAGGCACGGGCGGGGATGAGGCAGCGCTCTTCGCAGGCGATCTCTTCCGTATGTATCAGCGCTATGCGGTCACTCAGGGCTGGAAGGTTGAGATCCTCTCCGCGACCGAAAGCGGGGTTGGCGGATACAAGGAAGTCCAGGCGAGCGTCACAGGTGACAATGTCTTCGGCCGGCTCAAATTCGAAAGCGGTGTCCACCGTGTGCAGCGCGTGCCCGAGACCGAAACGCAAGGGCGCATCCATACCTCTGCCGCAACCGTTGCCGTGCTGCCTGAGCCCGAAGATGTTGATATCGAGATCAGCGAGGCAGACCTTCGGATCGATGTCTTCCGCGCCAGTGGGCCGGGCGGTCAGTCGGTGAACACGACTGACTCGGCTGTCCGCATCACGCACTTGCCGACCGGCGTTGTCGTCATCCAGCAGGATGAGAAATCCCAGCACAAGAACCGCGCAAAGGCGATGAAAGTGCTCCGTGCCCGTCTTTATGATGCCGAGCGCGCGCGTGTCGATGCCGAACGCGCCGCCGAACGCAAAGGTCAGGTTGGCTCCGGCGACCGCTCGGAGCGTATCCGCACCTATAATTTTCCGCAGAGCCGGGTGACCGATCATCGGATCAACCTGACGCTTTATAAGCTCGACAAGATGATGGCGGGCGAAGCGGTCGATGAAATGATCGACGCCCTTGTGCTCGCGGATCAGACCGAACGCCTCGCCAGCATGGAAGCTGAGTAAGGGATCTGGCGATCGATGCCGCTGACCTATAGCCAGCATCTCGCAGAGGGGACGATGCGTCTGGGCACATCCCCGACGCCTGCACTGGATGCGCGGGTTTTGCTCTGTGCCGCCTCGGGGCTCGATCATGCAGGGCTGATTGCTGCCGCCAGGGATGAAGTGCCAAAGGAAGCCGCAGGCAAATATGCACGCATGCTGTCTCGCCGGGCAGGCGGAGAGCCGGTCGCCTATATCACCGGTGAACAGGAATTCTTTGGACGGATGTTCAAGGTCACCCGGGACACGCTGATCCCGCGGCCTGAGACCGAAATGCTGGTTGAGGCGGCGGTGGCAGCGGCGGGGCCTAACCCCCGCGTCTTGGATCTTGGCACCGGCACCGGCTGCCTTCTTCTCTCAGTACTCGGTGAGCTGACGAGTGCGCATGGTGTTGGTATCGATAAATCACCCGGCGCCCTGCAGGTCGCGGAGAAGAACGCGCATCTCCTCAAGCTCGATCGCTGGGCGGAGTTCCGCATGCTCGATTTCAGATATGCGCCGGACGGCCCCTTTGATATCATCCTGTCGAACCCGCCCTATATCGAGGACGCTGCCGAACTGCCAGTATCGGTTGCGGGCTATGAGCCAGAGCTTGCCCTGCGCGCGGGCGCAGACGGGCTTGATGCCTATCGTGTGCTGGCGCCCGTTATTGCCGAAAGGCTGGCACCGGGCGGGCACGCCTTTCTTGAGATCGGAACAGGGCAGGGCGAGGCCGTCAGCTCTCTGATGAAAGCCGACATGCCTGAGCGTGAAGTGTCCGTCCACAAAGACCTTGCCGGGCATGAGCGCATGGTGACAGTGCGCTGACGCGGCGGAGGAGCATCAGTCTGCCTCCAGTTTGGTGATCAGGGTCTCTGCCTCATCATCCAGATACTCAATAAATGAAAGAACGCCTTCGGTATGTCTGAGCACTAATCGGAGATCACCCAGCAATTCTTCCTCTGCGTGAATGCGTTGGGCGGTTTCCAGAATTTCTGTCTCGAGTGCTGGGGCCGGGCAGGGCGGAAAGTAGAGCTGTTCCTCGACTTTCACATTACTAGGATCAGCGCCGACAACGATATTGCAGGCGTGATGTTGGTATTCGATCAGTGGGCCGCTAATCAGCCTGCGCGACTTGTTCCGATAGGGGGTGTCGACTTGGAACGACATGGCTGCTTCCAGCGCGGCATCCTGATAGTAATCCCGCATCTGACGTAAGATCTCCGTATCACTCACGAGACGGAGCTTTCCCGAATTCAGGAGCTCATCGTAAACCTGTGCCGACGGCTTGAACGCCCAGATCAGACCAGCATTTTCCGTGTCGCGGATGAGTTGCCATTGGGCCTCGGTCGTTTCTGGAAAGTCTGCCTCAAGAATATGCTCTATCCGCTTTGCTGCGTCCTTGACCTCCTGGTAAAATTTCCGCCGGACCGCCAGGACGTCCCGGTCATTTTGCAGATCAGAGATCAATCGGACGCGAGAATCGATCGCTTCGCGAGCTGTAAAATGCTGGTCATTCCAGTTCGACACCTGAATTCCGACGAACACCCCGA
This sequence comes from Parvularcula marina, assembly GCF_003399445.1. Lineage (NCBI taxonomy): Bacteria > Pseudomonadati > Pseudomonadota > Alphaproteobacteria > Parvularculales > Parvularculaceae > Parvularcula > Parvularcula marina. The sequence continues at coordinate 464,322 of NZ_QUQO01000001.1, read as the reverse complement.
CGACGACAATGACGAAGTCGAGGCCGACAGCGGTCCAGTTCTGGTCACGAACGTGCTTCATAAGACTTCGGAGTATCATCAGTCTCGTTCCTCCGCCGTCAGGCCCGCCAGCACCCGCTCCTGAAGGACGATATTTCCGGCGTTATTGATCTGTACCAGGCCGACCATGGAATATTGATAACGCACGGTTTCTCGAATGGCAGGAGACGTCCGCAGCGCTTCGGCGGCCTCTTCGAGCAGGGACGGCTCCACCTCCAGATGACATTCCGTCATGAACCCCTGGCTGATACTCAGCTCGTCCAAGGAGTCGCTGCAGCCTTCTCTGATGGACAGCTGAACGGGCAGGGGGATGAGCGACCGGACGGCGATTCTGTAAGGTGAATCCTGAAGCCGGTCGATGACCGCCTCGTTTGACTCCTGGAACTTGTAGTAATCGGGAAGACCGCTTTCGATGGCGGATTCCGGCAGGAGGCCGAGATGACCCGACGAAACGATCTGGTCCCAGGTTGCCCGATTGGAAGGGATGCTTGTGTATTCGCTGGCGCGATAGGCCGCGATGACCAGCGCATTTGCATCCGCTTCGGGTACGGATAATAACCGGTTAGTCTGCGTGACGCTGTCGAGAACATCCTCATAATAGCCGGAGAGCACCTGTGTGGCCGCAAGATCATTCTGAATTTCGCTGATCAGCCTTTCCTTATAATCTCTTCCAAGTCGGCCATTGGCCTGCGCATCGTTCCAGTTCGCGACCTGAATACCGATGAACACACCGACGACGACGATGACGAAGTCGAGCGCGACGGCGGTCCAGTTCTGGGCTTTCACATGTTCGGTGATGCGGCGGAGGATCATTCTTCACCATCCGGAAGCCTGGCCAAAATCTCCTCTGCTTCACGTTTCACAGTGGCGATAACGAAGTGATTCAAGATGGAAACATTGTAAAGCCCACGCAGAGAGGCGGCGAACTCCGGATCTTCCTGCAGCGCAGTGACGACAAGATCATATGAGTTTTCGCCAAAAGGATTGAAGCCGTGACGCCTCGCAACCGCTGTCGTCGCATCGCGTGCATGGCGCGCAGTGCCGTCTTCAAAATAAATCAAATCCTCGATATTGGCGTAGTAATCCGTAATATCGAGAGCTAGGGTCTCATCCTTAAAAATAGTGATGTCTCCTGTCGATTGCAGGGTGCGAAAGGTGGAGTTCTTTTCATTGAATGTCCGCGCAAAGATACCGTAATTCAGAAAATAGTCGCGCTCTTCCTCAGTGATGGGAAGAAACTCCGGCGCCGGAAACTTTCTGGTGAGATCAACCGCGCTTGCGGGTGCTGACATTCTGCTCTCCCGTCGGGGCGGAGCACCGCCAGCATCGGTCAACATCTTTTCAATCACTGTTATACGCATTCGATGAGCTAGCATCATCTCATCCAAAGCAACAATTTCTTCCCTGATTTCGATGGCAAGATTGTCAAGATAACGGGCTTCGCGCACATGATCCGCCCTCGCGGCATTCCAGTTGCTTACCTGAATACCGATGAACACACCGACGACGACAATGATGAAATCGAGCGCGACGGCGATCCAGTTCTGGTCGCGAACGTGCTTCATGAGACTACGGAGAATCATCAGTCTCGTTCCTCCGCTGTCAGGGCCGCCAGCACCCGCTCCTGAAGGGCGATATTTCCGGCGTTATTGATCTGTACCAGGCCGACCATGGAATATTGATAGCGCAGGGTATCGCGAATGGCAGGAGACGTCCGCAGCGCTACGGCGGCCTCTTCAATCAGGGACGGTTCCACCTCCAGATGACATTCCGTCATGAATCCTTCGATGATACTCAGCTCGTCCAAGGAGTCGCTGCAGCCTTCTCTGATGGACAGCTGAACGGGCAGGGGGATGAGCGACCGGACGGCGATTCTGTAAGGTGAATCCTGAAGCCGGTCGATGACCGCCTCGTTCGCCTCCTGGAACTTGTAGTAATCGGGAAGACCGCTTTCGAAGGCAGATTCCGGCAGGAGGCCGAGATGACCCGACGAAACGATCTGGTCCCAGGTCGCCCGGTTGGAAGGGATGCTTGTGTATTCGCTGGCGCGATAGGCCGCGATGACCAGCGCATTTGCATCCGCTTCGGGTACGGATAATAACCGGTTAGTCTGCGTGACGCTGTCGAGAACATCCTCATAATAGCCGGAGAGCACCTGTGTGGCCGCAAGATCATTCTGAATTTCGGTGATCAGCCTTTCCTTATAATCTCTTCCAAGTCGGCCATTGGCCTGCGCATCGTTCCAGTTCGCGACCTGAATACCGATGAACACACCGACGACGACAATGACAAAGTCGAGCGCGACGGCGGTCCAGTTCTGGGCTTTCACATGTTCGGTGATGCGGCGGAGGATCATTCGCTGGTACCCTCAGTGGGCGGTGTTTCAGGCGCAATGGTCAGGCTGTCGAAATAGTCTCGCATGAAATTTTCATCGACGCCGTCGATGATCGGGCCGGCAATCTCATAAAGGCCGGTTCCCTGCCATCCCACTTCGTTCGCCTGCCACCAGTTCTGGGCAAATCGGCTGCCGAAATAGAACGGGGCGATGTTACGCACGTGACTTTCGACCCGGCTACGCGAAACTAGCCCGGCCTCCTGCATGTTCATCAAGTGATCGATCTGCTGGGTCACGGCGACCAGCGGGCCTTCCATCATCTTGATCTCGACCAGTGTCAGTTCTTCGGGGTGGTAGACCGACTTCATCCAGACTGCGGAAATGTCCGGCGCCGACATGCGCAATTCGAGGTCGGATTGAACGGCGGTGAGCTCGATCTCCATAGCCGCGCGTGTCAGACTCGAATTCTGCCGCAGCTCGACGATCAGGACGATCAGTCCGATGACGACGCCGACATTTGCGCCGAGCGTCAGCCATCGATTGATATTGTCGACATTCATCTCATTCCCCCCATGGAATAGGGAGAACTTTCGTTCCATTTGCGGAACGATGCAAACTATTTGCGGAAGCCGTTCTGGTTAAACGGTTTTTTCCTTGCCGCCCTTGAGTTCAAAAACGAGATCCTGCGGCGATTTGAGGTGGGTCAGCCCCTGCCGATCTAGCCCGCAGAGATAGCCGCGCAGGATACGGCCCGAGGCGCCATGCCCGACGATCAGGGCAGGGCCTTTCAGTTCAAGGAGGAATTCGCGGGTCCGTGCTGCTGCATCGGCATAGCTCTCCCCACCGGGCACCTTATAGGCCCATTTGTCTTTCTGCCGACGCTCCCAGACACCGGGGTCTTCGGCATTGATCTCATCGACGGTCTTGCCGTTCCAGTCGCCAAGATCGATTTCGATCAGCCGGTCATCGACGCCGTAACGGCGTCGGGGCAGGCCAAGTTTGTCGCGGATGATCTCCAGCGTCTCGGCAGCGCGCACGAGGGGGCTCGTGACAAAAACAAGCTCGTCAAGGTTTTTGATCCGTTCACGGAGGGCGCGGCCATTCCTTGCGGCCTGCTGACGACCGGTTTCATTCAGCGGAATGTCCGAATGGCCTTGGAACCGGCCGGCCTTGTTCCAGTCGGTCTGGCCATGGCGGGAGAACCAGACCGGGAAGGGCAGGTCGATCCGGCCGCCCGGCATTCCCTCATCCTTTGCCCGGCCTTTGCCAAATAAACTCAACATGCGGCAGCCCTCGACGCTAAATGCCACTTCGTTACCCGATTTTCATGGCTAGAAAAGGGTCTTGGCCGTTTGGGCGCACGAATATGGCTCGACGTGGCGGAGGTGAAGCGCCATTTTCGCGTGATGAGAATTTTATCCCTTATGCCCGCCCTGCTGCTCGCTTTGCCACATGCTGCTTTTGCGCAGGAGCAGAGCACGCTCGATCGCACGGTCGGCGCGCGCCTCGTCGTCAGTGACTTTATCGGGATCTGCATCCGCACCGGCGGCACGCCGGAAGCGATCGAGGATCTCGCGCTGGAGCGGACCTGGATCCCTGCTGCACCGTCGACGATCCAGTCAGGGCTGACCCGCGTGCCGTCCTCCGATGCCAAGATTTATACCTTCACGCGCCGCCGTCCGACCTCTGCGGGGCGGGTGACAACAGATACCAGGATCATCCTGCCGGAACCGGGCGTGCGCGACTGCACGATCGAGTTCGAGCGGGTGGAGTTCGGATATGTGAAGAGGGCACTCGAAACGAGCGGCTTTACCGAAGAATCCGACGACTATTATGTGCCTGCTGACGCGCCTGTCCGTGTCGAGCGGGCTATGATGTGTGAAGCCGAAAAGCCGCGATCCGTTCCCGATTGTGTAGAGCTGGCGATTGATCCAGCGACCTATCCGGTGACAGGCCAGCTGACCTATCGACGAGACAGCAAAATGACGGTTGCTCCTGCTATTGAGCAGTGACTCTGTCCCGTCTGGTATCGGTACAGCCTGCCTGAGGGTATCGGATCGGCGCGGGCAGGTTCGGATAGCTCAAAACAGGCTGATAAATCGCCGAATCTGGGGTCAGTCTCCCTTGCCCCCCATGAAGAGCAGGTCTAGGGCCCGACGAAATTTGTCCATACCCTCGCGTCTGCCATCCGAAGGGAGCCTTCATGTCCATCCTCGTCGATAAATCCACCAAAGTCCTCTGCCAGGGTCTCACCGGGAAGACCGGTACGTTCCACACGGAACAGGCCATTGCTTACGGTACAAAGATGGTCGGCGGGGTTGTGCCCGGCAAAGGCGGGCAGACTTGGGAAGCGGGCGAGCCGGCAAAAGGCGCAACCCTTCCTGTCTTCGACACGATGAAGGATGCCGTCGAGAAGACCGGCGCCAATGCTTCGGTTGTCTATGTGCCGCCGAAATTTGCTGCGGCCTCGATCATCGAAGCCATCGAAGCCGAACTCCCGCTGGTCATCGCGATCACCGAAGGCATTCCGGTCCTCGACATGGTCCGCGTGAAAGCCGCCCTTGAGGGCTCGAGCACCCGCTTGATCGGCCCGAACTGCCCCGGCGTCATCACGCCGGATGAGTGCAAGATCGGTATCATGCCCGGCCACATTCACAAGCGCGGCACGGTGGGCATTGTCTCCCGCTCGGGCACGCTTACCTATGAAGCTGTTCACCAGACGACGATGGCCGGCCTTGGCCAGTCGACCTGTGTGGGCATCGGGGGTGACCCGGTGAAGGGCACCGACTTTATCGACGTGCTTGAGATGTTCCTCGCGGATGACGAAACCCAGCAGATCATCATGATCGGCGAAATCGGCGGCTCTGCCGAAGCAGAAGCGGCCGAGTTCCTCGCCAGCAACTCCGTCAAGAAACCGACCGTCGGCTTCATCGCTGGCGTTACCGCGCCTCCGGGTCGCCGCATGGGCCACGCAGGCGCCATCGTGTCGGGCGGCGCGGATACCGCAGAAGCCAAGATCGAAGCCATGAACAAGGCCGGGATCAAGGTGGCACCGTCACCGGCTGCGCTCGGCACCGCAATGGTTGAACTCCTGAACGGCTAAGGCAGCGTCCAAGCGCCGCATTAGCTTGCGAAGGCTAACGGGGCAGTTCAGGTATAGGTTGTTTAACGGGCGCAAAAACTGCGCCATTTTAAATCGCCGTAAAGGGCCCTCATGGGAATACGGCCCTCTTTCGGCAGCAGAGAGAGGGACTGTACAGTCCATGGCCCACGATGGCTCACAAGGCGAAGTGTTCGCCTTACGGGATTTGCTCCAGGCAACGAGCTTCTTGTCCGGCGGCAATCGCCAATATCTGAACGAACAATACAGGAAGTACACCGAGAACCCTGCTTCGGTTGATCCTGAACTTCGCGCCTTTTTCGACGATCTGGAAGATTCAGACCTCGCCGCTCAAAACGATCGCGGTCCGAGCTGGGCGCGCGCCGACTGGCCGCCGCGCCCCTCTGATGAGACGACTGCCGCGCTTGGCGGGGACTGGTCCGGCGTTGAGGGTAATTTCGAGAAGAAGATCGAGCAGCGCTCGCCGGAAATTTCGGCGACCGATGTGGCTGCTGCGGTGCGCGATTCCATCCGTGCCCTGATGCTGATCCGCGCCTACCGGATCCGCGGGCACCTGATTGCCGATCTTGATCCCTTGAAGATCGAGGAGCCTGAATGGCACCCCGAACTGACCCCGGAGCATTACGGCTTCACCGAGGACGATCTCGATCGCGAGATCTTCATCGACCATGTGCTCGGACTTGAGACGGCCAATCTGCGGACCATCCTTGAGATCCTCCAGCGGACCTATTGCGGTACTTTCGCTGTTGAGTTCATGCATATCACGAGCCCGGCGCAGAAGGACTGGATCCAGCGCCGCATTGAGGGCATGGACAAGGAAATCAAGTTCACCGAGGACGGCAAGAAAGCTATCCTCCTGAAACTTCTTGAAACCGAGGGCTTCGAGAACTTTCTGCACACGAAATATACGGGTACGAAGCGCTTCGGTATTGATGGCGGCGAAGCCATGGTGCCGGCGCTGGAACAGATCATCAAACGCGGCGGCGCGCTAGGGGTTGAGGAAATCTCGATCGGTATGCCGCACCGCGGGCGGCTCAATGTTCTCGCCGCCGTGATGGGTAAGCCCTATCACCAGATTTTCCACGAATTCCAGGGCGGCGCTGCGATCCCCGATGATGTCGGCGGCTCGGGCGATGTGAAATACCATCTGGGTGCGTCTTCGGACCGTTCCTTTGACGGCAATAATGTCCACCTGTCGCTTGCGGCAAACCCCTCTCACCTTGAGGCCGTCGATCCGGTCGTACTCGGTAAGTCACGCGCCAAGCAGGACATGCATCCGTCCGAACGGGTCACCCAGCCGCGCACGCAGGTTTTGCCGATGCTGTTGCATGGCGATGCCGCCTTTGCCGGGCAGGGGATCGTGGCCGAATGTTTCGGCTTCACCGGCCTGCGGGGGTACCGCACCGGCGGGACGATCCACTTTATCGTCAATAACCAGATCGGCTTTACGACCGCGCCGAAATTCTCGCGCAGTTCTCCTTATCCGTCGGATGTGGCGAAGATGGTTGAGGCGCCGATCTTCCACGTCAATGGTGATGATCCGGAGGCGGTGGTTTTCGCTGCGAAAGTCGCCACCGAGTTCCGTCAGGAATTCGGCCATGATGTCGTCATCGACATGTGGTGCTACCGCCGCTTTGGCCACAATGAAGGCGATGAGCCGAGCTTCACTCAACCGCTCATGTATAAAAAGATCCGCAACCACGCGACGACGCGGGAGGTCTATGCGGACCGTCTGGTCGAAGAGGGGGTTGTCACCCGCGAATGGATCGAGACCGAGCGCGACAACTTCAAAGCCTTCCTTGATGAGGAATTCGAGAAGGGCGAGCCTTACGAGCCGAAAAAGGCTGACTGGCTCGACGGCAAATGGTCCGGCTTCAAGCCGCCGCTCGAAGATGACCGGCGCGGTGATACGGCGGTCGATATCGATCGGCTGAAACTGATCGGCAGTAAGCTGACGAAAAAGCCGAAAGACTTCAAGACGCATAAGACGCTCGACCGGATCCTCAAAGCCAAAGCGGCGACGATTGAATCCGGCGAGGGAATTGACTGGGCAACGGGCGAGGCTTTGGCTTTCGGATCGCTGCTCATGGAAGGTTACCGGGTGCGCCTCTCCGGTCAGGATTCGGCGCGCGGCACCTTCTCGCAGCGTCACGCTCAATTCGTCGATCAGGAGACGGAGAAACGCTACACGCCGCTCCGGCACCTCTCTGAGGATCAGGCGAGCTTCGAAGTCATCGACTCGAACCTCTCCGAATTCGCTGTGCTCGGCTTTGAGTATGGCTATTCGCTGGCCGACCCGACAACGCTCGTCCTTTGGGAAGCGCAGTTCGGTGACTTCGCCAACGGTGCGCAGGTGATCTTCGATCAGTTCATCTCATCGGGTGAACGCAAATGGCTGCGCATGTCCGGTCTCGTGCAGCTTCTCCCGCATGGCTATGAGGGGCAGGGGCCGGAGCACTCTTCCGCACGGCTTGAGCGTTATCTGCAGGCTTGTGCGCAGGACAATATCCAGGTCGCAAACTGCACGACACCGGCGAACTATTTCCATATCCTCCGTCGTCAGATGAAGCGGGATTTCCGCAAGCCCCTCGTCCTGATGACGCCGAAATCGCTGCTCCGCCATAAGCGAGCGACTTCGACGCTAGCCGAGATGGGCCCGGGCTCAAGCTTCCACCGAGTGCTGTGGGATGATGCAGAATACCGGCCCGGCTCGACCGTAATGCTCGTGCCGGATGAGAAAATCCGGCGCGTCGTTCTTTGCTCGGGCAAGGTTTATTATGACCTTCTCGAAGAGCGCGAAGCTCGCGGCATTGAGGATGTCTATCTGCTCCGTGTGGAGCAGTTCTATCCCTTCCCGCGTGCATCTCTGATGACCGAACTCAAACGCTTCCCGCAGGCGGAGATGTTCTGGTGCCAGGAAGAACCGCGCAATATGGGCGGCTGGAGCTTCATCGAGAGCTATCTTGAATGGACGCTGCAGCAGATCGACGCCAAGCATACCAGGCCGCGCTATGCCGGTCGCCCGCCCGCCGCCGCGACGGCCACCGGCCACGCCAAACAGCATAAACAGGAACTCGCTGCCTTCCTTGAAGAAGCGCTCAGCACAGAAAGCTAAGAGACAGAAATGACTGACATCCGCGTCCCCACCCTCGGCGAAAGCGTGACCGAAGCGACCGTCGGCCAGTGGCTGGTCAAGGAAGGCGATACCGTCAACGCCGACGATCCGGTCGTTGAACTTGAGACCGACAAAGTCTCAGTGAATGTACCGGCCCCGTCCGCTGGAACGATCATCAAGATCGCAGCGCAGGAAGGCGACACGGTCGAGCTCGACGCGCTGCTCGCGCAGCTCGAAGAGGGCGCAGGCTCGGCAAAATCCAATGGCTCGGCCAATGGCAACGGCAAGGCTGCTGCGGCCTCAAGCGCTGCCGGTTCCTCCGCAGGCGAAGAGATTGAAGTCGTCGCCCCGTCTTCGGGCGAGAGCGTAACCGAAGCCGATATCGGCGAATGGCTGGTGAAGGTCGGTGATCAGGTCAGCCAGGACGACACGCTGCTCAGCCTTGAAACCGACAAGGCAGCCGTCGATGTGCCGTCTCCGGTCAGCGGCATCGTCAAGGAAATCCGCTTTGACGAAGGCGCGACTGTCACCCCGGGTACGGTACTCGCGATTATTTCGACCTCGGACGATGTGCCGGCCTCGGCGCCCGCCAAACCGGCGGCCCCGGCGCAGAGCAGCTCATCTGCGAGCGCCGCGAAGCTGACCCCGGCATCCGAACGCGTCGTCAAGGAACATGGCGTTGACCCCGCTGGCATCACCGGCACGGGCAAAGATGGCCGCATCACCAAGGGTGATGCCCTCGCTTATGTGAAGAGTGGCGGCGATGCCGCCCAGGCACCTGCGCAAGCCAAACCGGCGGCCCCGCGTGACCTTGGCCCGCGGGAAGAGCGGGTGAAAATGTCCCGCCTGCGCCAGACTATCGCGCGCCGCCTGAAAGAAAGTCAGAACACGGCGGCAATGCTCACCACCTTCAACGATGTCGATATGACGGCGGTGATGGAAACACGCTCTCAGTATAAAGAGCTTTTCGAGAAAAAGCATGGCGTCAAGCTCGGCTTCATGTCCTTCTTCGTCAAAGCCTGCTGCCACGCGCTCCGCGAAATCCCTGACGTCAATGCTGAGATCGACGGCACGGACATCATCTACAAAGACCATTACGATGTCGGCATCGCGGTGGGGACAGAGAAAGGCCTCGTCGTGCCCGTCTTGCGCGATGCGGATCAGAAGTCCCTCGCACAGATCGAGAAGGACATCGCCGATTTCGGTCGCCGTGGCCGTGAAGGCACGCTGACCATGGAAGAGATGCAGGGCGGCACCTTTACCATCACCAATGGCGGCATTTATGGCTCGCTGCTCTCAACGCCAATCCTCAACATGCCGCAATCGGGCATTCTGGGGATGCACCGGATCGAGAAACGCCCCGTGGTCATCAATGACCAGGTGGTCGTCCGTCCCATGATGTATCTCGCGATGAGCTATGATCATCGCATTGTCGACGGCAAAGGTGCGGTGACCTTCCTCGTCCGCGTGAAAGAGAATCTCGAAGATCCGCAACGCCTGCTGCTGGATCTCTGATCCGGCAGCCATTCGGCCAAGCGAATACCAAAACGCCCACGCGACGATTCGGTCACGTGGGCGTTTTCATATTCGAATGTGAGCGGTTCTTTACTCTGTGCACGCACCTTTGCGCTCGCCGGTGACCACGGCATTGATGTCGAGCTGCGTTGCGGCATCTCCGCCCTTGGCACTGAAGACAGTGTGGATCCGGTTGCCTGCGTCATGCACCTTTGTCTCAACAGAGCCGTCGATCTTCTGGCCGTTGGAGATGCAAGACACCTGCATGTTCACAAAGGTCGCATCTGACTGAACCCCCAGAATGGTGCAGCCTTCCTCGAGATCATCTTCATCGGGTTTTAGATCGGCTTCTTCCGCCGTCACACATTTGACTTCTGTACTGACTTGTTCCGGGATGGCGATGGGCACGCCATTGCTGACGACATTCACTTTTGTCTTTGCGACATATTCCCATTCCCCGGGATTGACCTTCGGGAAGACGTCCTGCGCAGAAGCTGCGCCGCCAATGGCGATCAGGGCCGCAAGCCCGGTGAAGAGTGCTTTCGTCATGGGATCCCCCGTTCGTTCGGGGCCAAGCGTAACCCGAGACTCCGGGATTTGCCAATTGTGGAAATTAGCGGATGGCGGCGCTGGAGGGAGAAGCGGTGCCTTGGCTTGCGTCTTCGAGCGCGCGTTCGACTTCCACCGCGAGGAGCCTTGCGCCTTTGAGGCTCAGATGTCCTTGATTGTAATAAAGAACTCCGACGCCGTCGCTATAGACCCGGCATTTCTCTTCATCACAGAAGAGACCCGCCGGGCTGACGCCGATCAGGCCATTCTCCGCCACAAACTGCGCAAGGTCGCGCGCCAGATGGCCGCTTTTCTGCTCATACCGTTGCCGGGAGATGCCGGAATTCTCAGGCGCACCGCCGGCGCGAACGTCGAGCGCGAGTTTCGACGGCGGGTCGAAATCCATGGTCGGGATCGGATAGACGAAGACGACTTGTTTGCCAGCGGATTTAAGATCGAGAGCGGTCCGCTTCAGCCCGGCAATCGTGTCCATGGCAAAATCATCCGACCCATGAAGGTTTGAAACGAGAAGAATCGTCTTCATCGCCGGATCCGCTTTCATCGCCGCGAGGGTCGAGGCGATCTGGGCATTGCAGAGCTCATAGCGGCTCATGCTGGCCGGGCACCCCGACATGGTGATCGAGCGCACGGCGCGGCCATTATCGGCGAGCTCCTCGCCCAGCATCATGGCGAGCTCCGTGCCGTGACTGTCGCCCCAGATCGCGACCGAGGCAGGGGTGTCTTCGGCGCCATAGACGCATGTGTCCGCGTAAGGGATGGGGCGGTCCGAGCGCATGTGACAGCGGGGCCGATCGGGATTGTAATCCTGAGAGGCGGCAAGATAGGCCTGCAGCTCCGGCGAGAACCGTCCGGGTACACCATCATTGAGATAGATTGGTAAGGCAATGGCGACCGACCCTGCCATAGCGATGACGCCTTTGGGCAGGATGAAGCGCTGTTTCGAGCGTAGGAAAGGCTGCTCAATGAACCGGTAGGAAGCGCCCGCCGCCCCAAAGGCAAGGATGATCGCGATGAGGATCGCCAGCATCGAGCCGGGAAACATGAATTTGGCAAAGACCAGCAGCGGCCAGTGCCAGAGATAGAGGGAGTAGGAGATATCGCCGACCCACACCATCGGGCCATTCGAGATCAGCCTGTTTGCGAATGCATCTTTGGAGACAAGCAGTGCTGCGGTCGACAGGCAAGGCAGGAGGGCGAGCACCCCCGGAAAGGGCGAACCCGCAGAAACGAACAGGAAGCTGACCGCCATGCCGGGCAGGGCTGCTGCGCCGAGAACGCGTTGGCTAAGCCCGCTGACCCATCCCTTGCGGTCGATCAACACACAGAGCGATCCGATGAGCAACTCAAACGCGCGGGAGGCGGGGTGATAAAAAGCAACATCGCCATCGGTCATCACCCAGCGTTGGGACGCAACGAGCGAAAGAACTGCGAGCCCCGCCAGCACTTGCCACATCATCGGTTTAGCAAAACGGTGAAGCGCCCAGAGCAGTGGTGGGAAAAGAAGATAGAACTGTTCCTCCACCCCCAGGGACCAAGTGTGCAGAAGCGGCATCAACTCCGCCTGCAGATCAAAATAATCGGTCTGGTCGAGGAAATAGAAATTCGAGACAAACAGCGTCGTGAAGAATTGCGACTCGACGAGTTCAATCAGCAGCGTCGGCGGGAACAGGATCAGCCCGCCAAGAAGCGTGAAGGCCATCACCGTATAGAGCGCGGGGAACAGCCGCCGCACCCGCCGTCGGTAGAAATCGAGGATCGAGAACCGGCCTTCTTCCATCGGGCGCAGAAGGATCCCGGTGATCAGATAGCCCGAGACGACAAAGAAGACATCGACGCCGGTAAACCCGCCGGGCAGGGCGCTGCCCAGCCCGTGAAAGAGGACGACGGCCAGCACCGCAATCGCGCGAAGGCCCTGAATATCCAGTCTTTTTGACTTGGGGTGCCCCATTTGCCGCCCTGAAATCCTGCCACGGGAATCGAAGCGGCAGGACTAGCCGGTCCTGCCGCGCCGGGCAAATGGCGCCGTTACGTTAGCGGGCGTCTTTGTAGACCTTCCCGTCCCTCATCACGAAATCAACACCCTCAAGGGCCGTGATGTCCTCCAGCGGATCGCCAGTCACCGCGACGATATCGGCGGCATAGCCCGGCGTGATCTGGCCCAGCCATTCGCCCTGGCCGAGGACTTCTGCGGCTGTGATCGTTGCGGCGCGGATCGCCTGCAGCTCGGTCATGCCGAAGCGGACCATGCGGGAGAACTGCTTGGGATTATCGCCATGCGGATAAACGGCAGAATCAGAGCCGAAGACGACCGTGACCCCGGCCTCGACTGCGCGGGTGAAGCTCTCGCGCTGGCGGCCGCCGACAACGCGTTCCTTGGCAAGCGATTCCTCGAGCATCCCGGCCTTCTCGCCTTCGCCTAAGATATATTCCGTGTTGTAGATATCCATCGAGAGGGCCGTGCCGTGGCGTTTCGCCAGCCGGATCGCCTCGTCGTCAAGGAAGCTTGAATGCTCGATCGTGTCGACGCCGCCACGGATCGCGGCCTTGATGCCTTCGGTGCCGTGCGAGTGCGAGGCGACTTTCAGCCCCCGCATATGGGCTTCCTCAACGACGGCGCGGATTTCTTCCTCCGTCATCTGCTGAACGCCGGGGATCGTGCCTTTCGAGAGAACGCCGCCCGTCGAGCAGATCTTGATCAGGTCGGCGCCATATTTGATGTTCTGGCGGACTTTCGCGCGCAACGCCCATGGGCCGTCGGCAACGCCTTCGCCAACGGCTTCGGCCTCGGGCGGCAGGAGGTTATTGTCAGAGCAATGTCCGCCCGTGCCGCCTAGCGAGACCGTGGCCGCGAAGATCCGTGGGCCATCAATCTCGCCCCGATTGATCGCGTCGCGTACGGAGGTAATTTCATAGCCGCCGCTGCCAAGGTTCCGTACCGTGGTGAACCCAGCGGCGAGCGTCTTCTCGCCATTGACGATGGCGGTCACCGCCTTGTCGCCAGAGCTGACCCCAAGACGGCGATAGCCATGAAGAGTCGCTTTGCCGGTCAGGTGGGTGTGCATGTCGATGAACCCCGGCAGCAGCGTGTGGCCGGGCAGGTCGATTACTTCTGCATTCGCCGGGGCGGTAAGAGCGCCTTGCGTGCCGATCTCCATGATCGTCCCATCGGTGATCAGGATCGCCGGGTTCTCGACATAGCGGCCGGTTTTGACATCCAGCATCCGTCCGGCGGTCAGATAGACCGTTTCGGCAGCGGCGGGGGCGGTCAGGCCGGCAACGGCAAGGATCAGCAGGAATAGTGCGCGCATCTGGATCTCCGAATTCAGGACGATAGCTACGCTAGCCGAGATTCTGTCCTCCGTCCCCCTTGGGGTCGTGCGGCGGATGCGCATATAGAAAGGGAGCAACCATCCGGGGAACGACCGATGCGCCTATTCAATTTCGCCCTTCTGCCCGTCGCCGCCATGGCTCTCTCGGCCTGCGTCATCATCGTCGATAATGATGATGATCATGATTACACGCCAAAGGATGAGCCCGTCGATGAATGCGGCGCTGCGGATTATCAGAGCCTTGTCGGCAGCCCGATTGCAGCCGTCACGCTGCCCGATGACCTCAATGCCCGGATCATTCATCCCGGCGACATGGTGACCAAGGATTACCGCCTCGACCGGCTCAATATCGATGTCGATGAAGACGGCAATGTCACCCGCGTCTATTGCGGCTGAGGCGGGCGGTAAGCCTTCCTTCAGATAAACGCGAGAAAATCCTGCCAGCCCTCTGGCAGGATAACCCGCATGATCAACGGTTTCGGCAATTCGGCGACTCTCAGCCTGTTCTCGGCTACCTCCAAGCCGGGCGGCCTGACGGAACTCCTGACGGCCAGCACCCGCGAAAGCGAGGCGATCGAGGAGAAAACCAAGGCGATGGCCTCCATCGCTGAGACCCTCGACCGGATGACCGATCCCGCAGCCAAGCTCTCCCGTGCGCAGGCGACACTCCAGCGTGAGATGACCCGCGCGGAAACCGAGCTTGAAGCCCTCAAATTCCTCAAAGTGATTGACCCCGAAGCCGCCGCTCGTGCGGCCGAGGACATCCTTGCGCGGCTCGACCGCGCGGTCTCGGCCTATTCGGCGAGCGTCAAATCCCTCAGCAGCAATGCGATTTCCTCATCCTATTCGCCTGAGAGCACGGCCAATGCCCTTAAAGCCGCTGCCCAGAAGGTCCTGAGCCAGCAACCGGCGCCGGAGGCACCGCCGGATGTTCCCGATCCCGAAGCCGTCCGGGCGCAGCTCAAATCGGACCTCCTTGCGCAGATCGATCAGATAAAAGCTGAACGCGAGGAGACCCTCGACGCCCTCAAGCTCGATATCGAGGACGTGGAGGTCAGCGATTCCAAATCGAAATCGCATGATGAGTTTCTTGAGAGCCTACGCCAGCTTGTGACCCGCATCGCCTCAGTCGCGGAGGGGGCAGAAGACGACGATGAAGGCGAAGATCCCGCCGTCATTGAGGGCCGCATCCGGGAGTCGATCCAAAAGGCGGCGCAGGCGGTGACCTCCTTGCTCCGCTCCGGCAAGATCTCAGAGCTGCCGAAAATCGACGCTCGCCTCTAGTTAGTCTTCATTGCCTGCCGGGACTTGAGCCCTTTCGCGGACGGGACTAGACCGCGACATGGAACACACGACGCCCGACCCCTCCCGCCATCACGAACGCATTCTGGTCATCGACTTCGGCAGCCAGGTCACCCAGCTGATCGCCCGGCGCCTGCGCGAAGACGGGATTTATTGCGAAATCCATCCCTTCAATCTGGTCGATGCGGCCTTCCTTGCCGATTACGGCCCCAAGGGGATCATCCTCTCGGGTGGGCCTGCCAGTACACGGATTGAAACAAGCCCCCGCGCGACTGAAGAAGTCTTCACCTTCGGCGTGCCGATCCTTGGCATCTGCTATGGCGAGCAGACCATCGTTGCGCAGCTTGGCGGGGAAGTTGAAACCGCTGATCATCGCGAATTCGGCCGGGCCGAAGTCGAGGTCGTTGAATCAAGCCCGCTGTTCCAAGGGCTTTGGGCGAAAGGCGGCAAATATCCGGTCTGGATGAGCCATGGCGACCGCGTTGTCGAACTTCCCGAGGGCTTTCATCCGATCGCGATCACGCCATCTGCTCCGTATGCGGCAATTGCCGATGAGGCGCGCAGCGTCTACGGCGTCCAGTTCCACCCGGAGGTCGTGCACACCCTAGATGGTGCGCGGCTCCTCTCGAACTTCACCCGGAACATCTGCGGCTGTCACGGCGACTGGACCATGGCGGCCTTCCGTGAGGAGATGACCGCGAAGATCCGTGATCAGGTCGGCGATGGCCGGGTGATCTGCGGGCTCTCCGGCGGTGTTGATTCCGCCGTCGCTGCGGTCCTGATCCATGAAGCGATCGGCAGCCAGTTGACCTGCGTTTTTGTCGATACCGGCCTGATGCGGGCAGGCGAAGCCGAAGAAGTCGTCTCGCTCTTCCGGGGGCATTACAATATCCCGCTGGTTCATGTGGAGGCGGAGGATCTGTTCCTCGGCAAGCTCGACGGCGTTGATGATCCCGAGCGCAAACGCAAGATTATCGGCGGCACCTTCATCGATGTCTTCGAGGAAGAGGCAAAGAAAATCGGCGGCGCGGATTTCCTTGCGCAAGGTACGCTGTACCCGGATGTGATTGAAAGCGTCAGCTTCGATGGCGGCCCCTCGGTCACGATCAAATCGCACCATAATGTCGGCGGCCTGCCCGAGCGCATGAACATGAAGCTCGTCGAACCCTTGCGCGAGCTCTTCAAGGACGAGGTGCGGGCACTGGGCCGGGAGCTTGGCCTGCCCGAAGCCTTTGTCGGCCGGCACCCCTTTCCGGGCCCGGGGCTTGCGATCCGCATTCCTGGTGCGGTCAGCAAGGAAAAGGCGGATATCCTCCGCAAGGCGGATGCGATCTATCTCGACCAGATCCGCAAAGAGGGTCTCTATGACGAGATATGGCAGGCTTTCGCCGTTCTCCTCCCGGTACGGACGGTCGGCGTGATGGGCGATGAGCGTACCTATGACTGGGTGCTGGCCTTGCGTGCGGTGACCTCGACCGACGGAATGACAGCGGACAGCTATGCTTTCAGCCATGACTTCCTGTCGCGGACGGCAACGCGTATCATCAATGAGGTGCGCGGCATCAACCGCGTCACCTATGATGTGACCTCCAAACCTCCCGGCACAATCGAGTGGGAATAGGCTGGGGAGCAATTCTGGGAGATGAAGACGATGCGGATGTTGATCCTTGCCCTGACGGGTGTTCTTGCGGCCTGCGCCACAACTGAAGCGCCGGGGCCGTCTGTCGAGTTGAAGCCCGAGACGGCATGGGTCGCGGCGAATGAGGGCTGGGCCGAAGAGGCCGAGGCCGTCTATGCGGGGGCCACAAGTTATGTGCTTGAAGCCGCGGCGGGACTGCCGCCCAAAGGCTGGGCCGTGGTGCTCGATCTTGATGAGACCGTGATCAACAATGTCGCCTACCAGATTGCCCGTGAGGAGCTGGGCGAGGGCTACACCCCTGAGAGCTGGTATGAATGGACGCAAGAAGAGGCGGCGACACTGGTCCCCGGTGTCGCGAGCTTTCTCGAAGCGGTGAATGACGCCGGCGGCCATGTCGCCTTTGTCACCAACCGCTCGGACAAGGAGCAGCTGGCGACCGAGAACAATCTTGCGGCGCTTGGTCTCAAGCGGGGAGAGGACTTCCGTGTTCTGATGACCCGCGCGCGCCCCGATGGGGTCAGCGCCAAGGATGCCCGCTATGACCTCGTGCCGCCACTCCTCGCGGTGCAGGGCTACCCCGGTGTCGAGATCATCGCCTATCTGGGTGATAATAAGGGCGACAAGCCCGCGAGCCCCGGCGACTGGGCATTCTTCTGCATCGACCAGGGCGCCATGTATGGCGACCCGTGTGCCGCCGTTCCCGGACCGGGCCGCTGAGCGCCCGTGATGCCATCGTCACAAAACTGAGTTAGTGAGCCCCATGCGCGATCTGAAAAATCTCTGCCTCATCGGGCTTATGCTGGCGGCTGCGGCATGTGCCTCCACACCTGAGCCTGCCGCTGATCCTGTCGTGGAGGCCGCGAGCGGCACCCGCACGATCCTGATCTCGATTGACGGCTTCCGGCCTGATTATCTTGATCGCGGCGCCACGCCGGTCATGTTGGCTATGGCCGAAGAAGGCGCGCGCGGGGTCATGCAGCCGTCTTTCCCGTCAAAGACCTTCCCCAACCATTACACGCTCATCACCGGTCTGACTCCGGATCATCACGGCGTCATCAACAACACGATGGAAGACCCCTCAAAGCCGGGTCAGACCTTCCAGATCTGGGACCGGAAAGTCGCCGAGGACCCTGACTGGTGGGAGGGCGGCACGCCGCTCTGGGTCACCGCCGAACAGCAGGGGGTGAAGTCTGCGACCATGTTCTGGCCGGGCTCGGACTATGTCATTCACGACACACGGCCGGGGATTTATGAGAATTTCGATCAGAAGCTGCCGGATTTCGCGCGTGTCGACCTTGTGCTCTCATGGCTCGATCAACCGCCTGCGGAGCAACCCGAATTCATGACCCTCTATTTCGACATCGTCGATACGGCAGGGCATCTTTACGGGCCGGAGAGCCCAAAGACGACTTCCGCTGCGGCGCAGGTCGATGCCGCCATCGGCCGGCTGATGGATGGGCTTGCGGCGCGCGGGCTTGCCGAGACGACGAATATCGTCATCGTTGCCGATCACGGCATGGCGCCCATCGCCGATGACCGGATCGCGTCGCTTGATGACCTCATCGCACCGGAGAAAGTCCGTGTCGTCTTCAACGGTGCCTTCATCGGCGTGATGCCGGAGCCGGCCCATAAGGACGAGGTTGAGGCGGCGCTGCTTGGGCGTCAGGACCATGCCGAATGCTGGCGTAAAAGCGAGCTGCCCGCGCGGTTCGTTTACGGCACGCACCCCCGCGTTCCGGCGATCATCTGCCTTGCTGATACGGGTTGGCGATATGAGTCCTCCGGCATGACGGTCTGGCGTAATTCGGGTGGCGACCATGGCTATGATCCGGCCGACCCTCTGATGCATGCGATCTTCATCGCGCATGGTCCGGCCTTCCGCGAAGGGGTGACGCTCAAGCTCTTCGAGAATACGTCTGTCTATCCACTGCTCGCTCATCTCATCGGAGTCGAGCCCGTGGCCAATGACGGCAATCTGAAGGACATGTCCCGCGCGCTGAAATAGTCAAAGGCGCATCAGCAGAACTGCCGCGCGCTTCAGTTGACTTTCAGGGCCATTCCCGACACGCCATTTCCCCTTGATCGGGCGCAATATGCGCCAGCGACGACAGGGATGATGGGACATGTCCTCTCCGAAAGAGCCGAAAAATCCGTCAACGGAGCTGTGCCGCGCAGGGGTCGTCAAAGACCCGGCCTATAAGGCGGTCTCACCGCCGCTTTATCTCTCAACGACATTCGGCTGGGACGATGCGACCACCCGCCCACCTTTCGACTACGCGCGCTCCGGCAATCCGACGCGGGCCCTGCTGGAAGAGACCCTCGCCGAACTCGAAGGCGGGGCGAGGGGGATTGTCTGTGCGACCGGCATGGCGGCCATCGGCCTGCCGCTGACAATTTTATCACCGGGCGATGTCCTGATCGCGCCGCATGACTGCTATGGCGGCACGCACCGCCTGCTGACGGCGCTGGCAAAGAAGAACCATTTCGAGGTTCTGTTCATCGACCAGACGGACAAGGCAGCACTCGATGCCGCTTTTGCGCGTACACCAAAAATGGTGCTGATTGAGACACCGTCAAACCCGCTGCTGCGGATCACGGATATCGCAGACGTGGTAGCGCGGGCAAAGAAAGCCGGAGCCCTGACGGCCATCGACAACACCTTCATGTCGCCGGTCTTGCAACAGCCATTGGCGCTTGGCTGCGATATCGTCATTCATTCGACCACGAAATATATCAACGGCCATAGCGACATTGTCGGCGGCGCGGTCGTTGCGAAGGATGCGAGCTTGGGCGAGGAGCTAGCCTGGTGGGCGAACTGTATGGGCGTCATTGGCGCACCGTTTGACAGCTTCATGACCTTGCGCGGGATCAGAACGCTTTCTGTGCGGATGGAACGCCAGCAGGCAACGGCAGGCGCACTGGCCGAACGGCTCGATGCTGACCCCCGCGTTGCGCGGGTCTATTATCCGGGGCTCAAATCCCATCCGGGCCATGAGGTCGCCACCCGCCAGCAGAACGGCTTTGGCGCCATGCTGAGCGCAGAGCTGGTATCTGATGCGGATACGGATAAATTCCTTGCTGCGCTCGATGTCATCACGCTGGCCGAGTCGCTTGGCGGTTTTGAGAGCCTTGTCTGCCTGCCGGACAGCATGACCCATGCGGGCATGGCGCCGGAAGCGCGGCTGGAAGCGGGGATCACCCCGACGCTGGCACGTTTCTCGATCGGGCTCGAAGATGAGGGCGATCTCTGGGCGGATCTTGATGCGGCGCTCGCCGCCGCCGTCGGCTGATCAGTGAAGCGCGGCCGGTTTGCGGCCAAAATGCCGGGCCGCCATCAGAACAAGCCGGATCTCGTCAACCCCGCCCTGATCTTTGAGGACCCGCCACTGGCCGGGCTGGGCCTGATCAAATGCGCCGCAGAGCCAGACTTTCCCCTTCGTCCGCTGACGGAAGGTCGGATCGGCATGATCGGCTTCTTCAGAGAGGGCAGCATCGAGAAAAATGATATCCGCCGTCCGGTCCCGACCCATTACCGCGAAGGCCGCATCAGCGCCCGTGACGATGCCCGTCACCCGGCCGCCGGCGCGGGCGACCTGTTCAGCAAGCGAGAGCGCTAGATCAGGATCGGTCTGGGCAATCAGGACATTCATCAGCGGCCTCATTTTTTCACCCGACAGGGTTAACCGTGCCCATGGGCTAAAACCGTTTTGCGGCCAGTCGATGGCGGTGCGCCTCCACATTCCCGCCCAAATGGTTACCAGCTCTTGCTTTGACCTCCGGTGCAGGCGGTCCTACCTCTCTCTAGGTCGCTTTCTTTGAGGACCCTCAATTGTTCCGTGCTGCGCTTCTCGTCCTGTCTGCTTTGTCCACCGGCGTGTCGGTGGGCCGCAAGGCGGTCGCGCGCGAAATCGACAAGCGCAAGACCAACATCATCGAGACCGCATCCGCCGAAGCCCGTGAGCGGATCCGCGAGCAGGCACGGCATGTTGTCACCTCGGGCACACGTGCCTTCATGCGCCGCGTCCTCATCAAAGCGCTGATCCTGTCGGTGATCTGGTTCGTTCATTGGGGCGGCTATCTGCCGGGGGCGGGGTTCCGAGTCATCATGACGGCGGCGATCCTCTGCTTCATCATTTATGACCTGATCACCAGCTGGCCCACGCTGCGGCTAGTCGCGATGGAGATCAAAAAGCACGGGCCGCGCCCCAAACGGGCAGTGACAGAACTGGTCGCCGCGCAGGTCTTCGAGGAAGTTCTCAAAGAGATCGACAATAGGGAGGAGGCGGGCTGGCACGAGAAACTCCTCCTCGGCCTTGCTGGACGGGACATGTCGGCAATGTCGCGAGAGATTGCGGCAGCGGTCGCGCAGACAGCGCGCGAGTCGAGCTGGCAGGACATCCGTCCGTTCATCGTCAGCGCCGCAATACGTATCGTTTCGCTGATGCTTCTTTATTCGGCTTTTGCCGCCTTAATGATGTTCCGGGCGACGCATACGGGCTGACCGCCACATTTTAGCCTCATTTGGGTCAAGTTTGGCCTTAATTCCCACAGAAAATTAACCCTGCCCTGATATGGTCACATTCACGACATCGTCTGGCGCGATCCTTGCGCCTGAGATGCCGGATTAAGTCTCTGGTGGATTTCTCATGCACTTTTGTGCCGAGTCTGCTAGAACCGGGGTGCTGCGGGGGCAGTGTTATAGGGAACCAGCGTGAAAGCTGGACGTTGAGATGTTCGCCATGCGAAAATACATCTCTGTAATTGCTGGACTTTCCTGCCTTGCGGCGGGGAGTATTGCGTCTGCGCAGCTTGTCGAGAGCGATATCGACTATAGCCAGCTTCTCGAAGACCATAAGCGCCAGCAGGAAGAACAATGGCGGCCGCTTTTCGAGGTCATGCTCCTCGAAGATGACGAGACCGTCGAGACGCCAGCCCAGAGTCGGCTCGCCTCCGAAGACACTCATGCTTCGCAAACAGCGCTGTTCCTTCCGGATGAAGACGGCAAGGGTGGCCTTTTGCTGTTGCCTCGCAAGGACGAATTCGACCTCATTCTCTCTGCTAACAACAAAACCTGTTCTGACGCGCGTCCATCCTCAGACCAGCTCCAGAATCGTGCAGCAGCTTATGCCGGGGACGGTGCCAGCTTTGCGCTGCGCGGCGTGCCGAGTGACTGCGATGCCGGCGGCTTCGCCTTCTCTTCCGAAGGCCAAAACGATGAGTCAGATATCGGGGTTTATCTCTCCCCGGCGCTGGCTGAATGTCTTGATGGCGCCTGTACCCTTCGCGGGGTGAAGGGTGAGATCCGGGTCGGTGAGCTTAAAGAATCCGAAGATGGCAAGAACAGCTGGTACATGTACGCCGCCGCGGACGGCACCCGTGTTGTCTGGGATGAGCGCCCCTCTGGCATTCTTGACCTTCAGAATTCCGTCGATGTCTCTGACAGCCTGACCATGGGTGATCTTGAGGCCGGGATCCTGCTCTCTCGCGGCACCGCCGATCTGTCACTCAACTATGTCCACCGCCGGTCGAAATTTTCGACCTGGGACGACAAGGTCGTCGACAATGCCGACTATATCGGCGTGAAGATCAGCTTCGACTGATCCCTCGCGGGATAACCGCACATTCCCCTTAAAGGATTTTCCGGCTAAATCGGCCTGACCAGACGCGTGAAAGCGCGCACGGGTTTCATGAGGGAGTTTCCATGCCGCGTTTTCTGCTGCCTGCGCTGGTGTTTGCCGGTGCCTTGCCCGCACTGATCTATGGCGGTCTGACGCTCGGTTTCCGCGCCGGCGCCATTGACCTTGGAACGCTGTTCGGCACGCTTGTCGGTGCGAACCGCTCACTTGGGTGGCTCCTGATCGCGCTGCTCGTCGCTGCTGCTGCTGAGCTCCTGCTCGCTGTCTTCATCCTCATAAAGGGCCGCCGCGGCCTGATGGGCCCGGCCATTGCCTTCGGTATCATCTCGCTCACCATGGCGCTCGGGCCGATCCAGATGTTCAAGACAGCCCAGGACGTCCCCCCGATCCATGACATTACGACAGATGTCAGCGATCCACCGGTATTCGTTTCGACCGCACCGATGCGCAAAGAGGGCATGAACCCGGCAGAATACGACACCGAACAGACCGCCCAACAGCTCGAAGCCTATCCTGACATCGTGCCGATTGAGGTCGCGGTTGATGCCGATGTCGCCTTTGACGCTTCGCTGAAAGCAGCGCGCGCCATTGGGCTTGAGCTTTTGACCAAGGACAAGAGCCGCGGCCTGATCGAGGGGACCGCCACGACGCGCTGGTTCGGCTTCAGGGATGATGTCGTCATCCGCGTTCGCCCGACAGATGAGGGGTCGGTCATCGACATCCGCTCGAAATCCCGCATCGGGCGGTCCGATATCGGCGCCAACGCTGACCGGATCCGTGAGCTGCGGCGCCTCATCCTTGATGAGCTGGCGGAATAGTTGCCAGTGTTTGCCTTCCTGTGCGGGGGGGAGTAGACCCCCGCTTCGGCTGAAAAATTCAAGAGAACATAAATGACGGTCAAGGTCCGCTTCGCCCCGTCCCCGACGGGCAAGCTGCATGTAGGGAATATCCGCGCAGCGCTTTTCAACTGGCTCTTTGCGAAGAAAGAGGGCGGCAGCTTCCTCCTGCGTTCCGATGATACGGACAAGGAGCGTTCGACCGTCGAGTATGAGGAACTTATCCAGAAAGACCTCGCCTGGCTTGGTCTTGTCCATGATGAATTCGCGCGCCAGTCAGAGCGCTTTGGCGTCTATGAAGATGTCGCCGATCACCTGATGAGCGAGGGTCTGCTCTATCCCTGCTACGAGACGGCTGAGGAGCTTGACCGCAAACGCAAGTTGCAGCGTGCCCGTGGCCTGCCGCCGGTCTATGACCGTGCCGCCCTTGAGCTGACTGAGAATGAACGCGCCGCCCTCGAAGAAGAGGGTCGCAAGCCGCATTATCGTTTCAAACTGTCGCGCTCGGAAGTCTCATGGGACGATCTCATCCGGGGGGAGACGAAACTCGACACCTCGACGATTTCCGACCCGGTCCTGATCCGTGAGGACGGCCAGTTCCTCTACACCCTGCCGTCCTGCGTCGATGATATCGATTTTGGCATCACGCACGTCATCCGGGGTGAGGATCACGTCACCAATACCGCCGCGCAGGTTGAGGTCTTCCGGGCCCTGATCGAATACCGCGGCGATGGCATCATGCCGAGCTTTGCGCACCATTCGCTGCTGGTCGGCAAGGATGGGGAAGGGCTGTCCAAACGCTTGGGCTCGCTCTCGATCTCCGCCATGCGAGAAGCCGGGCTTGAGCCTGAAGCGATTACCTCGCTCCTTTCACGGCTCGGGACATCGGATCCGATCGAGCCTCGCATCTCCATGGAGGAGATGGCTGAAGGATTTGATTTCGGCCGCATGGGCCGCGCGCCCGCCCGCTTCGACATGGATGAGCTGCACCAGCTCAATGCGAAGATCCTGCACATGATGCCCTATGAGCGCATGGAAGAGCGGCTTGAAGAAGCCGGTGTCTCTCAGGAACTTTGGGAAACGGCCAAGGGCAATATCGAGCTATTCTCCGATATCGGACAATGGCGCGATGTCGTGATGGGCGAGATCGACCCTGTCATCGATGATGAGGACAAGGCTGTCACCGATGCTGCCGCCGCAGCTGTCCCTCAAGGCGAGATCACCGAAGCCGACTGGCAGGCGCTGATCGAGAAGGTGAAGACTGAGACAGGCGCCAAGGGGAAGAAGCTCTTCATGCCGCTGCGCAAGGCCCTGACCGGGGCCGAGCACGGCCCGGAAATGGGCCCGATCTTCGCACTGATAGGGGCGGAGAAGGCTCGGGCGCGATTTGCGGGCAAGCGGGCGTAAGCTCAGCCGCAACAGTCTTTTACTGACCAGCGCAATTGTTGCGCGGTAGGGTGGTCTCTAGGTTTTCGGCAAGGAAACAAGGAGCCCGCCATGAGCCACCATGATGACCTGTCGCCCGCGGATATCGATCACGACGGACCTGTCGAGACGGTCTTGATCCCGCGCGCGCGCGATCTTGGCGGGTTTGAGGTGCGCCGGGCGCTGCCCTCAAAAGAGCGCCAGATGGTCGGCCCCTTCATCTTTTTTGATCAGATCGGCCCTGCCGGTTTCGCGCCGGGCGAGGCGATTGATGTCCGCCCGCATCCGCACATCGGCCTTGCGACGGTGACCTACCTTTATGAGGGGTCGCTGCGTCACCGCGACAGTCTCGGCTACACCCAGGATATTCGTCCGGGGGCGGTCAATCTGATGACAGCCGGGATCGGCATCACCCATTCAGAACGTTCACCGGAAGAGGCGCGGCAGACGGATAGGCGCCTTGCCGGGATCCAGACCTGGATGGCGCTGCCTGCAGGTAAGGAAGACATCGCGCCAGCTTTTGAGCACCACGCCAGTGACGCCCAGCCTTTGATCGAGGAGGGCGGTGCGAGCCTCCGCGTGATCCTTGGCACAGCCTATGGCGAGACCGCGCCCGCGACGACCTATACCGATACGCTCTATCTCGATGCCCAACTTGCGGCGGGCACCTCCCTTCCGATGCCGGATGATCATGAGGACCGCGCGGTCTATGTGGTGGAAGGGAAGGTCGAGATCGGCGGGCAGACCTATGAGGAGGGCACATGCGCCATTCTTGGGCATAACCGTGCTGCTACTCTCAAGGCCAATGAGTCTCCGGCGCGCGTGCTGATCTTTGGCGGCGCGGTGGCCGATGGTCCGCGCCACATCTGGTGGAATTTCGTTGCAACCTCAAAGGAGAGGATCGAGGCAGCCAAAGAAGAATGGAAGCGCGCCAATTGGGGCGAAGGTCGCTTTCATTTGCCGCCGGCGGATGATCAGGAATTCATTCCGATCGACTAGCCGTCCCGTCTGAAAACAGTCGTCCTGTTCTCCTCAAAGGGCGGCAGGACGACCCTGTCGCGCCACCCGGTCATGAAACCGGGAAATTTGGCGATTCGGGAAAGTGCCTCATCGAAGCCCGTCATCTCTTCATGGATGATGGCGGATCTGATCCCGCCATTCGTCTGATAATAAATCTGGCTGCAGATCAGGTCCGTGACCAGAATGTCGCGCTTGAATATCTCAATACGGGTGATCTGGTTGAAAGGTATCGTGATAAACTCATCAGCACTGTGATGAATTTCGATCACAAGCGGTTTCAGGAGAATTTTAGCGTCTGGTTTTGTGGCCATCCGCTACCATTCTTCCTGGCTTTATCTGAGGCTCGGTGAGAGCCGTGAGAGGTCAGATGTCGGCCCGTCGCGCTCCTCGCCAGTCTTGCGCAACTCGCGGAAAATCCGTTCCGCCGTCAACCGGCGGCGCAGCTCTGTTGCTGCAAGCCGTTCGAGCAATTCTCTTGTTGTTGCCTGTTGTGAGACCTGCATGACGCCGCCCTGACTCTCGTTGGTTTTACCAGCCGTTAACTAATCTGATCCCGGCTGGTTAATGAGAGGTTAACGGGGGTGTGTCATTCAGGCATCATCGCTCTTAACAAGCACGTAGGAGCCCGGCGCATCCTCGATGACGGGTAGCCCGCCTTCGCCTGGAATACGCGCCGGCACCGTACCGTCCGATAGCGAGGACAGCCATTCCATCCAGTAGGGCCACCATGAATGCTCATGATGCTCAGCACCCTTCACCCAATCCTCGAGGGACTCAGGCAGCGCTGAATTGGTCTTGTAGTGATATTTCTTCTTTGCTGGCGGATTGACGACGCCTGCAATATGGCCCGAGCCCGCCAGCATATAGCGCACATCGCCGTCGAACAGCCGCGCTGATCGGTAGACGGAATTGGGCGGTGCGATGTGGTCTTTCTCTCCGGCCTGCATGAAGATCGGGATGTCGACCGCATCAAGTTTGATCGGTACGCCCTCGATCTCCAACTCTCCTTTTGAGAGCAGATTGTCCCTGTAGAAATTTTTGAGGTAGAACAGGTGACAGGCTCGCGTCATGCGCGTCGCATCGGCGTTCCAGAATAGAAGGTCGAACTTCTTGGCTTCCTTGCCCAGATAGTAATTGTCGACAAAGGCCGACCAGATCAGATCGTTGGGCCGCAGCATGTTGAAAGTCCGCGCCATGGCTGAGCCTTCAAGGACACCGCCTGAGGCATCCATCTGTTTCTCAAGGTTCTGGAGCTGCTTGTCGTCCACGAAGAGGAGGAGGTCGCCTGCCTCGGTGAAGTCCATCTGCGATGTAAAGAAAGTTGCGGACTTGATCCGGTCGTCCCCGACTTCCGCCATATAGGCGAGGGTAACAGCGAGCAGCGTGCCGCCAATGCAATAGCCGATGGTGTCGACCTCGCGCAGGCCTGTTGCCCGCTCAATGGCTTCGAGCGACTCAAAGATCCCTTCGCGCATATAGTCGGGGAAGGATTTGTCCTTCAGCCGCGTATCGGGGTTTACCCAAGAGACGAGAAACACCGTCCGGCCCTGATCAACCAGCCATTTGATGAAGGAATTCTCAGGCTGCAGATCGAGGATGTAGAATTTATTGATCCAGGGCGGGAAGATGACGATCGGCCGTTCGGCGACTTCTTCCGTGGTCGGTGAATACTGGATCAGCTGCATTAGGTCGTTTTGATAAACGACCTTGCCGGGTGTCGTGGCGAGGTTCTGGCCGACCTTGAAGAAATCGAGATCGGCCTGCGTGATCGCCAGTTCGCCATGTCCGCGCTCAAGGTCTTCCATGAAGTTCTTGAACCCGGCCAGCCAGTTATTGCCTTGCGTGTTCAGGGTCTCGTCGATGACGTCAGGGTTCAGCGCCGGCACATTGGTCGGCGACATCGCGGCGAGGAACTGGTCGGCATGGAAATAGGCGCGGCGCTTGGTTGAATCATCAACCCCTTCGGCATTCTGGATCGCGTAATTCACCCACTCTCCGAAGAGGAGGTAGGACTGCTTGATGAAATCAAGCATCGGGTTTTCTTCCCACGCCGCGTGATTGAAGCGCCGGTCGCCGGGGCGCGGCTGGGCGATGGGTTTGGGATCCATCCCTGCCATTTTCTCGCAGGTCGAAGTGAAGAGCTTTGTGTAGTTCTCCCACAGATTAAGCTGCAGCTGCATCATACGCAGCGGGTTCTGGGAGAGGGCGGTCGCGACTTCCTGACCAGCCTCGGAAACGTTCAGCGGATCAACAGGCTGGCTGGTGCCCTTGCGGCCAAGATCAGCATGGCGTTCGACTGCGTCTTCCAGCATTTCCTGCGTACGGACATTAATCTCCGCCATATATTCGGCGAAGCGCTTCATATCGGAGTAGACGGGACCATTGTCCCGGGACTTCGCCTTTTTCTCAGATGAGGCAGGCTCACTCTGACGCGCAGCAGCGGGCTTTGATGCGGCTTTCTTTGCCTCATCGGCCAGCTTATTCGTAGCGCCTGTCTTGGCGGGCTTTTTCGCCGCAGGCTTTTTGGGCGCTGCTTTCTTCTTGGCAGCGGCCTTTTTCTTCGGTTTAGCCTGATTGTCCTCAGGCAAAGGGCGTTGATCATCGGGCATGGGGGTTTCCTTGCCTTGTTGCACCGCACTGGCGTAGAGCTTGTGCGCGATTTTCGGCTCTCATATCGCTCTCCGCGGAGCGAGGCGAGGTTTTCATGCGGTTGTTATCCATATTGCCCCTCGGGCTCCTTCTTGTCGCCTGCGCTTCTTCACCTGAGGAGGAGGCAGCCCTGACCGAGCCGCCCAATCCGCTCATCGGAGAGCGTATCGAGGCACGCCTAGCTGAGGCAAGGGAGGCCTCGGCGCCTGACCTTCACGACGTGCCCTCTGAAGGGCCGGCACTGCCGACCAAGGCGGAGATGCAGGCGGAGCGCGCGCAGATCCTCGCCCAGCAGGCAGCATTGCGGGCAAAGATCGATGATGACCGGCTGACACCTGAAGAAGAGGCCCTCTTGCGACGGGCCGAGCGTCTGCTGGCGCAGATCGAGCGCGACCGGGCGCAGATGAAGGCCGAAGGGCTTCTCTCGCAGAACCGGCCGGTGCTGCCATCAGTCAGCCCAAACAAACCGTCGCAGAATGAAACTCAGTAAAGTCCGAGGGGACAGGGACGCCAGACTGGCGAGGAAGAGGAAGACAGATTGACTTTACGAATTGGGATCGCAGGGCTCGGTACAGTAGGCGGCGGGCTCTTATCGCTTCTGACGGAAGATGGACGTGCCCGGATGATCGGGTCTGACATCGCGGTCACAGGCGTCTCCGCGCGCACCAAGAACAAGGCGCGGGCTGTCCCGATTGACGCATATGACTGGTATGACGACCCCGTGGCGCTGGCCGAAGCGCCGGGGACAGATGTATTTGTCGAGCTGATGGGCGGCGCGGAAGGTCCGGCCCGCGAGGCGGTGACGGCGGCACTGAAAGCCGGCAAGTCGGTTGCCACTGCAAACAAGGCACTTATCGCCGCGCATGGCGAGGAGCTGGCGCGGTTGGCCGAAGAAAATGGCGGTGCCCTCAAATTCGAGGCGGCGGTCGCGGGAGGCACGCCGATCGTCCGGGCACTGCGCGATAACCTTGCGCCCTGCCGCGTAGAGGCGGTCTCCGGCATCCTGAACGGTACCTGCAATTTCGTTCTCGACCAGATGGCCAATCACGGCGTCGCCTATGATGATGCGGTGGTGCAGGCACAGGAAGCAGGCTTTGCCGAGGCCGATCCTTCGCTCGATGTCGACGGGATCGATGCGGCCCAGAAGTTGGCGATCCTTGCCATGCTCGCCTTCGATGGGACTGTAAATCCGGAGCTCATCACTGAGCAGAACAATATATTCGCCGTGCACGGCATATCTAACATCACGCTTGATGATATCCGTTTCGCGCGCCGCTTCGGCTTTGTCATCAAACTCGTGGGCGAGGCCAAACGCGCGGGCGATGACATCACGATGGCGGTCAGCCCGACTTTTGTGGCCACGGGGCATGCCTTCTCCAAAATGGAGGGCGCAGGCAATGCGGTCGCGGTTATCGCTGACCCGCTGGGCGAGCTTCTCTTCACCGGGCCCGGAGCCGGGGCAGGGGCCACGGCCTCTGCGGTTGCTTCAGACATTGTCTCCCTCGCCCGAAAGGATGGCGGGCCGGTATTCACCGCGCCGGTTGACCGGCTTCGCCCGCTGCCCGTCCGTGAGGGAGGCGAGGAATTGAGGCTCTACGCCCTTCGTCTACGCGCCGAAGAGGGTGAGCTTGACGAAGAGGCGGTGACGGCGGCGCTCGCCGAAGCGGGCTGCTTTACCAGCCGCTGTGAACTTGTTGGTGATGACCTGATGATCACGACCTCACCTATAGATGAAAAGACGCTGTCATCGGCACGCACACTTCTCTTCACCCGCGGGCTCGCCCGTACTGAAAATACGTTCCCCATACTGACACTCTAACGAGACAAAAGGCACGAGTAATGGAAGCCAGCCAGACAGAATATCTTGACCGCATCCTGACGATTGAACTGGGCCGCTGCACCGAAGCTGCCGCTGTTGCCGCCTCGACCATGATCGGGCGGGGCGACAAGGAAGGCGCCGATCAGGAAGCCGTCACGGCGCTGCGCAATGCGCTCAACAAGCTCGACATCGACGGCACGATCGTCATCGGCGAGGGCGAGCGGGACGAGGCACCGATGCTCTATATCGGCGAGAAGGTCGGCAAGGGCGGGCCCAAGGTCGATATCGCGCTCGACCCGCTGGAGGGGACGACGCTGACCGCAAAAGCGATGCAAAACGCGCTAGCTGTCGTCGCCATGGCGACGGGCGGCACGCTGCTCCACAGCCCGGACGTCTATATGCAGAAGATCGCCTGCGGGCCGGGCTATCCCGAAGGGGTCATCGACCTTGATGCCCCGGTCGTTGAGAATATCGAGAACCTCGCCAAGGCCAAAGGCGTGAAGCCCTCCGAGATTACGCTCTGCGTCCTCGACCGTCCGCGTCATGAGCATATCATTGAAGCGGCGCGTCAGGTCGATGCGCGGGTTTTCCTCATCTCTGACGGCGACGTCGCCGGGGTCTTCCACACGACGGATCCCGCGACCGGCATCGATCTTTATATGGGTTCTGGCGGAGCTCCCGAAGGCGTGCTGGCCGCTGCCGCACTGCGCTGTGTCGGTGGGCAGATGCAGGGCCGGCTCCTTTTCCGGAACGATGAGGAACGTGCTCGCGCCGCCAAGGCTGGGATCACCGATCTCGACAAGAAATACGGGCTCTATGACCTTGCCTCCGGCGATGTCATGTTCGCCGCCACCGGCGTCACTGATGGCTCAATGCTTAAAGGTGTCAAATGGGTAGGCGATCAGGTCCAGACCCATACTGTCGTCATGCGGAGTAAATCCGGTACCGTCCGCTATATCGACGCCATGTCGAAAGCCGAGAACTACAACCCGAGTTACCGCCGTTAGTCAGGCCTGGGAGAAACACAATGAAAAATAAGAACACTCTTTTTCTGGGCTCTGCCTTGTTCCTGCTCGCCGCCTGCGGTGGCGGGGAAGAAGCCACGACCGAAGCTGCTGCGCCTGAAGTATCAGAAGAAGTAATCGTCGGCCTGACCTATCCCGAGACGAAAACCGTCGAGCAGACCGATGATTTCTACGGCACGATCGTCTCAGACCCTTATCGCTGGCTTGAGGATGATGTCCGCGAGTCAGAAGAAGTCGCCGAATGGGTCGAAGCCCAGAACGCCGTGACCTATGCCTATCTCGATACGCTGCCGATGCGCGATTCGATCAAGGCACGGATGACTGAGCTGTGGGATTACGAGAAATTCTCGATCCCGACCGAGGAAGGCGGGAAATATTTCTACCGCCGCAATGATGGTCTCCAGAACCAGTATGTCTTCTATGTGCAGGAAGGGCTGAATGGTGAGCCCCGCGTCCTGATCGATCCTAATGGCTGGGCGACAGATGGCGCGACCGCATTGTCGGCGACATCCGTTTCTCCGGGTGGGGAATATGTTGCCTACTCGATCCAGGATGGCGGTTCTGACTGGCGCACTGTCAAAGTGCTTAATGTCGAGAGCGGCGAGACCATGGATGACAGCCTTGAATGGGTGAAATTCTCCGGGCTCTCTTGGCATCCATCGGGTGAGGGGTTCTATTACTCCCGCTTCCCGGCTCCCGAAGAGGGGGCTGCCTTTCAGTCGCTCAATTTTGACCAGAAGCTCTACTTCCACAAGCTCGGCACGGATCAGGCTGAGGACGCACTGGTTTTCGAGCGCGCTGACAATCCCGAAATCGGCGTTTCCGGCTATGTCGTCGACAAGCGCTTCCTGATCGTCGTCAACTCTCTGGGCACGGATGACGCCTATGAGATTGCCGTGCAGGACCTAGAGGCAGGCGAGACTGAGCCGACGATGATCATCGAGGGCTTTGAGGATGATTACAGCTTCATTGGCGCGGAGGGCCGGACGCTCTTTGTCCGGACCAACCGGAATGCACCGAAGGGCCGGGTTGTCGCCATAGATCTTGATAATCCGCTGGAAGAAAACTGGACCGAAGTGATCCCCGAATACGGCACGGTCCTCGTTGATGTTTCCTATGTAGGCGGCAAGCTGATCGCGGAATATCTCAAGGATGTTGCTACCACCGTGCTTCTCTTCTCGACCGAGGGCGAAGAGATCGGCGAGGTTGAGCTGCCGGGCCTTGGCACGGCCGGCGGCTTCGAAGGTGCTAAAGACAATGCCGAGACCTTCTATTCCTATTCAAGCTTTGACCGGCCTTCGACCATCTACCGCTATGATGTCGAGACCGGTGAAACCGAGGAATTCAAGGCACCGGAGCTGACCTTCAATCCGGATGATTATGTCGTCGAGCAGGTTTTCTATCCGTCCAAGGACGGACGGGAAATCCCGATGTTCATCGCGCACAAGAAAGACCTCGATTTGTCGAAGGGCGCGCCGACCCATCTCTACGGCTATGGCGGCTTCAATATCTCGATCCGCCCCAGCTTCGATGTGACGACCCTCGCCTGGATGGAAATGGGCGGCGTTCACGCGCTCGCCAATATTCGTGGCGGTGGCGAATATGGTCGCGAATGGCATGATGAGGGGCGCCTTGCGAACAAGCAGAACGTCTTTGATGATTTCATCGCGGCGGGCGAATATCTGATCGCCCAAGGCACCACATCAAAAGACCAGCTGGCGATCCGGGGCCGCTCGAATGGCGGGCTCCTCGTTGGGGCCGTGACCAATCAGCGTCCTGACCTTTTTGCGGCGGCGCTGCCGCAGGTCGGCGTCATGGACATGCTGCGTTTTAACAAGTTCACCGCCGGTCGCTACTGGACCGATGATTACGGCAATCCGTCTGAAAGCGAGTCGGACTTCAAGGTGAATTACGCCTATTCGCCCTATCACAATATCAAGGATGGCGCGGAATATCCGGCTGTGCTCGTGACGACGGCGGATACGGATGATCGGGTCGTCCCCGGCCACAGCTTCAAATATATCGCGGCCCTTCAGGCGGCGGAGACGGGCCCAGCCCCCAAACTCATCCGTATCGAGACGAGGGCGGGGCACGGCTCTGGCAAGCCGACCGACAAGATCATCGAGGAGTTCGCCGATATGTGGGCCTTTATCGGCTATCACACCGGCCTCGAACTCCCCGAGGGGTATGGCGAGTAAGGTCCTGTTCTCGCGATAGCCTCACCCTGAGGAGCCGCCGTTCTTCGAGTCCACCGGCAGACTGGCATGTCTGCCGGTCCTCAGGATGAGGCGGCAGCGTCTCGAAGGGCGAGGCGTGTTGTTGGATAAGGTTGTGACAGGTCGCAACCTGCCCCTTTTCACCACTCGCATTCACAGCTAGCGCGAGGGCATGGCCCGAATACGCTCCCTAATTCCGCTCCTGCTCGCGACCGCGCTTCTGCTCAGTGCGAACGGGATGCAGAACACAATCCTTGCGCTCCGCGCGATTGAGACAGGTTTCTCCGATCTCATCGTCGGGCTCTTATACTCCTTCTACTTTCTCGGTTTTATTGGCGGGTGCCGTTTCGCGCCGGGCTTTATCGCGCGTGTCGGCCATGTGCGCGCCTTCACAGCCTTTGCGTCGATCGCGTCGGCCGCAACGCTTGCCTATTCGCTGTTTGACTATGCCGGGCTCTGGCTGCCGCTCAGAATTGTCTCAGGCTTCTGCATGGCCTCGCTCTATATGATCCTTGAGTCTTGGCTGAATGAGCTGTCTACGAATGAAACGCGGGGGCGGGTGCTTTCCG
Source organism: Parvularcula marina (assembly GCF_003399445.1). Classification (NCBI taxonomy): domain Bacteria; kingdom Pseudomonadati; phylum Pseudomonadota; class Alphaproteobacteria; order Parvularculales; family Parvularculaceae; genus Parvularcula; species Parvularcula marina. The sequence continues at coordinate 430,162 of NZ_QUQO01000001.1, read as the reverse complement.
CCTACAGGATCACTGATTTCACGACCGTGACGCTGGCGCAGGCCAGTGTCGGGCTCTTCAACCCGCTGGCCTTTCCGGTCTTTATCGTCATGTCGATTGCGGTCTCCGTCTCGCTCGTGCCCGTCGCGCTGACCCGCGTGACCCAGCCCGATGTCCCGGCGACCGCCAAGCTCGATCTGAAAAAGCTCTGGAAGCTGTCGCCACTCGCCGCCGCAACCGCCGTCGGGGTTGGGCTCAGTGCCTCGGCCTTCTGGGGGCTCGGCCCCGTCTTTGTCACTGAGGCAGGCTATGAGAAGGGGACGGTCGGTCTTTTCATGGCGGCGATCATCCTTGGCGGCGCCGTGGCGCAATGGCCGTTCGGCATGCTGTCGGACAAGCTCGACCGCCGCCATGTGCTGATCGGATGTGCTATCGGCGGCATGGTGACGGCGCTTCTGTTGCCGCTTGTCGCAGGGATTGGGCAGACCGCATTGATCATCGCAGGCGCGGCATTCGGGGTCTTTGCGCTGCCCAATTTCGGGCTCGCCGCGGCCCATGCGAATGACCATGCCGAGCCCGGCACCTATGTGCAGGTTAATGGCGGTCTTCTGATGCTCTACGGCATCGCGGCCGTTCTCGGCCCGACGCTGGTACCGCTGCTGATTGGCCCCTTCGGCGCGAATGTCATCTTCATCTGGGTAGGGATCGTCTATGCGGTCTTGGTCGCGTTCAGCTTCTACCGGTTGACCCAGCGGGCATCACCCACGCAGCAAGAGCCATATGTGCCGATGCCGAGGACGACGCCTGCTGTCTATGAGATGGATCCGAGATCAGAAGAGGACGATGAGAAGCCGGGCACGCCTGCGGCAGAAACGCCGGCCTAATTGCGCCTGACTTCCTGCTGCCGCTCGCGGGTCATGATGAAGAGCGAGGCGCCGAGGATCATCACGCCACCGACCCAGAAGACGGGAGAGGGCGCAAAGCCGAAGACCAACCAGCCGCCAATCACATTGAGCGGCAGTTTGAGATCATCAAAGGGCTGCACATAGGCTGCATCTGCGCTCGCATAGGCGAGGGTCAGGAAATACTGCGCCAGCGCGGTGACAATCCCCAGTGAGCCAAGGAGCAAGATCAGGCCACCTGTCGGGATCTCGAACCCGCCGCCGAGCGCCACGGCAAAATTGATCGGGGTGAGGAGCAAGAGAAGCCAGATGGTGATCGCCTCGGGCCGTTCAACCGCCGTGAGCCGCTTGGTGATGAGCGACACCCCGCCCCAAAGGAGGGCGGCCAGCACCGGCAATAGCGCAGCAGGCGTAAAGGCTTCAGACCAGGGCTGAAGGATGATGAGAGCACCAGCGAAGCCGACCGCAGTTGCCGCCCAGCGCGATGCGCCGACCCGCTCACCGAGAAACAGTCGCGCGCCGATAATGATGAAGAAGGGCGAGGTCATGACCAGCGCAATCGCCTGGCTGATCGGCACGGAGGCGAGACCGAATGTCCATGCCTGCACCCCGCACGCCGAAAGGACGATCCGCACCAGATGCATCATCGGATGCTGGGAGCGCATCGATCGCAAACCGATCTTCAGTACATATGGCAGGGAGAAGAGAAGCGCGATGCCATATTGCCAGAAGGCGATGGAAGCTGTCGGAAAGCCCAAGACCATGGTCATCTGCTGGATCAGGATATTGCCGGTCGCATAGGCGACCCCGGCCATGATCATCCAGAAGGCGCCCATCAGGGCGGGCGAATGTTTCGGCGCGCTTGTCACGGGGGCGATGGCTTTCCCTTGCGGATCGGACCCGGCAAGCGCCGGAAAAGCGGCTCTTAGGGGAAAAGCGCGTGAGCCGTAAGCCCGGAAGGGCGGGGCTCAGCCGTAAGTCGCTTTCATGTGTTTCACGCAAGCGGCGGTCAGTTCTTCAAGCACGCCCATGTCGATGTCGGCGAGCTTGTTGATATAGACGCAGGAGGCGCCCGTCTTGTGCTTGCCGAGGCGCGTGAAAAACTCACTATACGTTCCATATCCGGGAATGAAATAGAGCGACATGTTCGCTTTTCGCGGAGAAAAGCCGCAATAAAAGAAATCCCCTTCGCGGCCTGAATCATATTTGTAGTGATACTGACCATATCCGATGATGGAGGGCCCCCACATCACCGGCTTCAGTTTCGTCACCCGGTTCATCATCTCGAGCAGGGCAAAGCCGTCTTCGCGCCGCCGGTCATGCTCGACGGCGCTCAGAAACTCTTTCGGGTCGACATCGGTCGGGACAGTCTTGTTGTCGGACATCGGATTAGAAGACGTTGAATGATGCGCAGGCGACGCGAGCACCAGCGCCACCGATCGGCTGGGTCATGTGATCGTCGGGGTTCTCATGCACGACAATGGCAAAGCCGTCCTCGTCCATCGCGTCTTCCAGCGTCAGGCCCGCCACGAAGATCTCCGCCCGCGCATGGCCATTATGATGGACATAGATGTTCGGGATGTCGGCCAGCTCGAACCCCGCGGGGTTCATCAGGCCGTGCTCTTTGCCGGTCGGGTTGATGTGGCTGCCTGAGAGCTTGAAGCCGCCATCGAAATCCGAACAGTCCCCGACCTGATGCAGATGCATCCCGTGAAAGCCGTGCTCGAGGTCCACCAGGTCGACACGCATCAGCATGCCGTGCGGGCCGCTGACCACGACTGCTTCGCCGGTCGCCTCGCCATCTGTGCCGGTGAAATCAACGCGCATGTCTTCGCCCGCGGCAGGAGCGGGGATCTCATGATGCTCGTGATGTTCTTCGGCCATTTCCATTTCGGCAGGAGCTTCTTCGCTTGCCATTTCAGGCGCCAGTTCTGGTTGGGGCGCCTCTTCGGCGGCGTTTTCCACAGGCTTGGGCTCATCGCCCCCTCCACATGCGGAAACTGCAAGAAAACTGGCGGCAGACAGGCAAATCATGCGAAACATTTATTACTCCTCTCGGGCCTTTGGGGCGCTTTCGTCATGGCAGTTCCATGACGGTTTTGCTAACCCGGCCTTCCAATGATTCTGACGAAAGAACGCTAGTATTCCCGTGGCTGATCCCGAAGACGAAAACACACCTTCCGACGAGAACCAGGACGACGATTCCCCCAAGGGATATGGAGAGCTGCCCCCCGGAATCGGGCGGATTTCCATCACTGACGAGATGGAGAAGTCCTATCTGGACTATGCCATGTCGGTCATTGTGTCGCGGGCCATTCCGGACGCGCGAGACGGGCTCAAACCCGTTCACCGCCGCATCCTCTGGTCGATGCAGCAGACCGGCTTCACCTTTGACAAGAAGCACCGGAAATCGGCCAACGTCGTCGGCGACGTGATCGGTAAATATCACCCGCATGGTGATTCGGCGGTCTATGACGCGCTTGTGCGCCTCGCGCAGGATTTCTCCATGCGCGTGCCTCTGATCGACGGGCAGGGGAATTTCGGCTCCATCGATAATGATCCGGCCGCGGCCATGCGGTACACGGAATGCCGGATGGAGGAGGTTGCGAACTACCTTCTCGACGATATCGACAAGGACACGATCGACTTTCAGGATACCTATGACGGGGAACGAAAAGAACCCATCGTCCTGCCTGCCAAATTCCCCAACCTTCTCGTCAATGGCGGGGGCGGCATCGCCGTCGGGATGGCGACCAACATTCCGCCGCATAACCTTGGCGAGATCGTCGATGCGACCATCCAGATGGTCGATAATCCCGAAATCACCGACACGGAGCTTCTTGAGATTGTGCCGGGTCCGGACTTCCCGACCGGCGCGTCGATCCTTGGGCATTCTGGCGCGCGTCAGGCGCTGACGACGGGCCGCGGCTCGGTCATCATGCGCGGCAAGGCGACGATCGAGGAGATCCGCAAGGACCGCTATGCAGTCATCATCACCGAGATTCCCTATCAGGTGAACAAGGCTGCCATGGTCGAGCGCATCGCCATGCTGGTGCGCGAGAAGAAACTCGAAGGCATTGCTGATCTGCGCGACGAAAGCGACCGTCAGGGGATCCGCGTCGTCGTCGAGATGAAGCGCGATGCCAATGCCGAGGTTGTGCTCAACAATCTCTACAAGCAGACCCCGCTGCAGACGACCTTCTCCTACAACATCCTCGCACTGAACCGCGGACGGCCGGAGCAGATGACACTGCGCTCCGTCCTTAAGAGCTTCATCTATTTCCGCGAAGACGTCATCACGAGACGGACGAAATTCCTGCTCAACAAGGCGCGTGACCGCGCGCATGTATTGGTCGGTCTTGCGATTTCGGTCGCCAATATCGATGAGGTCGTCAAGCTGATCCGCGAGGCGCCGAACCCTAATGCCGCGCGTGAAGAACTGATGGCGCGCAACTGGCCGGCGAAAGACCTTGCGCCACTCGTGGCGCTCGTCGCCGACCCGCGCCACTCCCTGCAGGAAGATGGCACGCTGAAGCTCTCCGAGACGCAAGCCCGCGCGATCCTTGATCTGCGGCTGCAACGTCTGACCGCGCTTGGCCGCGACGAGATCGGCGACGAATTACAGGGCCTTGCCGAGAAAATCGCGGATTATCTCGATATCCTGCGTAATCGTGACCGTGTGCTGACGATCATCAAGGAAGAGCTTTCCGAGGTGCGCGAGAAATTCGCGACCCCGCGCAAGACAGACTTTATCGACGCCATCGAGATGGAAGATGAAGACCTCATCGCGCAGGAAGAGATGGTCGTGACCGTCACCCATGCGGGTTACGTCAAGCGGACCGCGCTCGACACCTATCGGGCGCAACGCCGCGGCGGCAAGGGCCGCTCCGGCATGGCGATGAAGGACGAGGATTTCGTCTCCCAACTCTTTGTCGGCAATACGCATACGCCGCTTTTATTCTTCACCGACAGAGGCATGGCCTACAAGCTCAAGCTCTGGCGGCTGCCGGAAGGCGCGCCCACCTCACGCGGCAAGGCGTTCATCAATCTCCTGCCGCTTGAGCAGGATGAGCGTGTGACGAATATTCTGCCGCTGCCGACTGATGAAGATCAGTGGGCGGAGATGGATATTGTCTTTGCCACGGCCAGCGGGAATGTCCGGCGCAACAAGCTCTCGGACTTCACGCAGATCAACAAAGCCGGCAAGATCGCCATGAAGCTAGACGAAGGCGACACGCTGGTCGGTGTGGCGATCGCGCGGGAAGAAGATGACTTCCTCCTGACGACCCAGCACGGCAATACGATCCGCTTCCCCGTGGATGCAGTCCGTGTCTTCAGTGGCCGGACGAGTACCGGGGTGCGCGGTATCCGCCTCTCAGAGGGTGAGAAATTCGGCATGGACCGGGTGATGTCGATGGCAATCCTGCGCCATCTCGACACGACGCCTGAAGAGGCCCGCGCCTATCTCAAGCACTCCGCGGCCATGCGGCGTGCGGCAGGTGAAGGTGAAACGGAAGGCTCGGATGCCGAGACTGAAGGCGGCGAAGCCGCGCTCAGCCCTGAGCGCATCGCCCAAATGGAGGCGGCCGAGCAGTTCATCCTCGCGGTCACCGAAAACGGCTACGGCAAGCGCTCTTCTTCCTTTGAGTACCGGACATCCGGCCGGGGCGGGAAGGGCATTATCGGCATCGTCACCAGTGACCGGAACGGCAAGGTCGTTGCCTCCTTCCCGGTCGAGAATGCCGATGAGATCATGCTGGTCACCAATGGCGGCCAGCTCATCCGTACACCCGTCCATGATATCCGCATTGCGGGCCGGAACACGCAAGGCGTGAAGATCATCACCACCCGCGAGGACGAGCATGTCGTCTCTGTCGAGCATGTCCCTGAAGGTGAGGGCGGTGAAGCTGGCGAGGAAGCCGAAGAGATTTAGTCTTGTTTTGTCGGGGGAAATAAATGCGACAAGTCGGGTTTGGTGTTAGGATATTATTACTGGGTAGCTCTGCAGCTGTCTGTTTACTGATATTGCTGATAATAGATGGAGGGGGGAGAGAAAATCTTTTTGACGAGTACGCTGGAGACTTGACGCTAGGATTGTTATTTTTGCTCATTAGTATGATATTGGCGATCCCTAACAAGCCGCGTGCAGCAATTGTACGTCTCAGCAAGGTACAAGCCAAAATACTCCAGTCTCTAAATGTTTTTCAGGAGTCTGAAGACTCCCCTGAAGCTCGGAAGGAAGTGACTAATAAGGTGAGTGACGCGCGGTCACTTTTAGGTCGTCGACAGTTCTTATTGTTTCCTGTGATATCTTCGGAAATAGCAGATGACTATGGGAGAGCGGTAGATAAGGTGAAGGAACTGTTGACTATTGAAGACCCCACGAGCATGGACTTTGTTTCAAATAACGGTAATAGCGTGAACAAATTACGGCGCATTCTGAGGGATGCCTACATCCCTGCATTGCTTGTGTTAAATAATGTGCCTAAGGAGTATCTCATTGTAAGTGACGGAGGTGAGGCGTTGAAGGTTTCATCTTCTACTTATGATGCAGCCATCTCAAGAGATCCGATATGACCTCACTCACCGGCCTCTATCCTGGCACGTTTGACCCGATCACGCTGGGGCATACGGATATTATCCGCCGGGCGGTGAAGCTCGTCGATACGTTGATCATCGGGGTCGCGATCAATGAGGACAAAGGACCGCTCTTCGACCTCGATGAGCGGGTCGAGATGATCAAGGAAGCGCTTGACGGCATGGATGAGGGCCAGCGTGCCAACATCGTCGTCAAACCCTTCGATGATCTGCTGATGAGCTTCGCGGAGGACTGTAAGGCCGATGTCATCATCCGAGGCTTACGGGCGGTTTCCGACTTCGAATATGAATTCCAGATGGTCGGCATGAACTCATTTCTGAATGAGGAAATCGAGACCGTCTTTCTGATGGCGGATGCCCGCTACCAGGCGATTGCCTCGAAACTGGTCAAGGAAATCGCCCGGCTCGGCGGGGATATCTCTTCCTTCGTGCCCGACACGGTGGTCCCGAAACTCCTCAAGAAAGTCGGCCGCTGATCATGTCCGGCTGGTCGTGACCCCGCCTTCGACCGAGTGGGCCGTGCCGGTCACGAAACTCGACAGATCCGAGGCCAGATAAAGCGCGGCATTCGCAATCTCTTCAGGCGCAGCGATCCGCTTAAGCGCGTGCAGGTTCTTCACGTAATCCATAGCCTCCGGGCTGTTCGCAGACTCCCGGCCCATCGGCGTATCGATGCCGCCCGAAAGGATCGCATTGGCGCGCAAGCCCATTGGGGCGTATTCGGAGGAAATCACGCGCATCAGCCCGACAAGTCCTGCTTTCGCGGCGGCATAGGCGGCCATGGAAGGAAACCCGACCTCGGGGCCGACAAAGCTCGACGTGAAGATCAGCGAGCCATGCCCGCTTTCAAGCAGGGCCGGGATCTGCGCCCGCGCGGCAAGAAAATGCCCTGTCAGATTGAGCTCAATCGTCTCGCGCCATCCCTGGTCGGTTAGCTCAGCCGTCGGGGCGAGGGCGCCAAGATCGCCTGCATTGTTAAAGGCCGCATCAAGCCCGCCGAACCGGTGGACAGCTTCCACGACCAGCGCCTTATGCAGCGCCGCATCGGTGAGATCGCCGGCGATGAAGCTTGCTTTGCCGCCCTGGTCCGCGATCCGCCCGCAGATCTCTTCGAGCCGTGTGGCCCGCCGCGCGGTCAGAACGACATTCGCGCCTTCATTTGCGAAAAGATACGCGGCGGCTTCACCGACGCCCGAACTTGCGCCCGTGATGATGACCGTTCTTCCATCCAGCAATCCCATTCGTCGTCCTCCTTGATTGGGAAGACCGGAATGACAAAGCGGCGGGCGATCTGCTGGCGGATACCGGACCCTGCGGCGACCTCGCTATCTAATCCGAGCCAGAATCGGTATTTTTGCCTCTCCAACGATTTAGGACGCAGCGTCTTTGCGCCGCGCGTCCAATCCGCTATCCCACTTCCTGATCAGGACGAAAGGGCATCCCTTGTCGAGAAATAAGCTTATGGCCATGGCTGGCGCTGCCGCCCTTATGGCTTTCCTGCCGGCCGTTTCGGTGGCGCAATCAAATACGCCCCAGCAATCCCTGCGTGAGATGGTCGAACAGGCGCCGCAGAGCGACTGGATCACCATCAATCCCGACAATCTGGTCGTGATGGACCTGCCTTCGGGGCCGATGATCATCGCGATGCAGCCGGAGCTGGCGCCAAACCATATTGAGCGCGTTCGCACTTTGACCAGCCAGGGCTTCTACAACGGCACGATCTTCCACCGCGTGATTGACGGCTTCATGGCGCAAGGCGGGGATCCGACGGGCACCGGCACAGGCGGCTCTGAGCTGCCGGACATTGCCGGCGAATTTGCGCAGGATGCAGCGCATGTTTCGAACGTCGCGATTATCGGCCGGGATGACCGCGCCGCACAGATCGGTTTTGTCGGCGTTGTTCCGGTTGGCACCCAGCCGCCGACTCTGCCGAAATTCCTCAATAATGACGTCTACGCCCTTTGGGGCCTCCATTGTCAGGGCGTCATGTCTATGGCGCGCGCGCAATCACCGAACAGCGCGAACAGCCAGTTCTTCATCATGTATGGCGACCGCCGCGGCTCGCTGGATCAGGGCTATACGGTCTGGGGCAAAGTCGTCAGCGGCTTCCAGCATGCTAAGCGGATCTCGCGTGGTGAGCCGCCTGTACGGCCGACACCTATCGTCCGGATGCGGATGATGCGGCAATTGCCAGCGGCGGAACAGCAGACAGTCGAATATCTAAACCCTGCGTCCGATACCTTCGAGAAGTATCTCACGACCAGCCTTCGCGTGACGTCGAATGGCTATGTCCGAGAGGCTTGCGGTATCGACGTGCCCATCCGAATCAATGGCGAACTCACAGAATGACCAAACTCAAACTTGAACTTGAAACCGGCGACGTGATCATCGAGGCGTTCGATGACAAGGCGCCGAAACACGTTGAACAGATCGCACGTCTTGCAGAAGACGGCTTCTATGACGGCCTGACTTTCCACCGCGTCATTGACGGCTTCATGGCCCAGGGCGGTTGCCCGGACGGCAATGGCATGGGCGGCGCGGATGAGAACATTCCGGCTGAATTCAACGACACCCCGCATGTCGAGGGCGTCTGCTCTATGGCGCGCGCGCAGGATCCGAACTCGGCGTCGAGCCAGTTCTTCATCTGCATTGATGATGCGACCTTCCTTGATAATCAGTATACTGCCTGGGGCCGTGTGGTCGAAGGCATGGATGCTGTTCACGCGATCCATAAGGGCGAGCCGCCCAAGAATCCGACAAAGATCAAGAGTTTCCGCAAGATCGACGACTGATCGGTTTTACGGATTTCCTCTTTTTGTAATCGAAACGACTCCCTCTAGAGCTGACGGCTTTAGAGGGAGTTTTTGTCATGATCGGTAAGCTGCTGAGTTTCGACAAGCTGATGGGCGAAGGGCTCATCAAACTTTTGTATTACATCGGACTTATCTTCATCACGCTCGGTGCTTTGGGGTCCTTGTTCGCAGCGCTGGCGGCGTTCCGGCTAAGTTTCGGGGCAGGATTTTCTGGTCTGCTATTGACCTGTTTCGGCTATGTTGTCGGCGTGCTGGTTTGGCGTGTCACATGCGAGCTGTGGATCGTACTCTTCGCACAATACAACAAGGTCTCGAAGATCGAGGCAGCGGTTGTCAAAAAGGACGGCGACTGAGCGTTCTTACCTGTGACGCAGGCGCCATGAGGCAAACCCCATGATCACGCAGGCGATGAGGCAATAACTGCCCATCGCTAACAGTTGGGTTGGCAGCGAGACGCCGCGATCAATCAGCGTGCCGGTGATGCCGGGGCCTGCGGCGGTCGCAAAGACCATGAAGGGCATCATCACCGAGCGGATCGCGCCTAAATGTTTCGTGCCGTAAATCTCCGGCCACAGACTACCGAACAGGGTCGAGGAGAAGCCGTAACTGACCCCCAGCAGGATCATGAAGACATAAAGCCCGGTCCCGCTTTCGATCACTGAGGCAGAGAAACACGCGCTCGACAGGGGGATCAGGAAGAACGGCAGGATGCGCCTTGCCCCGAAGCGATCGATCAACGCCCCACAGATAAGCGCGAAACAGACTGTCGTCAGTGCCATGGCGGTAAAGCCCGTCGCAAAAAGGGCGGCCGGCCAGCCGCGATAAGCGGTCAGGTAATCCTGATGGAAGAAAATCGTTGTGCCGATAAAGGGCGGGGCAAGGACACCCATTAAAAGGACCCAGAAGATCGGGTCGCGTAAGGCTTCCGCGCGAGTCCAGTTGCGGGCCTCGGTCTCGATCTCCGGCGCATGTCCTCGCGGCGTTCGCGGTACCCGGAAAGCGGTGACCGCGATTGGCAGGGCAATAAGCAGGAGCGCGCCTGCGCCAAGTGTCCACGCCATCTGCCATCCGGCTGCCAGTGAGATCGCCACGTAAAGGGACGGGAGGATCGCTTCGCCGCCCTGATGGCCGAGCACGACCAGCGACATGGCGCGCCCGCGCTGGGCGGCAAACCACCGTCCCGTCGCGGTGATCGCGATATGGCTCATCATCCCCTGGCCAAAGAGCCGCAATAGATAGATCGCAAACCCCAGGACCAGCACGTTGGGCGCATAGGCGGCGAGCAGACAGGCAAAGGCCAGCACCGGGATGGTCAGCATGATGACCTTGTGCTCAGGCCAGACATCGACCAGTCGGCCGATAAAGGGCAACGACAGTGCGCTGCACAGCGTCGCAATCATGTATAGCGTGCCGAACTGGCCATCACTCAGCCCAAAGAGCGCCCGCCATTCGGCACTGGCCCCTGAGACGAAAAAGGTCTGCCCGAAGCTCGACGCGAAGGTCAGCAAGGCGCCGCCAGCAATCCAGCGGAAATTCTGCTTGAGGAAGCCGATCATCTCCCGGATTTGCGGCAGACGGGGAGGGATCGCAATATGAAAAAGGCGAGGCTCTGGGCCTCGCCTTTAAGGGGGCATTCAGGGCTTAGACCGAACTCGGCACCGCTCGGGCGTAGAAGGAGAACATCTCGAACTCTTCTTCATCAAGGGCGCCACTGTCATCCGTATCCGCCGCTTCGAACCGGGCCATCAGGGCCTCGCGAAGCTCGCTGCGTTCAACAGCTTCGTTTTCACCGGCAACGGCATCGCGGAATTCGGTGTGGCTGGCGACGCGCCAGCCTTCGACGGAGACGGGTTCAGCTTCGGCTTCTTCCGTATCGGCTTCGGCCGTCTCGGTTTCATCCGTCACATCACCCGTTTCATCCATCGGTACCAGCGGTACAGTTGGCTCCGTATAAGACTGGCCAAGGGCCACGGCGACGGTCAGATATTCGCGATCATCGAGTTCGCCATTGCCGTCACGGTCGGCTTCCTCGAATTTCTCATTGACCAGTTCTTCGACATCATCCGTATCCCGCACATAGGCAAGCATAACGGGATGATCGTCTTCGAAGAGGTCTTCCGAACTCGTCGCGCCATCAAGCTGGTCCTCGATATCGATGCTGTCGGCACGGACAAAGGCGGGTTCTACCGCCGTCATATCCTCGGTCGGGGCCTTCTGGTCCTCGACATCATTCTCAGCAAAGTCGGCCTCGGTCGAAGCGTTATCGCCACATGCGGCAAGGGAAAGCGACGCCGCGGTCACAAGCAGTATTCTCCGGTCGAACATCGTTCGCCTCCATGTCTGTCAACAAGAAGAAAACGTGAAGTCGCGGCTGCCGTTCCGCGCGGTGATGCTAACAGTTCCGTAGGCCGCAATTACGTCACTTTTGCGCGCGCGAGGAAGGTGGGGCTGTCCCATTCTCCGGTCTTCAGCACATCTCCGAGCGCGTCCATGGCGCGCCAGACATCCGCAAAGCCTGTATAAAGGGGAGAAAACCCGAACCGCATGGCATCGGGTGACCGAAAATCACCGATGATCCCGCGAGCGATAAGTGCCTGAATGATGGCATAGCCATTTTCATGATGAAGCGTGACATGACCGCCCCGGCGCGTGCTTATGGCAGGTGAGCTGCTCTGTAGGCCGATCTTTTCCGCCAGCGACAGGCAGAAGTCTCCCAAAGCTCTGGCTTTCGCTTCAAGCTCTGCGGGTGTGATCCCTTCAAACGCATCAAGCGCAGCTGCGAGCGCTGAAAGCGACAGGATAGGCGGTGTGCCATTTGCAAAGCGGGCGACGCCGTCTGCCGGCTCATAATGACTGGCAAAGTTGAATGGGGATTTATGTCCCATCCAGCCGGGGAGCGGACTTGTGATCCGGTTCGCCACATCCTGCCGCACATAAATAAAGGCGGGTGCGCCGGGGCCGCCATTGAGATATTTATACGTACACCCTGCCGCCAGTCGCGCAATCGACATATCTAGCGCCAGAACCCCCGTCGCATGGCTGAGATCCCAGACGATCACCCCGCCGGAAAGGTCCGCGACCTTTTCAGCCTCCTTCATATCTGCAACCGCTGCGGTTCGGTAATTGACTGCACTGCGGATCAGGATCCCGCCGGTCTCGGCCAGCCGCTGGAGCCCCTCATCGGGCCGTACACGAAGCAAATTGGACTTCGTTAGTTGCGCAAGCCCCTCGGCGATATACTGGTCCGTCGGGAACTCGTCCTCCTCGATAATCAGAGTGGGGGAGGCCGATAGGTCCCGCGCAGCAGCGGCGAGCTTGAAGAGATTGGTCGAGACCGAATCGCAGACCAGCACTTCGTCCGGTCCGGCGCCGATCAGCCTTGCGATCCGGGCGCCGGTGTCCCGTGCAAGATCGATCCAGCCCGCATCATTCCACGACCTGATAAGCCCTTGGGCCCATTCGTCTTTTGCTGCCTGTTCCAGCCGGGCCAGCGCCTTGTGCGTCGCCGGGCCCAACGAATGACCGTCTAGATAAAGAAGCCCATCAGGCAATGCGAAAAGATCGCGCCGCTCGGCCAAAGGGTCGTCCCGGTCGCGTGCCACACAATCGTCAAAAGAGGAGGGGAAACTCGTCGTCATCAGACCGCCTTACAGGGTCGCGGGGGCCGGGTCACGATTGACGCGCGCCCGTCCGGATGCGACTCTTAAGGCGTCACAACGGGAGGCGTCCCATGTTTTCTTTCATCGTCCGGCTTTTCATGCTGCTGGCTGCGCTCGGCACGCTGGGGTTGACCTCGCTCGATATTCTCAAAGACCATATGGGGGTTGATACCGATGCGCTGTTGCGCTCGGGCGGTAATATGGCGCTCGCCGCTATCGCCGATCTTGCGGATAAATGGAGCGGGCTGATCGCGAATCTTTCCGGCGCCGATACGGGCACCGCCGGTGGTGAGCGAGTGGGCACCTCCTCGATCGATGCGGGCGGCAGAGGGGATGCAGGCGGCAGTCTTCTTATCCAGATCGGCTTTGCGGCGGCTTCGATCCTTGTCCTCTGGCTGCTGATCAAATTCGGACGGCGCAAGGCGTGAGGCGTATCCTTGGCTCGGCTCTCCTGCCGCTCTTGCTCGTCGTTTCTGCTCATGCAGGCGTGCCGCCAGTGATCAGCCCACCGCAAGCCGATTTGCGCGATGATGCGCCATTGATGAGCTGGCCGGACCTTCTGGGTCGCCCATTGCCTGCACCGACGCAATCTATACGGATTGGCGACGGCGACACCGATATTGTCGATCTCTGGCTGCCGGAGGGCGAGGGACCACACCCGGTTGTCCTGATGATCCATGGCGGCTGCTGGCAGAAGGCCATCGCCGACCGTACTCTGATGAATTACTCGGCCGAAGCCCTGCGTGCAGCGGGAATTGCAGTCTGGAACATCGAATATCGTGGCGTCGATGAGGAGGGGGGCGGCTATCCCGGCACTTTCCTCGATGTCGGGCGCGCCGCCGATGCGCTGATGGAGCGCGGGGGCGAATTCGGTCTTGATACGTCAAAAATCGTTGCATTTGGTCACTCGGCGGGTGGTCATCTGGCGATCTGGGCGGCGGGGCGGCATCGCCTGCCGTCATCAAGCGCGCTTTACACGGAAGATCCTGCACGCCTCTACGGTGTCGTTAATTCCGGCGGGCTTGCCGATCTTGAAGCGTCCGAACCGCTGACCCTCAAATCCTGCCTTGCCGATATCAAGGACAGGCTTGAAGGCCCGAACGGGTTCTCCGAAACCTCACCAGTCAATCTCCTGCCGCTCGGCACGATTCAGGTCAGCATCAATGGTGCGCGGGATCGCATCGCGCCGTCCATTCTGGGCGAGCAATGGACATTGAAGGCTGACCTTTCAGGGGATGAAGCACATTTCGTTGAGGTGCCTGGCGGGCATGTCGAGCTTGTCTCTCCGGGCACGGAAGCATTCGAGACGGAACTGGCGGCGATCCGCCGGTTGCTACTCGACTAGTTCACCATGCCGAGGCGTTTCTCGAGCGATGCGAAAAACCCGTCGGCGATTTCCGGCGTCGCGCCTATTGAATCCTGCGGGTAGCCAAGCGTGACGGTAGATGTGTTCGGCGCGACGGTCTCGATCTCAACAACATATCGTCCTTGAGGTCCTGCAAACAGGATCGATGTCTTCTCCAGCTTGGGTTCCACACGGATGATGGCGCCACCTTCAAAGTCGATCGTGTCCACCACCGCATCAGTCAGGAGCGGCACGCTCCAGTCATAGCTGGTCGACCCGATGACAACGGGGCGTTCTGGCTGCCAGCCGGGCACCGGCTTCAGAAGAGTGCAGCCAGCCGTAAGGCACGCAATGATGGTCAGGCTAAAAAGACGCATAAGCATATGCGAGCGCTGTTCGGGCCTCGACGCAAGAAGGAGATCATGCGCTCGATCAGAGATGCATCAATTTCGGTCTGGTCCCGCGTTCTCCAAGCCAGGCGTCTTTGAAAAGCTTGTCGGCAAGCTTTGCGCCAGACCGCTCACCTTCGCGTCGATAGGCCTCAGCAAGGCCGAATAATGCCCACGCATTATTGGGAGACTGAACGAGCGTTTCATGGAAGAGCTGGCGAGCCCGGTCGTGATCTCCGGTCAGGAGAACCATTGCCGCCAGAGTCTGTTTCGAAGGATAATACCAGAAGGGCGGCTCCATGTAAGGAAAGCCGTCCTGCAGAATGACGGCGCGCTCCATCGCCTCAACGGCGGTTTCATAATCGCCTTCCGCTGCGGCCGCGCGCGCAAGAATCGTCAGGCGGCTGACTTCAAGGACGCCATCCGCGGGAACGCCGCCACCGATCAGTTCACTGAAATCGGTATTTGCGGCAATGCTTGCAATCGCGGCAGCCTCTGCGCGTGCATCGTCGGTGCGGGCCATGCTGGCCAGCGCTTCACCTCTTGCATAGTGCCAGGCGGCTTTCAGGAACGGAATATCATCACCCGGATCTTCCATCGCGAGTACGTCACCAGGTGCGCCAAACTGCGCCATCGTGTAATAGGGGGCAGCTTTCACTGGCTGGATCCAGGGTGCGCTCGTTGCCATTTCGAGGGGCAGTTTTTCATCGAGCTTCTTCGCGAGCGCAAGCGCCGTCTCGCTGTCACCCCCTGTCTGGGCAGAAGTCAGCAGGAAGTGCAGATTGTGCGTGTAATAACCATACTCATAAATCACGCTCGCTTCATTGTTGGCGAGAAATGCTTCATCCGCAGCGACAGCCGCGATATTGTGTGAAATCGATTTCTTCCAGTCTCCCACACGGTAATAGGTATGTGCGGGCATATGAACCAAGTGACCAAGTTCTGGCGCAAGGGCAGCCAATTCATCCGCATAAGGAACGGCTCTGTAGGGGTTATTGGATGCCTCTGTCAGGTGGATATATAAATGAATGGCAGGGGCGTAATCAGGTTTACGGGCCAGAATGCCTTCGAGGAGAGAGAGTGTGCGTGCGGAACGTCCTTTTGGCGTCAGGCCATCGACCTCCCAGTAATCCCAGGCTTGCGTGTCCATATTGGCTTCCGCCGCAATAACGGCAATGACGTTATCTTCCGGGTAGAGAAGAGCGACTTCATCCATAGCCTCGGCAAATGCCAGATCAAGCGCGCCGCGATCCGCTTCTGGATCGTCCGAATAACGCTTCATCAGGGCATCGATTAATGCACGCTCGCGCTCTGATGCATTGCCGGAGAGTTCAGCGGCTTTTTGCGTTGCTGCAATGGCCTTTGCGCCGGCAATTTCATCCATAGGCAGATTGATATTGGGGCCGTATGCGAGCCCTTCTGCCCAGAAACACATGGCGCAATCAGGATCAGCTGTCTGAGCTTTTCGGAATGCTGTTGCGGCGGCCTCGTGATTGAACCCGTAGACAAGCGCCATGCCACGATCAAACCAGAGCTGCGCTTCCGGGCTCGATGTCGTAATCTCAAACCCCAGACGGCTCAGGGTCTCATCGGAAATAGAGCCGTCTGACGTGACCTCCGGAAGAGCTGCCGCATATGCAGCCGCCGCGCTGACGAAAAACTGACGGCGAGCAGCCAAGCCATCCTTGCCGCCACAAAGGGCTGAGCTGAAAGCAATCGGCGGAATGAACGAGACACCGTCATCTTGCGGTTGCCATTCGACATTCAGCGTCACACCGGTCAGAGCGGCAATGCCTGCGCTGCCAGCCAGAATCCATTTCAAGGCCATAATCAAAGCTCCTCTCTCTCAACATTCAGGAATAGAGAATGTTGTCCCAAGAATGGTGCTAAGCCTGAGGCCAGTTACCTTCAAGCATTTAAGCCAGTGAGAGCTACTCACCCAACAATGCTTTTGAGATGGCGGGTGTCCAGCCGACATGAACCGCCTTGTCCGCTTCGATCACTGGACGTTTGATCAGCGTCGGATGGGCGATCAGTAGGTCTGCCGCATCCCCGCTTTCGCCCGCGGCCTTCTCAGCATCGGAAAGCTGCCGCCATGTCGTCGAGCGTTTGTTGACCAGCGACTCCGCGCCTGCGGCCTTCAGCCAGGCAGGGACTTTTTCCTCAAGGTCCGCCTCGGCTCGGATGTCGACAAAATGGACATCCTGATCGCCCAAGGCTTTGAGTGCCTTCTTGCAGGTGTCACAGTTTTTGAGGCCGTAAAGCGTGAGGGGCATATCAAAATTCCTTGTGCAGAGAAGACTTTTCGGAACGGTCGGGATCGGCTCAAGATTGGTGCAGTCGATCAGGAGCGAGCAGGCAATGACCATCGAAATCGAAGTTTTCGGCCCCGATTACAAGGAAACCCTGCCATTCGAGGCGCTGCCGCGCATGGGAGAGCAGGTCGCCTTCAAAAATGATCAGGGCGGCTGGGAACGCTATGTCGTGACGGAAGTTGCTCATTATCCTGATCATGGCGAGTTCCAGGCATCGATCAAGATTGCGCGGAAGCTATAAGGGATAAGAGGAGGGAGCCTCAGCGCCCTCCGACTTATGATTCCGCTTTCTTGGTAGCCTTTTTGGCGGCTTTCTTCGTCGCCTTTTTGGCTGTTTTTTTCTTGGCGGCTTTCTTTTTCGTGGCCTTCTTCTTGGTCGCCTTTTTCTTGGTGCCCTTCTTGGCCGCGACTTTCGCTTCGCGCGCGGTGATCAGCTCGACCGCATGATCAAGCGTGATCTCGTCAGGATCGACCCCGGCGGGGATCGTCGCATTGGTCTTCTCGTGCTTCACATAGGGGCCAAAACGGCCGTCAAAGACTCCGATGGGCTCGCCCGTGACCGGGTGATTGCCAAGCTCTCGTTTCGCCTTGGCGGCGGAACCCCGGCCACGGCCCGGGTTCTTTTTCTTGTCTTCGAGCACCGAGACGGCGCGGTTGATACCGATCTCAAAGACATCCTCGACGGTTTCAAGGCTGGCGGAAGTCTTGCCATGCCGGATATAGGGGCCATAGCGGCCGATCGCAGCGGTTATGGTCTCGCCATCTTCCGGGTGCGGACCGACATCGCGCGGCAGGTTGAGGAGCTTCATCGCCCCGTCGAAATCGAGGGAAGCTGCTTCCCATGTCTTTGGGATCGAGGCGCGTTTGGGTTTCTCCTTGGACTCGGGGTCTTCTTCGCCAAGCTGAACATAGGGGCCGAACCGGCCGGTTTTCAGCCAGACAGGAAGGGACGTATCCGGATCAACGCCAAGCTGCTTGTCTTCAAATGCGTCGGGCTCGTCACCTGACTGACCGAGTGAGCGGGTATATTTGCAATCTGGATAGCGTGAGCAACCGACGAAAGCGCCCTGACGGCCAACTTTGAGGGACAGCTCACCTTCCGCACAAAGCGGACATTCTCTCGCCGGCTTGCCATCTTCGCGTTCGGGAAAAATGTGCGGGCCGAGAGCCTCGTTAAGGGCATCGAGAACTTCAGTGATGCGGAGAGGCTTCATCTCCTCAACGTTTGCGTTGAACTGATTCCAGAATTCCCGAAGAAATGCTTTCCACTGAACATCGCCGTTGGAAATCTCGTCGAGCGTTTCTTCCAGATTTGCCGTGAAGTCATATTCGACATATCGGCCGAAGAAATTCTCTAGGAAGGCGGTAACAATCCGGCCCTTGTCGTCGGGAATGAACCGGTTCTTGTCCATCGTGACATAGGTCCGGTCCTGTAGCGTCGAGATGATCGATGCATAGGTCGAAGGTCGGCCAATACCCAATTCCTCAAGCCGTTTTACGAGACTTGCTTCAGTAAAGCGGGGCGGTGGTTGCGTGAAATGCTGATCCGGGGACGGATCTTTAACATCCGCGCCAGCGCCCTGACTTACCTTGGGAAGGCGGCTTGAATTCTCGTCATCATCATCGTCGCGGCCTTCCTGATAGAGCTTGAGGAAACCGTCAAAAGTGATGACCGAGCCGGTCGCGCGAAGGGCGACCTGTTTGTCGGTACTTTCGACATCAATAGTTGTCTGCTCGAGCCGGGCGGCCTCCATCTGGCAGGCCATGGCGCGTTTCCAGATCAGATCGTATAGCCGGTATTGATCCTGATCGAGGCCCTTGAGGCTGTCCGGGTGCCGACGAAAGTCGGTCGGCCGGATACATTCATGAGCTTCCTGCGCATTCTTCTGTTTTGATTTATACATGCGCGGCGAGGACGGCACATAATTCTCGCCATACGCGGATTTGATCTCGTCGCGGCAGGCCATGACGGCCTCGGGCGCCATGTCGATGCCGTCGGTCCGCATATAGGTGATGAGGCCAGTTGTCTCCCCGCCGATCGTGATCCCTTCATAGAGCCGCTGGGCGGTCTGCATCGTCCGGCGGGCATTAAACCCAAGCTTGCGCGAAGCTTCCTGCTGCAGGGTCGACGTAGTGAAGGGCGCGGCTGGATTACGCTTGGTCGGTTTTGCCTCAACCGAACCGATGGTGAAGCTTGCGCCTTCGACGGCGGCTTTCGCGCGTGCCCCATCGGCTTCGGAGGTCAGCGAGAATTTCTCGAGCTTCTCGCCGTCAAGCCGGGTCAGGCGTGCCGTGAACGGATCACTTCCCCCGGAAGTGACTTGCGCCTCGAGGGTCCAGAACTCTTCGGGGACGAATTTTTCGATTTCGAGCTCGCGCTCGCAGATCAGCCGCAGGGCGACCGACTGGACCCGGCCGGCGGACCGGGCGCCGGGCAGCTTGCGCCACAGGACGGGTGAGAGCGTGAAGCCGACGAGATAGTCGAGCGCGCGGCGTGCCAGATAGGCATCAACCAGATGCTGGTCGATATCGCGAGGCTCAGCCATCGCTTCTTCGACGGCGCGTTTGGTGATGGCGTTAAATGCAACTCGTTTGACGGGCTTGTCTTTGAGAACCTTGCGCTTTTGCAGGACTTCGAGAAGGTGCCAGGAGATCGCTTCGCCTTCGCGATCGGGGTCGGTGGCGAGGATGACGCCGTCGGCCGCCTTGACCGCATCAAGGATGTCCGAGACGTGCTGCTTGGACCTCGAATCGCTCTCCCATACCATCGAGAAATCTTCGTCAGGATCGACGGAGCCATTCTTGGACGGCAGGTCACGGATGTGACCATAGGAGGCCAGGACCTTGTAGTCCTTACCTAAATACTTGTTGATGGTCTTCGCCTTGGATGGCGATTCGACGATCACAACCTGCATGAACGGGGAATACCTTTGGGTGGGTGTCTGGTGTCCGGAGACTGGTGAAGCCCCTTTGCGCTGTCAATAAGGGGGGATAACTATGTTCGCGCGAGTGATGCATTATATGGGTATCTATGGTTGTTGTATTAGCGGATAACTGGTATTGCGTCTGCTTCGCAACCTAGGAGGAGCGGGCATGTCTTCACCCCCTGATGAGGGGCCTGAAAAAGAGGAAGTGAAAGACAGCGCCAGTCAGATGGGGAGAGAGACTGAGCTCATGAGCCTCGCGCCGAGACTTATCAGCTTGGAAGTGTGGTGCCGTCAAAAGGGGCTGGACGGAATCGCGGAACATCTGGGCAAAGCCGTCGATCTCCTCGATCGGGAATTGACGTCGGCAAAAGGCTAAAAAGCTAACAGGGCAGCTGTCACAAGATCCAACATGTAAATAATAGGAAGCGGCGATACTCCGGTATCGCTGCTTCTTTGTATCGCAGCTTATGCCGCGATAGGCATCGGTGCTGGTGTTGCGTGGCGAAGAGGGCGGCGCCCCCGCCCCAGCGCCTGGCGGACGAGCCGTTCCACACTGGCTGGCGCGGCTTCGACATGATCGGCCCAGAACCGCAGCACCCGGTAACCGCGCTGCTCCAAAGAGCGTAACCGAAGGCGGTGAGCCGTCCGCGCAGATTCAGTGCGCAGGGGCGCGCAATCCAGCTCGACGACGAGTCGGGCCTCCATGCAGAAGAAATCCACCATATGTGGCCCCAGCCGGGCGCCGCGTACAAATCGCGCTTCGCCTCGGGCTGCCCGCTCAAGGCATTCCGCCAGCCTGTTTTCTGCAAGATCCGCCATCTGACTGCTCCCATGTTTCTGGTATGTTCTCATTTAGCATGAAAGAGAACATAAAGGGAACTATTTTTCCACAAAAGGGGAAAAGCCCTTAATGTGTAGCGGCTTCGTCGCCCCAGACAGCGCGGACACGGGCATCCCGGCCACAACCTTTGCGATAGCGCTTATAGGCCTCGGATTTCGGCAGGCGGCCATAACGGGTCAGAATCTGCTCGTCGCTCTTGTAGTAATCCTGGTGGTAGTCCTCGGCGGCGACAAAAAAGGGCAGGGGCTCGACGCGGGTCGCAATTTCCTTGCCCAAGAGCTTTTCGGCTTCGGCAATAGCGGCCTCGGCAGCGGCGCGTTCTGCCTCACTCTTATAATAGATGGCGGTCGTATAGGCGTGGCCGCGGTCACAGAATTGACCACCAGCATCGGTCACATCGATGGTGCGCAAGAAGAAGTAGATCAGCTCCGCAAAGCTCGTCTGGCTTGCGTCATAATAGACCTCGACCGCTTCGCGATGGCCTTCATGGTCACGATAGGTCGCGTCGCGCTTATCCCCGCCGGCAAAGCCTGAAACCGCCTCATAGACATCGGCCCGCGCTTCGAAATCTTTTTCCACACACCAGAAACAGCCGCCCGCGACGACGAGGGTGCTCGCGTCTTCGGGCACGTCCATGAGATCAGGCGCCTTTTCGGCAGCGCTCCCTCCTTTGCTGCCACCACAGGCGGCGAGGGCACAAAGAAGGATGAGCGGGAGGGCAAAAAATCTGGTCATACCGGCCTTTTCGCTGCGGACCGGCCAGAGGTTACGGCGTGGAGGCGCCGCTCGCCAGTTTTATCACCTCAAGGTGATGAGCGAGACGAAGAGGGAGATCACAGCAATGGAAGAGAAGAAGAGCAGCGTATCGGAATAGCCGCCGACCGGACTGACGCCGGTGATTTTCGGGACAAGGAAAAGTTTCACCGACACGACAGCCAAGAAGATCCAGAGACCCCTGCCGAGCCAGCGCTCAATCATAAACCAATTCATCTCATGCCCTCCCAGGTGGTCAAAAAATTACCACCAAAGCGTGTGGGTGGCAATAAATTCGACTAACCCAGATTTTGTGGAAATTGCGGCATATCGCGCGTTAACCATACAAGATATAGTGGAGCCTGTTGGGGGCGTGCCGAATCGCGTCACCTGTTTGCCACGCTACAACCGATCCGCCTTTCAACTGACCAGTGAGTGATCATCCGATGTTCGACGATAAAGCCATGAACCTGCCCGGCCTTCTGACGCCTTCGCACAGCTACAAGCCGTTTCGTTATCCGTGGGCGTATGATTACTGGAAAAAGCAGCAGCAGGTGCACTGGATGCCGGAAGAAGTGCCCCTCGGCGAGGACTGCAAGGATTGGGCGAACACCCTGACCGATAATGAGCGGAACCTCCTGACACAGATTTTCCGCTTCTTCACTCAGTCGGATGTCGAGGTGAACGACAATTACATGGAGCGCTATTCCCGCGTCTTCAAACCGACCGAGATCAAGATGATGCTGTCGGCCTTCTCGAATATGGAGACGATCCATATCGCGGCCTATGCGCTTCTGCTTGAAACTATCGGCATGCCGGAATCCGAATTCTCCGCCTTCATGGAATATGAGGCGATGGCGGACAAACATAACTACATGCAGGAATTCGGCGTCGACACCGAGGCAGACATTGCCCGCACGGTCGCCATGTTCGGCGGCTTCACCGAAGGGCTCCAGCTTTTTGCTTCCTTCGCCATGCTGATGAATTTCCCGCGCCAGAACAAGATGAAGGGCATGGGCCAGATCGTCTCTTGGTCGGTGCGCGATGAAAGTCTTCACTGTGAGGGGATGATCCGCCTGTTCCATGAATTCACCAAAGAAACCGGCTGCCTGACACCTGCCGTTGCGGACGATATCGTCGATTGCTGCAAGACGGTAGTGTCGATGGAGGACAAGTTCATCGATCTGGCGTTCGAGATGGGTGAGGTGCCCGGCATGACGCCGGACGACATCAAGACCTATATCCGCCATATCGCGGACTGGCGTTTGGGCCAGCTTGGCCTGCCGACCGTTTACGGCATTGACAAGCACCCGCTTCCCTGGCTGCGCGAGATCCTCAACGGGGTTGAGCACGCTAACTTCTTCGAAGCGCGGGCCACGGAATATTCCAAAGGCGCAACGCAAGGCGAATGGCACGGCGATGAGGGCGTCTGGGCCCAGTTCGATAACTGGAAACAGAAAAAAGCCGTCATGGAGGCAGGCCGCGGATGATGGCCGGGGATGCCCGCCCGCTCGTGATGAACGAGTTTGCACGCTGGCGGGCCGTTAACCCTCCGGAGACGGAAGAGAGCGGGGCGTCCGACGCGCCGCTCGGCTTCTACCGGCATTTGCGGGAGAATGCGCCGGATCTTCTCGGCCCTGATGCCAGCGGCTGGGAGATGATCCGGGGCTGGCTCCGTGTGGCGGATTGGTGTGAGGTGAACGGGTAGGAGGGTAGTAGCTATCCGTCATCTGACCAATGTCCACCACCCGCTCATCCCTTTTTTTTTACCCCATTGCTTCCTGGGTCCCGCGGTCAAGCCGCGGGATGACGGCGCTATTAAGAGAACAAATGAGCGGCAGGGCCGTCAGCCGATTTAGTCTCACCACCCGTCCTCGCCCACGAAAAAGCCGGCCTGCGAGGGGGAGCAGACCGGCTTTCATGCCTCGCCAGCAAGGGGAGGATTAGTCGAGGAACTCGGTAATCAGCTGGCTGGCAATGGCGACCATGACGATCTCACCTGTGTCGAGCTGGGCGTAATAATAGCCGCCGCGCGGGGCTCTCTTGACCCCATCAACCGGCACGCGCACCATCTGCGGCTGATCGCGAGGGGCGCAAAATGAACAAGAAAATCATCGCCGGGGCAGGGGTCATAGCCCTCGTCGTCATCGCCTTTACGGCCGGCTACTTTCTCAATGGCGGTCCGCGCGAGGAAGCGGACAAACCCAAAACCGCGCGCGAACAGCTCGAGGCTGAGCTTGCCAGCGCCGACACGGCGGATGCCGCGGCCTTCCGAAATATCCAGAAGAACTTCCCCGACGAATATGGCCAGCTTCTCGACATGGTGCTGGAGAAAACCGAAGCCGGGGCGAGCGCGGTTGAGATCGAACAGGCCTCGGCCCAGTTCACAGCGAACATCCGCAAATCGAATGCGCCCCACGCCTATCAGGCCCCGGACGATGCCCTGATCGCGGTGCTCGACATGCAGATCGAGGCGCATGAATTTGTCCAGACCAAATGGGGCTATCAGACCTGCCAGCGCTACGCGATGGAGGGGCCGATGGGGTTCGTTGGTACGCCGCTGATGAATGAGATGATCGACCGGCTGGGCGAGCAGTCGACCGCGCTCCTGACCGCTATTGCCGAAGGCCGCGACCATCCGGTGGGCCGCGAGCCGCTGCGCGCCGATGACTGGCAGCAGGTTGCTGATTCCATTCCGTCCTCGGAGGAAAAAGACCGCTACATCGCGCTCATCTCCGGTATGCAGGTCGATGAGGAAGATGTCTGTATCGCGCTCATCTGGTATCTGACGGCTATGCGCGATGCCAAAACGGACGGTGCCGAGCGCGTCCGTGCCGAATTCGTCAGCTCACTGGCCGCCAATTAGGCGCGAGAGCCTCACTGTTGCGCAGGCGCAACGCTCCTGATTTCCTTCCGCATGCCTCTTGCCTTGTGCACGGAGTTCCGCCATCTGGCGCCTCCCGGCCATTGGCTGCCGGGTTGAAGGAGTAACCCATGCGCGATTTCCGCGACCAGACATTCAACGATATCTGAATCTCCGGCAGGCGGGACCTTCCGGAGTGAACCACTCACGGGAGGCGGGCATGACAATCCGTACCTATCCATTCTGGTGGCTGACGCCTTATCTCGTGCCCGTTTTCGAGCGCGAGCCGTCGCGACTTGCCGACTATCTCGCCCTGCGCCGCCGGGACTGGCACTATGTCGGCCTGATCGTCGCTTTGATGGGCGAGATGGCGGAGGATACTGATCATTTTGCCGCCGTTGAACGCGGGCTTTTGAGCCGTAAGCGGAAAGATGTGCTGGCGGATGTTGCCCCGGACGTGCCGGCGGCAGTGCTGAAGCTCGTCCTGAAATTATCGGGCGAGCTGTGGCGGCCGGCATCCTATCGGCGGCTCGCGGCCCTGGTCGAGGATGAGCACGCGATTGAGGTTCTCCGCCGACGCAAGGCGATTTCCCGCCGGGCCATCCGAACGCTCTACCGTCTGCCGCCGATCCTCCGCACGGAGAAAGTGATGTCCCGCCTCAAACGGTCACAGGATGTCGAGGAGTTGATCTTCACGCTGGATGTCGTGCGGCGCATTCGTCCAGACATGACGGAAGAAGATATCCTCCGCTCCCTCAGTCAGTGTAAAACGGAGGAGGAAGAAGACATCATGCGTCGCTGGGTCCAGCATCACTATCAGCATGCCCCGTTTCCTGCGCCACCTTGGCGGGGGAATGAGGATCTGCGGCCGATCACCAGCTTTGCCGAACTCAAGCGTCTGGCGCTTGAATTCGACAATTGTGTGCGGACCTATCACCTCGATGTCCTCGACGGGACGAGCTATTTCTATCGGTATTCGGAGAAAGGTCGACCCGTTGCCACTGTCGAGATCGTCCGCCTGCCCGGCGCTGGCTGGTCAGTGGGTGACATTGAGGGGATCAAGAACGACACCGTCCCTGCGACGATTGTCGGCCGGATCCGGGCGATCTTTGCAGAGGCGGGGATCGGCGCCATGCCGCCCCAACTCCACCGGGGCAGCTGGTTCCGTTACTATTGATGAAAAAAGGGCGTACAGGACTTATCCTGTGCGCCCGAATTCAGGCTGTTATTCTGTCTGTTATTCCGTGGCCATCGGGATGCGGCCCGCTTCGAGGATCGGGATGCCTGCCTCGGTCGGGATATAGATGACGTCCTGATTATTCTGGCCCAGCTTCTGGATCCAGAGATAACGCAGATACCCGTCCGGACCGCCGAGCCCGTCGGCGATGATGTCATTGGCCTCGGCCACGCCTTTGGCGCGCTCGATTTCGGCTTCGGCATAATAGCGGGCAGATTCGAGCTGGGCTTTCGCCTCTTCGATCTGGACCTTGCGGGCGTTCTCCGCTTCGGCGAGGGCGGCTTGCCCCGCGAGGTCGGCGCGCCAGACATTCCATTGCGGAAGGATATACATAGCGGCCGCGCCGATCGCGATGATCAGGATGAGGCTGCCGAGTGCGGATGCGGTACGTTTCATGATGTGTTCCCTGCCATGACCCATGGTTAATGTAGGACGTGAGCGCGGCGGGTTCAAGAAGTCCAGTAATGACGCCAATGTTAGCGCTTAACAAAATCGCGTTGATCCCTTAGGCTGCCGTAAAACAAGAACATGCCGGGAGGAACTCATGCGTATCCGGTCGAATTTGTTGCGCTGCGGGATGATCGCCGCTGGCCTCTTTATGTCCGCTTGCGGAGGAGGGGGTGGCGGCTCATCCACTGTCGCCGTCACGCCGCCCGCGCCGCCTCCACCCCCACCGCCGCCCTATATGGGCGATAGCGGGACACCAAGTGAGGCGATGGTCGAGGGATCGACCTGCATCAATATGGGCAATGCGCTTGAAGGCGATCCGACCGAAGGCTCATGGGGTGTGACGATCGAGGAGCGCTATTTCGATATCATCGCCGATGCCGGGTTCGATATCGTCCGCATTCCGATCAGGTGGCATAACAAGACCGGCCCGGCACCCGATTATACAATCGATCCTGTCTGGATGGACCGAGTCGAGGAAGTGATTGATCAGGCGCTGGCACGCAATCTGACCGTGATCATGAATGTCCATCATTATGATCCGCTTTATTCGAACCCCGCGGCGGAGCGCCCGGCTTTCTTAGCGCTCTGGGAGCAGATCGCGCCGCGTTTCCAGAACAAGTCGGGCAGGCTTTATTTCGAGCTGATCAATGAGCCGCGTGATGCGTTGAGCGGGGATGTGCTCGGCATGCTGAATGCCGAAGTCGTGCCGATCATAAGGCAGACCAATCCCGACCGGCCGCTGATCCTGTCAGGGGATGGATTTGGCGGTTTGTCCGGGCTCCTCAATAATTTTCAGGGGCCGGATGACCGCTATATCATCGCCTCATTCCACTATTATGACCCGTTCAATTTCACCCACCAGGGGGCGACCTTCCTTCAGAACCCGCCGCCGACCGGCACTGAATGGGGCACAGCGCAGGAACTTGCGCAGATGGCGACTGATTTTGCAGATGCCGCGCAGTTCTCGGCCGACCGGCAGGTGCCGCTCTTCATGGGCGAGGGCGGCGTCTATATCGGTGTGCCGCTGTCCGAACGGCTCGAATGGTATGAGGATATGCGCATGGCCGCTGAGGCCAACACCATTCCCTGGTGCATGTGGAATTTCCTCAGCGATTTTGCGCTTTACGATCTTGGCACGGATGACTGGATCCCCGGCGCACTTGCGGCGCTGGGTCTCGAATAGGGCTCAGGCCGGGCTGATCGAGACCGGTGTCGATTTGAAGGAGGGCGTGCGGCTGCGCGGATCGACCGCCGTGCCGGTCAGGGCATTGGCCTCGGGGTAGTAAGCCATGACGCAGCCCTTGGGCAGGTCAAAGGGATAGACCCGGACTTTGCGCATCTCGCCATGATCGGAGGTGATATCGGCATACTCGCCAAGCCCCAGCTCCGTGATATCGTCCTTGTGCATCATCACTGACCAGCGGGTTTCCGTACCCCGATAGCTGTCCTTCTCCTCATAGATGATGGAGTTGAACTGGCCTTCACTGCGCAGGGAGGTCAGCCGGAAAGGCCGTTCATCTGGTTGAGTAGGCAAAGGGTGCGTGACGAAATGCGCCTTGCCGTCATTTGTGTTGAATTGCGGCGTGTGGATCAGCCGGTTGCGGATATGGAATTCGTGCTTCGCGACATAGATGTCACGCAGCTCCTCCATGCCGGGGACAATATCGGAAATCGCCTCGCGGATCGTGCGGTGCCGCGCAAAGCTCTCCCAGTCGATGGGGCCATCGGGGAAGAGGCGGGCTGCAAGCTCTGTCAGAATACGGACTTCGGAGCGGACATTGATCAGTCGTTCAATCCCACCATCGCTGAGGCGCACGAAGTTGAACATCGATTCTTGTGTCGTCGGCTCGGGCTCTTCATCCCTCGCAGTGACCGGCAGGATGATCATCTCGCTCGCATCATTCCCCGACACATGGCTGCGATTGAGCGTCGTCGTCAGGCACAGCCGGAACCCGATCCGGTCAAGCGCTGCTGCCGCCCAGTCCCGGTCGGGATTGGCCTCAAGGAGGTTCCCGCCCATCAGGAGCGCGGCATCGATCCGGCCCTCGCTCGCGGCCTGCATCGAGGCCATTGTATCGAGCCCGCCGCCACGGGGCAGGGTGACGCCGAGCGTTTCTTCCATCCGAGTAAGGATGTCTTCTGGCAGGACGGGTTTCACGCCGATCGTGCCGATGCCTTGCACATTCGAATGCCCGCGCAGGGGTAGGAGTCCGGCGCCCGGCCGCCCGATCATACCGCGTAAGAGCGCAAGCCCTGCGATATATTCGATATTCTCGCAGCCATGGAGGTGATGGGTCATCCCCATGCCCCAGGCAAAGACGGCAGACTTTGCGCCAGCATAGCGCCGAGCGGCGTCCTCGATCTGCCCGCGCTCGATCCCGGTGCGGGAGGTAATCTCTTCCCATCTGGTGGCCTCGATATCGGCGCAGAACGCTTCGATCCCGTCTGTATGATGAGCGATGAAATCCTGATCGAGGGCGTCCATTGCGAGGAGCGCTTTTGCGATCCCCTTGAAGAGGGCCATATCCTCGCCGATGCGCGGCTGCAGATAGAAGGACGCGATCTCCGTCCCGCCCGAGAGCAGCGATTTGGGGCTTTTGGGTACCGCGAATTTGACGAGACCCGGCTCCTTTGCCGGGTTGATGATGATCACTTCGCCGCCACGGTCCCGGCACGCTTTCAGCTGATGGATAAAGCGCGGATGGTTCGAGGACGGATTGGCTCCGATCACGAAGATACAATCCGCCCTGCCAAGATCGGCCAGCTCCACCGTCGAAGTGCCCGTGCCGATGGTCGTGCCCAGCGCGACGCTGGTCGCCTGATGACAGTAATAGGAGCAATTGTTGACGTTGTTGGTGCCGTAGGCCCGTGCGAGAAGCTGGAAGAGAAAGCCCGCTTCGTTTGAAGACCGGCCGGAAGAATAAAAGAATGTCCGTGCGGGATCGGTGTCTCCGAAACGCGCGGCAGCGATCTCCATCGCCTCATCCCAGCCGATGGGCGAGAACCGCAGCTCGCCTGCTTTCTTGTGAAGCGGGGTGTCGAGCCGGCCGAGGCGTTCCAGCTCCCGGCCTGACAGCTCACGGAAATCGGCAAGGCCGTGGTCAAACAGCCCTTCAGGGATTGCCGGCTGGATATCCGTCAGCTGCGCCTGAATGCTCTTGTTACAGACGGATGGAAACTCGTCCATTTCGTTGGTCATGCCGCCATGCTGGCCGCCCATGCCGAGCGCGCAGGCCTTGCAGGTATTCTTCGAGGTTAGCGCCTTGGCTGAGCGTCGCACTCCGATCTGCCGCAGCGAGTCGAGCGCATAGAGGATTTTCTTTGTGCCGCCGCCAATGGGTGGTTTGGACATGAACAGTTCCTGCGGGATAGGCTGGTAACAGGGCAGGGTGAATCGAATTGGGCCTCACACTATCATTGTTGCGGGGCAATTCACTTATTGACAGTCGATATGACGTCACCCACCTTCATGATGTGGAGTTGACTAGGCGCTTATGAATTTTTCTATTGAAACATCAGGACTTTCAAAGCGTTACGGCAGCGTCCGGGCGGTCGACGGGATTGATCTGCAGGTGCCGGAGGGCAGTGTTTTCGGCTTCCTGGGCCCCAATGGTTCTGGCAAGACGACAACCCTTCGCATGCTTCTTGGCCTGATCCGCCCCAATCGCGGGCGTGTGCGGGTCAATGGCGCGGATCTGGGGAGCAACCGTTATGCGGCGCTCGGGAAGGTCGGTGCGATCGTCGAGCAGCCCGCGCTCTATCCGACCCTGACCGGCCGCCAGACTCTTCGGATGCATGCAACCCTGATTGGGCGCGGCAGGGATGAGGTCGAGGAAATTCTCGCGCTGGTCGGGCTGACCCATGCGGCGAACCGCAAATCGAAGGGCTATTCGCTCGGAATGCGCCAGCGCCTCGCGATCGGTCGCGCGCTTCTGGGTAAGCCGCAGCTCCTGATCCTTGATGAGCCGACCAACGGGCTCGATCCATCCGGCATCGCCGAAGTCCGGGAGCTGATCAAATCGCTGCCCGAACGGACCGGCACGACCGTCCTTCTCTCCAGCCACCTTCTCTCGGAAGTCGAGCAGATGGCGGACACCTGCGCCCTCATCAACAAGGGTAAGCTGCTCTTTCAGGGGCCGCTTGAGGAACTGAAAGCCAGTGCAGGCGCCTTCCTGATCGCGGAAGTCGATGATCCCACCCGCGCTGCGGAGGTCTTCACCAATAGCGGGCTTGAGCCCAATATCCGCGGCTCCTTCGTTGAGGCGCGCTGTGACTGGGATAAAAAGGGCCGGGCGGCCTTGCTGGCGGCGCTCGTCGGGGCCGGCATCGAAGTCAGCTATTTCGAACTCAAACAACCGCAGCTCGAGAATGTCTTCCTTGAGCTGACTAAACCGGGCGGGGAGGGCTGAGCCATGTTTCGTTTATTCCTCGCAGAACTCTTCAAGCTCCGCCGGTCAAAGCTCTGGCTGACTTCGCTGGCCGTGCCGGTGTTCCTTTTCTCGATCTTCCTGATCGGGCTCGGCAATGTCGATGAGCGGCCGGCCTGGACGATGCTGGAGACAGGCGCGTCCTATGCCTGGGCCTATTTCCTGTTGCCGATGACGGCGACGGTGATCACCGCGATGATGGGGCAGATCGAATACCGCCCGAACACCTGGTCCTACATGCTGACGCTGCCACAGCGGAAATGGCAGGTCTTTCTCGTCAAAGCGATTGTCGCGCTTGTCGTCATGGCACTGATCAGTGCGCTTGTTGTCGGGGCGAGCATCGGCGCGGGCAAGGTGCATGGCCTTCTCCGCCCTGATTATGCGTTCTTTGGCATGGTGCCATGGAAGCATATGGGCAAGGAGATGTTCGAGATCTGGCTTGCCAGCTTCCTTCTTGTCGCCATCCAGTTCGGAGTCGCGATGCGGTTTGGCGGGCTGGTCCTACCGCTGCTGACCGGCATTGGCGGGGTGTTCCTTGCGATTCTTGTCGGCACGCTCAACCAGCTCAAATTCCTCGGCATCGCGACCGAGAATTACAATTTCATGCCGTGGCTGCTGCCCGCCAACATGCTCAGCTCGGAAGCCGGATTGGGTACGCAGACTTTGCTGATTGGCGGGCTCGGCGGCGGCGCGCTCTTCATCGTCATCGCGGTCTGGCTGTCCCGAAAGGACTGGAACTGATCGCCGCAGGGCGAGGGAACACTCGGTTAACACCTCATTGCTAGCCCCGCTTCATCGTCTTGAGGTGAAGGCCGGGGCCATGAAATCGTTTGTTTTTGCCATTTCCAGTATCATCGCAGGGATGTCCTTTGCGGCAGCAGAAGAGGGGCGCGGCCTGCGGCTCGGCCCTGTCACGGTCGAACGCGACCGGGCGCTGACTGAGAAGGTACTCGATTTTCAGGAAGGGCTGACCTCGGATGTGCCCTACCTGCTCAAGCGCTACGAGGCGGGCGAACTCAAGACCAACAGCATTTATGTCGGCGGGTTGATCCGCGGCGGTCTTTACAAGGAACAGACCAACACCGCAGGCAAATTCCCGATCCTGTCGCGCTTTCCGTTCCAGCATGACAGTGACACCGACAATACCGAAGCGCTGATCCAGAATGCCGCCGTCACCTTCACCGGCAATTTTGGCAAATGGATCACCGGCTTTGCCCAGATTGAGCATTCAGAAGTCTTCTATCGTCCGGATCAGGACAATGTGCAGCTTCGCGAAGCCTATGTGATCTTCGGTAATCTCGAGCAATCTCCGTTCTATGCTGCGGTTGGGCGGAAGACGGTCGATTTCGGTCAGTTCGATACGTTCACGCCCTTCACCCATTCGGTGAACCAGCACTATTTCTGGACGCTGTCGGACGATCCGGTCGTCGAGGTTGGCTATATCGGGGATACGTTCCGCGTCTCGGGCACGCTGATCAATGGCAGCCGCCAGATGCGGGTCGCCTATTCGGATAATGACGATGTCTTCGGCAATTTCGCGGTCAAGGCGGAGAAGGTCTTCACCCTCGACCGCATCGGTGCGCGGGCAAGGCTGTCCGCCAGCTATCTGCATGACACGATCTACAACAACAATTTCACCGCCCACACCGAAGAGGCGATCATCCGCGCAGGACCGCCCAATGCGCCGGCCTTCCCGCCGGTCTTCTTTCAGGAACGCAACGGGCTGATGAATGTCGCGGCGCTCCTCAATTTCGAGAACATTGATGTCGAAGCAGAGTACACCCGTTCGACTGACAAATGGCCGGCAACGACCATGTCAGCGCTTACCGGCGAGAGCTATGACGACTCGCCCGTTCTTCAGGCGATCACGCTGCAGGGGCGCTATCATTTCGACCTGATGGGCAAGGGCGCGAATTTCTCGGCTGTGCTCAGCCGCGGCATTTTCGGCCCGGACGATACCGAGTTCGATCTTGCTGATCAGCACTCGGCCGCGCTTGAATGGTCGGTGCTACCCTTCCTCAATCTGGGGGCGGAATATGTCTACAATAACGGCTTCCAACCTTTTGTTGGCATTCAGGAAGCCTCCGACACCGGTGTGGAGAGCCACACCTTCATCATCGGCGGAGATGCGCGCTTCTGATCGGAGGGCGCCTACGACGTTTGCCATTCTAGGCAATCGGGACCAGCGAAATCATTGTCACATGACAAGATAGCAGGGGCGACACCTAGCCCCTGCCATTTCGCGAATCCGCCGCTATAGTCCCGCCGATGAACAGAATGAATGATACCGGCGGCACGCCGGCCAGACTCAGCTACCTCGATGGTGATTTCGAAATCATCCTGCCGGGCGACTATGTCGTCTGCGCCGTGACGGGGCGGCATATCCCATTGGGAGACCTGCGTTATTGGAGCGTCAGCCGACAGGAAGCCTATGCCGATGCGGCCGCATCGCATGAGGCCTATGCGGCGGCGCTCAAAAAGGGAGAAGCCTTTTAATGAAATCGGTTGTGTTATTTCCGCTCGCCGCGCTCAGCGCTTGTGCCGCAACTGCTGCGCCGCCGGTCCCTTCGCTGTCGCCCAAGCATGAAGAGAATGTCTCCTCCGTCAGCGCTGTGCCGACCGCGGCCCGCAATGATGAGGATGATACTGCCCCACGCACCGATGGCCCTGCCGCAAAGGTCACCCAGACCGTGCTTGAGGGCACCCAGTTTCAGGGCGGCCTTTTGCGCGGGCAAACCCCGCCGGGCAGCAAGGTCTTTCTCGACGATACAGAGGTCTTGGTCGATGAAGGCGGTCACTTCCTGATCGGCTTCGACCGGGATCATCCGGCCACGGCAGTCCTCAAGGTCGTCTCACCTGATGGTAAGGAAGAGCGCGAGACCATTCAGGTGCGTCCGCAACAATGGCTCGAAAGCAGCGTGACCGTTGCCGAGAACAAGGCCAATCCGCGCACGGATTTCGACCTCAAGAAAATCGCGGCTGACAAGAAGCTGAAGGACAAGGCGCGTAGTCAGATGTCTGGCTCTGTCTACTGGCTGTCGGGATTTGTCTGGCCGGCCGAGGGCTGTGTCTCCAGTCCCTTCGGCTATCGCCGGATCGTCAATGGCAAAGCGCGGAACTATCACTCTGGTGTCGATGTTGCGGCGCCGGACGGTATGAGCCCGATCGATTACATCGGTACACCGATTTATGCGCCTGCGGACGGGATCGTCACTCTGGCAGAGCCTGACATGTTCTTCGAGGGCGGGCTCGTCCTCATAGATCACGGGCAGCTCCTTGAGTCTGCGATGATGCACATGTCAGAAGTCCTTGTGGAAGCCGGCGATACGGTCGAGCAGGGGGACCTGTTAGGCAAGGTCGGCATGGAAGGCCGGGTCACAGGCCCGCATCTTCACTGGTCGCTGAAATGGCGGGACCGGTTGCTCGATCCTGAACTAAATGTGGAGGAGCGTGCCCGCTGCACGCCGGGACTCTAAATGGCAAACTACGATCTCATTCTTCGGGGCGGCACGGTCGTCAATCATGACGGCGAAGGTATTCGCGATGTCGCCGTGAAGGACGGCAAGATCGCCGCCATCGGTGACCTGCATGACGAGGATGCGGGCGAGATCATTGACTGTACCGGCCTTCACGTCCTGCCTGGTGTGATCGACACGCAGGTTCACTTCCGTGAGCCGGGGGCGGAGCATAAGGAAAATCTGGCCGCTGGTTCCAAGGGCGCTGTCCTTGGTGGGGTGACAGGTGTCTTTGAGATGCCGAACACCAATCCGCTGACGACCGATGCGCCGGCGATCAATGACAAGCTGGATCGTGCCAAGGGTCGCATGTGGTGCGACCACGCCTTCTATGTCGGTGCGACACACGACAATGCGGTGAACCTGCCGGAGCTTGAAATGCTGCCCGGTGTGTGCGGCGTGAAGATTTTCATGGGCGCCTCGACCGGCAATCTTCTGGTGCCCGATGATGAAGGCGTCGAACACGTTCTTTCTCATGGCCGTCGCCGTGTCGCGATCCACTCAGAGGATGAAGCGATCCTGCGCGCGAACAAGGAGTTGGCGCGTGAAGGAGACTGGACCTCTCATCCTGAAGTGCGCTCAGCGGCAGCGGCCCTGCGGTGTACGGAACGCCTGATCGGGATTGCCCGCAAAGTCGCGCGCCGTATCCACGTCCTTCATATCTCGACCGCTGATGAGCTTCCGATCCTTGCCGCAAACAAGGATATCGCGACCTGCGAAGTCACGCCCCAGCACCTGACACTTGAAGGCCCCGAAGCCTATGAGCGGCTGAAGGGACGGGCACAGATGAACCCGCCCGTCCGCGATGCCCGGCACCGCGAGGGGCTGTGGGGCGGATTACAGGCTGGCCTCTTTGATGTTGTCGGCTCGGATCACGCACCGCACACGCTCGAAGAAAAAGCTAAATCCTATCCGGCCTCGCCATCGGGGATGCCAGGGGTGCAGACCCTCGTGCCGATCATGCTCAACCATGTCGCCGAGGGCCGCCTGACGCTGCAACGCTTTGTCGATCTGACGTCACATGGCGCGAACCGCGTCTTCGGGATCGCCGGCAAGGGCCGCCTTGCGATCGGCTATGACGCCGACATCACGGTCGTCGACCTCAAGGCGAAACGCACGATCTCTGATGCGGCAATGGCCAACGTCTCGGGCTGGACACCGTTTGACGGGATGGAAGTCACGGGCTGGCCCAAGGGCACGATCATCCGTGGTCAGCGCGTCATGTGGGAAGATGAAGTCATCGGTGAGCCGATCGGCGCGCCAATCAAATTCCAGGAAACGCTCGAACCCGCTTAACGGAAAGGCGCGTAGAGCCGCTCAACGACGAGCAGGGCCTGCTTCGCTTCGCTCTCATATAGTGTCTGGGCATCGACGCCGCAGGCGAGATAATCCCGTGAGGCATCGCGATAGGCGGAGTTGAACGCCGCGACCATGTCGAGCCGGGTCGACCCCATCGGCACTTCGAGTTCCACGATTTGCTGCATCCGGACCCGATAGAGCCCTTCGCGGTAGCCGTCCCCGCAGAGCTGGTGCAGGCGGTGAAGCCTGCCCAGATGCCCGGCCAGCGCCACAAGATCCCGCTGGCGAGACTCAAAGCTTTCCTGCGCCTCGACCGTTCCGGGCGGCGCGGCATGGGCCAGCCCGGCAAAGCCAGCGAGCATGAACATCAGGGCTGATAGCAGGCGCATCGGCGGGCGGTCTCCGTTCAGTCCTTCACATAGGGCAGGGCGCGCTGGATGGCGAGCCGGGTCTTGTCCCAGGCGAGCCGCGACATGGCCTCGGGGATGGAGAAGAACCCCGCATCCATCGCATCATCACCGGCCACGACATCGCCCGAAAGATATCTGCAGGCATAGTCGATCATGACATAATGCTTTTCGCTGTCCTTTTGCGGCAGCGCTTCGAAGGCGTCGATCAGGCCGAGGATCTCCATGCGGATGCCCGTTTCCTCAAGGATCTCGCGATGCAGGGCATCGGTGATCTTCTCGCCGAAATCGACCTTGCCGCCCGGAATGCTCCAATGGCCCAGAAAGGGCGCCCGCCCGCGCTGGATCAGGAGAACTTCGCGGCCGCGGAATATGACAGCCCCCGTGGCGAGTGTTACGGTCTGCGCGTCTGGCAATGAGGTCTCCTTTAGCGTCATGAATACCCGTTATGTCTTCAGCTCGGGCCCTTACGACCTTCGGGTCCAGCTCGGCGTCGACGTATCGGAGAATTTCCCGCCGCGCTACAATATCGCGCCGAGCCAGCCCGTGCCGATCATCCGTGAGACACGAGAGGACGGACGCGAATTCGCGCTGGTCCGCTGGGGCTTTGTGCCCGGTTGGGACAAAAAGGGCGAGTTCTTCAAGAAATCCGTCGTCAATATCCGCTCTGAATCCGCGCCGGAGAAGCCGTCTTTCCGGAATGCCTGGCGGCGAAGGCGATGCCTTTTCCCGATGAACGGCTTTTACGAATGGGTGCAGGAGAAGGACGGGAAACAGCCCTATCTGATCACAATGGGTGAGGACATGCCGCTCTTCTGTGTCGCAGGATTGTGGGAGTACTGGCTGGGGGAGAATGGCAGCGAGATGGAGACAGCGGCATTCCTGACGCGAGAGTCGGTTTATCCGATCACGCAGCTTCACTCCCGGATGCCGATCTATGTGCCGCCTGAGCGCTATGCCGACTGGCTCGACCCCGATGAGACGGTGATGGCGCCCGCCGAGGCGATAATCGGCCTGCCGCCACCGCCTTTTGAATTCTGGCCGGTCAGCCGGCGCGTCAATAGTTGGAAGCCCGATGATGCGGAACTCATCAAGCCGGGCCGGGATTTAAGACAGGACAGCCTGCTATGAACATGTTGATTTCTACCCTGATGATACTGGCAAGCCTTGGCGCGGCGCCAGAGCAGGGAGACTGTGCGCCGCTGGGCCTGAGTGGGGAGGCGCTCTCCTCCTGGGCCGAGCGGGATTTTCCGACCGGGGAAGAATATGACATTGCCTTACGCGGTCTCGTGCCCTGCCTTGACGAAACCGATCCCTATTTGCGTGATCACATCGGCTATACCGGCATGTCGGCATTGCTGCGGCGGGGAGAGGCGCGGCCGGAGCTTCTTGATGAAGTCATGGAGCTGACCCTGAATGTTGCAAATGGCCCGGACCCCGAAGGCGTCGCCCAGCCCTTTGCCATTCTGGTGATTTCCGAATTTGTCCGGACGGACCGGCTCGACCCGTGGATGCCGGACAGCCTGCGCAAGGATCTGGTCTTTTTCGCGTCCATCAAGATGCGGACGAATACCGACTACCGAGGCTTTGATGATGAGGAGGGCTGGCGCCATTTCGTCGCCCATACGGCGGACCTGATGCTGCAGCTCATTCTCAATGATAATGTCAGTAATGAGAATGTTTCCTTCCTGCTATCCTCGCTGAAGCCTCAGATCGCACCGTCGCGCCATTCCTATATTCATGGGGAGCCGTCGCGCCTCGTCCGGCCGGTTGTCTATGCGGCACGCCGAGGTGCCGAACCGCCGGGCGGCTGGGCCCCCTGGCTGGAAA
The DNA here is from genome assembly GCF_003399445.1 of Parvularcula marina. NCBI lineage: Bacteria > Pseudomonadati > Pseudomonadota > Alphaproteobacteria > Parvularculales > Parvularculaceae > Parvularcula > Parvularcula marina. Next base: position 392,613 of record NZ_QUQO01000001.1, on the reverse strand, counting down.
GCCTTGCCGATCCTTCCCCCATGGCGGATTGGGGCGAGGCCTTCACCTCGGAAGAGGGCCTCGCGGTCCTTCACAACACCAAGGCCTTTGCGCTCGCGCTTTATGCGACAGCCGCGAATGTTGAGGATGACTGGGCAAAACCGCTCGAAGAGGGGGCGCTGGAAGTGCTGAAGGCGCTGCCTTGAGGGAGGCGTGGCACGGAATACCGAACGATTCTCGCGCGAGTTTAAATAAAAACAGGCGTGGGTTTCCAGAATAGGGTTTCAGAATTCACTGTAGGTGTTTAAATTAAGGTTATAATTTTGTGGTGGGGAAAATGGCGGAAAATTTGGTTGCCTACGTAGCAATTTTTGTGGCGGCGATATCCGCCGCTGCATCGCTTTACTCACTTCGTATTTCGTCCCGTTTAGCGAAATTGAACGCTATCGTATCTCATGGGAAGCAATGGATCGACTTCGATCATGAGCTAGCCACGAATGATTCTCTTCGTAATACTTATGCGAAGCTGATGCCCGAAATGGCTAATATCCTTGATGAAGATAGTAGAGCCGTTTTTTATTTCCTGAGCCAAGCGCAAACGACCTATCATTTGTGGAGGGTAGGTATGATTGAGAAGGGCGAGTACAAATCAAAAGTAGATGGTGCGGCGCTGCTACTGCGTGACGAGAAGTACAATCGCATCGTCATGGACATGGAAAAACACGGATTCCCCAAAAAGTTTGCTGAAGACATCAGATTCGCTCAAAAAAAGATGAATTGATCTGAAGCGGTCTGTATAAAAAGCGTTCCCTGCAACTCACGATCGGTCTATACGTGCACTTAGCTCGCGCTCAATCCACCCTACCGCTACGGCTGTCTCAAACCCCCAAAAACTCTTCATGCAGATTGACGCTGCTCTTCTTGCCGACATGCCGATAATGCTCGTCGAGCCAGCGGTCGGCCTCGATCCGGCCCAGCTTGTGGAGGTCTTCGAGGAAACTCCAGCTCGTATCGTATTTTGAGGCGACATCGAAAGCCTCGAAAACCGCGTCTGCCCGGATCGAGTGGAACTTGATGTCCGAGAGTTGATCCTCATACTGCTTTTTGATCCATCCCTGCTCAATCAGTTTTTGGACAAAGGCGATGGCGCGCATTTCCTTGAGGAGCGCGGTATTGAAGGAAATTTCGTTGACCCGGTTCGATATCTCCGCCGCCGTGTGCGGCACGTCATTGCGTTCAATCGGGTTGATGTGAACGACCAGCAGGTCTTCGACATCGGTCTCATAAAAGAGAGGCCACAGGCTGGGGTTCCCCATGAACCCGCCATCCCAATAGGCCTCGTCACCGATCTCGACCGCCTGATAGAGATTGGGCAGGCAGGCCGACGCCAGCAGGACATCGACGGTGATGTCCTCATTGCGGAAGACCTTGGCCTTGCCGGTACGGACATTAGTCGCGGTGATGAATAGCTTGATGCGGTTGCATTTCCTAAGCTCATCAAAATCGATGATGTGCTCAAGAATTTCCTTGAGCGGATTAAGCCCCAGCGGATTGAGCTGATAGGGGGATGCCGCCAGATGCAGCGCCTCCATCGTCATATGGGTGAACATCCGGCTCATCTCGCCGAAGATCGGGAACTGGTCCGACAACGGATTGTCAAAAAAGCCGAGCCGTTCGCGCTCCCGCGCCACCGCCCGCCAGAATTCCTTGAGCTTTGCCCGCGCGCCATCCTCTCCGCCGACATGCATCCCGTAGGCGAGGACAGCCGCATTCATCGCCCCCGCCGAGGTCGCGGTGATCGCATTGAGCTTCACCCGGCCCGATTCGAGCAGCCGGTCAGCGACACCCCAGGCATATGCGCCATGGGAGCCGCCGCCCTGCAGCGCCAGATTAATGGGCTTGGCCGCGGACATTACTTCGCCGTCCAGCCGCCCTCGATCGCAAAATGGGTGCCCGTCGCACCGGACCCGGCCTTCGAGCAGAGATAGAAGAGGATGCCGCAGAGGTTCTCATAGGTGATGAACTCCTTGGTCGGCTGGGCCGCGAGGATGACTTCCTTTTTGACCTGTTCTTCGGTCATGCCGCGCGCCTTGGCGGTGTCGGCAATCTGCCCCTCGACCAGCGGTGTTGCGACATAACCTGGGCAGATCGCGTTACAGGTGATGCCGTTCTCTGCGACCTCAAGCGCGACCGTCTTGGTCAGTCCCATGATGCCGTGCTTGGCCGCGACATAGGCCGATTTGAAGGGGGAGGCGACAAGCCCATGGGCGGAGGCAAGGTTCACGATCCGCCCGAAGCCGGCCTTCTTCATATGCGGCAGGGCGTGTTTGATCGTGTGGAAGGAGGAGGTCAGGTTGATCGCTATGATCGCATCCCATTTGTCATCAGGGAATTCGTCGATAGGCGAGACCTTCTGGATCCCGGCATTGTTGATCAGGATATCGACCGCGCCGAACCGTTCGGCGGTCTCGTCGATCAGGCCCTTGATCTCGTCGGGCTTGGTCATGTCGGCGGCGTTGTAGAAGACATCGACATTATGCGCCTCGGACAGCCCGGCGCGGAATTCCTCGATTTCGCCCGCATCGCCGAAGCCATTGAGCATGATATTGACGCCCTGGCTGGCGAGGCCTTCGGCGAATGCCTTGCCGATGCCGGAAGTGGACCCGGTGATGACGGCGCTGCGGCCCTTGAGATCGTCGAACATGAGAGAACTCCTCGAATTTTTTCTGGTCTGGCATATCGCGCCCGTCATTCGAGCCTACCACCCCTTTGTGCAGTTAATCTCCGCCCATCTTGCCCGAATGCGTGGCCTCGCTTAGAGCCCACCGATGGCCAAGAAACAGAAGACGTTCCGCCCCAAACCCAGAAAACCCCGCGGGTTCCGCGACCGTTCGGGGGCTGAGCTTCTCGCCGAGCAGGAGATGCTGCGGCGGATTACCGCTGTCTATGCGTCTTACGGCTTTTTGCCGCAGGAGACCCCGGCCTTTGAATACACTGACGCGCTCGGCAAATTCCTGCCGGATGTCGACCGGCCCAATCAGGGTGTCTTCTCGCTGCAGGATGATGACGAGCAGTGGATGAGCCTGCGCTATGATCTGACGGCGCCGCTCGCCCGGCATGTGGCCGAGCACTATGAGGCGCTGCCGAAACCCTTCCGGCGCTATCAGGTGGGCACGGTCTGGCGGAATGAAAAGCCGGGGCCAGGCCGGTTCCGCGAGTTCACCCAGTGTGATGCGGATTCGGTGGGGGCCGCTGCTCCTCATGCGGATGCTGAGGCCATCATGATGCTGACCGATGCGGTCGTGGCCGCCGGGGTCGAGAAAAAGGATTTTGCTGTCCGTATCTCCTCGCGGAAGATCATGTCGGGGCTTCTCGCATCTATCGGTCTTGATACGGAGGATGGTGGCCAGTCGGGCACGGTTCTGCGGGCCATGGACAAATTCGACCGCCTCGGCGCGGCGGGCGTGAAGCTGCTCCTCGGCGAGGGGCGCAAGGATGAGAGTGGCGACTTCACTGAAGGCGCCAAGCTCTCCGGCGATCAGGCGGACCAAGTGCTCGCCTTCATGCAGGCGGCGGGGGCGGACAACGCAAAGACGCTCGACGCCATGGCGGGGCTGATCGGTGGCAGTGAAACCGGCCTTGCCGGGATCGACGAGCTGCGCGGCATTGCCGAAACGCTGGAGGCCATGGGCTATGCGGATCAGGCGAAGATCGATCCGTCGGTCGTGCGCGGGCTCGATTACTATACCGGCCCTGTCTTTGAGGCGGAGCTGACCTTCGCCGTCACCAATGACAAGGGGCAGGAAGTCCAGTTTGGCTCGATTGGCTCGGGTGGCCGCTATGACGATCTCGTCAAGCGTTTCAAGGGTGTTGAAGTCCCGGCGGTCGGTTGCTCCATCGGTGTTTCGCGGCTGCTCTCCGCGCTTGAAGCCAAAGGGCAGGGGGCGGACGATACGCAAAAGCTGATCGTTGTCGCAACGCCCGACCGCTCGCGTATGGCGGACTATTTCCAGATAGCGGCAAGGCTGCGCGAGAAGTTCAGCGGCCACAATGTCGCCGTCGATATCGCCTTCGGCGCCGCCAATCTCGGCAAACAGCTCAAATATGCCGATCAGCGCGGCGCGGCAGCAGTCATCATTCAGGGTGAGGATGAACGCGCCAAGGGCGAAGTCACGGTGAAGGATCTGATCCTCGGCGCCAAGCTCTCCGAAGAGATCGAGAGCAATGAGGAATGGCGCTCTGGCCAGCCCGCACAGGTGTCTGTGCCCGAAGGTGACCTCGAAGCGGCGATCCTTAAGACATTGGCCTTCCGCGACTGAACGCAGGGGGCTCTGCGCCACACTGTGCCATACTGAAACCTTTTTCGGTTCGGGACGTTTACACCTCGACAACAAATGAGGTGTCCCATGCGTGCTGTTGTGATTTTGGTGATTATCGTGGCGATCGGTTTTGTGACCTATCTGGCGATCAAGACATCGCCTGAAGAGACGGTTCGGGTCGATGACCCTGAAGTCCGCATTGCTTCAAGGCATGAGGCGGCGGCGAGAGATCTGGCCCATGCGCTTGATGATGCGGTAAAAAATGCGCAGCAGGCGGAGCAGGTGGCTGCGCGCCTTGATGAGGCGATTGCAGAAAGCCGGGCGGCGAGCCGCGAATTGCTGAGCCTGAGACGGGACAATGAGGCCGTGCCGACTTCCTATGAGGCCATTGCCGCGACGACGAGTGACGCCGAACGCGCCACACGGATGATGCGGATCTATGCAAGCCGCCTGAATGCAAGCCTTTCAGAAGCCGAACCGCTGTCGGATCAGGCCGTTGAAATGGCCGAAGCTATCGAGAAGGTCGAGGAATCCCAGGCCGAGGCAGAAGAAGCGATTGCTGCGGCGAAGGCCGTAAAGGAAGAAGTGGCAACGGCAACTCGTCAGCAGGCAGCTTATGTCGCGCCCAATACGCCGCGCCAAAACGCTGTTCGCCCCCGCGATGAAGATGCGGACGTTCATATCCGGGTGCAGGAAACCGATCCGGGGAAACGTGACGGTGTTGACCGGATCGTGATCGGTGAACCGGGCCGGTAATCTCACGACAGGCTAGCCGCCGGGCGACCAGTCCGGCGGCGCCATTTCGAACGTCTCGAAGAGAAACCCCGGCGCGACGGTGCATCCGACGAGCACCCAGCCCTCAACAGGCCGGGCGGCCTGCCAGACACCTGCCGGCACGATCCGTTGGGGTTCTTCGCCTTTGTTGAAATCCGTACCGAGAAGAAGCGTCTCAACGGATTTCCCGTCCGGAGAAATCTTGAGCTCCAGCGATCCGCCCGCATAATGATGCCAGATCTCGACCGCATCGATCCGGTGCCAGTGCGAGCGCTCTCCCGGCTTGAGAAGATAATAGATGGCCGTGGAGGCGGTCCGGCCATCCTGCTCGCGGCCGTCCCGGAATACCTCCAGGAAATAGCCGCCCTCAGGATGAGGCGCCAGGCCGAGCCGGTCAATCAGCTCATCCGCAGTCAGACTCACCGTCCGGCCATACCGCTGGGATCGGTCAGGTTGATCCGGCGCAGCTCCTCGATCCTGTTGCCGGTCAGGCGCGCTTCGATCACTTCGCTGACACTCAGCGCGAAGATCCGGTCATCGGTGAAGATCGGCCGCGAATTGCCATACCAGTCGATGCAGGAGACTTCGCAATCATAATCCGGGTGGGTCTCTTCTTCGCTCGCCACAAGCGTGCCTGCGATATCGAGCTGGCCGTCTCCGCTGACGGTGAGGAAGCTGAGATCGGAGGCGTCGCTGCGGCTGACCCAGCGGCCTGCCTCCTGCACATAACGAACTGTCGGCAGGCCCATGATCCCGCCTTCTTCCGTAATCAGCGCATTAAAGGCGTGGGAGCGGTTCTCGCTTTCAAAGCGATCCTCAATCAGCGTAGTTGAGGCAATCGAGGCGAGGTCATCGAGATCGATATAGGTTACATAGAGCCCTTCGCCGCCGCGATAGCCGGTAGCGACCGCATCAGTTGCCCCGGCCCGGTCGAGACGAATGACGCTATGGGGCAGGGTCAGGATCTTCGGTGCCTCAGGGGCATCAAGGCTGACGGCGACCAGTGGGCTGCCGGGCGCGATATCGACATCCCCATAAAGGAGGTCGTAAATATAACTCCGTTCACTGCCGGTATAGAGAAGATAGCTGTCGGTGAACCGGTTCTCGATATCGTCCATGTCATCAAGCGAGGGCAGGGGCGTATAGTCGTCCGGGGTGCTCTCATCCAGCGTACGGCTGAACCCCTCATCCGGGATATTGGCGAGGGCGAAATGCAGCGTCGGCCAGCCCCAGCAGGGCGGCATCCAGTGGGTCAGCGCGAGGAAATCATCATCGCGCAGGGACATGCTGAACTGGTTGACGGGCCGGCCGCGCATCGCAGAGACGACGAGGGGCTCACCCGAAAGCGAGACCCGGTGGACGGTGCCGTCGATTAGCCGCGCAAAATCCGGCCTTGTATCGGTCTCGCAGGCCTCTCCGAAATTCTCCCAGCTCCAGACATACATATCCTTGCCTGCAACAAAGACCTCATGCTCGGCCTCAGCGATAAAGGCTGTCGTCTCGCAGCCCTCGAAATCATCCGTGCCTAGTGTATCAAGATCGCAGACCGAGACCGCATGGAGCATCGGCTCGTCGAGTTCGCGAACAGGCCGGTAGATATCGGTGACGTCAAAGAGCGGGCGGCCGTCAATCATCTCAAAGCGGTCTTCACCGCCACGGTCGGGCACGATGACCGGGAAGGCAAGCGACTGCGCTTCCCAGTCGAGATTGCCGAGCCAGATCGGCGTGTGCAGGACTAGTTTCGAGCCGATCATCCGGGTCGCATAATTCTCTGTGTCGTAATAATCATCCGATGACAGAAAGAAACGCCGCTCGAAGGTCAGGCTGCCATCATCGGCCAGCCGTAACAGCGCGATTTCGGTGGCGTCGGCGTCATAGGAATAGCCGGTGACGACGATCCGGTTTCCGCTGACCAGCATCTCATCATACCAGGTGTCCTGATCGGCGCTCGCATAGACATCGAGGCGCGCGCGGGGATCGAGCACCGGTATGCCGGCATCGCGAATGGCGACCGTGAAGACGCGGCCATCCTGCAATGTGACGAAGTAATTGCCGATGCGCTTGACGATGTCGCCTTCGTCGACACCCTCGACCTGATTATTCGTGATCGACACATCTGCGGTTGCGGTCGAGTCCTGTACCTGCGCTGAGGCGGTCACGACGATCTCGCTCGACGCGGCATCTGAAATGGCCATGGGTGCGGGCTCGGGGTAGTAGCGCGCGGCGGTCTGCTCGACGGCCTCGAGATAGGCGCGCAGCTCTTCCTCACTGCTGAACCGGCTGAGGGTCGGGCTCGTGACTTGCGAGATGATCGTCTCGGCGCTGCCATCCGGGCGCTCATCGGCAGGCCCGCCCTCAGGCGTCGTGCTCGCACAGGCCGCGAAAAGGCCCGCCAGAGATGCAAGGAAAATCAACCGCATAGACCCCTCCCGGTATAACCGGGAGGAGGCTAGCATGCTTGCGCGTCAGGGGTCACCTCAATGAGAGGCGGAGATGCTTACGCTGCGGCGGAAGCTTTCGCGTGCCGTTTGCGCTCATGCGGATCGAGATATCGTTTCCGCAGGCGGATTGATTGCGGCGTCACCTCAACCAGCTCATCATCCATGATGTAGCTGATCGCCTGCTCAAGAGAGAGGCGGCGCGGCGGGGTGAGGCGGACGGCCTCGTCCTTGCCGGCAGCACGGATGTTGGTGAGCTGTTTGCCCTTGAGCGGGTTGACTTCGAGGTCCTGGGGCTTGGCGTTCTCGCCAATGATCATGCCTTCATAAACCTTGGTGCCCGGATCGATGAACATCACGCCGCGCTCTTCGAGGTTCCACAGTGCATAGGCAACTGCTTCGCCTGAGACGTTGGAGATCAGCGTGCCGGTCCGGCGGCTGTCGAGCGGGCCCTTATGCGGACCATGCTCCAGATACAGACGGTTCATGACGCCCGTGCCGCGCGTGTCGGTCAGGAATTCGCCATGATAGCCGATCAGCGCGCGGGCAGGCCCGTGCAGCACAAGGCGGGTCTTGCCGCCACCGGCCGGTTTCATTTCCTGTAGTTCGCATTTGCGCTGGGTCAGCTTGTCGATGACGGCACCGGAATATTCCTCGTCCACATCGATGACGATTTCTTCCATCGGCTCCAGCGTCTGGCCACCTTCTTCGCGAAGGAGGACGCGCGGGCGCGACACGGTCAGCTCAAAGCCTTCGCGGCGCATGTTTTCGATCAGCACACCGAGCTGCAGCTCGCCGCGGCCAGCAACCTCGAAGGCATCCTTCTCGGCCGTCTCGGTCACGCGGATGGCGACATCACCTTCGGCCTGACGCATCAAGCGTTCACGGATGACCCGAGACTGCACCTTGTCGCCTTCGCGGCCGGCAAGCGGCGAATCGTTCGGCGACAGTGTGACCGACAGGGTTGGCGGATCGATCGGCCGCGCAGGCAGAGGCTCGGCAATAGACGGATCACAGAGCGTGTTCGACACGGAGGCCTTGGTGAAACCGGCAATCGCGACGATGTCGCCAGGCTCGGCGGTCTCGACCGGCTGGCGTTTCAGGCCACGGAAGGCGAGCACTTTTGAAATCCGTGCCTGCTCGACGAGCTTGCCGTCAACCGTCAGCGCTTTGAGTGTCTGACCGACCTTCGGGTGACCGGCGACGATCCGGCCCGTCAGGATGCGCCCGAGGAACGGGTCGGCTTCAAGCGTTGTTGCCAGCATCTCGAAAGGCAGCTCACCCGCATTCTCCGGCAGTTCCGGCGAAGGTACATGCTCGAGGATCGCCTCGAAGAGGGCTGAGAGGTCTTTTTGCGGGCCGTCGAGGCTCTCATCGGCCCAGCCTTCCTTGCCGCTGGCATAAAGCGCGGGGAAGTCGAGCTGGTCCTCATTGGCGCCAAGCGCCGAGAAAAGGTCAAAGGCCTCATCGAGCACGCGGTCGGGCTCGGCGGTCGGCCGGTCGACCTTATTCAGGACGACGATCGGCTTGAGGCCAAGGCCCAGCGCCTTGGACAGCACGAATTTGGTTTGCGGCATCGGGCCTTCATCGGCATCGACCAGCAGGACGCAGCCATCGACCATGGAGAGGATGCGCTCGACCTCACCGCCAAAATCGGCGTGGCCGGGCGTATCGACGATATTGATCCGCGCTTCGCCATGTTTGGGGCTCGACCACTCAACAGAGGTCGCCTTGGCTAGAATGGTGATGCCGCGTTCGCGCTCGATATCATTCGAGTCCATGGCCCGTTCGGCCATTTCGGCATTGTCCCGTACCGCCCCGGACTGGCGCAGGAGCGCGTCCACAAGGGTGGTCTTGCCATGGTCGACGTGAGCGATGATGGCGATATTGCGTAATTCTGACATGCGCGCGCCCATACACATATTGTGCAGTGCGGGATAGCCTAGAAATATAACCTACATAGGAATTTGGAGAAGGCCATGTTTTGGGGTGACTGTGACGCCATTGGCTTCAAGTTTTTCTCTGAAACGCGGGTGGTTTTGGATGAGGATGCCGTCATGATTTAGGCTTACGCAGGTCTCGCAAAGCCGCACATTCCATTCGGGTATTGCACGGCCTTCATACCGATGAGCCGCGTACTGGAAACTTTGTTCACAGAGATCGCATTTGTATTTCATTAAATAAATAAGAATGGATTCGTCGTCCCATGTCACAAGTATGCCATGGTATACTGAATTTTAAATAGCGGTTTACGGCACTATTTCCTGAATGGCACATCGAGCGTCCGCCGTGTCGCGGCGCGCCAGACCCATTCGAGCGGCCCGTAATAGAAGTGACGGAACCACCAGGCGGCAAAGACCATCTGGAGGGCGAAGGTCACGATCCCGATCTGGAGCGCGGTTGCGTTCGACATATCGTCATAAAGCCCGAGGCCGAAGCCTGCAAAGATCGGCACAAAGATGAGCGACTGGCCGAGATAGAGGGTCAGGGTCATGCGGCCCATTGGGGCCAGCCAGCTGATCACGGCGCCCTTGAGGCGCTGATAGAGCTCGATGAACACAAGGATCTGGACGCTGAGGAGCGCCAGCTGGATGAGGTTCTCAAGTGCTTGTCCCAGCTCACGCTGCGCTTCCGGTAGTGCCTCAGCGACGCTGGGGAAGAGCTGAACCTGCACCGCCCAGAGCCCCAGCCATGCCGCAAGGCTGACTACAAGCGCGATGATCCGTGTCCGGCCATATCGCTCGGGGTCACGGAAAAACCGGATCCGGCCGAGTAGCAGCCCGATCACGAAGAGGCCGATAATCTGGGTGATGCGCCCTGATTCCAGCATGAACCACCATTTCGCGCCCTGACCATCCGTCGCGAAGGATTTGATCATGTCCCACAGGCTGCCGGTCGCCATGACCCCAAGGCTCGGATTATCGAAATAGCGGGGAGTGGCCAATGCCCAGGCTTGCCCGTCCATCGCTGCCCATGCCCGGAAGAGAAGAGGGAGCTGGGCGAGGATCAGTACACCGAGCCCCAGCAACAGCCAGTTATTCTTTATGCGGTCAAACAGGAGCAGGAGAAATCCGAATAGAGCGAGCAGCATCAGGATATCGCCCCGATAGATGAGGCTGTGCAGGATCCCGAACCCAAGCAGGATCACGAGCCGCCAGGCGAAGGTGCCAGCATAGGCTTCACCACGTTCCCGCGCGCGTTCCATGATGATGTAAAAGCTCAGCCCGAAGCAGAGCGCAAACAGCGCATAGGCCTTCCCGGCAAATATCCCGAAGGTCCACTGAAACGTCCGATCATAGACCGGGTCGAGCCAGAACAGCTCGAAGCGCTCGACGCAGTGAACGAGGAAAAGGCCGAGCAGCGCAAAGCCGCGCAGTGAATCGACCAGTACCATCCGGTCCGGTTTTGTGGTGGCCCCCATGCGCCCTCTCCCTCTTTATTGTTATCGGTAACATCTATCCGGATTTGTCTTCGCGGAAAATGCCGGATTGGCCGCTTGTGAAGCGGGGATTTTTATGTTCTCATAATGTTCTTATTCTGGGAGCATGGTATGGACTACGTTCCGGCCAGCGGCCTTCGCTATCTGTTCATTGATTTCAATGCGTTTTTTGCCGCCGCCGCACAGCATGACGAGCCTGACCTGATGGGGCGGCCGGTGGTGATCACCCCGCATAAGTCCGAATATTCGGGCGCGATCGCTGCGAGCTATGAGGCGCGGCCTTTCGGCATTACGCGGGGGACACGGATCAGGGAGGCGCGGGAGCTCTGCCCCGATCTCGTCGTCCGGCCCGCGCGGCATGACCGCTATGTCGGGCTGCACAAACAATTGATGAGCGCGATCGGCACTGTCCTGCCGGTCGACAAGGTCTATTCGATTGATGAGGCGGCCTTCCGGCTGGGGCGGCGCGAACGGGAGCGGGAGGCGGCGCTCGCGGTGGCCGAAGAGGTCAAGGAGATCATCACCAAACGGGTGGGGCCGGCTTTCCGGTCCTCGATCGGGCTTGCGCAGACGCGGCTGCTCGGCAAGCTGGCCGCCGGGATGAACAAGCCGGACGGGCTCACCGTGCTTGAGGCATCCGATCTGCCGGGCAAGCTCCTCGGCCTGCCGCTCTCGAAAATTCCGGGTGTCGGCGGCGGGATTGAAAAGCGGTTGGCGCAGAATGGTGTTACGGACTTTCGGGGGCTGTGGGATCTGGCACCCAAACATGCACGGGCGATCTGGCATTCGGTGCAGGGCGAGCGCTTCTGGTACGCGCTTCATGGCTATGAGGTCGCAGAACCTCCGACCAAGACGATGATGTTCGGGCATTCTCGCGTCCTGACTTCCGGGTACAGATCACCGGACAAGGCGCGGGCAGTGGCGCGGGCGCTGCTCTTGAAAGCCGCTGCGCGGCTGCGCATGGCAGGGCTGCTCGCAACACGGCTCAGCCTCAATATGAAGCGCGCGCCGGACGGGGTATCGGATGTCGAGGTCGGCTTTGAGGCGAGCCGGGATTCAACCCGCTTTCTTGATGCCCTCAATGAATTATGGCGCCATGCCTCTGAGAGCCTGGACGCAAAAAATCAGGGGATGGAGCTCTCTCATGTCTCTGTGTTCCTCCACGGCCTGATGGCGCCGGATGATCCGCGTGCGGTGCAGGGGGATCTTTTCGCCTGCGCCGGCCGGGCGGAGGAGCGAGCGGAAAAGGGTCGGCTCTGGGAAGTGATCGACCAGCTCAATCGCGATGCGGATGGGCGGCTTGCCCGGCTCGCGGCCCCGCCGGGCAAGGGCGCAAAGCGGCGGATGGGCTCGACCCTGCCGCGCCATGTAATGCTGGCGGATCAACAGGCCATCGACCTTGACTATCTGGGGACCAAGATCGCGTTCTCTCGCGTGCCCAAGGAAGAGGAGTTCTTGTGTTGAGGGAGAAGGGCGCGCGTCCAGAAATCGACAGGGCACGCATGCTTCGGCAAACGCTGCCGGAGGCTGAAGTCATTTTATGGAATGGCTTGAGGCGGAAGGCACTTGGCTACCGGTTCCGGCGACAGCACCCCATTGGTCCCTATATTGTCGACTTCTATAGTGCGGAGGTTCGGTTGTGCGTTGAAGTCGATGGAGGATCGCATTTCACGGATGAACACGCGTTGCGATATGATGAGCAGAGATCAAAGTTCCTTGAAGAGAATGGATATGAGGTTGTCCGATTAATGAATGACGAAGTTCGTTCTGGATTGCACGATGCTCTTCAGGCGATCCGTCAGCGATGCGATGAGCTCAATCAGATGAAACAATGTGAAAGCTAGGCTTTCCTCCCCCGTGGGGGAGGTGTCGGCGAAGCCGACGGAGGGGGCGTGTCATCCCCTGATGCCTGAGGGGCGGCGTGCCCCCATCCCCTCGCTGCGCGAGGGACTTCCCCCACAGGGGGAAGAAAGAAGACGGGGAGAAAAGTTTTACCGTCCTACCACCAGCACCGGCCAGGTCGCATCATCGACGCGGGTTATGACGTTGAGCCCTGCGGCCTTATAGGCATCGATCACGCCGTCTTCCTGCCGGGCAAGAAGGCCCGCGAGGACGACCCGTCCGTTCTCTGACAAGTTTGCAGCGATATCCGGGGCCAGCATCATCAAGGGCTCTGCGAGGATGTTGGCAAGGATGAGATCGAAGGGGCCGTCTTCGGCGACTTCTTCAGGGATGCCTGCGGCCTCGAAAAAGCGGATATCCTCAATGCCATTGTCATGCGCATTCTCGAGCGCAATGGCGACGGAGGGCGCATCAATATCCGTTCCCAGAATATCGGCCGTTTCCCAGAGCCGCCGTGCCGCCATGGCAAGAACGCCTGAGCCCGTGCCGACATCTAGCACTTTTTCAGGCGCAAGATCGCGCAGGCCCGTCAGCGCCACAAGGCAGCCGGATGTCGTCGGATGATGGCCGGTCCCGAATGCGCGGTTTGCTTCCACGAGAAGGGGGAGCCCGTCGCGGCCTTCGATCTTGTCTGCATCATGAGAGCCGTAAAGAAGGAAGGCGCCCGCTTCGACGACGCCGAGTCCTTCGAGCGCTTCGGCGACCCAGTCGCGGTCTTCGAGTGTTTCGCGTTCCGGCGTATCAAGGGCCAGCCCGTCAAGCGCTGAATTCACGACCGCCATATCGGGCAGGGTCTCGAAATAGGCCTGCAGCACCCAGCCTGACTCACCGTCCTCTTCGGTCGGGTCTTCCTTGATGAGGGAGACCGCGTCGGCGGGCGGGAACATGACCTCGGTCAGCCGTAATTCCGCCAGCTGAAGGCTTGCACGATCCCCGCGCCAGGCGAGGCGTTCTGTTTCACCGCTCATGAGATCACCTTGAGAAGACCGTGCTTCTTCTTGCCGACAGACAGCTTGATCTGCCCGTCAATCACATCGCCAGAGGTGAGGGTGCGTTCCTCTGCAAGGGGCGCATCATTCACCTTCAGGGCACCGCCCTTGATATGCCGGCGGCCTTCACCCTTCGAGGCAATCAGTCCGAGATCGATATAGGGATCAAGCAGCGGCACGCCGCCAGCAAGGTCGCCTGCCGCAACATCCTTGGTCGGAAGATCGCCTGCGGCCGCGCCCTGTTCGAACGTCGCTTTCGCGGTTTCAGCTGCGCTTTCTGCCGCCGCGCGACCATGCAGCATGGCGGTTGCTTCGGTGGCGAGGATCTTTTTCGCCTCATTGATCTCGGCGCCTTCAAGCGCTTCGAGACGGCGGACCTCATCCATCGGCAGGACAGTGAAGCGGCGCAGCATGGTGCCGACATCGGCATCTTCCGTATTCCGCCAATATTGCCAGTAATCGTATGGTGAGAGCCGGTCGGCATTCAGCCACACGGCGCCGCTCTCGGTCTTGCCCATTTTCTTGCCCGACGCGGTGGTCAGAAGCGGTGTCGTCAGCCCGATCACATCGCGCGACTTGCCTTCCTCTTCCGTGGCGGCAATCCGGCGGCAAAGCTCGACCCCATTGACGATATTGCCCCACTGATCCGAGCCGCCCATTTGTAGGGCGCAGCCATAGCGCTCATTCAGCTCGAAGAAGTCATAGGCCTGCATCAGCATGTAGTTGAATTCGAGGAATGTGAGCGGCTGCTCACGCTCGAGCCGCAGCTTCACCGAATCAAAGGTCAGCATGCGGTTGATCGTGAAGTGCACCCCGAAATCCCGCAGGAACTGGATATAGGAGAGCTCCGACAGCCATTCGTCATTATTGACCATGATCGCGTCGGTCGGCCCGTCACCGAAGGTCAGGAAATGCTCAAAGGCGCGCTTGATGCCGTTGATATTCGCCTCGATATCGGCATCGCTGAGCAGCTTGCGCTGCGTGTCCTTGCCGGAGGGGTCGCCGATCTTGGTCGTGCCTCCGCCCATCAGGGCAATCGGTTTATGGCCCGTCTGCTGGAACCAGTAGAGCATCATGATCTGGACGAGGCTGCCCGCATGCAGACTGTCTGCCGTCGCATCAAAGCCGATATATGCCGTCAGCGGCCCCTTTTGCGCGGCCGCATCCAGCGCCTCGGGGTGCGTGATCTGGTGGATAAATCCGCGCTCTTCGAGGATGCGCAGGAAATCGGACTTGTATTCAGACATTTGGTAACCGTTTCTCCAAGAGTTCCGGCTTCTAATGGCGCCAAGGGAGACCGTCCACCATGGATCGTGAAGAGATGCACAGGCTGACGGCTATCGGGCTCATGGCAGGCACGTCACTCGATGGGGTGGACGTGGCCGTCCTGCGCACAGATGGCGAAACCGTCCACAAATGGGGACCGGCCATGTCCTTCCCCTATGATGCGCCAACACGCGCGACGATCATTTCCGCAACAAAGGCGGCGCTTGAAGGCCGCGAAGAGGCCAATGACATCGCGGTGGCCGGAAATATGGTGACCAGCGCGCATATCGAGGCGGTGCGGAATTTCCTTTCCGAGACTGGCCTGCGGCGCGACGAAATCGATGTGATCGGCTTTCACGGCCAGACGATTCTGCATCGCCCGCCGCTCGATGCGTCCTCTATCGGCCGTACCTGGCAGATTGGCGGCGGCGGTATCATCGCGGAGGAGTTAGGTATCGATGTCGTCGACCAGTTCCGGCAGGCGGATATGGCCGCTGGTGGCGAGGGCGCGCCTTTCGCGCCGATCTATCACGCGGCGCTTGTGGAGGCATGCGAGTTCGATGGCGCCGTGGCGGTGCTCAATCTCGGCGGAGTCGCGAATATCACTTATGTCCCGGCGGATCGTGATCCGATGGGCCTCGTTGCTTTTGACTGCGGGCCCGGCAACGGGCTGATCGATGAATGGATGGTACGGCACACCGGCCATCATATGGATGAGGACGGCGCGCTTGCGGCGTCAGGTTCGGTCGATGACGAAGTCCTCCGGATGATGGCGCTTAATCCCTATCTCAAACGAAAAGCGCCCAAATCGCTCGACCGGTATGATTTCAAACTCAAAGCGGCGGACCATCTTTCTCCGCCGGATGGGGCGGCAACGCTGACGGCGTTCTCGGCGGAATGTGTGGCCCGTTCCGTAGCGCTGCTGCCCGAGGCGCCAGCCTATTGGGTTGCCTGCGGCGGGGGGCGGCACAATCCGGTCCTGATGGCAGAGCTTGGACGCCGTCTCGAAGGCCAGGTGCTGGTGGCAGAAGAAGCCGGCTGGCGCGGTGACATGATCGAGGCGGAGGCGTTTGCCTATCTTGCGGTCCGCTCGCTCCGCAAACTGCCCTTGAGTTTCCCGAAAACAACGCGCGTGCCCCAGCCCCTATCGGGCGGCAGCTATCACCGGAAGCCGGTCAATCTTTAGCCTTACGGGTGCCAGATTTCCCGGCGGGTGAGGGTGGCGAGCGCGCGGGTGCGCGGCCTTGCATCCGAGCCTATGCCGCTCGGGATCGGGGTTTCGGGCGACTGGCTCGTCATCGAACGGTTATGCACGACAGAGCGGGCCCCGACGGTTTCGAGGAACTTCAGGTATCGGCGCATCAACCTCGGGGTCGGGTCCGTCGCGACAAGATCGTCATGCCAGATGCGCTCGACTTCCCAATTCGCAATCTTGTCTTCGAGAGCCGCTTCGAAATCGGCGACATTCGGCGGGATCTCTTGCGCCAGCATCAGGACGGCGGAGGACTTGAACCAGTCCGAATAGGTCGCGGATGCAGGGACAACGAGCGCGCTGATCTGGTCAGGCGTGCGGAGAGTCCCGCGGCGCCAGAAATCATCAAGGGCCAGCGTCACGCGGTTGCGGTCCTTCAGATAGGTCCGCTTGTCCGCGCCGCTTAGCCAAAGGGTCATGCCGGCGGCAAAGACGGCCTGAATGATCGACCAGGCGTAGAAATGACTGCCGGACAGCTCGACCGCCCAGAACGTAAAATCAAGCGCAGGGTTCGATTTGATCAGGATGAAGGGCAGGAAGATGCCGATGCCGACGATAAGCGCAACACTCATTATGATGATGGCGGAATAGGTCGTGTTCCATGCGGCGATGACGGTCTTCGTCATGCCGCTCATTTCATACTTGTCCTGAACATTGATTGGCTGGAACCACAGATATTGTGCGGCCCGGCGGGCAACAGCCCAGGTCACCATGGAACGCGCCATGGCATTGGCGTTGTCGCAGTAGTCAGCTTTTTTGCGTTTATCGTCAGGATCAATCCGGGGGAGCTGGTCGCTCTTCGAAATACAATCTGTCTGGTATTCCTCGACTTCGTCCTTGAACGCATCAAGATGCTCTTCAAGGAACGCGGTCGCGGTCGAGACGGCCTGTATGGGCGCAAGGCTGCCCTTGTGCCGGAAGAAGCCGCCACCGCGGCTGTTCGTTTGTTCCCGGACGAGGCGGATCAGGAGCCAGCCAAGAACAAAGAGGACGCTAGTGCCTAAAGCGAGCATCCCGCCGAACCATCCGCGCTCTGCGCCATACCAGCTCAGGACATAAAACAGGACCGTGCTGCCGCCGGTCAGTAGCAGCGTCCAGAAGAGCCTAGTCGTCAGATAGGGCCAATAGCTGTGGCCGCTGAGCATGCGCGCGATAAGGGTGCGGTCATATAGCGGCTCGCCCGCACGGGGCGGCACATAATTCTTGCCGTCATCCCGGCCATAGGCAACGACACCGGCCGGGTCGGCCACGCGGTTATTCACAAGGATAGCGGCGAGTCGATTGACGTCGCTGGGCAGCGCTTCGTCGAGATGCTTGGCCCGGGCATCATCAGAGCCGTTTTCGGGCACAAAGCCGAACCATTCCGGGCCTGTCACGTTGCGGTCGATGACTTTCCCGACTTCGTCGCTGACAGGCAGCGGCTTCCAGCTCTCTCTAACTACGCTCATGACCCACTCGCATCGCGACACCCCGCGACAGGGTTACCATGTGCAGACGAGCTTGGCGAGGGAGAAGCCGGGGCGTCTCTATTGCAGGTCGGGCAGCTCGACGGCCTCAAGTTCTGTCTCAACGACAGTTCGTTCGAGTTTGACGAGGATCGTCTTTTTCGTTTTCCGGGTCAGCACCATGCGGTGCGCCTTATACCCTGTCCGCGCGATGGTGAGCGGGACTTCATCAATGACGCCGACCCGGCAAGGCGTCTCACAGCTCGTGCCGTTCACGAAAGTGATGGTCGCATCATTCGGCTCGGTTTTGACCATGACGAAGGAAGGCTCATTCGAAAAACCCGACGTCGTCTCGCAAGCGGAGACGAGGAGCCCCAATGCCGCAATGCCGATGGCCAGTTTCATCGCCGTCACCCCTTTATCGTTTGAGCATATCGAAGGCGTTTTTGAGGTCTGTCGTCAAGTCCGAGACGTCTTCAAGACCGATATGGAAGCGCAGGAGCTGGCGAGTCTCTGTCCACGGCACGGCGCTTCTGACTTTGGCGGGCCAGGCGGGCAGGCACAGGCTCTCATACCCGCCCCAGCTATAGCCGAGCCCGAAGTAATGAAGTGCATCGATGAACCGGCCGGTCGTCGCTTCGTCTTCCCAGTCGGCAATCACCGAGAAAAGACCATTCGTACCCGTCCCATCACGGGCCCAGAGGGCATGACCGGGATGGCTCTCAAGCCCTGGATGAAGGACTGAGGCGATTTCGGGCCTGTCCTCCAGCCAGCGGGCGACGGCAAGGCCGCTCGCCTCATGGACATCAAGCCGCCGGTGAAGGGTGCGCAGGCCTCGATGGGCGAGGGAGGCATCCTTGCCGGAAACGGAGATGCCGAGCACCCGCGCGGTGCGCTGCACGGCAGTTGCCAGATCCTTCCGGGTAATGACGGCCCCCATAAGGAGGTCCGAATGCCCGCCGACATATTTTGTCAGCGCCTGAAGGCTGATCGCCGCGCCCAGCTCCAGCGGTTTGTAGTGAACCCCTGCGCCATAGGTATTATCGACGATCACGGGGATATCGCCTGCGCCGCGCACGATGGCGGGGATGTCCTGGACCTCAAAGGTCAGCGAGCCCGGCGATTCACAGAATATGCCTTGCGTATTCGGGCGGACCAACTCCCTTATCGCGGCTTCATCCGCATGCGGGTCGAAATAGGTTGTCTCGATGCCCAGCGATTTAAGATAGATATCGCAAAAGGCGCGGGTCGGCTCATAGGCGCTGTCGGTGACGAGCAGATGCCCGCCTTCCTTCACGACACTGAGGATCGCAAGCGTACAGGCGGCAAGCCCTGAACCCGTCAGGGAGACATGCTCGGCCCCTTCAAGTTCGCCAAGGCTTTCTTCCAGCGCCTTATGCGTCGGGGTGCCCATCCGGCCATAATGCCACGGGCGGTTCTGCGCCCGAAAACTCGCATAATCCGGAAACAGAACGGTGGAGCCGCACTCGACCGCCGGGTTGACCATTCTGACGCCTTCTGCCGGGCGGCCCTTATGGGCGTCTTTTGTCGGTCCCTTCATCCATACCACTCAATCAGGCCAGCCTCCTGGCCAATTACGTCGAAACCGGCCCGCTGATAGAGCCGGAGGGCGGAAGGGCTGTCCATTGAACAGGTATCGATACGGACGGATTTCGGTCCCTCCGCCCAGATCAGCCCCAGAATTTCATGGAAGAACCAGCGGCCAAGACCCTGGCGCTGGGCTTCCGGCACGATGCCGTAAAAGCGGATAACAGGAGTCTCCGGCTTTGCGAGATCTATCTCGGCAAAGCCAGCCGGCCATCCATCAGTGTAAAGAACGTAAATCCTGACCGTCTCGGCATGGATCAGGGTTTTGAGGATATCATCCTCAAGATAACGGCGGCTGACCCATTTATGCGGCTCGCCAACGGCGTTGTAGAGATGACGGTAGAAATCAACCGGCGGGGTCTCACAACGCAGGATCGCGACATTCGCCGCCGGGCGCGCCACGGCGTGGGGCTGGGGCGGGCGCGTCTGCTCCAGATAGGTGATGGTCACCTTGTGGCGTTCGGGCGCGGACCGTGTGATCTGCTTGGCACTCATGCGAGACGGGCTCCATTCGGGACAGGCTTGTCGGCGCCCCCGAGGATAATGTGTCCGTCGCGATCTGCAAAACCCAGTGTCAGCACTTCGGAGCGGACCGGGCCGATCTGACGCGGCGCGAAATTGACGACGGCCATGACCTGACGGCCGATCAGCTCTTCCGGCTGATAGTGCTCGGTGATCTGCACGGAGCTTTTCTTCACCCCGACGCCGTCGCCGAAATCGATTTGCAGCTTGAGCGCTGGCTTGCGCGCTTCGGGGAAGTCCGCCGCCTCGATCACCGTGCCGACGCGGATATCGAGTTTGAGGAACTCGTCAAACTCGACGATCGGCAGAGGAGGGGCCGCAGGATCATGGATCAGATGCATAAGGTCAGCTCAGCCAGGACGGCGTCGGCAGGCCCTTTTCGGTCAGCCATGCCGGATTATAGAGCTTGGACTGATAGCGGTTGCCGTAATCACACAGCATGGTGACGATGGTGTGGCCGGGCCCCAGATCCTTTGCGAGCGCGATCGCCCCGGCAATATTGATCCCGGCGGAGCCGCCAAGGCACAAGCCTTCCTCAGTCGTCAGAGCAAAGAGGATTTCGAGCGCCTCTGCATCGGAAATCCGGTAGGCCTCATCGATCTCGGTGCCCTCAACATTGGCCGTGATCCGGCCCTGACCGATCCCTTCCATGACGGAGCCGCCTTCGGCCTCAAGCTCACCGGTCTTCACCCAGCTATAGAGTTTGGCGCCAAAGGGATCCGCGAGACCGATCTTCACGTTGCCGCGTTCTTTGAGCGCGCGGGATATCCCGCCCAGCGTGCCCCCTGACCCAACCGCGCAGATAAAGCCGTCGACCTTGCCGCCGGTCTGCTCCCAGATCTCGGGCCCGGTCGTTTTGTAATGGGCGTTGCGGTTCTCGACATTGTCGAACTGGTTCGCCCAGATCGCATTCTCGGTCTCTTTCGCGAGCCGCTCGGAGACATGGATGTAATTGTTCGGGTTCGCGTAAGGGACCGCATCGACCTCAATCAGCTCACCGCCGAGGAGGCGGATCGCGTTTTTCTTCTCCTCGCTCTGGGTCCGGGGCATGACGATTTTGACCGTGTACCCCTTGGTCTTGCCGACGAGGCAAAGCCCGATACCGGTATTGCCGGCCGTGCCCTCAACGATGGTCCCGCCGGGCTGCAACTCGCCTGCGGCCTCGGCCGCTTCGATGATGCCGAGCGCTGCGCGGTCTTTCACCGACTGGCCGGGGTTCAGGAACTCGGCCTTGCCGAGAATGGTGCAGCCCGTCTCCTCCGACGCGCGGCGGAGTTTGACGAGCGGGGTATTGCCGATGAGGCCAAGAACGGTGTCGCTGTATTCCATGATGGAGGCATCTAGCCCCGTCCGGCCCGCTCTCACAATCACGCATAGCTGATGACCTATAGAGTTTCTCTAGGTCTCGCTGATCGCTGCCAGCACCCGGTCTCGTGCGTCGGTTAGGCCCTTATAGGAAAGCTGATCCGCATTCATTGCGCTGAGGCCCGCGTGAAGGTCCTGCACCATGTCCGGTCCGCCATGAGTGAGAAGCGCAGGCAGGGGATCCTGATAGGTCTTGATGGTGAAAAGGATCGCGCCCGTCTCGGGCAGTTTTGTGAGGGTCTGGCGCTCGACCCGCAGGAAGGCCTTGGCAAGAAGGCTCGCGCCCTCGACCCCGGCGAAACGCGGGCCGCCGGTCGGCCCCGACAGATGAAGGCCCGGCTCGTCATGCAGTGACCAGTTGAGCCGCCAGACCGGCTGTTCAGGCCTCAGATTGTCGAAGATGCGAGCGACGCGCATATTCATTTCTTCCACGAAGGCCGGCACGGGCGTGTGGATCTCGGCCATGCTCTTTCCGAACTTCTCGCCCAGTGACCAGTGTGAAGGAAAGTGCAGGCTCGCCGCCATCAGACGCCAGCGACCGTCCTCGTCACGCATCATCAGGCAGAGATCATCATCGACAAGTTGCCCTGCGAGTTTCAGCGGCGGCTCACCGGAGGAAAGATCGATGCACCGTTTCGCCGTCGGCAGATGAATGACCGAGCCATCCTTCCAGTAAAAGGAGGGGTGATGCTCCAGCAGATATCTGCTCAGCAAACGGAGAGTTTCGCGCTGGGCGGCATCAGCCTCTGGACTCGCGCGAAAGACCTCGTCCGGCGCTGTCTCATCCAGCCGCGCTTTCTCAGAGAGCCGGTCGCCCAGCCCCTCATCAGGCTCGATCCATTGCGCCGGGTCGAGCGGCATTAAGGCAATCTTGAAGCCCGGATGGCCGCTTTCAAACGGAATGTATTTTGACGTAACACTCATGAAACGATGAACCTACGCTGGGCTGCAACGCAGGTCCATCTACATGCATCGGCTTCAATCACCCCACGCCTATCTGTCGTGCAGTGAGAAAGCCGGAAAGTTCTCAGAAATCGAAACTTCCCTTGCTTCCATTCGAGAAGCGACCGACGCATTGGTCATATTCCACTTCGAACGGACACTGATCTGGCTGACCGTCATTACTGAAGATGATCTTCAGTTCACCATTGCCCGGGGCGGCATATGAACAACTGCCACCACTAACACCGCGCGTCGAAATCGTTTCAATATCTCCTCGCCCTTTTTTGCGAATGGTGAGGGGATCGTCCTCATGCCTTTCGATTTCACACTCTACTGACCATCCGCGATCACCTGACAGCTTCAGTACAAAGATCGCATTGTCAGCTGAAGCACTTGCTGCCGATGTCGTGAAAACTGAGGCAGCGAATATCGTGGCCGTAAGGCCAAGCAGATTACCCATAAATATCTCCCATACGACCAAAGATATGGCCTTTCGGGATAATAATACGAAAAAACTAGAATAGTCGAATTATAATTTTGATGTGAACCAGGGCGTGATGCGCTCCAGCGCTTGCGCGACTTCCTGCTCTGTCACCGCAAAGCTGAACCGCATGAAACGGTGGCCCTCAACGGGATCGAAATCGACGCCTGAGGCGGTGGCGACGCCCGTGTCTTTCAGCAGCTCAAGACACAGATCGCGGCTGTCATCGGTGAACTGATCGACACGGCCATAGATGTAGAAGGCGCCATCAGGCGGCGCCATTTCCGTCATGCCCAAAGCAGGCAGTTTCTCCAGCAGCATCTGCCGGTTCCGGCGATAGACCCCGATCAGCGCGTCTAATTCTTCCGTACACCTGAAACTTGCAATCCCGGCTTCCTGCGAGAGCGACGGCGGCGTCAGGAAAAAATTGCTCATATAGGCAACAGCCCGCTCGCGATGCTCCTCGGGCACGACGACCCAGCCGAGCCGCCATCCCGGCATGACGTAATATTTCGAGAAGCTGTTCACGATGAAGGCATCGCCTGTGAATTCCGAAATGCTCGCCGCCGGCTCGCCATAGGTCAGGCGGATATAGATCTCATCCGAGATGATCCGGATGTTCCGTTCCCGGCAGAGATCGGCGATCTTCTCCATCTCCATGCGGGGGATGATCGAGCCTGTCGGGTTGGCGGGGCTGGCAAGGATCACGCCATCCGGTGCTGGGTCGAGCCCTGCGAGCATCGAGGCCGTCAGCTGGAAACCGGTCGCCGCATCACAAGGCAGCTCGACGGGATGCATGTGCAGGCCGGTGACGACATTGCGGTGGGCGACATAGCCGGGCCGCGCCATGGCGATGCGCGCGCCGGGATCGAACGCCGTCATCAAAGCGAGCGACAGGGCGGGGGAAGCGCCGCAGGTCAGGATCACATTCTCCGGCGCAACAGTGCTGCCGTGAAGCTCTGAATAGCTGCCCGCGATCAGGGATTTTAGCTCATCGCTCTCCCAATAGCCTTTCACCCCGTCATCGAGCATCGCCCGCGCGGCATCCATCACCGCTTCGGGTGGCCGGGCCGAGGGCTGGCCATATTCCATGTGAATGACGGGCTCGCCCGCTTCCTGCATGCGGAAGGCGGCGGCGCCGATGGTCATGGCGTGAAAGGGGCGGATTTCGGGTCTCAAGGCACAGCCTTTCTTCATTGCAGTCCATCTCTTATATGCGTCCGATGAGTGACACACCCCTTACCGACCGGATTGCGGCAGAACTCGACCTCGGCGTGCCGAAAGGCGCCCGCGTGGTCGTGGCAATGTCGGGCGGCGTCGACAGCTCGGTGACGGCGGCGCTTGTCCACCGCGCGGGTTATGATGCGGTTGGCATCACGCTCCAGCTTTATGATCACGGCGCGGCGATCCAGAAAAAGGGGGCCTGCTGCGCCGGGCAGGATATCCATGACGCAAGGCGCGTGTCCGAGGCGCTGGGCATCCCGCATTATGTCCTCGATTACGAAGACCGCTTTGGCGAGCAGGTGATGGAGGAGTTTGCCGACACCTATCTTGCTGGCGCGACGCCGATCCCCTGCGTGCGCTGTAATGAGCGGGTGAAGTTCAAGGATCTCCTGGAAACCGCGCGCGATCTTGGTGCTTTCGCTATGGCGACCGGGCATTATATTCGCCGTACGGATGATGAAGACGGCCTAGCGCTGCGCCGCGCAGCGGATGCAGGCAAGGACCAGAGCTATTTTCTGTTCTCGACGACGAAGGAACAGCTCGGGTTCCTGCGCTTCCCGCTGGGTGATCTGCCGAAATCGGTGACGCGAGAGCTTGCAACGGAGCTTGGGCTCGTTGTGGCGGACAAACCCGACAGCCAGGACATCTGCTTTGTACCGGAGGGCAAATATGCCTCCGTCGTTGAGCGGCTGCGGCCCGGGGCGTCACGTCCCGGCGAGATAGTGCATATCGACGGTACGGTGCTGGGCAGGCATATGGGCGTTATTCACTATACGGTGGGACAGCGCCGCGGCCTCGATATTGGCGGGCTTGCCGAGCCGATTTATGTTGTTCGTCTGGATGCGGACAAGGCGCAGGTGATTGTCGGGCCGAAAACGGCGCTCGATGTCGCCGGCGTAACGCTTGATGAGGTGAACTGGCTGGGTGATGACAGCGCAGCTGATATCCCCGTCCGCGTGAAGGTCCGCTCAACCCGGCCGCCTGAGCCTGCGACTGTGCGGATTGAGGGCCGCCGCGCGACTGTCACTTTCGATGAGCCGCAGGAAGGCGTCGCACCCGGTCAGGCATGTGTCTTCTACGCGGTCGATGAGACGGATGATCGCGTGCTCGGTGGCGGCTGGATTCGTCAAACAGTCCGTGTACCGCTTGCCGAAGTAAGCTGAAAGAAAAAGGGCCCCTGAGGGGCCCCTTTGTTTTTGAGGTTTGGCGCCGGGATCACTCCCCAGCGAAGCTCACCGTTTCCGAGACCGCGCCGTCGAAATAGCCCGGCTGGCCGCCGCCAGCAGAGAGGGTCGCCGTGCCGGTGGGGGCGACAAGCGCGCCATCCTCACTGTAATAGCCGAGGCTTTCGGGCGTCAGGGTGAAGCTCAGTGTCTCGCTCGCGCCCGGCGCCAGATCGACCACGTCGAATGAGACAAGCTCGACATTCGGCACAGACACATTCGCCTTCTCCGCATGCTGCAGATAGAGCTGGACGACCTCGCGGCCGGCCATGTCGCCGGTATTCGTGACCGTGACGCTCACCTCCATCGGCTCAGCACCATTCGGAGCTTCGGGCAGGACGAGGTCCGAATATTCAAAGCTCGTATAGGAAAGGCCGTAGCCGAACGGATAGAGCGGCTCGCCCGTATAATATTTATACGTCCGGTTCTGCATCGTGTAATCGTCAAAGGCGGGGATGCCGTCGAGCGATGTGTAGAATGTCACCGGCAGGCGGCCCGAGGGGCTGAACTCACCCCAGAGAAGCTCAGCAATCGCATCGCCCGTTTTCTCGCCGGGATAGAAGGCCTGCACGATGGCCGGCAGGTTCTCATTCTCCCAATTGAGCGCCATGGCGCTGCCCGAGAAATTGACCAGCACGACCGGCTTGCCGGTGGCGTGCAGCTTCTTGATCAGAGCCTCCTGCGGGGCCGGCATTTTCATATGCGTCCGGTCACCGCCAAGGAAACCGTCGATCTCAACGCTCATTTCCTCACCCTCGAGATTGGCATCAATGCCGCCGAAGAAGAGGATGACGTCAGCCGCGTCTGCCGCTGCCATGGCCTCGGCCTCAAGATCGCGGGAGGTGTCGACCCAGTTGAGATGCGCGAATTTCTCAAGCCCGTCGCGGGTCCAGCCGCTCTCGAAGGTCAGCTCGAATTTAATCGCGTATTGCTCGCCCGCCTTGAGGTCGAGCGTGGCATCATTGATCTTCTCGCCATTGATCGTGGCTTCAGCCCAGCGAGAGACTTCAAACCGGTAGGCGCCGTCCGCCTCAGGCACGAGGACGCCTTCCCAGCTTGCGCCGAATTCGTCATTGAGACCGTCCGTGGTCGGTGCGCGGTGCCAGTAGAAATCGATATTGGGATCGATCTGCTCCTTCACCGGTTTGCCCGAGCGTTTCGGATCGATGTAGTAGGCGGCCTTGAGGCCGGGCTCGAGCTCGCCATCCGCGCCTTTATGGAAGAAGACGCTGGCCGGGACAGCCGAATAATTCGTGTAGACATCACCGGCAATGGTCGACCCAGGCGAATAGGTCACATTCTCCGCGCCGATCTTCGCCGTGATCCCTTCAAGTGACGTGACAGGAGCCGTCGGGACCCCGTGGTAATTGGCGAGGATCGTCATCTCATTATCAGCATTCGGGCCGATGACGGCGACTTTCGTGCCTTCGGCTAACGGCAGGATGCCGTCATTTTTGAGGAGGACCAGCGAAGCGCGGGCGGCCTTGGCCGACAGCGCAAGGTTCTCGGCGCTTGCGACTTCAGAATAGGGGATGTCCGTGCCCGGTACATTCGCCGGATCGTCAAACATGCCAAGTTTCATGCGCGCGGTGTAGAGCCGTGTGACTGCCGTATCGATCTCCGCTTCGGTGATCAGGCCTTTCTCAACCGCTTCCGGGAGAGCATCCATCTTGTTGCCCTGACCATCACCGCAATTGAGGTCGGTGCCATGTTTCACGGAATCGGCAGCAGCTTCGGCGCGTGTCTCCACATAGTCATGAGCGTAATCATAATAGAAATCGCCAATCGCGCCGCAATCGGAGACGACATAGCCATCGAAGCCGAGCTCGCCGCGTAATAGCTCGACCATCAACAGATCACTGCCGCAGGCGGGCTGTCCGTTCACGGCGTTATAGGCACACATGACGGAGGCGACATCAGTCTCATCGAACGCCATCTTGAAGGCGGTGAGATAGGTCTCCCACAGATCCGTCGTTGTCGGACGATAATCATCACGGTGACGTGACGGTTCTGGCCCGGAGTGGACAGCATAGTGCTTCACCGTGGTCACGGTCTTCCAGTATTTCTCATCATCACCCTGCATGCCGCTTACGAAATTGATAGCCATGCGGCCGGTCAGGAACGGATCCTCACCATAGGTCTCTTGTCCACGACCCCAGCGCGGATCGCGGAAGATATTGATGTTCGGTGTCCAGAAGGTCAGCCCGCCATACATCGGGTGATCATCCTCGGCGAGTAAGTAGTGATATTTGGCGCGGCCTTCATCGGAGATGGTCGTGGCGACTTCGAACATGAGATCCTCATCCCACGTCGCGGCAAGACCGATCGCCTGCGGGAAGACGGTGG
Source organism: Parvularcula marina (assembly GCF_003399445.1). Lineage (NCBI taxonomy): Bacteria > Pseudomonadati > Pseudomonadota > Alphaproteobacteria > Parvularculales > Parvularculaceae > Parvularcula > Parvularcula marina. The sequence continues at coordinate 365,099 of NZ_QUQO01000001.1, read as the reverse complement.
CCTCACCGGCGCGAGCAACACCGTGGAGCGCCTCGTTCCACCAATTATATTCAGGGATCCCCAGCCGTTCGATGGCGGGCGATTTATCGTACATCTGCCAGGCCTTCTCCTCGAGCGTCATGCGCGAGACGATGTCCGCGGCGCGTTCCTCAAAGGAAAGGGAAGTGTCGAGATAAGCCGGGCTGCCGTCCTCGGCGGGGGCGGCGCTGCCGTGTTCCATCGGCTTGGCAGCGCTGTTTTGTGAGTCCCCGTCCTGCGGCTCAGCGTCCTTGTCGCCGCCGCCACAGGCAGCAAGCGCTATCACAGCGGTCGTCAGAAGGGCCCAGGGCTTGAGCCGGTGAAAAGATGTCCCTGCAAGCATTTGAAACTCCCTGCTTTTTTGCTGCCAAATTCAGAATTTGATCCGGCATTCATGTCTTCGCGGGCACGAATGTGTGCGCTAACATTTTTAAAGTCCACAGCAGGAATGCAGGACTTATCCGTGAAAATGGCAGGAGGGAGGGGCGGGCAGGTCGATGCCCTGATCAGCTATCAGATTTGGGTTTGACCGCAGAAATTGACCGCTTGGCGCGGGCAACAGCTTCTCTGACATCCTCAAGCGGTTCATCGGACACGTTGAATGCATCAAGCTTCTCATGGGCGGACCGGTTCATGGCCGCGACCATGGTCGCCATCGTTTTCTCGACGTCATTTGTCGCCGGGATCATTGAAGCTGTGATGAGAGCCGGGGGCTCGTCATCCTCAAGAGCGTCTGGTTTTTGTTGCTCCACGGCTTCAAGCACCTGCATTGACCACTTGCAGCCGGATTCCATGATTCTGCCCCAAAAAACAAGGCCGTCCTCATAGATCGTGAAAGGCGTAGTCTGTCTGTGGGCCATGCTTCGGGCGCTGGAAATTGCTCTCTCTTGTGCGCTGCAATATCGCATTTTATGCGCTGTTGCGAGCGAAAATCGCGGTGACTGGCCGATCAGACTGGAATTGAGGCGATCTGCCGATTGCTCTTGGCGCCGGGCTTTGGTCTAAGGCGCCCGACTCGTTTCATTTTCCGACCTTCCAACCGTCAGGACTCGTCTTCCATGAACATCCACGAATATCAGGCCAAAGAACTGCTCAAATCCTATGGCGCGCCCGTGGCGCAAGGGGCGATCGTCCTCGACGCCGGGAATGCGGAAGCTGCCGCCAGCACGCTGCCGGGTCCGCTTTATGTGGTGAAATCGCAGATCCACGCCGGCGGCCGGGGCAAGGGCAAGTTCAAGGAAGCTGATGCGGGTGAGAAGGGCGGCGTCCGGCTGGCCAAATCGCCTGCCGAGGCGGCCGAGGAAGCACGGAAGATGCTCGGCCACACCCTCGTCACCAAACAGACGGGCCCGGAAGGCAAGGTCGTCAATCGCGTCTATATCGAAGACGGCGCGGATATCGACCGTGAGCTTTATCTCTCACTTCTCGTTGATCGCAGCTCCGGCAAGGTGGCGTTCATCGCCTCGACCGAAGGCGGTATGGATATCGAGGAAGTCGCAGAAGAGACGCCTGAGAAGATCCTCACCCTGCCGATCGATCCTTCCGGCATGACCGATGAGGATGCAGCCCGCCTTTGCGATGCGCTCAAACTTGAAGGCGATGCACGAGCCGACGGCATGGCGCTCATGCCGATCCTCTATAAGGCATTTGTCGAAACCGACATGGCGATGCTGGAGATCAACCCGCTGATCGTCATGGAAAACGGCCGCGTGCGCGTACTCGACGCCAAGGTTGGCTTTGATCCGAATGCGGAGTTCCGTCACCCGGACATCCAGAAGCTGCGCGACGAAACCGAAGAAGACCCGCTGGAGCTTCGCGCGGCGGAGTTCGATCTCTCCTACGTCAAGCTCGACGGCAATATTGGCTGCATGGTCAATGGCGCTGGGCTCGCCATGGCGACGATGGATATCGTCAAGCTCTATGGCGCCGAGCCTGCCAACTTCCTCGATGTCGGTGGCGGCGCGACGAAAGAGAAAGTCACTGAAGCCTTCAAGATCATCACCTCAGATCCGGGCGTGCAGGGCATTCTCGTGAACATCTTTGGCGGCATCATGCGCTGTGACGTCATCGCCGAAGGCGTGATCGCGGCCGTGAAGGAAACCGGCCTTGCCGTCCCGCTGGTCGTTCGTCTCGAGGGCACCAATGTCGAGCTGGGCAAGGACATCATCAACAAGTCCGGCCTCAATGTGATCGCGGCCAATGACCTTGATGACGCTGCTCAGAAGATCGTTGCCGCGGTGAAGTAGCGAACGCGATTAGTCACTGAAATTCAAAGCCGCGCCACACGCATTGATGGCGCGGCTTTTTTGTGCCGGTTGAGCCGAGTATCGCCAGGGATTGTGCTGTCTGAATTGGAAGCCTTCAGACGCGTTTGGTGATCCGCATGGTTTCCGGTGCGTACCCCATTTTCTCATAGAAATGACGCCCACGGAGATTGCTGGCAAAGACATCAAGGCAAAGCCGCTCGAACCCCATCTGCTTGGCCCAGACTTCAGCTTGCTGCATGAGGAATTGCCCAACTCCGGTGCCTTCTGCCGCTCTGGTCACGGCGAGCAGGGCGATGTAGCCGCATTTTCCTTGCGTCATCTCATCATCAGTCTCGCGAAGATTGATGTAGCCCAGTCTCTCCCCATCCTCCGCGATCGCGATGAGAGTGGTGTTTGCAGTCACGCTTTCATCCCATGCCGTTGCGGTGAAGCGATCCTGAAACGCGATCACTTCACTTGTGGAATGTGTCGGCGCGTCGATGACCTCAGCCAGTCTGGAATTCAGGCTAAGGATGAAGTTGCGATCTTCCTGATCATCGATGGCGGGGCGGACGGTAAATGTCATGGCGGCAACGCTGTTTGGACGGCCGCCAGTTTCTTCGCAAGTGAACAAGAACGGCGGCCTCAGTGAAATGGGCCGCCGTCACTATTTTGTCTGATATGTCATTGCAACCCTAATCGGGTTCGCAATGAGAGAAACAGATAGTTCTACTCGGCTTTCGGTTCGCGTAGGCGTTCGTGAAGCGGCGGCAGGTCCTGCGTTGTGAATTTCGCGATGACCTTTTTGGCTTCCTCGATGGCTTCGGCTTCGTCCGTATACCCTTCTTCAACTTCAGAGGCGAGTTCGAGGATCGGGCTGTAAAGGTCTTCAGGCTCGCCCTTGATCGTCAGGGCGAAAGGCTCGCCGGTTTCCTCAAGTGCTTCCCATTCGGCGCGGACAGCGGCCCAATAGCCTTTGGTCGCTTCCCACTGGCGCAGTGCGATCCCTGCATCATAGCCGTCAAAATGCTTGTAGGTATTGATGCCCTGTTCCCGGACCAGTGCGGACGGCTCATCCCCGGAGAGAACGAGCTTGGTGTTGTCCTGCTCATGCACCCAGCCGAACCAAGTAATAGCATGGCGGTTGACGGCATCGACCGCATGATAATCGTCACGGGTCGTCATGTCGCGGCGGGGCAGGGGACGCCATTCGGCGGGCGGTTGCCAAGCAGAGACGCCATTCTCATGGACCCAGTGACCGACGGCCCCGTAACGCGGGGAATCGTCGACCTGATAGACTTCCTGTGACCATGCGCCTTTCGCAACATCGGCGGGGACGCCTTTCGACTGCCATGCATTGCCGCCGATAAAGGTCAGAACACGGGACGGCTCATATTGCCAATCCTGACGCCAATGTTTGAGAGCGATTTTGCCATCCTTGGGGCCGACCAGCAAAATGTGCTGGAGGCTGATGAAATCGCCGCTATCCTCGATGACGCGGACAACTTCCCAGGCGCCGCTCTTCTTGCGGTCTTTAAGTTCATAGCCGAGCCCCAGTGAGACTGTCTCGATGAAGTCGAAGCTGACATCATAATCGCCGGCCATGGCGAGGATCGCCTCACGGTCCTGAGCGAAGCGTTCGGCCTCGGCAGCAGACATTTCTTCTTTTACTGCGGCAGGGCCTTCGCTTTGAGTGGCAGGCGTCGTAGCGCAGGCAGCCAGCCCGAGGAAAGCAAAGGCGGCAGCGCCATTCATAAGAGTCTTCAACACCAGCGATCTCCTGAATTCTTAACGGTGACCTGCTAATGCGATGGATTCTTAGTTGCAAGACCTTTTCTCTTCTGTCATGAGATTGCGAGTAATTCGCATTTAAAGAAAGGGTCATCATGACCGGGGCAATGAATAACCGTCGACGCTGGGGAACGCCGGCCATTCTCGCCATGACAGCGGCGCTCGCCGTGCAGCAGGCCGCAGCGCAAGAAACCGAAGAAGAAGCAGAGTCGGACGTTATTACCGTCTATGGCACGACCAACCCGCTACCGGCCTTTGAATATCCGGGTCAGGTGACGATCATCGACCGTGAGGCGATTGAGCAGCGCAGCGCTTCGGCGATCTCCGATGTCCTGCGCGATGTGCCTGGGATGGAGTTCACGGGCGGCCCGCGCCGGACGGGGGAGGTTCCCTCGATCCGCGGCCTGTCAGGCGAGAATGTCCTCGTTCTCCTCGATGGCGCGCGCCAGTCTTTCATCTCGGCGCATGATGGCCGGTTCTTCCTCGATCCCGACCTGATCGCACAGGCCGAAGTCGTGCGGGGGCCAGCCTCTTCGCTTTACGGCTCCGGCGCGCTTGGCGGCGTGCTCGCATTCGAAACGGTGGATGCGGATGATCTGCTCGGCGCAGATGAAACCTTCGGCGTCCGGCTCAAAGGCGGCTATCAGAGCGTCAATGAAGAGACATCCGCCGGGATCACGGCCTTCACACGGCAGGGCGGCTTTGACGGGCTCGCGAGCTTCTCGCTGCGCCAGTCCGGTGATATCGAATTGGGCTCAGGTGCTGAGCTCTCTTCCGATGATGATATCGATACAGCGCTTCTTAAAGCGGGTTACCAGTTCAGCCCGGCCTTTCGGGCCGAGGCGTCATGGCAGCGCTTTGCCAATTCGGCGATTGAACCGAATAACGGGCAAGGGACAGTGACCGGCGGAGATGTCGAGAAAGACATCACGACTGACACCTACCGGCTCGGCCTAGAATTTGATCCGCAGAGCGATCTCATCAATGCAAGCGTCACGGCCTACCGCTCAGAAACGGAAGTCGAAGAGTTCGATGAAACCATTCCGCGGACAGTTAATCGGGTGATCGAGACCAACGGGATCAGCTTGCGCAATGCGTCTCGGTTCGAGATGGCGGGGCAGGAGCTGACCTTTACCATCGGCGGTGATTGGTTCGAGGACGAACAGAATGGCTCTGATGACCAGACCATGGATGGCGAACGCGGCGGTGTGCCCGATGGCGGCACGGAATTCCTCGGTGTCTTCGCTCAGCTTGAAGCCTCTTTCGAAGAACCTTTCGGCCTGCCGGGTGAATTGCTGGTGATCCCTGGTGTCCGTTACGACGAGTTCTCGTCTGACTCTTCGATTTCGCCTGACAAGAATGAAGACGATGCCGTCTCCCCGCGCTTTGCGGCAAGCTACGGTCCGGTGAGCTGGTTCCGCGCCTTCGGTAGCTATTCTGAAGGCTTCCGTGCACCCTCCGTCAACGAACTGTTTCTTGACGGGGTTCATTTCCCGGTGCCGCACCCGATTCTTTTCAACCCGGCAGGCATGCCACCCAGCTTCACCATGGTGAATAACAACTTCATCCCGAATGCAGACTTGAAACCGGAAAAGGCGAGTACGACTGAATTCGGCATCGGGGTCGATTTCCATGACATCGCCAGCGATGGTGACCGTCTGCAGGCGAAAATCTCGACCTTCGAAAGCGATGTCGAGGACCTCATCAACTTGTCTGTCAATTTCGCCTATGATGCGACATGTTTCTCACCGCCTTTCTTTCCGTGTACCGCAGGCACGACCAATTCGGCGAATGTCGATGCGGCCACCCTCGAAGGCATCGAGCTTGAAGGCCGGTATGATTCAGATCTCTTCTTTGCCCGCGTCAGCTATTCGCAGATTGACGGCGAAGACGAGGCCACAGGCGCGGATCTGGGCATTCTGACACCGGACCGGTTCGCTGTGGATACAGGGTTTAACCTGCGCGACTGGAACGCACTGGTCGGTACACGTATTCAAGTCGCCTCAGACTTTGATCACTATGACAGTGACGGCATGGGCGGTACGACGCTTGCGGAAAGCCGTGACGGATATACCGTGGTCGACCTTTATGCGAGCTGGAAGCCTGCCTTTGCGGAGGGGCTCCGTATCGATGCCGGCATCGATAACGTCTTCGATGAAGATTATGAGCGCGTCTTCGAAGGTGTCTCGGAACCCGCCACCAACTTCAAGATCGCCGCGAGCTGGCAGTTTACGCGGTAAGGGGAGAGCTGGATCGGTCGGTGTTGTGTCTACCGGTCCAGTCAGAGTGCGGCTTCCGTCTCGGCCGACGGGAGCCGCTTTTTCATATGGTCTTGCGGCCAGAGGCGTAGATGAGCTGCCAATTCATGAGCCAGTGATCGAATTCCGCCTGATACTGAATGCCTAAAGTCTCATCGATGGCGTTGGTGACCTGCTCCTCGCTCGCGGTTTCGAGGAAGAAGAGCTTCTTGCAGAAGGCGCCGACATCCTCACGGCGCGGGAATATCCACGGCACATCGACCAGTTCTTCCGTATAGACCTCAATTCCGTTCTCTTCCATCAGGCGGCTGAACTCACCGGGCTCGATAAAGACGCCGTCATGGCCCTGCGGCGTGTGCCGGTCGACAAAACCGTTGAGGAATTCGGCGGTCGGGGTGCCCGCCGCGACATCCGCAACGCCAAGCTGTCCTTGCGGGGCGAGGAGCCGTGCCCATTCGGCAAAGACCGGCGCACGGCTCTTGAAATGATGAAGGCCTGCAAGACTGCCAATCGCGGTCACGGACCCATCATCAAGCGGCACATCGATCATCGGCGCGTTGATGACCTCGAAGGAAGGATCGATGACGGCTCCAAATTCTTTTGCTGGCTCAACGCAAGTGACGAAGAGACCATCGCCAAACCGGGCTGCAAGCCCTTCAGATAAATATCCGCCTCCCGCTGGCGTATCGAGGAAATGGTCGGTGGCGGAAAGTTCGAGCAGCTCGAGGAGGGCGCTTCGCTCATTCTCCCGTGCATCGGGAAAGGCCGCCATGGCCTCATTATAGGCCCGGCCCCGGAACGTAAAAATGCTCTGGTAATCAAGATTGTTCATAATAGCGCTGTGACCGTCCTCATCCCGCAATCCCTGCGATGCGATCCGCATGCCAAAGAGCGCTATACGCGCCTGATCGAAGCGGTGCGCCGTGAAAATCATCCTTTCTATAGGGAGCGGTTGGCCGGAGAGCCTGTTGAGGCGCCGCTGCTCTCGCGGGGCGACATCCTTGCCTCCAATGACTTGCTGCTGAACGGGCACAAGGAGACAGCGCGCACCTCGGGCTCAACGGGCGTGCCGGTGCGCATCGCCTGGTCGCCCCAGAGGATGAAGCTGGAGTTTGAAGCCAATCAGGCCTCGCTCCGCTGGGTCGGGGCAGTGCCGAACGCGACCGCCTTTATCCATCTTCACAAGACCGCGCCGAACGCGCGGACCGCGCAATATGACATCCGCACGCCTCTTGATGAGCAGATCCATATCCTCGAGCAGCGGTACAAAGAGGCTGGCGCACAAGGCTTGACGACCTATCCAACATCCGCTGAAGCGCTAGCAAAGGCTGTACTGGAGGCCGGGCGCGACATCAGCTTCATCACTTGTGTCGGTCTTTATGCGGAGCTGTTGGAGCCGGCGCAGGAAGAAGTGATCCGGCAGGCTTTCCCGAAAGCGAGGATCTGGTCGGTCTACAGCTCGATGGAGTTCGGCATCATCGCGCCGCGTTGTCCTAAGGAGCCCGACTTTCATCATCTCCTCGCTCGCAAGCTGGGGGTCGAGATCCTCAATGACCGTGATGAACCAGCTGAAGAGGGCGAGATCGGCCGCCTTGTCATCACCGATTACTTCAACACGCGCTCCCCGCTGATCCGCTACGACATTGGGGATATGGCGGCGCCCGCGACCTGCCCCTGCGGTATTGTGAAAATGCCGGCGATTTCCAAGCTGATCGGCAAGATCAGAGGCGCGCTCATGCACCGGGACGGGCGGCGCATTCCCTTCACCCACCTTTCTGTGGCGCTGCGGGACATACCCGGCATGTCGCAATATCAGGTCATCCAGCACGAAATGGAGCGATTTGAGCTGCGCGCAGTGCGCGAGGAGGGCGTCATGCCTCAGCAGGAGTTTCTGGCCCGTGTCGAGGCTGCATTCGCCGTAGAATTCGGCTACACGCCTCAAATCACCATTACGCCTGAAACAGAGATCGAACGCGGGCCGAATGGGAAGTTTTACGCGTCGATTTCGAAGCTCTGAGCGAAACCTGCCTGTTGCTAGTTCCCCCGGCTTGCCTTTATAGCGCGCGCTCGGTTTCGCACACTTAACAATCCGTCCGCCGGTTACCATATGGCTGACCAAGCAGGACAGGGAGGCCTAGATGTTCTCACTCACCGCCGCAGCCGCGGGTACCGCCGCCGCTCAACCCCCGGGCATGGGTCTCGATTTCTTCATCATGATGGGCCTCATGTTTGTGGTCTTCTATTTCCTGCTGATCCGGCCGCAGAATCAGGCCCGCAAGCGTCATCAGGAAATGATCTCGAACATCAAGCGCGGCGACACAGTGGTCACCGCTGGCGGTATTGTCGCCAAGGTCGTCAAAGCCTCTGAAGGCGAAGAAGTGATGGTGGAGATCGCCGACGGCGTTCAGGCCAGCGTCGTTAAAGCGACCATCACCAATGTCCGCTCGCGCACGGAACCTGCCGAGAAAAAATCTTAAGGCTCTCCCTCAATGCTCCAGTTCAACAAATGGCAGGTCGGGACGGTTATCTTTCTCATCCTGCTCGGCGCCTATTTCACTGTTCCGAATTTTTTCCCGAAAGATCCAACGTCAGATAGCGGATACGCTCAGGTTCCCGGCTTCGCCGATACGCGCGTAACCCTTGGCCTCGACCTTCAGGGGGGCTCCTACCTCCTCCTCGAGGTCGACACCGACGAAGTGCTGGTCAACCGGATCACTTCGATGCAATCGGACATCCGTCGCCTGCTGCGGCGCGGGGATGAGGGGCGGATCACCTTCGGCGCCATTAATGTTGATACGGAGAATTACAGCCTTACTGTTCCGATCACCAATGCCGATGATGTCGACCGGGCCATGCGTTCCCTGCGACCGCTGGCAAGGCCACTCGGCGGGATTGGCGGGCTCGCAGGCGCAGGCCGCGATGTCCGCATCACGCAGGACGGACAGAATATCACCATCGCCATGACGGACGAGGCGCAGACTTTCTACGCTGACGATGCTGTCTCAAGTTCGATCGAGGTCATCCGCCGCCGGATTGACGCGATGGGGACGACAGAGCCTCAGATCCAACGGCAAGGGCCGAACCGGTTGGTCGTCCAGGTGCCGGGCAATTCCGATAGCGAAGCCCTCCAGAACGTTATCAATGCGCAAGGCCAGCTCAGCTTTCACATGGTGGATAGTGCGGCCGATCCGAATGCGCCGACCCCGCCTCGTCGGATCAAAGTACCGATGGGGAATATGACCTCGGCACCGGGGACGCAGCTTGTCCTTTTTGCAACGCCTGACGTCACAGGCGATATGGTCACCGATGCCAGTGCCTCACCGAACTCCGATGGCGGCGGCTTTCAGGTCAATTTTGCCTTCGATACGCGCGGTGCACGTCGTTTCTCTGACGTGACCCGCAACAATGTCGGTCGTCAGTTCGCTATCGTGCTCGATGATGAAATCATCTCCGCCCCGCGGATCATCAACCCGATCACGGGCGGCTCGGGCCGGATTACCGGCAATTTCACACCTGACGATGCCACCCAGCTTGCGATTCTCATCAAGGCTGGCGCGCTGCCGGCAGCACTGACGACAATCGAGCAGCGGACTGTCGGTGCTGACCTTGGTGCTGACTCCGTCCGGGCAGGGACAATTGCGCTGATCATCGGTTTTACTGCGGTGATCATCTTTATTGTCGTGACCTATGGCCGTTTCGGGATCTATGCAGACTTGGCGCTCCTTGCGAACGTCCTTCTGATTGCGGGCGCCCTCTCATTACTGGGCGCGACGCTGACGCTGCCGGGGATTGCCGGCATCGTTCTGACAATCGGGATGGCTGTCGATGCGAACGTCCTCATCTTTGAGCGGATCAGGGAAGAACTCGAAGCGGGCAAGAAACCGGTACAGGCCGTTGAGGCAGGGTATCGTCACGCGTGGTCGGCAATTTTCGACGCCAACCTGACGACGCTGATCGCGGCGTTGATCATGTTCCAGCTCGGCGCCGGACCCGTGCGGGGCTTTGCTGTCACGCTTGGGATCGGGGTGCTGACTTCCGTTTTCACCGCGTTCGTTGTCACGCGGATCTTCACAGGGAATTACGTCCTGTCGAAGCGTCCCAAAGAACTGAAGATTTAAGGCAGGGAGACCATCATGGGACTGAGGATTATCCCTTCCAATACTCAAATTAAGTTCGCACGCTTCCGCAATATTGCGGCGGCCATATCTGCTGCAGCAATTCTTGCCTCCATCGGCGCATTCTATGTGCTGGGCCTGAATTTCGGGATCGACTTTACCGGCGGTGTCGAAATCGAAGTCGAGCCGCAACAGGGCGAGGAGTTTGGTACCGACTCGCTGGGCGCAGTTCGGGATGCCGTTGCCGAATTGGGGCTTGGTCAGGTCAAGGTGAAGACCATCGGCGGCACCCAGACGTCACCATCGGGCGGTATATCCGTGACGGTGCCTCTGCCCAAAGACGAAGAGCAGGGCGGTGAAGTCGATAGAGAAGCTGAGAACCGTCAGACGCAGATCGCCAATCAGGTAAAAGAGATTCTCTTCGAGACCCTTGGCATCGGTCAGGAACAGGTCCGCAAAACGGATGTCGTCGGCCCGGCCGTTTCGGGCGAGCTCATCAAGGCCGGTGTCACCGCCATGGTGATTTCGATCGGCCTGATGCTGATCTATATCTGGTTCCGGTTCGAGTGGCAGTTCTCGCTTGGGGCGATCCTCGCGCTGGTCCACGACGTCATCATCACGGTCGGGGTCTTTTCGATCACGCAGCTCGACTTCACCCTGTCGATCATTGCCGCACTGCTGACGATCATCGGGTACTCCATGAACGACACTGTCGTTGTCTATGACCGGATCCGTGAGAATTTGCGCAAGTTCAAGAAAATGCCGCTGCACCAGCTGATCGACCTGTCGATCAACCAGACACTGGCACGGACGATCATGACGTCCTTGACGACGTTGCTAGCGCTGATTGCGCTGTTCTTGTTCGGCGGGGATGTGCTTCGCGGATTCTCCTTCGCACTGATCTGGGGCATCATCATCGGCACATATTCGTCCGTGTTCATCGCCTCGCCGATCCTTCTGCGGACCGGGGTCAAGCGTGACTGGTCCGAAGACGGGGCAGGCGGCAAAGCCGTCGCCACCAATGCGCCCTGACCGATTTCCGGGTCTGGAGCCTCGCCTTGCGGCGCTCCTTCTCCCGATTGCGCGTGAGCGGTTCACCGAGCAGGTGACCGCGCTTGCCTGGTGGCGCGATGAGACCCGTGCCGTAGGGCTCGTGCTTCTCGCTTTCGCCGCCGAGATCGACAGTATCCCCGAAAAAGTCAGTGAGCCGACACTCGGCGCGATCCGCTATGCGTTCTGGCGTGAGGTGCTGGCCGAGATCGCTGATGGCCGGGCGAGGGCGCATCCGGTCGCGGAAGGCCTGCTGGCACTCTCAGCGTTCAATCGAGCGCCCTCTGGGGCCGAGCTTGAGGCACTGGTGACGGCGGGCGAAGACAGCCTGCCCGAAGCCGAAGGCGCTGTGCCAAAAGACCCTGCCGCCCTGATGGCCGCACTCCTGCCACTCATTGCAAGAACGGCTGGGGCCAAAGACGATCAGGACGCCCCGCTGGCGGCGCTTGGCCGCGCTTTTGTGGCGAATGAGCGGGATGACTGGCAGGCCGTGTGGCAGGCCCTCACGCCACTTCCTGAGGCGCTCGCGCCCATCGCCGGGGCAGCCCGCCTCCATTATCGCCGGGCAGGCGGCAAAGCGCTCCCGGCCTACCGGCAGCAATTCTCCCTTTTCCTCACGACACTTAAGGGCAGATAGGCGGTTTTTGCCCGATTTCGGTTGACCTTGCCCGCGCAGAACTCTATCTGCCTCCGCTCTGGTCGGGCCCGTAGCTCAGTTGGTAGAGCAGCTGACTTTTAATCAGCGGGTCACAGGTTCGAATCCTGTCGGGCTCACCAATTTCCTCTTTCAATTGCATAGGCTGTGCACTGACCTTCGTCCGGTCATGGCGACGAATTTCGACCATCGCTCATCTGATTTTGCGGGGCCGCAGATGGGTCGAAACGTCTCAAATCTTCTTGCTTGAGCATTGACGCTAGGCGCGCTTCACGGATGTGTCTAAGCAGACCTTTCACTTGAGGAGGGGCGTATATGACTCGGAAAATCCTGTCTTATTCTGCTTTGGCGGCGGTATTTGCCACGACCGCGCAGGCGCAAACGGTGCAGCGGGATTGGACGCCATATGAGCAGACCAAGCAATGCATGATTTCCGAGAACTTTTTTAATCCAGTGACTCGGAGGGATGGCTCAACATTTTGGCACATCCCGGACGACTCGGCGGCCACAACGATTCTCAAATGGCATATCAGCGGCGACCAGTTCCTGAATGAGGTGCATTTTACGCGCCGGGAACGCTTCGCCACCTGTTTCAACGGAGCACGTGAATGCGGACTCCCCATCAACAATGACATTGCCTGGGAGCTGGATCAGCTCGACCTGCCGGAAAATGGCGCATCGACCGCCTATTTCAAAAATCCCCCGCCTAAAAGCGCCGTCCGTTATGCGATGGCGACTGTTGGTGACTGTTTCGGCGCTGCCGGGGAAGGCATCTATCTCGATGAAGTCGGGCTGACGGAAGCGTCTCTGCCCGTGGATATCTGCTATCGCGCCGGGCAGACAATGTTTTTTAGCGGTGAGCGTTATCGCGACGAGGCGCCCGCGATGACAGATGCGCAGATCACCAAGTATGGCGAATGGGGTGCTCTTGCCTACTATTTGATCAATCAGGTTCAGAACAAACCTGATAATCCGGAGGTGTGCGGCGTCGCGCCGGTCGAGCTGATGCCGTCCTTCATGAGTTTCTATGACGACAATGGCTATGCCCTTCTGGAAGACCCCGAATATATTGCTGCGCAGGAAGCTGAGGCTAAAGCAGCTGCCAAAGCCGCAGCCGAAGCCAAGGCTCGCGAGAATGCTTATCTACGTGAGTCCAAACGCAAGCGACTTCTGGCCCGGAATGACTATGAGCGGTTCGGGACGCTTGATGGCTGCCAGATCGCCTATTCCTACATCTTCAGCGGTATCAACCGGGATCACTTCAGCTTCATCGTGGATCCGGTTCCAGACAGCGCAATCAGCTGGGCACTGAAGTTCGAGCAGACCCAAGCCGCCGCGCAGGACTGCCCCGCCATGCCGCAGGAGCTGGGTGACTGGATGGCAAAACAGGATCCGAAACTTTTCGAAGCCTATGGGGCCGAGGAGGAATTCCGGAATACCAAGCCGAATGTCTGGAACGAGAATGACTGGAAAGCTTTTGTCGAACGCTGGATGTGGCGAGACCAGACCTTCGCAGAGAACTATGCTCAGGGTGGAAACTGTCAGGCAGCAATCTGGTATTCGCGTAATATTGCCCATGACTGGAACTCATTTAATCAGGCCGAATTAGACTTCGTCGGCCTCGCCCGCGTCTTTGAGCGTTGGGGCGCCCCCGACAGAGCCTTGTGCGCGGCGATCCCGCCGGATGTGCTGCCACTGGCTCGAAAGACCTGGGAGCGTCAGTACAATCAGGTCATGCGCGAAAAGGCCCGGCAACAGGCCGAGTGGGATGAAGCCAATCGCCGTGAGGCCGCGCGTCGTGCGGAGATCAATGCGGCGTATGATGAGCTTCTGAACTGGAAACCGCCATACCGTAAGCAGACAGAGATGCGCTGCTATAATGTCGAAGAGACCAAATACGGCACTCGTCAGCGCTGTTTTCAGTAGCTGAAATAACGAGATACGAAAATCTTAGGGCGGAGTTTGTACCTAAGGTACAGCTCCGCCTTTTTTTGTCTAATGGGTGTTCAGCGAGGCGTAAGGGTGGAGGATAGCTAAAAGCCTAGCTCATTCTCCGTACGCAGCCGCAGCGTACTGAGAAAAGGGCGCCGCTACCTGTCACGTCATCGGGAAAGTCTGGCTCAGTCGTCTTCGCCGTCGACCCATGCCGCTTCGTCGACCTCGTCAGAGACGCGCAGGACACTGCCATCTTCTTCAAGGAAGAATTGCTCCATCTCCGCTCGCGTGAACGGCCGTGAGCCCAAGCGGCCAAAGACCGCCATCTGGTGGCCGGTCTCATCGACGGCGCGGTCACGATCGAGGCCCTTGGAGATCGCAATAGCGGGCGTGCGGGTCTTCTTCCAGGCGATCAGCTCCGGCCGAGGCTCGGGCGAGAAGCCGTAGAAATTGGGCTGCATGGAAGGCCGCTCATTCTTGCCGTCGGCACCGCGTCCCGCCATGGGCGAGGTCAACTGCAGCAGTTTGAACCCGCCTGTCCCATCCGCGACATAGGCAAAGAGCGACGCATTGGTCGTGCCCACAATAACATCGCGCGCATCCTCGATTCGCACGGGCGAGCCGTCAAAGCTCGTCACCTGCTGGTAGACCGTCGGGGTACGGGGCTTTTCGACATCGACGATATAGAGGCCCTCGCGTCCGCCCGCGACATAAGCATAGGTTCGCGCGACATATATGCGGTGCGCGTCCGACATCGGAATGAAGCCGCTTTCGACCACCTGCGGCTTATAAAGATCGGTGATGTCAAAGACATGGAAACCGCGATCAGAGCTCGCAAAGAGATAGCGGAATTGCACCGCCGTTGCGCGCGCACCGGGCAAGGCGACGTCGGCGGCAAGCCGCGGGCTGAGGGGATCATCAAGATCGACGACCGCAATGCCGCGCGGTGTCGTGATATAGGCGATCGTGCCGGCAAGGGTGATATGGCTTGCGCCATCAAGCACGCCATTCGGATTCCACGTCACCGCACGCTCAAGGAAGTTGTTGCGCGCTTCGCCATCGGCGAAAGTCGTGATGTCAACCAGATAGAGACCTTCCTCCGCATCCGTCACAACAGCATAGCTGTAGATCGGGTGCATCGGCTGTTCCTGATTGATCTCCTGGATCTCAGGCGTGTTGCGCAGCGGGTTGACCGGCTGGTTGGTCGCCATCGCCATGCAGGTCGCATTCTTCGATTTGACGCGAGGGTCATGGCCGAGCGGTGAGAAGGGCGCGGTGACGATACGCTCGGAGAAGCCCTTATTGCCGACCGAGGCGATGTCATAGACCATGAAGCCGCCCTTGCCTTCGGCAACGAAGAGATATTCGCCGCGATGCTGCAGGCAGTTGACCGCGCCGCGCGCGTCCTGACGGACATTGGCGATTTCCTCGAGCGCGCCGGTCTCACCAGAGCCCTTATTGTCGAGATCGAAGGTCTTGCCGCGCTTCCAGTTGATCAGCTCACGGTCATTCTTCTCGACATGCGCCCTGTAATAATCGGGATAGGCATATTCCTGAAGATAGGAGCCAAAGACAGCCTGCGGTTCTTCGAATTCGGTGACACGGATCGCTTCGAGGGCGCCTTCCTCACCGACATAGGCATGAAGGCCGACGAAATTGACGAAATTCGTGCCCAGCAGCATGAGCTGCGCCATGATCGCGTTGTTGTCCTCATCAACGGAGACGTGACAGTCAGAGCAGGTCTTTGTCTCAGTCTTGCGCACCGTGTGTGGGAAGTGCGGCGCGAAAGCCTGTGAGGAGTAACCGGCCGAGGAGATCGGCGGCTGTTGGATATAGATCCGTTCACGGTTCACATTGGTCGAAGTCAGCACGAGCGCGGAGGTCGAACGCACCGGGGCAACGATATTGCCCTTTGTGGTCTGGTGCTTGCCGAGCTGGAACATCTGGTCGCGGGCAACTTGCGGGTTATAGGTCGCATAGTTCCGCGTGGTTTGTTCCTCATATTTGTGGGTCTTAGTCTTCCAGTTCGCTTCGATCGGCAAATGGCAGCCACCGCAGGACGTCGTCCAGGAGAGGTGGCAGGTAAAGCAGGCCATGTCGTCGTCATCATGGGCGCGCGCTTCCTTGCCGACGCCGGGGCCCCAAGGGAGGAGGCCATTGCTATCATAATCCATGGCGACGGTTTTTGCGCGTGCGGCCTTGGCATTATAATCCGGGTGCGTCTTGTCGAGGCTATCCTTGACGAGGCTCATCTCCCATTCAAGCTCGGGATCCACGATGGAGCGCTGGATCAGCGTGCGGCGGCCATCGCGAGTGACCCACTCAAAGCGCAGACGGCCATCAGGGTTACGCAAGGTCGTCATGTCCCGGCCGCGCGGGGTCGCGGCAACATTCGAGGTGCGCAGCATCGGATAATCATCCGCCGTGCCGTGACAGTCGCGACAGCGGATCTCGACCGCGTTCGCAACCTCGCCATGAATATAGCCATTGCCGTGGCTGTCGCCTGACCAGTGGCAATCCGCGCACTGCATGCCGACTTCGGCATGGATCGACATCATGTGGACGGATTTGCCCGGGTTCGTGCCAACTTCAACGAAATCCGGTTCGCCCTCGCGGCGCCATTTCTCGGGATCGTCGGGATCGACGATATTGCCCTCGGCATCAAGGAGGTTGCCGTCGCGGTCACGTTTCAGGATGGCACGGAAGTTCCAGCCATGGCCGTGATAATCCGCAAACTGCGTATCTTTGAGCTCTGGGTTCAGGTCATAGACATTGCGCAGGAAGTCGAGCTTGCGCCAATTGCCTTTTGTCGCCGCGCCTTCGGGGTTGCGGTCAAGAACCTCACGCTGCTCGGCAATCGTAGGATAGTGCTGCTTTTCCGGCCACATGGTCGGCGCATCACTCTCATAATCCCACATCGTGTAGCCGAGATATGTATTCAGGAACATGTTCGGCTGGTGCATGTGACAGTTCATGCACTGAGCGGTCGGAATGGCGCTGGTGAATTCATGCCGGATCGGGTGGCCGCTCTCGCCATGCGGGATCGTCGGATCTTTTGTCTGGGTTTCACCATCCCGGCCATATTTGGCGTAAGTCAGCGAGTGCCGCGGCTCACGGTCGTTGGCGTAAGGCGTATGGCAGGCCGAACAGCCTGACATGCGATAGTCTCCGGGCTGATCATTCGTCCCCATGAACCAGGTGAAGGGGTCATTGAGGCGGGTCTTGTGAATGTTGAGGACGGGGATCGCAACGCGCAGACCTGTACCGGGACCGCGGTTCGACTGGCGCAGGTCCGGACGACCGGGTTCTTCGAGACGCTGGATCTGCCCTGTCGGATTGGGCAGGCCGACCTCTGCAAACTGGGTGATGACGTTCCGCCCGCCACGCTCGAAGACACGGAAGACGTCTGCGGGCGGAATGACGGTCCACATCGGCAGCGGGGCCAGCCATGGACGGATGCCGCGCGCGGCCTGCGCTTCGGTCAGCGTGCCTGCCGGATTGCCCGGGCCGATCAGCGCGGCGGGTTCACCCTCGCGCGTATAGGCCTCGCCGAGAATGTAATTCTTATAGGGCAGGATGCCGTTATTATAGGCGGCCCCGCCCCACAGCATGGCGCCGGTTGCCATCAGCGAGCGCTCAGCAGCCTCAATGATCGGCAAGTGGCAGGCGCCACAAGACTCGCGCGCAACGCGGTAGTCGGACGGGTTCACGAAGCGGACGAATTCGGGTGCTTCTTTATTCAGGAGTGCATAGCTGCGCTCAGGGTTCGCTGAGTGCGGGAAATGCCAGGTCTCAGGATAGGTCGGCAGGACGTGGGCACGGTTCCGCGTCTCGGCAAATTCGGGATGTTTCTCATCGAAATCGTCATGGCCGTCTTTGCTGGCTTTTTCCTCGGCAAAGGCAGAGCCGTAACTCGTCTCATGACCTTTGACGCTGCGAACCGGCACCTCGCCGCCATTCCAGAAAACGCTTGCGTTCCCGCCGTGACAGTCCGTGCACCCCAGCACCACGCCGGGGCTTGCGTGCATGGTCTTGCGGTCGGTCTCTAGGTGGCAGCTCTCGCAGCCATCGGACTTCGCATCCGCTTCCATCCAGGTTTGCCCGAACGGCGCAGCAGGTGCGGTCACATAGGTTCGCTTGACCGGCTTTTCCGATTCAGGCGCAGCGAAAGCCGTCCCCGTGAGGAGGAAGATGAGTGCGCCGAGCGCTGCGATGAGCAGACGGAATGACATCAGTAGGACAGCACCGCGTTGAAGAGGATGGAGTAATAGGCGTCGAGTTCTTCCTCGCTGCCGAAGAGTTCCTTGAAGCCGTCTCCGGGGACGAGCGCCGCGCCGGATAGCCTGAGGACCACGTTCTGGATGAAATTCGGCCGGTAGATCGCGGAAGCCGAAAGGTCATAGCCGATGTCTTCGGCAATCGGCCCCTGAATGCGGGTCGCGGAGAGGATCGAGGTATCGTCAAACCACAGATGATTGGCATTCAGCGTCAGCCGCAACTCAGGCAGGACATCGGCATCAACACCGCCGCCGAGCAGAAGCGTGCCCGGATTGGTGAAATTCGACTGGCCCTGTTCTTTCGAGGACCGCAGTGAGTTGAGAATGCCGTTCCGGCCATTGACCGCAATGACCCGTCCGCCACCTGCGTAAGGGATCGTCTGACGGATCCAGTAACTGGTGTCGGCGCCGGCAAATTGCGGGTTCTCGAAGATGGCATCAAAGCCTTCTTCCTTGTCATCATAGGGGTCGCTGTCGCCCGAGGCATAAAGCGCCGAGAGGCGGAAGCGCAGCCAGTCGACATCGATCGAGGGTTCGACAGCAGCAAACCAGGCGGAGATATCGGTTGGCTCGCTGACGAAGTCGCCGTCGCGGTTCTCACCAAAGGCATGATAGACAGAGGCCGAGAGGTTGATCCGGCCAATCCGTCCGTCTGCCGAATAGCCCAGATAGCCTACATCATATTCACGGCCTTCAAGATTGCCGAGAAGGGCGGGGCGCACGGGGAAGCCGTTCTCGTCGATCTCGACGTCGTCCGACTCCCGGTTGATGTTCCAGATAAAGGTCGCCTGGCTGGTCATGCCCGGGAAGGGCAGGTCCTGACGGTAGATATTTGCGGCAAGGACATAATCCTCGCGGATTTCCTCATCGACCGCGTTGAGGCCGGAGTTCGTGTCCTTCTCGAGCCGCATGAAGGCAGCGAGATTATACTGGAAGCGGTTATTGTCGCGGTTTCCGAAGAAGCGAATGCCGAGCTGGCTGTCCTGGAACAGGAAACCCCGGAAATCAGCATTGAAAGGCTGAACGCCGACACGGACGGAATCGAAATCATACCGGTCCGAGACGTTGCGGATATGGTAATCCACAAAGGCTTCCTGAATGCCGACGTAGAAATCCGTGCGCTCCGTATCGCGCGACGGTTCAACAAAAAGCGCCCGGCGCTCCTTGATGTCGACATAGTTGACTTGAATCGCCGGTGTCAGGCGGAATTCAAGATCTGGCGGTTTATAGGCCGTCATCCCCTTGATCAGAGAGAAAGAGGGAATGAAAGTCTGAGCAAAGACGAAACTGTCACTCTCGCCAAAGACATCAAGCTGGTCAGGCTCTTCGGTCGTCTGGATGCTGACTGGCGTCGGGAAGGTGCGCGGCTCGATCACCGTGTCAGAGGTCAGGGCCGCAACAAGGAACAGCTCATCATTGCCGAGGATCGGCCGGTCGCCCTTCAGCGTGTTTTGATTATAAGGATCGTACCACTTCTCTTTGACCCCGATCGCCTCGGCAAGGCGCCAGCGGTCCGGCACGGGAACGATTGCGCCTGCGCCCACGGGCGGAGGCGGGACGGCACCGGGGTTGAGGACGACGATCTCGTCTTCGGGGACCGGGCGGCCCGGACGGCGGCGCTCGGCCTCGATCACTTCCGTCTGTTGTTCAAGTGCCCGCGGATCGACGGGCGGCGCATTGACGGGATCGGGTACTTTCGGGTTCGGCTCATGCCCATATGTCGCACAGGCCGAGGGGATCACGGCGAAGGCGGCAAGGGTGAGAAGGCGGAACCGGTCCATCATGTCATTTCCCCTGACAGACATTCTGCTGACTGGAGTCAACAAATGGCGTGAACGGACAATTGACATAGCGCAGGCGAACCTGACGGTCATTGAGCTGCACGACGATGCGGTCGGCGCGAATCTCCGGTGGCGCGTTATTGATCGTCCCCAGCTTCAGCCCGGCATTATGCAGGCCAAGGAATGAGATCATGTCGTCCTGGTCGATTCCGTCGCCAGACACGCCGATCCCGCCGATCAGCTGATCGCCGCGATAGATCGGCACGGAGCCGGGGAAAATCTGGATGCCGTTCATCAGCCGGTTGCTGACATCCCGGCCCATCGGCAAAGGCGCACCTGTTGAAGGCAGGAAGGTGCAACCACGATTGGTATCTGTAGGTGAGATCCCGAGGACAAAGCCGACATGCTCGGAAATATTCACCACAGCGAGCTCAGTCTGAAGACCTGTGTTGAATGGATTGAAGTCATCAATCGGGACGGAGAATGGCCCCGGCCCGTTACCGAGCTCCCCATCCGGGAAATAGGGCCGGGATATATTGCCGCCCGAGCGGTCAGCAAAAGCGTGCGTACCAGTCAAAGCGGTCGGGTCGTCAAAGAATGTCCGTGTACGGGTGACGACTGTATCAAGGCCCGGCGGACGGTTCCCGGCCATTTGGTCCGACAATCCTGCTGGAACAGCGGGGGGCTCTAATGCGGGCGGACGCGGTGTTGCGTTCAGATCATTTGCGGCATCGGGCCCGGAGAAGAAAGCTGCCGTCCGCGCCTTTTGCAGGCTGACATCGGTGCCAAAGATCGGCCCGTCAGGCGAGCGAACCATGCCGAGAATTTCGCCATTAGTATCAACGACCGAGACCGTGACCTGTGCCCGTGAATTGAGCGGCTGACGGATCTGCGCGCGAGCCTGACTGAGGATGTTGAAGGCTTCCTCGAGCAGGGTTTGGACTTCGAGCGCTGTCAGGGGCTGTGATACTGACCCGCCATCCGTGCCTGCCGAAGGAGGATAGCGGTTCGTGCCCAAACCGTCCGTAAGCACGTAAGCGTCAGGCGTATTAAAGGCCGTGGACAAACGAATGCCGGATTGCTCCGTGCCATAAGTCGTGCCTGCCTGGATTGTCGCGACCATGCCTTGCCCGAAATAGCCGCGAACCGGGCGCAGGGCACCTATGCCGCCGGGCAGCGTACCAAAGGCAGGCGCAGCCATGGGATCGGTCAAGAAATCGTCCTCATCTGCGTCCGAGAACCGCAGCGCGGTGCCATCGACAAGGATTCTCGGTGCAATGATCTCTTCTGGTGCCGGGAAAAGACGGCTGGCCGCAAAAGCGATGATTTCCTCATCGCTCATGTCGTTATCACGAATATCGGGATCGAAGGTGTAGGTATCATCGACCGTCACGCCGATGCCGCCAACAACGACCCCATCCTTGTAAAGAGGAAAGCCGCCGGGATCAGCCGATAGCCCTAGCGGAGAGCGGTTGGGGCCGATGAAAGGCCCTTGTATCTCATCGTAACGGGTATTGAGGTCCGAACAGGGAAGCTGGCTGATCTGCACACCAAAAAGCGGACCGCTTTCCAGACCGTTTGTCAGGCCCGGGGCTGGCGGGAAATGCTCCTGTACGATCTGGCTCGCTGTCCGGGTCGAGAACGCATTACCGCCAGACGACAGATAAGCGCCTGTAATCGCCTTGGTGATGGCGACAAGATCGCTCGGTGCCCGGACGGTCTGAAGCCCGGCATGGCGGCCAGAAGGAGCACCATCGACAATCGCGTTCGGCGGGGCGCCTGTCATTTGATAAAGGGCCAGCACATTGCCGACCCGATCAACCACAGCGATCGTCCCCGGCGTCCCGCGCGCCTGCGCTTCGGCAATTGCTGCCGAAAGTAGAGATTCTACATCTGCCACGCTCAAGGAACGCGGAAGCGGATCTTCGAAACGACGTGTCGGCGGAGGAGGAGAGTTCGGCGTCGGTTCAGGGGCGGCAGTCGTGCCGCCGCCACCGCCTGAACAGGATATGGTTAAGGCGAGGAGCGAGACCCCGAGCGCTTTACTGACCCAACTGCTCATGTGATTCAGAGCCTCCGGGTCCGGTCCGCGATAGCGAGAAGTGCGCGACGAAGACGGGCGGCGTCGTAATCCGAGGGGTTCTGCACCGCGTCGAAGGCCTCATCGATCTCGGGCGCAAGTTCATCCAAGATGCTGAATTCAATCGCGCCCTGATCGACCATCGCATTGAGGAAGACATCAACAGCGATGACTGCCTGCTCGCCTGCCGCATAATTCGTGTACTCTGCGGCAGTCGTCGCATCGAGAATGC
The DNA here is from genome assembly GCF_003399445.1 of Parvularcula marina. Lineage (NCBI taxonomy): Bacteria > Pseudomonadati > Pseudomonadota > Alphaproteobacteria > Parvularculales > Parvularculaceae > Parvularcula > Parvularcula marina. Next base: position 342,661 of record NZ_QUQO01000001.1, on the reverse strand, counting down.
GCGACAGGATATTCATCGTCGTACGGCTATCAAATTCAGTCTCGAGGAAAGCTTCGCGCAGATCTCGGCTGTAATCGGCAAGGGCGGCGGCAGCGAGCTTGGTCGCGTCATGATCGACACGAGTTGCGGCATGCAGTCTTGCGCCGACCTGACTGAATTCGGCGGACCGCTCCGGCATGACTTCAGCGACTGCGGCTTTCAGCATGATGAGGTTTGAATCTGTAAAGACAGGCACGCCCGGTCCGAGTGGGCGGCCCGGATTGGGGCGCCAGCCAGCAAAGGTCTGCCGGTCATTGGACAAAGGCTGGTGGCAAGCATGGCAGTCAAAGAAATAGAGCTCAGGGAACAGACCATCCCGGCCAAGCTCATCATCCGTGAAAAGCTCGGTCGCACGTTCCAGCGCAATCGCCTGACCAACGGCCCAGTTCTTCATCGATGAAGTCCGCACCATGGATTTGCGCTCGAGGTAATCCATGTCGACGGTGTGGTGCTGTTGCAGGGCAGTGAACAGCTCCAGCTCAAAGCTCATCCGCGGGTGGCCCGCACCCATGATTCGGTGCGTGACGAACTGTTTCTCCCGTGTGCTGCCGAAATGACAGTCGAGGCAAAGGCTGGTCGTCTTTTCGACATCAGTCGTTGGGAAGAGGCCATTCGCAAGATTGTCCTCATGGCTGACGCCGACGGCATAATGGGTCGACAGCCATTTCTCGGCATTACCGTGACAGCTCTCGCAGGTGACGCCTTCGGAGATATTGAACTGATCGCCCCACTGAGTTTCAGGGACATCATGGGCGTGGCAGGAGAGGCATTCGGGTGCCTTCTCGGCCGGGCCGAAGCCGGCCAGCCGTGAAATCGCCTGACCCTGCGGGGTCATCAGCACCTGATAGGCGCGTGAATGCGCGCCGCTTGAACGGGAAGGATCCTGCCAGGTGAGAATCTCGTTCTGCCGCACGATCGCGCCGCTAGCGGTCTGGCGGCTGTGACAGGTCGTGCCGGCGCAGGACGCAACGCCTTGCGCCATCGCCCCGTCGTCCAATGGTACTGGATGTTGCTGGGCCCATGCCATGGTGCCCAGGCTGAAAATCACGGCCCCCGCCGCCAGAATCTGCTTGAACACTTCTCGCTTCCGCATGCCCTCACCCTCTTAACGAGAACTAACATGATCGAAAGGGGAGCGGAACCTCCGAAGAGACCTTTATGGTGAAATCGTGAGGCGCCTGAGTGTGGAAAAACCGGCGCTGTGTCAGGCGGACAACCTGCCGAGACACTCGACGGCCAGTTCGACACGGTCCCGGCCATTTCGCTTTGCAACATAGAGCGCGCGGTCGGCGCGCTCGAGTGCGGGATGAACTGACCGCTCGCCAGGATCGATGGCAGCGACGCCAAAGCTGACGGTAATCGAGAAGGATCCGCCTTCGCCTAGGAAGGTCAAGCCTTTGATCTTCTGGCGTAACCTGTTGGTCAGCGAGACGGCTTGTGAAGGTGTCGTTTCCGGCAGGATGAGGCCGAATTCCTCCCCGCCGAGACGGCCAAGATAATCTTCTTCTCGGATTTCCTTGGACACGATGCGGGACAGACTGGCGATCACATCGTCGCCTGCGGCGTGCCCATGGACGTCATTGACCTTCTTGAAGTGATCAATGTCGAAAAGAACAGCCGTGAGGGGGACGCGATGACGCTCTGCGCGCGGGACTTCGCGTTCTGTCAAATGGAAGAAGGCCCGGCGGTTCAGCGCCCCCGTGAGCGAATCAGTGACCGCAAGATCATAAAGCGAGCACTTGTCTTCTTCGGCATGGATCAGGTCCTGAACCGCATAACGGCCCGCACTGCGGACGCAAATGTCGTTGGAAAGAAGCCCGGCAAAGCTTTTGAGAAGGCGGCTATCCGATTCGCTCATCACGCGGGGCTTGTTGTCGAGAATACAGAGGGTGCCGAATCGCTTCCCATCGGGATCGCGTAGCGGCACGCCAGCAAAGAAGCGCATGTTCGGGGCTTCACTGACCAGTTTCTCACCGGAAAAATACTGGTCTTCCGCCATATCCTCGACCTGAAAGAACCGGTCAGCGAGGTTGGCAAGAGAGCAGAGGTCGTGGACCTGATCGTCAAGGGCTTCGGAAACCCCGTGCGAGGATGAAAACCATGCACGGTATCGCTCGTTGAGCGCCGCGATCACCATCGGCACGCGGAAGGCGAGGGCGACAGTCCTCGCCATATGGTTTGTGTCATAAGCAGAGGATCCATCGAGAATCCGGTATCGCTGCTCGACTTCTGACTTGATCGATTCAAACTTCTGCTGCGGATATGTAATCATGGCCCAGTCTTTGCCCCCACTCGTTCCCGGGACCGGCCTAGCCATTTCTGATTTCGATATGGTTAGAAAACGACGTGAATCGATTCTTAATCTGGATACGCATATTTGATGCAAATCTTCCTGTTTGATCTCGATGCGCCCCCTCAAGGCCTCGATTTCGGCTCTCTTTCAACGACTTACGAGAGAGATCGGGCAGCCTCGTATATGCGGGAGGAAGACTGTACCCGTTTCATCCACGGTCGTTTGTGGATGCGCTTTTTTTTGGGTCAGGCGCTTGATCGGCCGGCGTCCTCATTGCGCTTTGAAGAGAAGGAGGGGCAGGCCCCCATCCTTACCGATGGAGGGAATGCCGTGCCACTCAGCTGGAGCTTGTCCCGCAGCGAGGGGGCGGGCGCCATGGCGTTGGCCCCGGATGGCCGGCTCGGAATCGACATTGAGATGGCGCGCGCGGTGCCGGAAGCGGACGCGATATCTAAAGACCATTTTTCCAAGTCTGAACAAGAGTATCTGTCTGGTTTCTCAGGTGAGGAAAAAGAGAAAGCCTTCCTGCGGCTCTGGACTGCCAAGGAGGCGTTCAGCAAGGCGCTTGGGAAAGGGCTGGCCGCCGACTGGCCGGGTTTCTCGCTGGATCTCAGCCAGACGCCGCCGAAACACGTTTCTGCCGGTCCGGAAACTGACCCACGCCAGTGGCATTTCGAAGCGTTCCGCGGGGATTACGGCGAATATGGCTGCGTTGCTCACGACAGACCGATAAACTCCCTGAAACTGCAGGACCTTAGGTCGTAATAGAATAGAAATCTGAACGCGTTATGGCTCATCTGTTCACCAAAGGGGGAGATGAAGAGCATGGGGGCGGACATCGGCGATTCGACGCGCGCACCGATTGCGCTTGCAGCCAGCTACACCCTTGGGCCGGTTCTTGATCATCTCAGCCACCTTGCGGGCGAACTTGGATGGCCGGTGGATATTCGCGCCGTGCCTTATGGCAGGTTCGCAGCCCAGCTAAGCGATGCGGAGGGCTCATTCTGGGCGCCGGCAAGCCGCCGCTTCATCTTGTTGCGGCCCCAGGATATCGAAGACGACGAAGCTCTCACCGTGTCTGCTGTCTGGCAGGCCGAAGACGGCATCCCGCTCTGCATCCTGATCGGGCACGATGATCCGGCAGCGGAGAATGCGACCGCCTCCCGCCTGAAAGAGAAATTCCACAGCGAAGCCCATATCGATATCGTCCCTGCACGCCATGTTTTCGACGGTTTCGGGATCGGTGATCCGGGCGATGAGCTGACCAACCGGACAGGGCATCTGCCCTATACAGAAAGCGGCATGGCTGCGCTAGCGCTCTACATGGCGCGGATCATCGACGGGGCACTGCGCCCGCCGGTCAAGCTGATCGCTGTCGATGGTGACAATACTATTTGGGGCGGTGTTCTCGGTGAGGACGGGGTCGGTGGTGTCCGGCTCGATGAAGGTCATCTTGAATTGCAGCAGCGCCTTAAGTCCGCCGCTGCACGCGGCGTGATCCTGACGCTCCTGACCAAGAATGAAAGCACCGATATTCGGGCGCTCCTGCTCGGGCGATCTGATTTTCCTCTTGGTAAGGAGGACTTCTTTGAGGTCAATGCCGGATGGGGTGAGAAATCCGCGCATCTCGCGCGCTTGGCTGCAACGCATGGCGTGGGGCAGGAAGCCATCCTGTTCCTTGACGACAATCCTGTGGAGCTTGCGCGGATGCGCGAGGCCATGCCCGGCGTCCTGACGGTCGGAGTGCCCGAGGACGGTCCTTCACATGCCTATCTTGATGGACTCTGGCCATTTGATCAGGGCACGGCAACAACGGATGATGAAAAACGGGTCCGCCGCTTGCGGGAAGAGGCCGGACGGCAGGCCGAAAAAGCAAAAAGCGGCGATCTCGACAGCTTTTATGCAACGCTCGGCCTCAGGGTCGAGATGTTCACGCCCGGCACGGGCGATGTCGCGCGCATCGCACAGCTCAGCCAGCGGACGAACCAGTTCAATTCCTCGCTGCTGCGGCTGACAGAGGGTGACGTTGCGTCACGGCTGGAGAAGCCCGGCGCGGTTCTGCGGGCAGTCAATGTCGCCGACCGCTTCGGCGATTACGGTCTTGTTGGTCTTGTGATCGGTGACCTTAACGGGGGCACGCTGTCGCTTGATCTTTTCTGCCTGAGCTGCCGGGTGCTGGGCCGCGGCGTCGAGCATGACCTGCTTCGCCAATTGATGGCGGATACAGGCGCCCGGACGTTGCGCATCCGCCATGTCACGGGGCCACGCAATGCGCCAATGCGGCGTTTCCTTGACCGGCTTGAAGGAAGCGACTTGCCCGAAGAGGGCTGGCTTGATCTCTCCACGGAAGAGATATCGCAATTGCGGTTTGATCCGGCCGAAGAGACAGGCGATGGCGATGACCTTATCGCCGCAGCTGAAGCCGGCATGGAAGGACGCGGCGCGGCCTATCAGCGGTTCGCTTTTGCAGCCCATGAGGGAACCCCTGTGGCTGCCCTATCAGCGGAGCAACAGACGCGCCCGATGCTCGAGACGACTTTCCAGTCTCCGCGCGGCGATACCGAGGTGGCGCTGTCAAAGATATGGCAGGATGTCCTTGGCATTGAGCAGATCGGGCGTACAGACAGTTTTACCGCCCTTGGAGGTAAGTCGCTCCATCTTGTGCGTATTCACGCCCGCATGACGCGGGAGATGGAGGTCGAGATCGCGCTTGCTGACCTCTTCCGTTTCCCGACTATTGAGGCGCTGGCTCGGCATCTCGGGGCAGAAGACAATTTAGGTTTTGACAGGGCAGCGGCGATGCGGGCCGCCCGGATGCGCCGCCCCCGGAGAGTTTCATGACGAGCGATACGCAAGCCCCCGGAATAGCCATTATCGGCATGTCGGGCCGGTTTCCCGGCGCGAAAAATGTCGATGAGTTCTGGGAGAACATCAAGCAAGGCCGCGACACGGTTTCGCATTTCGGTACGGATGAGCTTGACCCCGTCGTGCAAGAGCTGGCCGGAGACAGCGACTATGTCTGCGCCAAGGGCATGCTCGATGACATCGACCAGTTCGATGCGGCTTTCTGGGGCATGCTGCCGCGCGAAGCGGAAGTCATGGACCCCCAGCACCGGGTGTTCCTTGAAATCTGCTGGGAGGCAATCGAGGGGGCGGGCTATGACGCCAGCCGCTATGAAGGCGCCATTGGCTGTTTCGGCGGCTGCTATATGGACACCTATGTCCTTCACAATCTGTGCTCTGACGAAGCCTTCCGGCGCAATCTTGTCCAGTCGATCCAGGTCGGCACGCTTCAGACGGAGCTTGGCAATGACAAAGATTATCTCGCAACCCGTGTCGCCTTCAAGCTGGGTCTGCGCGGCCCCGCCATCAATATGCAGACGGCCTGCTCGACCTCACTCGTCTCGATTGCCACGGCGTGTCAGTCGCTAGAATCTTATGCCTGCGACATGGCACTGGCGGGCGGAGTGACAATCGTCCTGCCGCAATTCAAGGGATATCAGTATAAAGAAGGTAGCATGCTGTCACCGGATGGCACCTGCCGCCCCTTTGATGCGCGCGCGGCGGGGACGGTCTTCTCCAACGGTGCAGCGGTCGTCCTCCTCAAGCGTCTCGAGGACGCCATTGCAGATGGCGACACCATCCATGCGGTCATTCGCGGCTATGCCACGAATAATGACGGGGACGGCAAGGTCAGCTACACCGCGCCATCACCCGAAGGGCAGGCTGAGGTCATCTCGCTCGCCATGGGCATGGCCGATATCGATGCGCGCAGCATCGGCTATATGGAAGCCCATGGTACGGCCACGCCGCTGGGCGATCCGATTGAGGTCGCGGGTCTGACGGCGGCGCACAGGGCCTATACGGATGACAGGCATTATTGTGCGCTCGGCTCGGTCAAGGGCAATCTGGGGCATCTTGATGTCTCATCCGGCGCCATCGGCACGATCAAGACCGCGCTGACCTTGCGCGATGCGGTGATCCCGCCTCTGGCACATTTCGAGGCGCCGAACCCGAAAATCGATTTCGAGAATTCGCCCTTTTATGTGAATACGGATCTTATTCCATTCCCTAAAGGCACAGGTCCTCGCCGTGCTGCTGTCTCGTCCTTCGGGGTGGGCGGCACCAATGCTCATCTCGTGCTGGAGGAGCCGCCAGAAGCAGCGGCATTGCCGCAAACGGAGGGACCGTTCATTCTGCCTTTCTCCGCCCGGACAGAAACTGCGCTGACCGCCATGGCGGCCGGGCTAGGCCCGGCAATTGCGCAGAGTGATGCGCCCCTGAGTGATATCGCTGCCACATTGCAACGGGGGCGGAAGACTTTCCAGCGCCGGGGCTTTGTTGTCGCCTCGACGCGCGAGGAAGCTGCCGCCGGATTTGACCGCCCTGAAATGGGGCTTGAGCCTGCGGGCAGCCCGAAACTGTGCTTTCTTTATACTGGGCAGGGCGCGCAATATCCCGGCATGGGCGCGGCGCTTTATAAGGCAAGCCCGGCCTATCGTGACTGCATCGACCGGGTTGCTGAGACCCTGAAAGCCGATCCCGATTTTGGCCACGACATCCGCGACTGGCTGCTCAACCCCTCCGCCGATGCCAGCCAGTTACAGCAGACGGAGTTTGCGCAAGTCTGCATCCTTGCTGTTGAGGCGGGCATGTCGGCGGCGCTCGCTGAAAAAGGTGTCACGCCGGACGCTGTCATAGGACATTCCGTAGGCGAACTGGCGGCCAGTGTCACCGCCGGCATCCTTTCGCTCGAAGAAGCCGCGCGCTTTACCGCGCGCCGGGGGCGCCTGATGGGCGGCATGCCCAAAGGCGGGATGCTGGGGGTCAAGGCCCCGCGTGCACTGACCGAACGGCATCTGCGCGACGGCGCCGTGATCGCCGGGGTGAACAGCCCGGCCATCACCGTCGTTAGCGGCACGGCGGATGCGATCATCGCAACAGAAACTGCCCTGCGCGAAGCAGAGATCGAGGCCACGCGCCTTGCGGTCAGCCATGGCTTTCATTCGCCGAGCATGCGGGAAGCCGCCGAAATGCTCGGGGCACCGATGGATGTCCTGACCGCTGGTGACAACATGCAGGTCTATTCGACCTTCACCGGCGAACGGATGGAGGCCGCCCGCTGGGGCGAGAGTGCCTATTGGCGCGAACAGATGCTGGGACCTGTCCTGTTTCTGGACGCGGTCAGTGCCGCCATCGCCGATGGCTTTAACTGTTTTATCGAAGTGGGACCGGGCTCAACGCTCGCGGCGCTGACCATGCAGTCGGCGGAAGAAGATGTGAGCGCCATCACGACTCTCGGCCCCGCCAAACAGCCGGGCGATGCACGCGCGACGATGCTTTCCGCGCTCGGCAAATATTGGACAAAGGGCGGCGAGATCGACTGGGAAGCGGTTCAACCGGGGGCGTTTTGGCGGGTGAGCTTGCCGACCTATCCCTTTGAAAGAAAACGGTTTTGGGTAGAACCCTCAGATGCGGTGGCAGGTGCTGAATCGGTCTCGGATGAGCGCGACGACCTGGCGGGCCTGATCCGCCAGCAATTGGGGGTCGTCGAAGCCCAGCTCAAGGCGATGAAGGGCAAGTGACCATGGCATTGTTTAAGCATAGATGTGGGTCAGAAGGGATGAGCATATGAGCGCGATCACGATTGAGCGCTGCCGCCAGATCGCTGCGGACCTGTCCGGCATGGAGCCCGGCGATCTCTCGCCGGAGGCAAGTTTCCTGTCGCTTGGGTTTGACTCGCTGTTCCTGACGCAGCTCGCCGCGGCCTATACCCGCGAATTCGGCACCAAGGTGACCTTCCGTCAGCTGATCGATCAGGCGCCCACCATGGTGGAGCTTTCCAAGGTCCTGCCAGAACCGAAACCGGCGGCGCCAGCACCAGTGCCGACGCCGGAACCTGCGAAACCCGCCACCGTGACGGCGGTGGCAAAGTCGCGGCCTGTCATGACAGCATTTCCGGCAGCCGAAGGCATGGCCGGGGTTTTCCAGCAACAGCTTGCACTGATGCAGGAACAGCTCCGCCTGCTGACGGGTGAGGAGGCGGCATTCGACCTTGTTGAAATCGCCCCGGAAGTGACGGCAACCGCACCCGTGATCGAAGCAGCCGCAGACGAACCATACGAGAAACCGGCTTTGCCGAAAGGCTTCGGGCCGTCCCTTGTCGAAGGTGACAGGCTGTCTCCGGCGCAGGAAGACCACCTTGCCCGCCTGATCGCGCGCTACAATGAAAAAACAAAAGGCTCCAAGGCCGCAACGCAGGCTGATCGTCCGTACCATGCCGATCCGCGTACGGCGGCTGGTTTTGACAGACGCTGGAAGGATCTTGTCTATCCGCTGGTGATCAACCGGTCGGAAGGCGCCTATCTCTGGGATGTCGATGGCAACCGCTATATCGACATGCTCAACGGGTTCGGCCCCAATTTCTTCGGCCATAATGCGCCGTTTGTGCGTGAAGCCTTGCGTGCTCAGCTTGAAGACGGCTTTGAGCTGGGTCCCCAGACGCCGCGAGCAGGCGAAGCCGCAAAACTCCTCTGTGAGCTGACGGGCATGGACCGCGCCTCTTGGGTGAATACAGGGTCCGAGGCCGTGCAGGCCGCGATCCGCATCTCGCGCACCGTGACAGCGAAAAACAAGATCGTCGTCTTTGAGGGCTCCTATCACGGCAATTTCGACGAAGTGCTCGTCCGCCGGACCGGCAAGGGGCTGGGGCGCACGATTCCGCTCGCGCCGGGCATTCCGTTTGAAAGTGTCGGCAATGTTATCGTCCTGCCTTACGGCACGGATGAAACGCTGGAGGTGATCCGTCAGGAAGCGGACGACATCGCCGCCGTGCTGGTCGAGCCGATCCAGAGCCGCCGGCCGGAATTCCAGCCGCTCGAATTCCTGCACCAGCTTCGCGACCTGACCCGCGAGCAAGAGATTGTCCTTGTCTTTGATGAAGTCATCACCGGCTTCCGCACGGGGCCGGGCGGGGCACAGGAATATTATGGCGTCGAGGCTGATCTTGCGACCTTCGGAAAGGTGCTGGGCGGCGGGATGCCGATCGGAGCCGTTGCGGGCCGCAAAGGCGTTATGGACACATTCGATGGCGGTTTCTGGCAGTATGGGGATGAAAGCGTGCCCGGTGCCGGCGTAACTTTTTTTGCCGGCACATTCGTCCGCCACCCGCTGGCCATGGCAGCGGCCTACGCCTCGCTCAACTATCTCAAATCGGCTGGGTCCGCCCTGCAAAATGGCATCAATCAGAACGCAGAGCGCTTCCAGAATGGTCTCAATGATCTCTTCTCGGATCTCGAAGTCCCGTTCCATCTGGTCCGCTTTGGCAGTCAGATGTTCTTGCGCACTGGCGATGCCGGTCCGCTCGCCTCGCTCTTCTTCTATCACTTGAGGGATCGGGGCGTACATCTCCTCGAAGGCTTCCCCTGCTACATGACGGCAGCGCATACGGAAGAAGATGTCGACTTCGTCATCGAGGCGGCACGCGAAGCCTTGTCAGATATGATCGGTGATGGGGTCATCGCGGGCAAGATGATGCCCCGGGACCTGACTTATGAGCCGAGCCCGGCGCAGACGGAAATCTGGGTTGCCGCCCAGCTCGATCCCGCCTCACACCTTGCCTTCAATGAAAGCGACACTTTCACCTTCCATGGCGCGGATTTCACGCAGCTGGCTGATGCCGTCCGTGCCGCGATCAGTGAGCCCGAAGCCTTCCGCACAACCTTTGACGGTGACGGTGCACTGGCCCATGTCACGGCAGAGGCGCATCTCGACCTTCAGATCCTCGATCACCGCCATCTGCCCGAGGAGGAATGCCTCGAAAAACGTGAGCTGATTTTCACGGCGGAGGCCGATACGCCTTTCGATCTTGAAGACGGCCCGCTGATCCGGCCAACCCTGATCCGTGAGACGGACGAGCGTGCTGTCCTTATTCTTTATGCGCATCACATTATCTTTGATGGCTGGTCCGCCGAGCAATTGCTCGAAGATATCGCAGCCCATTACCGCGGCGAGGTGCCCGAGCGCAGCCAGCCTTTCAGTGCCTACGCAGCGAAGGTCGCGGATGCCTCCGATCTCGATTGGTGGGCGGAGAAATGGAAAGAGGGCGTGCCCTCGCTGATCAAATGGCCAGGCGCGATTATCGATCCTTCGGGAGCAACGGGTGCACAGACGGCGAACCGTTCGGTCGATGCCGGGATGATGCGTGTCTCGCGCGCGCTTGCCTCCGGCCTGTCGGTCAGCCCGTCGGCCATCTGGCTGGCGACATACGGGCTTGGACTTGCCGACATGACCGGGATGCGGGATTTCCTGATCGGCGTGCCCGCTGCGGGGCAGGCGCTTTACGATATTCCGGCCAAGGGCTGCGCCGTACACCTCCTGCCGATCCGCATGGAAATCGAAGCTGATACGAGTTTCGGCAATTTCGTCCGGGGACTGCAAAGCCAGGTGGCCGAAGCGGTCGAGCACCCGGCCATCTCCCATGGTGCGCTTGTACGCAAGCTGAATGCCCGAACGGAGCTTGGCCGTCCACCGCTGGTGCAGGCGGTCTTTAACTACCGCGCGGCCTTCACTGGCGTCGAAATGGACGGTGTCACGGTTGACGCGATGGAAAATCCACGCCGCCATCTTTTCCAGGAGCTGTTCCTTAACCTGACGGCTCATGCCGACGGCGCGGAGTTTGATGCGGAATACCGCACCGCGCTGCTCACCAAACTGCGCGTTGAGACGCTCCTTGCCCGGATGACGGACATGATGGGCAAGCTGGTTGCGCATCCCGAAGCAAAACTGGGCCAGTTTCTGCCGCAGGGAGGGACGGGCGAGTCCATGGCTCGTCCGGCTGAATGATGCCGCATGACATGATGGACAGGCCGCGCCTCGATGCGCTGATTGCGAAGGGCATTTCGAGAATGTCGGAGGATTGCGTCATCTCGGGCGAGACGCTCTGGTCGCGCTCGCAATTGCAGGCGGCGATTGCGGAAATCTCCGTTGCCCTGAAAGACAAGGGGCTCGAACCCGGTGATATTGTCGGGGTCCGGATGGAACGCGGCGCAGAGCTTGTTGCCGCTCTATGCGGGGTGCTGATGGCGGGTGGGGTCTATCTGCCGCTCGATCCCAATTATCCGCAAGCCCGCCTTGACTATATGCGCGAAGACAGCGGCGCGATGTTTGAGGTGACTGCCGGGGGCGTTGAGAATCTGCCCACGGGCCGCCGCCGGCACGGCACGGATGATCTCGCCTATCTGATCTATACTTCCGGTTCGACGGGACGGCCTAAAGGTGTTGCTGTCACTCACACCAATGTTGAGAATTTCCTCCGCAGCATGAGGGAAGAGCCCGGCCTGACTGAACAGGACACCCTCCTTGCCGTCACGACGCCGAGCTTTGATATCTCGGTTCTGGAAATCTTCGGGCCGCTGACGGCGGGCGCCCGGCTGGTCATCGCCACCGAAGAAGAAGTGCGGAATGGCGAGCGGCTCAGTGCCCTGATCGCCCGTCATGGCGTCACGATCATGCAGGCGACGCCATCGACCTGGCGGTTGATGCTTGATGCCGGATGGCAGGGCGCACCGGGCCTGAAGGCCCTTTGCGGTGGTGAGGAACTGCCAGCGCCGTTAGCGGATCAATTGTTGGCCCACACCGGCGAGCTGTGGAACATGTATGGCCCGACGGAAACGACCGTCTGGTCGGCCTGCGCGAAAATCACCCGCAGCGAGGACATCCCGCTCGGCCGCGCTATTGCCGCAACGGACCTCCGTATTCTGAACGAAGACGGTTCGGACCTGCCGCAAGGTGAGGTCGGTGAAATCGTGATTGGCGGCGCTGGTGTCACTGATGGCTATTGGCAGCGCCCCGAATTGAATGCCGAAAAATTCTTCACGGACGAAATGGGACGCCGTTTCTTTCGGACCGGCGATGCAGGGCTGATCGACAATGATGGCCGCTTGCGCTTTCGCGGCCGCCTTGACCGGCAGGTCAAGCTGCGCGGTCACCGGATTGAACCCGAAGAGATCGAGCGCGTTCTTAAATCCCTGCCGGGGGTTCAGGATGCGGCCGTTACGGTGGTGATGGAAGAGGGTGCTGCGAGCGCACTCATCGCGCATCTGGCGCCGAAGCTCGACTTGGATGCCATGAAGGAGCTGGCCGCAGCACAGCTTCCTGCCATCATGGTTCCCTCACAGATGATCGGTTATGACGCTCTGCCACGCCTGCCAAATGGCAAGATTGATCGTAACACGCTCTCAATCGTGACGGCGGAGGCGGCGGCGTCTCCGTCACCCATGACACCGACCGAAGCCATCATCGCGGAGGTCTTCTCCGGCCTTCTCAAGCAGGAAGTAACGGATACTTCCAAGCATTTCTTCGAACTCGGCGGGCATTCCCTTCTGGCGGCACGCGCATTGGCGCAATTGCGGGCAAAGACGGGGACATCGCTGCCGCTGACCTTCATCTTCGAAGCAGAATCAATTACCGATCTGGCAGAACGGATCGATGGCCTGACGCCTACAGAGGAATTTGAGTTCTAGGCATGTCGCATGGCGGGAAGACGAATATTGCCGAGCTGATCCACCGGCTTGAGCGCGCAGGCGTCAGCTTTTCCGTGCCGGAAGCCGAGCGCCTGTCCCTGTCTGCGCCTCAAGGGGTCATGTCGCCTGAACTGGCCGCTGAAATCAGGGAAAACAAACCTGCGATCGTCAACTTCCTGAAGGCCCGGCTGGACGTTCAGCCTGCCGATACGGCGCTGCCGCTGACCGCTTCACAGGAGCGGATGTGGTCACATGGCGCGCTTCATCCCGGCCTGCCGCTTTATGTCATCCCGGCCGCCTTTGAGGTTACCGGGCCGATTGATGCCGACCGGCTGATGGCTGCCTATGACCGGGTGGCTGCCCATTATGATGTCTTCCGCTTGCGGATCGAGGATCAGGGGGAGGAGACCTGCCAGCGTTTTGATGGCGAATTGTCCGGGCTCACCCTGAGTGACCTCTCCGGTGCGGCGGATCAGGATGCTGTACTTGAAGAAGAGATGCAGCACATCTGCTGGAGCCAGATCGAGCTTGCCAAAGAACCGCCTGTCCGTGCCCGGCTGGTCCGGTTGGGGCTGTCGCATCACTGGCTACTGATGGGACTTCATCACCTTGCATGGGACGGGCGCAGCTTCCGGCTTTTCCTCGATGCATTGGCATTGGCCTATGCCGAGCCTGGCGCGGTCCTGCCGCCCGTGCCGAATTTTGCATCCTTTGCCGGCGCGCCCCAGCCGCTCGCGCAGGAGGACCTCGACTGGTGGACGGCCCGGCTTGCGGCCCCGCCAGCGCCGCCTGAGCTGAGCCAGGATCGAGCGCGCCCTGCATTGTTCGATCATCAAGGGGCCATCGTGCCGGTCGATATTCCGCCTGCGCTGCTGTCCCGTGTGAGGGCGTTTGCTAGATCGGCAAGGACGACCAGTTTCACGGTCTTCCTCACAGCTTTTTCAGGGTTTCTGGCCCGAATAGACGGTTCCTCAGACCGGATCATCGGCCTCGACAGTGATGAACGTTCCGATGCCTATGACAATGCTATCGGGAATTTCGTCAATACGGTTCTTTTGCGAGACGCAACGCATAAGGACGAAAGTTTCGGTGATGCCGTCCGCCGTGTGGCGGCTCATATTCCTGAATTCCTCCAGCATCCTGCACCCGTGGGGGACGTCGTCGCCGCAACGGGTTTTCTTGCTGAACCCAGCCGTCCCACCGGCGCGCAGATCATGATCAGCCATCAGTTCAGTGAGAACTGGGCGCCGCAACTCGGCGAGGCAAAAGTGCGCCGCGTTGACCTGCCGGCGCGAACGACGGCGGCTGAACTGGCCTTTAATATTCTTGAGGCGGAAGAAGAAGTCACAGCCGAGCTTCAATATGCCGTCTCGCTCTTCACAAAGGCGCAGGCCGCGGCGCTCGCAGATGCCTTTGCCAGCTTCCTTGACGCCGCGCTGCAAGCGCCCGGAGACAAGATGTCGAGCCTTTCCATCGCCCCGAAATCCATGCAATCCGCTTATGACCGCCTCAACGACACGGATGTGGCAGGCCCCGTACCGACAGCTCTTGAGGGGTTTCTGGAGCAGGCGGGCATGTCGCCGGACCGTTCGGCCCTGTTCTTCCGGGGAGAGACGGTTTCCTATGGAGCGCTTGCCGCGCGAGCGTCATTGCTCGCTGCAGGGCTAGCCGCCGAAGGTGTGGGGCCGGGCCGCATCGTCGGTATCGCGCTCGACCGGTCGCCTGATATGGTCGCTAGCGTCTATGCAGTCTGGATGACGGGGGCGGCCTATCTGCCACTTGATCCCGAACATCCCGAACAGCGCCGTCAGCTGATGATCGAGGATTCAGGCTGCGAACTCGTGATCGGCGAAGGCGAGGGCCAGCTTTCACCGGACCGGCTCGCCGAAGGGCAAGAGGACGCATCCTTCACGCCGGTCTCTGCCGACATTGCCTATGTGATGTATACGTCGGGATCGACCGGCAAGCCGAAGGGCGTCGTCAACGGTCATACGCAAGTCGCCAATTTCCTTGCTGCCATGGCAAAACGTCCCGGCTGTTCCGCCGATGACCGCCTGCTGGCCGTGACCACACTCGGCTTTGACATTTCGATCCTTGAGCTCTTCCTGCCGCTTATTCTGGGCGGCACTGTGATCCTTCCCGATGCGGAAGAAGCGGTAGATGGTGAGGCGCTTGTCCGGCTCGCAGCTGAGCATCAGGCCAGCATCATGCAGGGTACGCCTGCGACCTGGCGGCTGATGCTCGATGCGGGTTGGAAGGGGGATGCGGGCCTTACCGCGCTTTGCGGAGGAGAGGCGCTGCCGGCCTCTCTCGTCAAGACATTGCTACCAAAGGTCAGGGCCCTGTGGAACATGTATGGGCCGACCGAGACGACCGTGTGGTCGACCATCAGCCCGATTACGTCCCCGGATCATATCCCTGTCGGCATGCCGATCGACAATACTCAGATCTATATCGTTGACCCGAATGGCACGCTCTGCCCGCCCGGTCTGCCCGGCGAGTTGTGGATCGGCGGGGAGGGTGTCGCAAAGGGCTATCATGGCCGCGACGACCTGACAGCGGAACGCTTTCTTGATGATCCATTCTCGGATCGGCTAGCCAATCGAGTTTACCGGACAGGAGACCGCGCACGCCTCAGCCCCGATGGCGAGATCATCCATTTGGGCCGCATGGATACCCAGCTCAAACTGCGCGGTTTCCGTATTGAGGCCGGAGAGATCGAGTCTGTCCTGACCGGGCATGAAGATATCGGCGAAGCGGTCGTCATCATCCGTGAACAACCCAATGGCGAAGGCGCGCTGGTCGCCTATTTTACTGCCACTGGTCCCTTTGCCCCGACGGGCAGTGAGTTGCGCCGCTGGCTGCGCCAACGCCTGCCGCAATATATGGTGCCGCAGCTTTTCGTCGAACTCGATGCGCTGCCGCTGACGCCGAACGGCAAGATCGACCGATTGTCCCTGCCGGCCCCTGCCGGGCAGACAAGCCAGCCTCGTGAATATGTGGCGCCACAAAGCGCTTATGAAAAAGAGCTAGCTAAAATCTGGGCGGAGATCCTGAAAGCTGAAAATATCTCGTCCACGGATAATTTCTTTGAGCTGGGCGGCCAGTCGCTGCAGGCGGCAAGGGTCGCCGCCATCTTCCGAGCCCGGACGGGCGCGCGTATCCAGCCGCGCGCGTTGATTTTCGAGACCCTTGCCCAGCTTGCGGCAGGGGCCGTCCCAGAAGGCGACTAATCGCTGAAAATGGCGCTTACGGTTTCTGCAACATGGCTTGAGGCGAAATAATGCCCGGCCACAATCTCTTTCACATCCACGCCGGGAAAGGTCGCGCGGCTGTCTTCGGATGACGGATCCTCTGTCCCCAGAAGGAGAAGATCGGGCAGGGTGGAAATCTGGGGCGCGCCATTGAGCAATGCCAGATCAGCCTCGAGCGCCGGCATCGCGACTTCCCTGATATCTGGATCATCAAAAGAGGCGGGCAGAGGACCATAGCTCTCCTCGAGCCGTAGAAGCAGGTCCTCGCTCGTTGATCCACCTCCCCGCCGGGCCGGGGGCGCCCCGATCACCACGCGGTCAACCTTGAGGCCCGACGACTCCGCTGCGGCCAGCGCCATCAGCCCCCCGAGACTATGCCCATAGAAAATCATCGGCCGCGCCGAGGAGAGGGCGGCAAGGCCCGCCTCAATCTCGGCCATCACATCGGACCATTCGGTCAGCGGCGCTTCGCTTAAGCGGTCTTCGCGTCCCGGCAATTGCAGGGCCCATGGTTCGACATCTTTGGGAAGGTGGGCGGTCCAGTTCCGGAAATGATAGGCCCCCGCCCCGGCAAAAGGGAAAAGCACGAGCGCTTTTGCGGCCATGGGTCGCGGCGAAAGAAGGCGAAAGGCGTCGCTCATGTCACTCCAGGCAGAAAAAAGGCCGTATTGTCGAGGCCTTGGTAACCTCAAAAGCCTAAACAATGTCATCGAAAGCTCATAGAGGGACGAGTTGTGACAGCGTTGATGTTCGGCCCCAGTGATGCGCCTCTGTTCGGCGTCTTTCATCCTTCGACGGCGCAGATGCGCGCCAAGCGGGCTGTCCTTCTGTGTAACCCGTTTGGAGAGGAAGCGATCCGCGCCTTCCGCCCGTTCAAGCGCCTTGCCGAGAGCCTCGCGGCGGACGGCATCCCGTCCTTTCGGTTCGATTATCACGGCACGGGCGATTCCGCCGGCGCGGATGACGAA
Source organism: Parvularcula marina (assembly GCF_003399445.1). NCBI lineage: Bacteria > Pseudomonadati > Pseudomonadota > Alphaproteobacteria > Parvularculales > Parvularculaceae > Parvularcula > Parvularcula marina. The sequence goes on along the minus strand of NZ_QUQO01000001.1, from coordinate 325,584 downwards.
CTGACCCTTGAAGGCATGACGCAAAGCCTTTTGGCCGCGCATGAGGAGCTGCAGGATCTGTGTGAAGCCCGTGAGATTTACTGGGTCGGCTTGCGTCTCGGCGCATGGCCGGTGTTGGCCGCCGCGCAAGACGCGCGCCCAGCCGGGGTGATCCTCTGGGAAGCGGTGGCCGATGGCCCGGCCTATCTTGAAGAACTTAAAGCCATGCCTAGCCATGCCGATGAAGCGCTTGGGTTTCCGATCCCGCCCGCTCTCGCGGAAGGGTTGAGGGCAGGATTACCAGCGGCCCCCGAAGGCGTGCCGGTCAAGCTGATCGGGTGTGACGAGCTATTCGGGCAAAGGCCCCTGATCCCGCCGAGGGCGGAGGAATGGAATTCAGACGATGCCCTTAATTCCTTCACCATGCCGGTCGAGACGCTGGGCCTGATCCAGCGGGAGATTGCCGCATGGTGATCCGGGAACGCATCATTTCCTTCGGCGAAGACGGCAGCCTTTTCGGCATTGCGAGTTTCTCTGCGGATAAGGAACGCCGTGAGCCGATCCTGATCCCGAATGCCGGGATCGTTCACCGGATCGGCCCGCACCGGCTTCATGTCCGGCTTGCAAGGGCGCTAGCCGAAGCAGGCTATCCCGTCCTTCGCTTTGACCTTCACGGTCTTGGGGATAGCGGGCCGCCTTCACCCGAAATGGGGTTCGAAGAACAGGCGATCAGCGACATCTCCGCTGCCATTGATGCCATGCGCACCGACAGTGTGACGATCATCGGGCTTTGTTCGGGAGCGGATAATGCTATGCGCGCCGCGCAGGGGGATCGTCGTATCCGCCGCCTCGTCCTGCTCGATCCTCATGCCTATGGCAGCGCCCGGGCCAGCGCCTCGCGGCTGATCGAGAAGGCCGCTGATCCTGACCGCTGGTGGCGGGCGGCTTCGCGTCTGATGGGCGGGGGCGGCGTCGATGCCGTCATGCGGCCGGGCCATGAGGAGGGCGAGCTTGAAGAAGCAGAACGCCTGCCGATCGCCAAGGAGGAATTCGCGGCTCAGCTTGATGCGGTGTCAAAGCGTGGCGGGCGGGTCCTGATCCGTTACACAGATTTCGTCCGCGAGACCCTGACTTCGGCGGCACATTTCCATGCGGCTTTCCCGGAGGGCCGGTTCGGCAAATTCCTGACGATTGATGTCGACCGGGAGACGGATCATACCTATACGGCGCTTTCAGCCCAGCAGCGGCTTATCGCCCGCCTGTCGGACTGGCTCGAAAGCACCGATACAGCCCGGGACAAAAGTGCATGAATGCGGCCCATCAAGGTGGATTGACGGCGCGAGTAATGCGCGGAGCGGCGATCATCGTTGCCGGCCGGTTCTTTCTGCGCATCATCGGGTTGGTCAATACGATCCTCCTTGCCCGGCTGTTGACGCCGGAGGATTTCGGCCTGATCGCCATCGGGGTCGTGATCATCCAGATCCTCGAGAACATGTCGGATCTGAGTATCTCCCGCGCGGTCGTGAAGTTCCGGGATGCCAGCAGCGAAGTCTTCGACACGCTTTTTACCATCTCGCTGATCCGCGGGGTGATCGTGATGGGGATCATGTTCGCGCTCGCGCTGCCGGCGGCGGCGTTCTACGAGGATGTCCGTATCACGAACATATTCCTCGCGCTGGGGCTGGTCTCGATGGTCAAGTCCTTCCGGAACCCTCGTTTCTTTGAATTTGAGCGTGACCTTGATTTCTCCCGTGAGTTCATCGTCAGCATCTTGACCAAGATCGCTTCAGTTGCGGTCTCGATCATTGTCGCTTTGATCTTCAGGACCTATTGGGCGATCATCCTCGGGATTGCCGCCGGGACAACGATGGAGGTGGTCCTTTCCTTTGTCTTCCGCGCTTACCGTCCGCGATTGTCCTTCAAGGCCTTCAATCAGTTAATCGGCTTCATGGGCTGGCTCAGTGCATCGAGCGTCGTCATTGCGCTGAATAACAAGATTGGCCCGCTTGTCCTTGGCCGGATCGTCGGGGCAGGGCCGACGGGCTCCTATTATATCGGTGTGCAGCTCTCCAATCTGGTGGGCCGGGAATTCGCCGCACCCATCGTGCGCGCACTTTATCCGGGGCTCTCCAGCCTACAGGGCCAAGATTTGCGGATGCGCAATGCTTTCCTGCGCGGTGTGGAGGCGATGGCCGCGATCGTCGCGCCTGCGGCATTCGGCCTGTCCTTTATTTCAAAAGACGCAACGACCCTTGTGCTGGGGGAGGGCTGGGACATGGCCGCCATGGTGCTTGCCGTTCTGAGCCCGATCTATGGGCTGACCGGCATGCTGAGTGGCGGACAGAGCCTCGCCATGGCGGCAGGCAAGGTCCGGCCGGTCTTCTTCCGGGAGCTTTATATCCTGATCATCCAGTTGCCGGTGCTGATCTATACCGCGACGCATTACGGCTTAGAGGGAGCACTCTGGGGATCGGTTGGCACAGGGATCATCTATATCGGCCTGCAGAGCCGCCTTTACGCGATGACGGTGGATGACCACTGGTGGCGCCCGTTCTGGATTGCCCGCAGGGGGCTCGGCGCGTTGATCCCAATGTCGATCTGGTTCTGGGGCATCCGCCCGGAGGTCATGGCGATCGAGAAACTGCCACTCATTGCCCGCCTGCTGACGGATTGCACGACCGGCGCGCTGCTCTATGGCTCAACGCTTCTGGCGCTCTGGTTGCTGGAAGGGCGCCCGGACGGGTTCGAGCGTCAAGTTCTCGGCATCGTCAAAAAGCGCAGGCTCGCCTGAGCAGCTCTACTTTTTTATCAGTGAGGTGATGAGCTTACGGTAGGCATCGACCATGCCATCGAGGCCATAGGACGCTTCCGCCCTGAGCCGATTGGCCGCGCCCATCTGGTGTCGGAGGTTCTCATCTTTCGCCAGCCTAAGCAGCGTACCTGTCATCGCGTCGATATCTTCCGTCCCGTGAATAAGCCAATAGCATTCGGAAGGGAGGATCAGGCGGATGTCCCCGACATCGGTGGTCACCGCCGGCAGGGACGCAGCCATCGCCTCGACAAGGCTGATCGGCATCTGTTCGGTATCGGAGGTGAGGGCAAAGACATCCATCTTCGCAAGCTGCGCCGGGATGTCTTCCCGCATTCCTGGAAACTCAATCGAGTCAGTCACGCCCATCTTTGCTGCAAGTTCTTCGAGGCTTGCGCGCTCGGGACCATCTCCGACGATTAGCAGTTTTGCGTCCAGTTGCGCGCGCAGCCGAGCAAAGACCTCGATCAGCCGGTCAAAGCGTTTCTCTGCCCGCATGGCCCCGACCGTGCCGATGGTGAAGGGCCGAGACGGTGGGGGCGGCAGGCGGAACGCCTCAAGCTCAACCCCGTTCGGGATCAGATGGACCCGGTGCTCGCCGACCTCCCAGTCGGACATGAACCGGTCCAGCAAGAGATGAGAGGGGCACACAAAATGCAATCGTCCCCGTCCGGAGAAAATCCGTGAGAACAGGAACCGGCGCGCAAGATCGCGTTTCCAGTTCCATTTTCCCAGCGCCTCATCAGGGCCGAACCCGTCTTCGAAATGTAAGTGCGGCATGGGCTTTGCCCGCGTATTGGCGAGCGTCCATTCGATCGTGCCCCAGTTCGAGGTCAGAAGAAGATCTGCGTCGACCTCATTCAGGCTGGCGCGAAACCGTTTGACATTGCCCGGCGAGATGAAGCCCGTTTTCTGGACCTCGACCTCATGGCGCTGGCATGACGGCACACCGTCGAGCAGGCTTTCTGCTGTATAACACCCATCCATCGCTGTGATGAAGTGCTCGGCTTCTTCTCCCATGGCATGGGCGAGCGCGGCAAAGCGGCGCTGCGGTCCGCCAATCGCAAAGGTCGAGAAAACCCAGTGCAGCCTCATGCCGGGTCATCCGCATGAGACAGGATTGCCTGCGTCCGGAATTGCGCTTCATCCGTGCACGGGCTCCAGCCAAGGGCTGATTGCTCGGCGGCGGTGCCAATGGGGGCGACCATGCCGCGTGACTTGAAATCCCGCGAGGACGGCGTGAGAAGGCCTTTGCGCCCGGCGACTTTCTTGGCCGTCCATTTGGCCCATTCTGATGCCATCAGCATGAAGAGGCGGCTGGAATGGAATTTGAGCGGGCGGCCCGTCGCGCGTGAGAGTTCTTCTGTATACTGCCGCGCCGTCCAGCGGACCCCGCCAACAAGGTTGAAGGCTTTGCCCTCAATCGTCTCGATATCCGCATCAAGCGTCGCGATGATCGCCGAGACGACATCATCAACAAGCACGAAAGGCAGGGGGTTCTTACCCTTGTTCCAGCCTTGGCAATGGGTTTCGTTCTCATAAGCGCCGAGGGCGGAGTGAAAGGGCGAGGCGCCGGGACCGACCACGATAGCGGGTCGCAGAATGGCGATCGGCACGCCGTCGCTTTCTTCCATGGCATGTTCGGCGAGGATCTTGGCGCGTGCATAATCGGCACGTGTGTCCGGCTCGGGATCGACAGGGGTCGACATGGTCACTGTGGTCTCAGGATCACCGAGATAAAGCGCGGCGGAAGAGCTGATGAAGATCAGCCGTTCGGCGCCTTCCGCGCTGGCCGCTGCGGCAACCGTCCGTGCCCCGCCGACCATGGCCTCGGCGATGGCGTCGCGCGTCGCGCCGCCCCCGCCATGGGCAAGGTTCACGACTTTCGGCGCGCGGCGGATCACCTCTCGCACCCTCGTCTCATCACTGATCGAGCCGGAAAAGAGCCCGACATTCTCCTGATGGAAGACGGACGGTAGATTGCCCAGCGACCGGGCCATCACGGCCACTTTCTGCCCACGCGAGGTCAGTTCCTCGACAAGGCGTGAGCCGATAAAGCCCGTGCCGCCCAGCACCGCGACATCATAGCGGGCATCCGCAGCCGGCACAGCAGGCGCCTGAGGGGTGCGGACGGTAATCCCTTGCGCCATTTTCTCGCACAGGGAGACAAGGCGGCTGCCCTCAAGGTCAATGAATGGCTCATCAAAGAAAAGCCTGTCGTGGAAATGCTCGATGGAACCACGGATCGACCGATTGAACCCGTCAGAGAGCGGACCAAGACGCAGGATCTCCCGCGCAAAACCGGTAAGCCCGCCAAGGCCAGCGCTGGCCGCCCGCCGGGACACGCCAAAACTGCGCTTGGCAAAATCAATCGGCGGAATTGAGGCATGGGGACGCTGCGCTGTCACGCGGCTCTCGAAAATATCCGCATCGATCACGCCGTCATCACACAGAAGGCTCATCGTCCAGGACGGAAAATTCGCGCCCAGCACGATCTGGAGCTGCGCATCGGCGTGCGCGCCCTGAAGGCTGATCGCGTAATCGGTGACAAGCTCGATGCCGTCTGCCGGACGCCGCACGGGACCGGGCAGCACCTGTACGTCGCTGACCTCACCGATCAGCACATCAAGTTGGGAGAGGGGGTGCACGGCTTGCTCAAGCAGCAAATTGCGCGGAGAGTTGAACATCCAGTGGCCAAAGGCCCGGGCCGTCATCTGGCGCAGCGGGGCGGCATAGCGCATCTGCACCCGGCGCAGACGGCCATAGCGGCCACTCTCCAGCATCTTCTTTGCCCGGACAAAGACAGGGTGATGGATGAAATTATGATTGATCGCGAGACTGGTGCCGCCTTCCTCAGCGGCCGCGATCAGCCTTGTGCATTCTTCCGCATCCTGCGCCATCGGCTTTTCGAGCAGGACTGGCACCCCGACGGCCAGCAGGGGCAGGGTGGTCGCTTCATGAAGAGGCGGGGGCGTCACCACATGCGCGGCATCGGGACGGTCCGCTTCCAGCATCGCTTCGATCGAGGGATAGGCGGTTGCGCCCGCCTGCCTCGCGAGGCCCTCGGCGCGCGCCATGTTCGGATCGACGATCGCCGAGACCCGTACTCTCCTGATGGACTGAAGCGCCGTCAGATGGACCGGCGCGATAAAACCCGCCCCGATCAGCGCCACTTTGCGTTTGTTACTCATAGAATGCCCGCCAACCCGGAATGACTGGATTAAGATCCTGATTAACGGTGATTTCTTAGGATTTCTCTTATCTTGCCTTAAGGTGACGGGGTTTTCGCCCCGCGCCTATCGCCGCAGGGCCGCAATCGCCCGGTCGAGGCCGGACAGCGTCAGCGGATACATCCGTCCCTCCAGCAATTCATTGGTCATGGCGATGGAGGGCGTATAGCCCCAGCGCGCTTCTGCGACCGGATTCAGCCACGCCATGCGCCCGAATTTTGAGGTCAGCCGATCCATCCAGATCGCGCCCGGCTCCTGGTTCATATATTCGACTGAGCCGCCTGGCATGGTGATCTCGTAAGGGCTCATCGAGGCATCGCCGACAAAGATCACGACATAATCATCGCCATAGGTCCGCAGCACCTCATGGGTGGAGAGCTTGTCCGTCCAGCGTCGCGAATTGTCCTTCCACACAAAGTCGTAGAGGAAATTGTGGAAGTAGAAATATTCCAGATGCTTGAACTCGGTCTTGGCGGCGGAGAAAAGCTCTTCACACACACGGATATAGGGGTCCATCGATCCGCCAATATCAAAGAACAGCAACACCTTGATCGTGTTGCGCCGCTCTGGACGCATCTTGACGTCAAGATAGCCTGACCGCGCTGTCGAATTGATGGTGCCGCCAAGGTCGAATTCATCGGGCACGCCCTCGCGCGCAAATTTCCTCAGCTTGCGGAGCGCGACCTTGATGTTCCTTGTGCCGATTTCGATATCGTCCTGCAGGTTGCGGAACTCACGCTTTTCCCAGACTTTGACCGCGCGCTTGTGCCGCGACTCACCGCCGATGCGCACGCCTTCGGGGTGATAGCCTGAATGCCCGAAGGGCGAGGTTCCGCCCGTGCCGATCCATTTATTGCCGCCCTCATGGCGCTCTTTTTGTTCCTTCAGGCGTTCGCCGAGCGTCTTCATCAGCTCGTCCCAGCCGCCGAGCTTTTCGATCTCGGCCATTTCCTCCGGCGTCAGATATTTCTCTGTTAGCGCTCTCAGCCACTCATCGGGCAATTCGCGTGCGTCGGGCGCAATCCCGGCGAGGCTTTCGAGCCCCTTGAAGGTCTCCCCGAAAATCCGGTCGAATTTATCGAGATGGCGCTCATCCTTCACCAAGGCCGCGCGCGAGAGATAATAGAAATTCTCGACCTCCATACCGGGCAGGCCAGCCTTCATCGCCTCGAGCAATGTAAGGTATTCGCGGAGTGACACTGGTACGCCAGCATCTTTGAGGTCATGGAAAAATCGCGTGAACATGAGCGGGACAATAGAGCGTTCGAGCGCTCAACCCAAGTGACTGATTGCCCTCTCAATTCGCTTCTGTTTAGATAATCGGCAGAACGGGCACTGTCGGCAAACGGCGGGCTGATAAAAACATAAATAGGGGAATGCGGAAGATGACTTCCGAACACATGCTTGCGCCTTTTGGCGTCAAGACCGCAGGACTATTGCATCACAATCTGAAGGAAGCAGCGCTCTATCAACAGGCGATTGAGCGCGGTGAGGGTGAGATCGCCGAAGGCGGCCCGCTCGTCGTCAAGACAGGGCTTCACACGGGCCGGTCGGCGAAGGACAAATTCACCGTCCGCGACGACACCAGCGAAGACACTCTGTGGTGGGACAATAATGCCGAAATGTCGCCGGGCAATTTCGAAGCCCTGTGGAGTGACTTCAGGGAACATCTCGAAGGCCGTGAGCTGTTCGTACAGGATCTTTTTGGCGGCGCGGATCCGCAGAACCGGATTGCCGTCCGAGTCATCAATGAGCTGGCCTGGCACAATCTCTTTATCCGGCACCTGCTGCGGCGGCCCTCAGATGAAGAACTCGAGCGTTTTGATCCTGAATATACGATCATCAACCTGCCGAGTTTCAAGGCGGACCCTGCGCGACATGGCGTCCGCAGTGATACGGTGATCGCGGTCAATTTCACGAAAAAGCTGATCCTGATCGGCGGGACTGCCTATGCCGGGGAGACCAAGAAATCGGTCTTTACCCTGCTCAATTATGTCCTGCCCGAACGCGGCATCATGCCGATGCATTGCTCCGTCAATGTCGGCAGTGACGGTGACGCGGCCGTGTTCTTTGGCCTGTCCGGTACGGGCAAGACGACCCTGTCGGCGGATCCGAACCGCCAGCTTGTCGGCGATGACGAGCATGGCTGGACAAAGGATGGGCTCTTTAATTTCGAAGGTGGCTGTTACGCCAAGATGATCCGCCTGTCGGCGAAAGCCGAGCCCGAAATCCATGCCACCACGAAGAAATGGGGAACGGTGCTCGAAAATGTAGTGATGGACCCCGAGACACGGGAACTGGATCTTGATGATGATACGCTGGCGGAAAATAGCCGTGGCGCCTATCCCATCCACTATATCCCGAACATCGTGGAGGATGGCCAGTGCGGGCCCGCCCGGAATGTCGTGATGCTGACCTGTGATGCCTTCGGCGTCATGCCGCCGATTGCGAAACTCTCAACGCCGCAGGCCATGTATCACTTCCTTTCAGGCTATACCGCGAAGGTCGCCGGCACAGAACGCGGCGTGACCGAGCCGACCGCGACCTTCTCAACCTGCTTCGGGGCGCCCTTCATGCCGCGTCATCCGTCTGTCTATGGCGAACTCCTTCGCCGACGGCTGGAGGAGACAGGCGCGACCTGCTGGCTGGTAAATACAGGCTGGACGGGCGGCGCCTATGGGGCAGGGGAGCGGATGCCGATTGCGGCGACCCGTGCGCTCCTCAATGCGGCGCTTGATGGTTCTCTGAATACGGAGCGCTATCGCGAGGATGAGAATTTCGGCTTCCTCGTGCCGATGGAAGCCCCCGGCATTGAGACGGATATTCTCAATCCGCGCAGCACATGGGCGGACCCTGCGGCCTATGATCAGCAGGCTCGGAAGCTCGCCGAGATGTTCCGCCGGAATTTCGAGAAATTCGAGGCCCATGTCGCAGAAGATGTCCGCAAGGCGGCACCCGGAAGTTAAGTGACGTCGCGGCTTTTCCGCATGCGGCGGACCGGCTAGATCGTCATGCATGACACATGATTATCTGGCCGATCCCCGCAACGAAACGATCCTGATCGACGTCAATGGTGAGCTTTTCCCTCGGGCCAAGGCTAAGGTCTCGGTCTTTGATTCAGGCTTCATGCTCGGCGATGGCGTGTGGGAGGGCTTACGCGTTCACAAGGGTAAGATCCCGTTCCTTGAGCGGCATATGGATCGCCTTTTTGAAGGCGCAAAGACGCTCGACTTCGCCAATATGCCGTCCCGGGACGAGATCATCGCCCGGCTCCATGCCTGCCTTGAGGCCAATGGCATGGAGGAGGGGGTGCATATCCGCCTGATGGTCACGCGGGGCGAGCGCTCGACCCCCTATCAGGATCCGCGCGTCACCATCACGCCGCCGACCATCGTGATCATCCCTGAATATAAAACGCCCGTGGCGCATCATGAAGGCGTCAATCTCTTCACGGTGCATGTGCGGCGCGGCTTTCCCGATGTGCAGGACCAGAAGCTCAATTCGCATTCCAAGATCAACTGCATCATGGCCTGTATCCAGGCGGCAAAGGCCGGCGCGGATGAGGCGCTGATGCTTGATCCGCACGGCTTTGTGGCGACCTGTAACTCGACCCATTTCTTCATCGTGCGGAAGGGCGAGCTGTGGACCTCGACCGGAGAATACTGCCTTGGCGGGATTACGCGCGGGGTGATCCTGGAGCTGGCAGCAGAGGAGGGGATCACCGTCCGTGAAAAGAGCTTTTCGCTCACCGATGTTTATGGCGCGGATGAGGCCTTCATCACTGGCACCTTTGCGGGACTGACACCGGTGAAATCGGTCGACGACCGCCAGATCGGAGAGGGCGCCCGTCCTGTCATGGAGCGTCTGATTACGGCGTATCTCGCTCGTATCGATAAGGAATGCGCCTGATGACCCGCCGGATTGCGATGTGGTCGGGACCACGGAATATCTCAACGACCATGATGCGCAGCTTTGAGAACCGCAGCGATACGGCGGTCACGGATGAGCCGTTCTATGCGCATTATCTGACTGTCACCGGGCTCGACCATCCCATGCGGGACGAAGTCTTAACGGCGCAACCGACTGATTGGCGCGTTGTCGCGGAGGCGTTAACGACCGAGGCGCCGGCGCCGGTCTGGTTCCAGAAACACATGACCCAGCATATGATGGACGAGATCGATCTCGGTTTCATGAGTGAAATGCAGCATTTCTTCCTGATCCGTGATCCGCGCCTGATGGCGGCATCGTTCGCCAAGAAGATGAATAAGGTGACGGCGGAGGATCTGGGGCTGGCCCGTGAACTCGCCCTCTTTCGGATGGCCGAGAAGTTAACCGGCACAACCCCGGCGGTTATCGATGCGCAGGACGTGCTCCGAAATCCCGAAGCCATGCTGCGGGCTTTGTGTGACAATCTCGATCTTGAATTCGATCCGGGCATGCTGAACTGGCCGGCGGGTCCGCGCGATAGTGACGGTGTCTGGGCACCGCACTGGTATGATGCCGTTCACAGCTCAACGGGCTTTGGTGATCCGGTGACGGATATTCCGTCTCTCACAGGTGATGCGCTCTCTGCCGCGCTGGCGTCCATGACGCCGTATAAGGAGCTCTACAAGCTGCGACTGACAGCGTAGAGCTCCCTATCATCGTAAAGCGGATTATTCCGTCATCGCCGCTGTGTGCGTCAGCGTATCCGTATATTGCTGGAAGGCGATGATCTTGCCGTCCTCGACTGTCCACGAATGAACGAAGGGCACATCAAGCGGCTTACCGGTCGCAAGGTTGATGCCGCCATAGCGGCCAAAGACCACGACACGGTCACCATCAACGACAAACTCCGCAGGCGTCGCGCTGAACCCGTCCCATTCACCACCAAGCCGGGCGAAGAGGCCGGTCAGGACAGCCTCAGGGCCTTCATAGGGGTTTTTGTCAGAATAGGGATTTCCTTCAGCCTCGTTCCAGACAATGTCCGGTGACATCGTGCCCAGCACCATGGCCATGTCGCCCGCGGCAAAGCCTTCATAGATCATCTCGACAGGTGCTTTGGCAGAATCATCAGAGGCCGCCATTTCCGGCAGCGGAACATCCGTGCTCCATCCATCGATGACGACGAGCCATTTTCCGTCCTCGCCCTTTTTGTAGACATTTATGCCCTTGCCTTCATCGGTGAAGACATCGCCAGTCTCTTTCAGCGTGTCGTTCGATTCGTAGGCGTAGCGTTCAACGGCGATATCACCGCTGACATCGAAGCTCAGTGACGTTTTTTTCCATTGGGTGTCAAAAGCGTCGTAATAGCCGCCGACCCATTCGCGAACGGCTTCCTTGCCGACGACTTCTGGCCCGTGCGGTGCCTGGAAGGCGACATCCTCGGCCAGCATCGCCATGATGGTGTCGAGATCGTTCGAGTTGATCGCTTTAACGTAATTCTCAAGCAGCTCTTCTTCGAGCGCAGCTTCGTCGATCGCAGGTGCCGTGGCCGCTGGTTCGTCTGCGCCGCTGCAGGCTGCGAGCATGAGCGAAAGGCCCGACACTGTCAGGATAAGTGTTCGTTGCATGGAGGTTCCCCTTGTTCCGTTACAGACACTGCGGAGAACCGCGTTTGCACGCAATGATCTTGAGCTGTTGTCGGTGTGGACGGCGGAAAAAGGCGGCGCGCCCATGGGCCGGTACAGCCCCTGACAGCACTGGAATATTGATTGCACAATTTATATTGTCGCAAATTAAATATGCATCCAAGGATTGGCATATATGCTGGATTCCTGATCCTCATGAACCCCTGCGGCTCTCTGATGAAAATGAACCTCCGATTTTACGTCTCAGCGCGCCGCTGAACGCAGCTCAGCCATTTGTGTCCCTCTCTGCTCCAGCATAGACTCCCCTTTGGATTGATGGGGATTAAGACATGGCTCGCGGCATCTCTCTGTGCATCTGTCTGCTCGCGCTGTCGTTCTTCAGCGCCACCGAAGCTCTTCCAGCTCCTGCGTCAGACACTCCATATCAGACGCCGCGTGATCTCAGCGACGGCCTCACGGTCGGCAATGCGGCTGACCACGGTCTCTCGATTGACGCGCTCAACGCCATGGCAGCGGCACGCCAGTCGGATAGCTGGCAGAAGATCGATTCAATTCTCATCATGAAGGACGGCACGCTCGTCTTCGAAAGCTATCATAATTTCTACGCTGCTGGGCGCCGCCACGACATGGCATCTATCACAAAAAGCATCACATCTTTATTGGTAGGCATCGCGATCGATCAGGGTCACATATCGGGCGTCGATACGCCGATATATACGTACTATACGGACACTCCCTATAGTAACTATTTCGACGAAGCGAAGAGGGCGATTACCATTGAACATGTCCTGACCATGCGTCACGGGCTCGATTGTGACGATGCGGATGATACCAATATGAAGCGGTTTCGCGCATGGATGCGGTCTGCTGATCGTATGGCCGACATCCTGTCACTGCCCATGGTCCACGAGCCCGGTACCCACACAGCCTATTGCACCATGGCGACCGACCTCCTCCGCCCGGTCCTAGAAGGCGCGACCGGCATGAGCGTCACGGATTTTGCGCAAAGCGCCCTCTTCTCGCCACTCGGTATTTCGAACTTCGGTTGGAACGAGACCGATCCGGACCAACTCGGCATGGGTTACAATGGCAGAGCGCGCCCTCGCGATGTCATCCGCATCGGCCAGATGGTCGCCGATCAGGGTGTTTGGCAGGGCGAGCAGATCGTCTCATCGGACTGGATCGAGCAATCTTTCACCCCACGTGGCCAGATCTACGGCATCGATTACGGTTATCTGTGGTATTCAGAGCCCTATGAGATTGACGGGCGCACGATCCCCTCACGCCTCGCCATGGGTCAGGGCGGTCAACTTCTCATCCTTTTTCCCACAGAGGATGCCGTCGTCATGATCAATGCGCATGACTGGGACGGGAAGCTGAACTTCTACGACTTTGTCGCTCAATGGGTTTTACCCGCAATCAGCTCCGATCGGCGGGAATGACTGGCAGTTCCGAGGCCTGCCAGCTGTCCTCAAAGCATCACAATAACGGGGATGTAATTTTCCTCGCGATACGTTAACCTCTGCCACAGGGTATCTATCTTTGCAGGTGGGGTTTTCATGCGACATCTATTTTCCGGTTTTCTAGCCATTGCGATCATCGCCATGGTTGGTGTCGGGCTCTGGCAGAAAAATGGTGGTGAGTTCGAGCTTCCGTCGATTGGCGAAGCTTCTCTGACTAAGCAGGCAGCCAATATCGAGAAGGCAGCAACCAAGGCTGTCGATGCTGAAGCAGCTGGGGAAGCCGAGCTGCGGCGAGTTGCTGATGCCGTCAGCGGCATGTTCGCAACCTCATTTGGCGGCTTTACCGAAGGCGCCGCCACTGATGTCAAAATCACCATTGCGGGCTTTCCGGATGCGGGCCTCAGCATCGATGAGCTGAGCCTCTATGGCGCCGACGCAGACGCCATCGAATCAGTGGTGAACGGTGGCGAATGGACCGAGCTGCGGATTGCTGACCGGATCGACGCCAAGGGCATCGAGCTTTTCGGCCTCAACGAAGTCGTCGAACTCTTCACCATGCAGATGATGGGCCTTGGCCCGGCCGAGACCGAGGAAAGCTATGCACTGGCTGAAAGCCAGGCCGAAGCCATCGAAGAGATGGAAGAACTGACGGACGGCGATCTCGACCTTGAAATGGCTGATGAGCCTTCTTCGGACGCGCCCTTCACGATCAACGAATACAAATTCGCGATCGACCGCCTCGTGATCGACGGCATGACGCTTTATCCGCTCAGCGGTTCGGCTGAAGATGATGGCAGCCCGATGGCTATCGTCGCAAAGGTCGCCGATATCTACCGCGCCTCATCATATGAATGCTCCGCCGTCTGGAACATGGTTGGCCAGTTCGACTTTGAGACGCCGGAAATTGCCATGGATATCGAGTTCAGCTCCGGCTTCTCTGGGGCCACCGGCTGGATGCGCGGTGATCTTGAGAACACCGTTGCGACCGATATTGCCATGGAGATGACCCAGCACATTCTGTTCCTGGGCGATGACGGCATCACCAATTCGTCTCAGACCGTGAAGGCGAATGGCTGGCGTGACATGAAACTTGCCACCCTCCTCGGCTATCTTGCCGATGGGGCACTCCCGCCGATGACGGAGACGGATGTTCTCAGCCTCGGTGTGCTGAATATCGAAGGTCAGGTCGACAAGTCGAACGGCGAAATCATCAGCACGATGGACAGCCTGACGCTTGATCTGTCGAGCTTCCATTGGCTGATGCCAACTGCAGTTGGTGTCGAAGTTGATGGCCTGATGTATGACGTGCCCGTCCTACTCGATAGCCTCCTGTCGACCATGTCCATGGGCACAGGCGGCCTCGATGAGGAAGAACAGGCGCTCTATGATCAGGTGATTGCAATCGTCGAAGAGCAAGGCCTGACCAAGCCGGTCGTGGATCTGGATCTGGCGCTCAGCTGGAACCCGGAAGACGGGGCTACGGCCTATGACGTTGACGCCACGTTGCGTGAAGGCATGCGTAAGGTCGTCGATGTTGATGTCGTCCTGCCGAATTATGAGAGAATTTCGACCGCTGTGATGCAGGAAGATGGCAGCCAGGACTGGTCAGCTGTCGAAGGTCTCTTCGAAGAGGATTTGGCCTTTGGCGGGTTCTACCTGTCGCTTGAAGATATAGGCCTGCTCGAAGACATCTTCGCCATGGTGCCGAAATTCGCGGCCCTCATTCCGGCGGAGGATAATCCACAAGCCGGCATGATTGCCGCGCAATCGCCAGAGGCGCTGCGCCAGATGATCTCTGGTCTGATGCGGGCAGGCGCGACACAGGTCGCAAGCGAATTCCCGCCTGCTGTCGGTTACGTCAACGCGATTGCCGATTTCGTCGCAGAAGGCGGCACTCTTGTGGTCGCAGTCCAGCCGCCGGCAGCGCCGCTCAAGATGGACGATATCGAAGCGCTCGTCTCAGCACCCGATGCGACGCCTGACTCTATTGTTGAAGGTCTCGGTGTTCGGGTTGAACAATCAGGCACTGACGACGAAGTCTGAGAACGGATGAAAAGGTGAGGGGCGCTGAGCCCCCTCACCTGCCGGTCTCAATCACCATTCCATCGAACGCCGGCGCCACATGCGCCGGCGTTTCGCGTTCCAGCGTCTCATAATCCATGTCGATATGAAGATTAGTCAGCACTCCGCGCCCGGCCTCGGCACGGGTGAGCCAAGATAGCGTCTCTTCGAGATGCACATGGCTGGGATGCGGTTTGTAGCGCAGGGCATCACAGATCCAGACGCCGCAGCCCGTGACCATCGGCCATGAAGCCTCCGGCACGCCGCTGATATCTGGCGAATAGACAATCGACTCCTCACACATCCCGCCCATGCGGAACGCGAGGGAAGGCACCGGGCCATGCTCCATAAGGATGGGGAGGAGCTCGATATTGCCAGTCGGCCCGCCGATCTGAACGGGTTCGCCCGGTGTCAGCGGATGGTCGTCGAGGATCGCGGGATAGCCCGTCTTCGGATTATCTTCAAAGCAATAGCTGAACCGGTCTTTCAGGACGGGAGATGTCACATCACTGAGCCAGACCGGCATGCGCCGCCGCTGGTTGAGGACAAGTGCACGTAAATCATCGATCCCGTGGCACTGATCGGCATGGTCATGCGTCCAGGCGACTGCATCAAGTCGCCCGATTTTCGCATCGAGCAACTGCATGCGAAGATCCGGGCTCGTATCAATCAAGAGGCTGGTGAACGCCGGAACGTTCCATCCAAGGTCATCATCGGCACGCTGGATGAGGATCGAGCACCGGCGGCGGCGGTTCTTGGGGTTCTCAGGATCGCAGGCACCCCAATCCCCCTCACCATTCTTGCCGCCTAGCCGCGGGACGCCAGCGGAAGATCCGCAACCAAGAATGATCGCGCGCAGGCTCATGCGGGTCGCTTCGCTTTTGCGAACAGTCGGAAGAAATTGTCAGTCGTGACCTCTGCGATCTCCTCCGCGCTGACCCCGCGCAACTCGGCCAGGGCTTCAGCGACATGGGTGAGATAGGCCGGTTCATTGCGCCGCCCGCGATGCGGTACGGGCGCAAGGAAGGGGCAATCCGTTTCGATCAGCAGGCGGTCCATCGGCACGATACGGGCAATCTCTCGTACCTCTTCGGCCTTCTTGAAGGTCAGGATGCCAGAGAAGGAGACATAAGCGCCGAGCGCCAGTCCGCGGCTCGCAAGGTCCGGCCCGCCAGTATAGCAATGGAGCAGCGGCGTGAAGGCTTTCTCCGCATGCGCGGCTTCCAGTGCGGCGGCCATATCGTCATCCGCCTCGCGCGTATGGATGATCAGGGGCAGGCCGGTTTCCTGGGCGGCTTTGACATGCGCGTCAAAGACCGGCCCCTGAAATGCGCGGTCAGAATATTCGTAATGATAATCGAGCCCGCATTCACCGATGCCGACAACTTGCGGATCAGTGGCCTCAGCAATCAGCGTCTCGGCGGCAAGATCTGTATAATCCTTGGCGTGATGTGGATGGACCCCGACCGAGCGCCACATATTGGAACGGCCCGCGATGATCTCTTTGATCTCCGGCCCGGAATCGAGACGGTCGGAAATGGCGAGCATGGCGCCGATCCCGGCGTCCTTCGCGCGCGCGATGACCTCTTCTAGGTCATCCGTATACCGCTCACCATGTAGATTGACGTGACTATCGACCAGCATGCGGCCCTCGTAGACCATCATGCAGGGTCATGGCCATCATTATGGCGGTCTGCACCCGGTCGGCGTTCAGCGCCTCCGCCCGCGTGACGAGTGAAGCGATCTCATCATGCAGGCTGACAAGCTGATGGGCGGAACGCGCCGCCGAAAAGGCAGGTTCTGTCCCCTCCCCGCGCGCATATTGCCGGGCGGCATCGTTGAGCCGTGAGAGGAACAACTCCTGCGCATCGCGCCGGGCGTCTTCTGAATCCTTCTCGCCGAACCGGCGCGCGGCAGCGACGATATCGCCCCGGCCCGTTGCAGCCTTCACCAGCCCATCGGCCAGTTCACGGGCGAGCCGTCCCTCACCTGTCGCAAGGTTGAGCGCCCGTCCCGGCCGTCCGCGCGCGGCTTCCGCCGCATCGCGTGCTTCGCCCATATCGATGCCGTGTTCGCGTTCAAGCCATCCGGCAATCTCCCCAACCGGTTGAGGCGTCATATCCATGCGGCGGCAGCGCGAGCGGATCGTCGGCAAGAGGCGACCCGGCGCCACGGAAAGGAGTAGCATGGTCGCCCCGTCGGGCGGCTCCTCCAGCGTTTTGAGAAGCGCGTTAGCAGCTTGGGTGTTCAGCTCATCCGCCGTGTCGATGATGACGATCCGGCGCCCCGTCATTGAGGTTTGATGGAACCGGCCGATGACTTCGCGCACCTCATCGACCTTGATATTGGCGGGCAGCTTACCGGTCTTTTCATCGGGAGTGCGCCGCAGGATAAAAAGATCCGGGTGCCCCTCATTCGTAACCTGCGTGCGCGTTTTTTCATCAGCGCCGTCGAGCGTTTCAGAATGAGCGAGGACCGCGGCAGCAAGCTTGCGCGCAAACGTCCCCTTGCCGATCTGCTGTGGCCCGGTGATCAGCCAGCCGCCCGACAGTGCACCGCTTTTGAGCGCAGCTTCGGTCTTGGCCGCCAGCGCTTTGGACATCAGAAGGCTCATGGCGCCGCCTTTGTCAAATCTGGCAGGCGCTCTTCAAGCACTGCCCAGACAGCTTTTTCGACATCCTCGATGTCGCCGCCCGCGAAAATCTGTTCCGCACGAGTCTCTTGATCCGCAATCTTCTGGAATGCGGCGCGCACCGCCTCATGATAGGCATCACCCTTCTGCTCGAACCGGTCACGGGCGCCTCTGCCATCGGCACGCGACAGCCCCGCCGCCACGGGCAGATCGAAGATGAAAGTCAGATCCGGCATCCGTGTGCAGACGGCCTTCTCAACCTGCATCAGGAAATCCTGATCCATACCGCCGCCGCCGCCCTGATAGGCTCGGGTGGAATCACAGAACCGGTCAGAGATGACGGTCTTCCCAGCGGCCAGTGCGGGTAGAACGACCTCCCGCAGGTGCACATCGCGCGCGGCATTCATCATCAGCAATTCAGCCAGCGGCGACCAGTCCGCCTGCGGATCGAGCAGGGCTGTGCGGATTGCCTCCCCGCCTTTCGTGCCGCCCGGCTCCCGTGTGACGACAACATCATGGCCAAGGCCACCCAATCGTTCGGCGAGACGGGTCACTTGTGTCGTCTTGCCGGCCCCTTCAGGGCCTTCGAATGTGATGAAGAGGCCGGTCACTCGGCTTCTGCTGGCGGGGTGAAGAGGATTTTCAGCCCCATCCCCATCTTGGCGAAGACGCCTTTTTCCTCGACCGTCGCGGCAGCATAAAGCGGATATTCGCGGACCGGTTCGCCCGGCATCGTAAAGCGCATGACCGCGACCTGCTCGCCGGTTCGTACAGGCGCAATGATGGGATCACGATAGGTGATCCGGGCTTCAGCGCCTTCGAGGATCTTGCGGTGCCGGGTGAAAGTCATGGCCGCGCCGAGCTTAACCGGCAGGAGCTCTTCCTTGCCGCCAAAGACCGTCAGTTCCGTGACAATATCGTCCGGGCCGTAATAGGTCTGGGTCAGATATTGATTAAAGGCGATCTCCATCATCCGGACGCTTTCGCGGGCTCTCGCCTGCAAGGATGGGAGGCCGGTGACAACGATTATCCGGCGCACTCCGTCTTTCGATGCACTGCCGACCATGCCGTAGCCGGCTTCTTCAGTGTGCCCGGTCTTCATCCCGTCTGCGCCGGGAAAACCGGCCAACAGCGGGTTGCGGTTGGCCTGCGTGATGTCCGACCACGTCATTTCCGGGATGGAGTAGAGATAGCGGTAGGCCGGATATTCACTCCACATATGTCTGGCGAGTTTGGCAATGTCCGCCGCGCTCATGCGCTGGCCCTCATCGGTCATGCCGTGCGGGTTCGAGAAATGAGACTGTTTCAGGCCCCATTCCTTCGCCTTCAGGTTCATCAGCGCTGCAAAGCTCGCTTCATCCCCGGCGATGTTCTCCGCCACGACGACAGCGGCGTCATTACCAGACAGCGTGATGATCCCTTTGAGCAGGTCCTCGACCCGGATTTTGGTATCGACGAGCACGAACATTTTCGAGCCGCCCGTCCGCCATGCCTTGGCGGAGACATCGAATTCTGTGTCAGGGGTCAGCTCGCCTCGCTTGATCATGTCGAGGACGACCGCGACCGTCATCAGCTTCGACATGGAGGCCGGCGGGATCGGCTCATTCCCGCCCTTTGAGAACAGGATGTCGCCGGTGTCGCCATCCATGATGACGGCGTGCGTTGCGTCCGTCGTAACGGTCTGGGCGCTGGCCAGACCAAAAATGGCCGCCAGCACCGCCAGCATCTGGATGACGGGACTCAAACTACGCTTCACGCACCATACTCCTTCGTGAGGTGGTGGTTTAGAAAAGCACGCCGCCTCTCACAATATGCGCGTCCTCGAAACCTTGGGCGATGGCCTCGCGCATGGCCGCCTCGGCGGCAAATTCATGCACATAAGGCCCAATCCGCAGACGCTGGCGTGTTTCGCCAGAAACAGCCACCGTTTCGAGGCTCATCGGTACGATATCGTCGAACTTGCCAGCGGCAGAGGCGGCATTCTGGGGATCGGAGAAAACCCCGACCTGCACGAAATAGGCAATGGGTCCGAGATCGCTCTCGACCACGGGAGAGATTGGCACATTTGCGGCGGATGGCAGGCTTTCGCCTGAGACGACGATGGCGATCGGGTCTTCATAGCTGGCCGGGACTGCCATGGGCGCAGCCTCCACGGCAATAGATTCAGGGACTTCGCTACGGTTCGGCGTCGCATGCGCCATCACGACGCTGGGCGTGTCGATGATTTCCGGCAGAGGCGATTTCAGCGCCGCATAATTCTCCGGCAGACCAACCTTGACGATCGCATCATTAAGGCTCGCTTTGCCAAGATACTCGACGCGGACATTGGCAAGGCCCTTATCCTTCATGTCGAGCGTTTCTGCGGTTTTCTTTGAAAGATCGATAATCCGCTCGCCCGAGAACGGCCCGCGGTCATTGAGCCGCACGACGGCAGAGCGGCCATTCTCCAGATTGGTGACGCGGACGAGCGAAGGTAGCGGCAGGGTTTTGTGGGCGGCCGTCAGCCGCTCCTGATCGAAAATCTCGCCATTGGCGGTCAGCCGGCCATGGAACTTTGGTCCATACCAAGAGGCGAGCCCGGTCTTCACATACCCCGGCTCATCCTTCGGGATGTAGCGTATGCCACTGACATAATAGGGATTTCCAATCTTCTCATGCGGCGTCGCCTTGGCCTGGCGTGGACTAGGCGACGTGCCAGTCTTGGGATCGACTTTGGAAGTCGTCCCACAGGCTGCGAGAAGAGAGGTGACAAGAAGAAGGCTGATAAACTGCCGAAAATGACGTGCGAACATGCGGTCCCGCCCCGATAGAGATGACGCAGAAAAAAGCTTAGCGCCGACATGACCCCAGCAGCCTTAATCTCCCGTAAACTCCGCAACGAACTGCACATCCCTCCCCATGTTGCGCGCTCACTCGGCATAATGTAGCCCGCGCGGCGAGATGTTCGCAGGTGCGCTCCGGCTCCCTGCCCCCCGATAGAAGAAGGAAATCCCATGACGAAGATCAAGGTCGAAAACCCGGTCGTCGAGCTCGACGGCGACGAGATGACACGGATCATCTGGCAGCTCATCAAAGACAAGCTGATCCACCCCTATCTCGATATCGACCTCAAATATTACGATCTGGGGATCGAAGCGCGCGATGAGACCGATGACCAGATCACGGTCGATGCGGCAAACGCGATCAAGGAATATGGCGTGGGCGTCAAATGTGCGACCATCACGCCGGACGAAGCCCGGGTCGAGGAATTCGGCCTCAAGAAAATGTGGCGCAGCCCGAACGGCACGATCCGCAATATTCTCGGCGGCGTTGTTTTCCGTGAGCCGATCATCATCTCCAACGTGCCGCGGCTCGTCCCTGGCTGGACCCAGCCGATCATCATCGGTCGTCACGCATTTGGCGACCAGTATCGCGCGACCGACTTCCTCTTCCCCGGCAAGGGCAAGATCTCGATGAAGTGGGAAGGCGAATCCGGCGAGATCCTTGAATATGACGTGTTCGAAGCACCTAGCTCAGGTGTCGCCATGGGCATGTATAACCTTGACGACTCAATCCGCGATTTTGCCCGGGCCTGCTTCAATTACGGCGTGCAGCGCAAAATGCCGGTCTACATGTCGACCAAGAACACCATCCTCAAAAAATATGATGGCCGCTTCAAGGATCTCTTCCAGGAGATCTATGAGACCGAATTCAAAGGCGAGATGGAAAAACTCGGCACGATCTATGAGCACCGCCTCATCGACGACATGGTCGCAAGCTGCATGAAATGGTCGGGCGGTTATGTCTGGGCTTGTAAGAACTATGACGGGGACGTCCAGTCCGACACGGTCGCACAGGGCTTCGGCTCACTTGGCCTGATGACATCAGTTCTTCTGACCCCGGATGGCAAGACGGCGGAAGCCGAAGCCGCTCACGGCACGGTGACCCGCCACTACCGCGCTCATCAGCGTGGGGAGGAAACCTCGACCAACTCGATCGCTTCGATCTTTGCATGGACGCGTGGCCTCCTGCACCGCGCCAAGCTCGACAACACGCCGGAAGTCGCAAAATTCGCTGAGACGCTGGAGCAGACTGTCATCAAGACGGTCGAGGGGGGCAATATGACGAAGGATCTTGCGCTCCTTATCGGTGCCGAACAGGGCTGGCTCACCACGACCGGCTTCCTCGACAAGGTCGACGAGAACTTCCAGAAAGCCATGTCGTAACGGCAGGCGCAATTAAACGCGCCCATCAGCCTTGCGGTTCCCCGGATCACGCAAGGCTAGCATGACAAATCATTGAGCCCGGCCCTGCCCCTAGCAGAGCCGGGCTCTTTCATATCTGTCGGAACCATCCGCATACAGCTCGCGTTAACCAACCGTATACGAGCTAAACTATGGTGACGACATGACTTTCAATATTCGGAAGAAATCCAGATTACTTGGTACAGCCGGTCTGCTCGCAACAGCCTTTGTGATGCCAGCCTGTGCCGTCGATCCTTATGACGACTACCGTTATTACGATGATGTAGCCTATGGCTATGATCGGTATGATGACAATGACCGTCGGTATTACGGCAATGACACAGTCTATCTAGAAGACGTCTCGACACGTGGCGGCATTGATGAGGCGCGCCGTGCGCATCGCAACAACAGCGAATATTACGCTGAGCGCGTTGACGGTAATTGCGAGAACGTCGTGACGGTCCGACGTGGCGACACTCTGTCTGATATCGCAGAATATTGCGACGTGCCGGTCCGCGCGTTGATGGAGACAAACAGCCTTTACAGCCCGCACAAGCTGGAAGTCGGCCAGCGACTGCGCGTGCCTTATGTGAAGGGCAATGTCTATGAAGGCGTCCAGTTTTTCCAGGCGCGCTATTCGCAGGACAAGCGCCCGGAATACCAGGCGCCACGCCGCGACTATCAGCCTGCGCGGGACGATTACTATCAACCGCGCCGTGACAATGTCGCCTATTACACGGCCCGCCGGGGCGAAGACCTCGATGATATCAGTGAGCGCTTTGAGATCAGTGAGCGGACAATCATCTCTCTCAACCCGCAGCTCCTGCATGACGATGTCGATACGGGCGACCGCATTGCCCTGCCCGAAGAAGTCGTGCGCTATACGCAATCTGACCGCCGTTCGGATAATCGCCGCTATGACGATGACCGCCGCCGGTATCAGGACCACACCCGCTACGATCCGGTGATCCGCCTATCGAACGATACGATCCGTCGTGGCGAGGATATCGAGATCATCGTTGAGGACCTGCCGCCTGAATCGGACATCATCCTCTCCTTTGGCGACAGTCAGGACCGCATGCGCGAATATCATCGCGCCTCGACCGACCGAGACGGCCGCTATCGTCACGAGATTAGCTTTGAGGATGACGACTATCGCCGCGATCAGGTGATTGTCGGCGTCCGAACAGCGGACAACAAATACCGCGTCTACTCAAAGCCGGTGCGCTATTCGCAGCAATACTCCCACCTCAACTAGAGTGAGCTTGCGATCTGCATCTCAAAAGCGGGCTTTCGGGCCCGCTTTTTTGTACGCGTCTTGTCGGGTTCGCCGACAGACTGAAAAACGGCGGGAGCGCTGCACAGACCTCAGCGAAGAGCAGTGAATTAAAAGGTCATTTTCACTGCTCGTTACAATGTTGCTCTTAAGACCGAGGCCCGGCATGTTGAGAGACGTGCCGGGCTGGCTTGTTAAGGGGTACTGATGGCGGGAAAGCGTGAAGTGGGTGAATTCCCTCTGAAGGTCACGAATGTGACCAAATCATATGGGTCTTTCACTGCCGTCAATGATCTCAGCTTCGCTGTCCGCCGCGGCGAGATTTACGGATTTCTCGGCCAGAACGGCGCGGGGAAGACGACGACCCTGCGCATGATCATGGATATCGTCCCGCCGACTTCCGGCGAGGTGAATGTCCTTGGCGCAACCCGCCCCCGCACCGTCAAGCATCAGGTAGGCTATCTCCCCGAAGAACGCGGGCTTTATCGCAAGATGAAGGCGCGTGACACGATCGCCTATTTTGCGCGCCTGAAAGGCGTACCCGCCGGCAAGGCCCGGGCGCGCGGCGAGCAACTCCTTGAGGAATTCGGCCTCGGTGAATTCTCGAAATCAAAGATCGAGACCCTGTCCAAAGGCATGGCGCAAAAGGTCCAGCTTCTCTCCGTCATCGCGCATGAGCCGGACCTCATAATCCTTGATGAGCCCTTTTCCGGGCTCGACCCGGTGAACCAGAAAGTCCTTGAGACCATGATCCTCAATCTGCGGGATCAGGGCCGGACGATCGTCTTCTCGACCCATGTGATGGAACATGCGGAGCGGCTCTGTGACCGCTTCTTGATGATCCGCAAAGGGAAGAAAGTCTTCGAAGGCACGCTGGATGCGGCGCGCGGCATGGAACAGCCAACCCTGATCCTCCAGACGCCGGACGATCCCCTGCCGCTCCTTGATGTGCCGGGAGTCGTTGACATTCTCGCGCAGGACAAGGGCCGTTACCGCCTCGTTATCGAGGACGATGCCGACCGTCAGGCGATCCTTGCTTTTGCCCTTAACAACAATATCCGCATCCTGTTCTTCGGTCAGGAAGAACGTTCTCTGCACGATATTTTCTTCCGCCTCGCCGGCGCCGAGGAGGTCCAGTCCGCATGAACGCGCTTCTCCAGCTCATCACGCATGAATACCGCAAATATGTCTTCACGCGCGGCTTCCTCGCTTTCATTATGATCATCCCGCTGGCCGGGGCGTTCGGCGCCTTTGCCAACAAGATCAGCGATAAGGCCTCGCCGATCCGGCATTTCGTCGTGCTCGACGAGACAGGCGAGTTCATTCCACGGATCGATGATGCGCTTGCCGACCGGGATGCCGAGGATACGCTCGGCGTTTGGGATCAGTATGCCTATCAATGGGTCAGTCCTAATGAGGACGGCACATTCCCGCTCGAGCCGCCTTTTGCGCCCGGTGATCCGTCCCCGGATCGGGCCAGCCAGTTTTACGAGGCCGGCGGCACCGATGCGGCCCTTGCAGCCGCAAAACCCTATCTGAAAGACGGTGCGCCAGAAGTACCATCCGTTCGGGCCCGCTATGTCCGGGTCGGCCTGCCCATGGATGTCCCTGCTGCCGGAGATCAGCAGAGCCAGATCGAACAGCTTCTGCCTTATCTCAACGGCAAGAAAATGCTGGCTGATGACCGTGCGCTGTTCGCCGTCGTCGTCATCCCCGCTGATATTCGCGAAGGCCGTCAGGTCGGCTTCTGGACGAACAACCTCATCGCCTCTGACCTCTCTGGGTTCATCGGCCGCGCGCTGGGTGAAACCCTGCGCAATGAAGCCTTCACGGCAGAAGGGCTCGATGTCACGGTCGTCGACCGCATTCGCCAGATCCAGGTGTCGGTGAACGAGATCAAGGCCGATCAGGCGGGCGGCGAAGACGGTGCGGCGGCCCGTGTGCGGACCGTGATTCCGCTCGTTCTCGCCTATACGCTTTTCATCATGATCACCTCGGTCGGCGGTATGCTGCTGACCAACACGGTCGAGGAGAAATCCAACAAGATCGTTGAGATGCTGCTCTCGTCTGTGTCCGCGACCCAGCTGATGATCGGCAAACTTGTCGGCCTCGCGCTGGTCGGCATCACCATGCCGGCCCTCTTCCTTGGGATCGGCTATCTGCTGCTCACTTTTTTCGGGGCGGATGCAGCGCCCGGCACAGCGGCGGAGATTATCGGCGCGATCAAGGGCGGGCTCTTCGGCTCACCTCTCGTGCCGCTCTTCTTCCTCTATTTCGTGCTCGGCTATCTCTTTTATTCGTCAATCTATCTGGCGGTCGGTGCAATGAGCGATTCCATTCAGGACGCACAGAGCTTTGTCGTACCGCTCACGCTCATGCTGCTCCTGCCGCTGCCATTCCTCAGCCTCGTCATTCAGGATCCGAACGGCATTGTTGCGCGCGTTCTGACCTTCATTCCTCTTTATACGCCCTATGCGGTGATGCTGAGGATATCCGCCCAGCCGCCTTTCTGGGAGATAGCGGCCGCAACTGCCCTTCTCCTCTTCGTCGTCGGCTATGTCGTCTTCACCATGGGGCGGATCTATCGCAAAGGCGTCCTCTCCAGCTCCGGCGCGCCGAGCTGGAAGGAATTCCTGAACCTTGTGCGGCGGTGAGGCCCGGCAGGGAAAAATGAGCGCTAAGGTCTCTCAAATCCAATGCTGGAGCTGAACAGTCATCGGTGGTCGAAGCTCTCCCATGCATATGGCACGGCATCTGATATTCCAGGCTTGCTGGCAGCGCTTGAGAAATGCCCGCCGGCTGAGGACGAAGAGAGCGAACCCTATTTCACGCTCTGGAGCAGTCTTTGCCATCAGGGGGACATTTATACGGCATCATATGCCGCGCTTCCGCATCTCATCAGGGTATGTCTCGAACAGCCTGCCCGTACTCACTGGTCCGTCTTGCAGCTGGCCGTCTGTATTGAAATCGCGCGTCTCTCCAATCGGG
Source organism: Parvularcula marina (assembly GCF_003399445.1). NCBI lineage: Bacteria > Pseudomonadati > Pseudomonadota > Alphaproteobacteria > Parvularculales > Parvularculaceae > Parvularcula > Parvularcula marina. Next base: position 299,353 of record NZ_QUQO01000001.1, on the reverse strand, counting down.
GGCCTGACATGCCCAAGGATCTGGGTGCCGCCTATAAGGCCGCGTTGGGCCATTTCCCTGAGACCGTCCTTCATCTGACGAAAAACCAGAAAAGCCCCGATTTGGCCGCCATCTCTGCCAGCGCCACCGCGCTCAGCCAGGGCGAGCTGGTTCTGGCCGAGGCCATCCTTGAGATGGATCGCGAAACGGCGAGCGCATTTCTGCGCTGGTTCCGGGCGCAATAGGCCTTACGCCTCCAGCTCGGCATCCCAGTAAAGATAATCGTGCCAGCTGTGGTGCAGATAGTTTGGCGGGAACGCACGGCCTTTTTCATTCAGCTCGAACATATTCGGCTGATGCGGTGGCTGGAAGGGATGCATACCGACGACATGCGGCATCTTATTCCCCTTACGGAGGTTACAGGGGCTGCACGCCGTCACGATATTCTGCCACGTCGTCTTGCCGCCTTTCGAGCGGGGAATGAAATGGTCGAAGGTCAGATTGTCCTTATCCTTCGTGCCGCAATACTGACAGGCGAACCCGTCGCGCAGGAAGACATTGAACCGTGTGAAGGCAGGTTTTCTCGAGTGATTGACGTAGGTTTTCAGTGACACGACCGAAGGGAGCCGCATCGCAAAACTCGGGCTTTTCACCTCAGTCTCATATTCGGCGATCACGTCAACGCGATCGAGGAAGACGGCTTTGAGCGTATCCTGCCATGACCACAGGGATAACGGGAAGTAGCTCAAGGGCCGGAAATCGGCATTCAACACAAGAGCGGGACACCCGTCAGGGGCATGGCGGAGCTGCTGCACCGTTACCTCCTCCTCATGAACTGGAGAGGTCGGTGCACCGTTCGCCTACAGCCTATTCGGCTGGTGGCGTCATGCCGGACAAGGGCATGGGCGATATGTCGGCTCAAAATCGTGAACCCGACTACTCCTTCGAGCGAAAACCCGGAACCACTTTCCGGGCCTTTTCAAGCTCATACCTGATTCTATGTGACAGTTTCTTGTCATAAATCCAAGTGGGACAAAAGAATACGCTCCCAACCGCCCGGCATCACTGGCTTGCCGCCATGGCCGATGACCCTCACAAAGGGATCGGAGACGCCATCCAGGGGGCGACTCCGCGGCAAGAAAAAGCGCGAGAACCGCGCATTGGAGGAACTATGTCTCGTCTGAACTGGACGCTTTGCTCGGCTCTCGCGCTGGGTATGGCCAGCATCCCTGGAACCGCTTCGGCCACGGGCCCAGCGGTCAGCTATTTCGACATCAAGAACCCCGAAGACATTGCGCCCATTGGGGAGACCGGCATGGCAATTGTCTCCTCCTTCGCACCGGCGGTGGATGGGGCGGCTCCCCTTTATCTCCTCGATCTTTCGGGCGGCCATCTGACCCCGCTTCATGCGGCCTACCCGGATAATACGGTGATGGATGGCCAATGTGGCGCGCCCGAAGCGCCGGTTCATGCTCACGGCATCGATATTCATCCGAAGTCGGATGGCTATTATGAGCTACTCGTCGTCAATCATGGCGGCCGCGAAGCCATCGAGATCTATGAGATCAACATGAATGGCGACGGACCCACCCTCGCCTGGACGGGGTGCGAGATCGTGCCGGCGAAGATCTCACCGAATGACGTGACCGCCCTGCCCGATGGCGCCTTTGCGGTCAGCTCTTTCGGGATGAAGGATGATCCGGAGACGGTGCAGAAGATCCTGTCAGGCCAGCCGACCGGCGCCATCATTGAATGGACGGTCAGCGGCGGCTGGCACACCCATGACAGAACGAGCTTCTCCGGCCCCAATGGCGTGATCGCGAGCCCCGACGGCACGGCGCTTTATGTCGCTGACTGGGGCACGAGCAGCATCCATGTCCTGACACGAAGTGATGGCAGTCTGCGCAAACTCGCGGATCTTGATTTCCACCCGGACAATCTCAGTCTGACAGCAGATGGCCATGTCGTGGCGGCGGGCCAGTTCGGCACGCCGGAGGAAATCTGGGCGTGTGTGCTCTCCGCCGAACCGCGCTGCGATCTGCCCGGCCGGGTGGCGAGCATCAATCCTGAGACGGGCGAGGTGATGACGCTCATCGACACTGGCGACAGCTATGGCGCGGTCTCAATCGGCCTCGTCTATGGCGGCACCGTCTGGGTCGGCGCCTTCCATGATGACCGGCTGGCGAGGTACAGGGACGAATAGACGCTAAAAAGCGTATTTTTCGAACAGGACCGAGATATCGCCTCCGGCTTCCTTGACATCGCGCATCAGGGTGCAGGCAAAGCTGTTCCCTGTCCGTGAGATCTCCTGCAGAGGTTCAAGGAAGCCGCGTTCATCCGTGCCGCCCGTATCGAGCTGGGCCCGGCGTTTGAGGCCAGCGGAGCTGAGCGCCAGCACGTCCTGCGCCAGCTCCCGCAGATGCCGCCCGGCGATCTCGGCATGCATGCCCTTTTCGGCGGCATCGAGGCGGAACTGGGCACGCTGTTCCGGTGTCCAGTCCTTGACGAGATCCCATGCACCGCTGAGCGATTCCGCATCATAGAGGAGCCCGACCCAGAAGGCGGGCAGCGCACAGATACGGCCCCAGCTCCCTGAATCCGCGCCGCGCATCTCAAGGAAAGTCTTGAGGCGGACTTCCGGGAATGCGGTTGAGAGATGATCCTTCCAGTCCTCGATGGTCGGCCGGACACCCGGCGCGACGGCCAGCTCGCCCTTGAGGAAGTCGCGGAAGGAATACCCCGTCGCGTCGATATACTCACCGTCGCGCCAGACGAAATACATCGGCACATCGAGCATATATTCGGTGTACCTCTCGAACCCGAAGCCGTCCTCGAAGACAAAATCGAGCATGCCCGTCCGGTCAGGGTCGGTATCAGTCCAGATATGCGCCCGCCACGACCGGAAACCATTCGGTTTTCCATCCGTGAAGGGAGAATTGGCAAACAGCGCCGTTGCCAGCGGTTGCAGCGCCAGCGAGGTGCGGAACTTGGCCACCATGTCGGCTTCATCGGCAAAGTCGAGATTGACCTGTACGGTCGCGGTCCTGTGCATCATGTCGAGGCCAAGGTCACCGCGTTTGGGCATATAGGCCCGCATGATGCCGTAACGGCCTTTCGGCACTTTGGGCATGTCGTCGCGCGACCAGCCGGGTGCAGCACCGAGTCCGATGAACCCGACCCCCATAGGATCGGAGACGGCCTTCACCTCGGCTAGGTGGGTGTGCACCTCATTACAGGTCTGGTGGATCGTCTCGAGCGGCGCGCCGGAGAGCTCGAACTGCCCGCCGGGCTCCAGCGTGATCGAGGCGCCATCCTTTTTGAGCGCCACCAGATGGTCGCCCTCATAAAGACGCTCCCAGCCGAAACGGTCGGAAAGCCCGGCGAGGACGGTCTCGATCGACCGCTCACCGGAGAATGGCAGGGGCGCGAGCGTATCGGTCAGGAAGCCGAATTTCTCGTGCTCGGTGCCGATGCGCCAATCGGCTTTCGGCTTGGCGCCGGAGGCAAGATAGGCAGACAGCTCACTCACACTTTCGACGGGCGGAAGATCGCCTCTTGTACTCGCGTCGAGTTGGGTCATGCACCCTCTCCTCCGGCTCAATCACGCGCCTCTAGGCCGTTCGGCCGCAAAGAGGAAGCACTCCGGTCACCAGAAATCGGCAGGGGGGCATTAGCGGAAGTCACCCTGATGGGCCTGCAGGATTGTGATGGCCGCAATCGCGGCGGTTTCGGCTTTCAGGATGCGGGGGCCGAGCGAGACGGCGAGCACGCCGTCACGTTCCCGCAGCATGGCCCGTTCCTCGGGGCTGAAGCCGCCTTCGGGACCGATAAGGAGCGCCCAGGGGCCGCCAGTCTCGGCATCCGCCAGCCGGGTGGCCATGGGCGTGGCCCGGCCGTGTTCGCCGCCCCAGCGCTGATCGGACGCATCTCCAGCTTCGTCGCAAAAGACGAGCCGGGTGCCGGATGGCAGGGCATCAAGCGCTGCCTCCAGAGGGACGGGCTCGGCGATTTGCGGCAGGTCAAGCCGTTCGCATTGCTCGGCGGCTTCCATCGCAATGATCTCAAGCCGGTCGGCTTTGAGCCCGCCTTTGGCAAGCTGGGTGCGCCGGGTCACGACGGGCTGGAAGCTCCGGACACCGAGTTCTGTCCCCTTTTGGATGATCAGCTCGGTCGGATCTTTCTTGAGTGGCGCAAACAGCAGGGTGAGGTCCGGTACCGTAACCTGTTCTCGGGTCTGGACGCTTAGCGTCACCGCGCCGCGGCGTTTCTCCGCCCCCTGAATATGGGCGCGCCATTCCCCGTCACGGCCATTAAAGAGGAGGACCTCGTCCCCCTCCCCAAGCCGCAGGACATTGTGAAGGTAATGCCAGCGCGCGCCATCAAGTGGCAGGCCAGCTCCCGCTTCCAAATCGGAAGGAAGGAACAGTCTCGGCGGTGGTTTCGCCATCTGGCCTCAGGCGATGCTTAGAACGGGATTTCGTCGTCGAGTTCGAAGTCCCGGCCCCCGCCGCCACCACGATCCTCATTCATGCCGCCGCTGCCGCCGGAAATCTGCTGGCCATAGCCGCCGCCCATATTGTCGCCGCCGCCACGGCTGTCGAGCATGGTCAGCTCGGAGCGGAAGGGCCGCAGCACGACTTCGGTCGTGTACCGGTCATTACCGTCCTTGTCCTGCCATTTGCGGGTCTCAAGCTGGCCTTCGATATAAACCTTGGAGCCTTTTTTGAGATAGTTCTGGGCCACCCGGACGAGCGGTTCAGACATGATGGCGACGCGGTGCCATTCGGTGCGCTCACGACGCTCACCAGAATTCTTGTCCTTCCAGCTTTCGGATGTCGCGATCGACAGGTTTGCCACCTGGCCGCCATTGGAGAAGGACCGGATTTCCGGATCCTGTCCCAGATTGCCCACGAGAATGACTTTATTGACGCTGCCGGCCATGGCTCTTCACTCCTTCGATCAAGGCAACCCGCTTAAGGGATTTACCTCTACTCCCGCCACCCGCCCGTAGCGGTGGTTTTTCCCCAATGTTTCATATTTGTTCCAGAGGTAGCGATATCCCGGCCCGATCACAAGGGCAAGTTGCAGCCCACCGTGGTTATTCGGTCACTCGACATCCAGAGAGCCTGTGATTACGTAACGGCCATGAGCAGAGCTCTCGCCATCCTTCTGTCGTTCTTCATCCTCACCATGCAAACGGTGACGGCTGCGCACGCGACTGAGTATGGCGACGGACCGCACGAGCACCAGGGAACTGAGTGTCTGATCTCCAAGGCGGGCGACCGTCATGATGATGACTGGGATGTGCCGCCTGAAGTCGTCCTGCTTATCCTGCCGCGTTTTGAGGCGGCAACTTGCAGCTTCGTCCAGAAAGCCCTTCTGATCCCGACGGTCACGGTGACACCACCGGGCCGTGCGCCTCCGCTGAGCTGAGAACCTACCTTACCATTAAATTTGGCCGGTACGCTGACGAGTGGGCTCCGTGAGGGAAGCCCGCATTTCGCGTCCGGTGGTTCTCATCATACGGAGCGAATCCATGAAGAAGTCTGAACTGCGCATGTTCTGCGCCCTGTCTGTCCTGTCCGCCGCGGTACCTGCATTCGCACAGGAAGACGAAACCGCCTCTGAACCCGAAGACCTGATCATCGTGACCGGGGCCCCTTTTGCCGAGACTGAAGACGAAATCCTGACTGGTACGTCTGTGCTGAGCGGTGAAGAGCTGGCCCGCTCGGCGGCAGCGACGATCGGTGAAACCCTGCGCCGTGAGCCTGGGATCTCGACAACATTCTTCGGGGCCGGTGCCTCCCGTCCGATTATCCGGGGCCAAGGCGGCGACCGCATCCGAGTTCTCGATAACGGGATCGGCTCGATCGATGCGTCTTCGGCCAGTCCTGATCACGCGGTGGCTGTCGAACCGGCACTTGCCGAGCGCATCGAGATCATCCGCGGCACGTCTGTTCTGCGTTATGGCAGCTCGGGCTCAGGCGGTGTCGTCAATGTGATCGATGGCCGACTGCCGTCCGAAGTCCCTGAGAACGGTTTCGAAGGCGCTATTCGCGGCGGTGTCACATCGGTCGATGACGGGTCGGAAACTGCCGGTGGTGCCAATTTCCTACTCGGCACTTTCGGCGATCTCTCCCTCGTCGGTCACGCCAGCTTCGCGCTGCGCAAGGCCGGCGACTACGATATTCCGGGCTTTGCTGAATCTTCCCTCCTCCGCGCCATGGAAGAAGAGGAACACGAGCACGAAGAAGAAGAGGAGGAACATCACGATCACGAGGAAGAGGAAGAAGTCCGTGATACGCTCGAGAACTCCTTCGCTGAAACAGAAAGCTTCACGGGTGGTCTCTCCCTGATCGGCGAGCGCGGCTTCTTTGCCATTGCGGCCAAGAGCTCGGGCACGACTTACGGTATTCCGGCGGGCCATGATCATGGTCACGGCCATGCAGAAGAGCATGAAGAAGAGGAAGATCACGAAGAGGAAGAGCACGGCCACGAGGAAGGCGGCGTCTTCATCGAGCTCGATCAGACCAGGATCGACTTCAATGGCCGGTTCGAATTCCTCTCCGGCCCGTTCGAAGCCGTCCAGCTCTTCGGCGGCTTTGCCGATTATGAGCATACGGAATTTGAAGGCCCCGGCGAACCGGGCACCGTCTTCTCGAATGAAGGCCATGAAGTTCGGCTGGAACTCGTCCAGACGACCCGGAATGGCTGGCGCGGCGCCAGCGGTATCCAGATCCGCAAACGTGACTTCTCGGCCATCGGCGAGGAAGCCTTCGTGCCTCCGAGTGAGACCGAGCAATACGGCATCTACACCTTCCAGGAATGGGAGTCCGGTCCCTGGCATACCGAGGGCGCGCTGCGTTATGAGAATACCGAGCAGAGCAACCCGACCCTAGGCCTCGTCAAGACCTTTGACGCCTATAGCGCTTCGGTTGGTGCAGCTTATCACTTCAGCGATCATGTCATGGCGGGCCTGACCGGCTACCGGACGGAACGTGCGCCTACGACTGAAGAGCTGTTCTCGAACGGCCCGCACCTTGCGACCGGTCAGTATGAGATTGGCGATATCAATCTCGGCAAAGAAGTCGCAACCGGTATCGAGGGCGTCCTGCGCATGCACAATGCGCGTGCCGGCGTGACCCTCAACGTGTTCTACACGGATTATCGGGATTACGTTTACGAAGCCGATACCGGCTTGACCGGGGCGGATATCCTGATGGCCGAAGGCGAGATGGATGAGGAAGAGCTGGAGGAATTCGGTGAGCTTGCCGCCTTCCAGTTCACGGCAGCCGATGCGGTCTTCACCGGCTTTGAAATCGAAGCTGATGCGAAACTGGCCGAAGCCGGAGCATTCATGATTTCAGGTGATGCTGTCATCGACTATGTCGATGCCGAAGTGGATGGCGGCGACACCCTGCCGCGCATTCCGCCTTTCGGCGCAACGCTCGGGGTCAATGCCGAAAGCGAGCGTCTCTTCCTTCGCGGCGAGATCGAATATTCGGCGGAACAGGACGAGGTGACCGAGTTCGAGCTGCCGACCGACAGCTACACACTCGTCAATCTTTATGCGGACGTCACACCGTTCCGGGATTTCGAGAATGTGACTTTGAGCGCGGCTCTGCTCAACGCCACCGATGAGGAGGCACGGGTGCATACCTCCTTCCTCAAGGATGAAGTGCCGCTGCCGGGCCGGAATGTTCGCTTCTCGGTGACCTACCGGTTCTGATCTGCCGGAACCGGAGCGGGCCGCTGTCCGTTCCTTTTCCATGGCAGACACAATCGAAAGCGTCGGCGCTCTTCTCGATGCATTGGAGCGCCGTCACGAAAATGAACGCAAAGTCAGCATTGGCTGGCTGTTCGATCAGTTGGGGGACCGGACCTATGGCCCGGCCCTCCTCCTGCCTGCCCTGATTGAGATCTCCCCGATCGGCGGCATTCCCGGCGTGCCGACATTTCTCGCCGGGCTGATCATTCTCTTCTCCGTTCAGATCCTGATGGGCCAGCGGCATCTCTGGCTGCCGGGCTTTGTTCAGCGCCGCCGTATCAGTCATGACCGTCTGATGCAGGCGAGCCGCGCATTACGTCCTGTCGCACGTCGCCTCGACAACTGGTTTCACGGTCGTTTGGAATGGTTCACACAGAGCGGATGGGACCGTGTGGTCGCACTCATCTGTATACTGTTCGCTCTGACCGTCCCGCCGCTCGAATTCATTCCCTTTGCCAGCACGATCCCAATGGCGGCAATCGCGCTTTTCGGCCTGTCGCTCCTCCTGCGAGATGGCGCGCTGGTTCTGGCGGGCCTCACGCTGGCCATTGCAGGCATCGCCGCCGGTAGCTACTTCCTGATGAGATGAACATTATGTTCTTCTATTGTTCCAAAGCGCCAATGGCGCTACGGACAGACCGACTCATCACCCATCGCGGAGGCCATCCTTGTCGCTCAAAGAGATCACCGTTACCGGCGCGCGGGAGCACAACCTCAAAAACGTGACCGTCTCGCTGCCGCGCGATGCGCTAACGGTGGTGACCGGCCTCTCAGGTTCGGGGAAATCCTCTCTCGCCTTCGACACGATTTATGCCGAGGGCCAGCGGCGCTATGTCGAGAGCCTCTCAGCCTATGCGCGCCAGTTCCTTGAGCTGATGCAGAAGCCCGATGTTGACCAGATTGAGGGCCTCTCCCCCGCCATCTCCATCGAGCAAAAGACGACCTCGAAAAACCCCCGCTCGACCGTCGCGACGGTGACCGAGATCTACGACTATATGCGCCTTCTCTGGGCGCGAGTCGGCGTGCCCTATTCTCCGGCGACGGGTGAGCCGATCACCGCGCAGACGGTCTCGGAAATGGTCGACCGGCTGATGGCCGCGCCGGAGGGCGCGCGCTATTACCTGCTCGCACCGATGATCCGGGGACGGAAGGGCGAGTATCGCAAGGAACTCGCCGAGCTGATGAAGAAAGGCTTCCAGCGGGTCCGCATCGATGGCGAGTTCTACGACATCGCCGACGCGCCAAAGCTCGACAAGAAATTCAAGCACGACATCGATGTCGTCGTTGACCGGCTGGTCGTCAAAGCGGGGCTGGAGCAGCGTCTCGCCGAAAGCTTCGAGACCGCGCTCGATCTCGCCGATGGCCTGGCCGTCGCGGAAAGCGCTGATGGCGGCAAGAAGGGTGAGCCCGAGAAACTGACCTTCTCGGCAAAATTCGCCTGCCCGGTTTCGGGCTTCACGATTGAGGAAATCGAGCCGCGGCTCTTCTCCTTCAACTCACCGCAGGGGGCCTGCCCCACCTGTGACGGACTTGGCACGCGGATGGAGTTCGATGCCGATCTTGTAATACCGGATACGGATAAAAAGCTCCGCGAGGGCGCGATTGCGGCGTGGTCGAAGACCCAGAGCCCCTATTACACCCAGACCCTCGAAGCGCTCGGCAAGAAATATGGCTTCACGGTTGAGGATCGCTGGCGTGACCTGACGGCGGCCCAGAAAAAGAAGATCCTGTTCGGCACGGGCGGCGAGAAGGTCCAGTTCGTCTATGATGACGGCGTGCGCCGCTATGACACGACCAAGACTTTCGAAGGCGTGATCCCGAACCTTGAGCGGCGCTGGCGCGAGACTGATAGCTCATGGGTGCGTGAGGAGATGGAGAAATTCCAGTCCAACACGCCGTGCGATGCCTGTGACGGCCAGAGGCTGCGCGAAGAAGCGCTGGCGGTGAAGATCGGTGGTCTTTCCATTTCGGACGTCTCCCAGAAATCCATCAGGGATGCGGATGAATGGTTTCGCGATATCGATAAGACCTTCTCTAAGAAACAGGCTGAAATCGCCGTCCGGGTGTTGAAAGAAATCCGCGACCGACTGCATTTCCTCAATTCCGTCGGGCTCGACTATCTCGGCCTTGGCCGGGCGTCGGGCACACTATCGGGCGGGGAAAGCCAGCGCATCCGGCTGGCCTCCCAGATCGGCTCCGGTCTGACGGGCGTTCTCTATGTTCTCGATGAGCCATCGATCGGCCTGCATCAGCGCGACAATGACCGCCTGCTAGAAACCCTCCGGCAGCTGAGGGATCTGGGCAACACCGTTGTCGTCGTCGAGCATGACGAGGATGCGATCCGCACGGCGGACCATGTCATCGACATCGGCCCCGGCGCAGGTGTCCATGGCGGCGAGATCGTCGCCTCAGGCACGCCCAAACAGATCATGGCGGACAAGAACTCGATCACCGGCGATTACCTCGCCGGCCGCAGGCTCGTGCCCGTGCCCGAGGAGCGCCGCGTCTTCGATCCCATACATGTCGTGACCATCAAGGGCGCGTCCTCGAACAACCTCAAAGACGTGACGGCTGAGTTCCCGGTCGGGCTCCTCACTTGCGTCACCGGTGTCTCGGGCGGCGGCAAATCGACCCTGACCATCGAGACGCTCTACAAGGCCGCAGCCCGCAAGCTGATGGGCACAAAGGCCGTCCCCGGAACATTTGAGGATATCACCGGCCTCGACCAGCTCGATAAGGTCATCGATATTGACCAGTCGCCCATCGGCCGCACCCCGCGTTCGAACCCTGCGACCTATACCGGCGCGTTCGGGCCGATCCGCGACTGGTATGCGGAGCTGCCGGAGTCAAAGGCGCGCGGCTACAAGCCCGGGCGCTTTTCTTTCAATGTGAAAGGCGGGCGCTGCGAGGCCTGCAAGGGCGACGGCGTCATCAAGATCGAGATGCACTTCCTGCCCGACGTCTATGTCACCTGCGATGTCTGCAAGGGGCGCCGCTATAACCGCGAGACGCTCGAAGTCGAGTTCAAGGGCAAGTCGATTGCCGACGTCCTCGACATGACGGTCGAGGAAGGCGCCGCGTTCTTCTCCGCTGTCCCCTCAATCCGCAACAAGCTCGTCACGCTCAACCGCGTGGGGCTCGGCTATATCAAGGTCGGTCAGCAGGCGACGACCCTGTCGGGCGGTGAAGCCCAGCGGGTGAAGCTGGCAAAGGAGCTCTCGAAAGTCGCGACCGGCTCGACCCTTTATATCCTCGATGAGCCGACAACGGGCCTTCACTTCGAAGACGTCCGCCGGCTGATGGAAGTGATCCAGGAACTTGCCGATAACGGCAATACGGTCGTTATCATCGAGCATAATCTCGACGTCATCAAACAGGCTGACTGGATCATCGATCTTGGTCCCGAAGGTGGTGATGGCGGCGGCGAGATCATCGCAACGGGTACGCCCGAAGATGTTGCGGATAACCCTGATAGCTATACCGGCCAGTTCCTCGCGCCGATCCTCGACCGGGTCGCCAAACCGGCCCGTAAGACGGCGACCAAAAAGACAGCGAAAAAGCGCACGACGAAGAAACGCAAAGCCGCCTGACGGCAGGGATCACGGAACTTCGGCGGGTCTTATTGGTTCATTCTTTATGGGCCAGAAACGTCTAAAAGCGCGCAAAGCCGTATTTATTCTGCTGGGACTGATTTTCCTCATTCCTGGGTTGGTGGTCTCGATTTCCCCGGTGCCGCTCGGATTTGTGCTGCTTCTGCCGGGCGTGACGTTCCTGATCATCGGCAGCCGCCAGTTCCGCCGGTGGATCCGGCGCCGGCGTGAGCGCAACTCTGAGATCAACGCGCGTATCATCACAGCCGAGGACAGCTTGCCCGGCCCTATCGCCGATCCTTTAAAGCTGACCCGCCCCAGAGAGCATGACGGAAATCTGATCCGTGAACAGAATTATCAGTGATCCCGATCTTCCGGTTCGCAGCCAATGCCGGAGACATGGCTGTTCAGTGCCTGCCAGCCAAGATCGGTTTCCGGGGTGCGGCGTAACAGATTGGAAGAGAAATATTCATGTCGGCAGGGCTCGCCCGTCTCATCGGTCCGGTCCGACCGCCCCTTGCCGCTGACCAGCACGAGGTCGTCACTGAACCAGTCGAAGCGCTCGATCGAATAAGTGAAATTCTCAGGGTTCCACTCATGGCTTGCAACCCAGGCGAGGGATTGTTCACGCGATTCGGCGGAACCGTCCGGCCCCAGATTGACGAAGGATGGCGCAAGGAATTCACCCAAGCCTTCGACATCCTGATTGCGGTAGAGGGAGGGCCAGACCTCCGATTTGATCGTCGCAATCTTTTCCTCATCCGCCTCCCGGTCGACCGGCATCGCGCAGATCGTCGCAACGGACATGAAAAGGCTCTTGAACATCGGCATTTCCTCCGCAGGAAGACTAGCCCTGACGGGCCGTCTGGGCCATCGATCCGGCCCTTCTCTGTGATGAAGAATTGGTGAGGTCCGGTGCCAGTCTATTTAGGCACGATGGACGAGCGCGCCACCCATCCCGGCCTGCAGCGCGACAAGAAATGCCTGAATAGCGATCAGAATGCCGCCGAGCATGATCCGGATGATCCATTCGACCCAGAAGCCTAGCCCCGTGTTCGGGTTGAACCCCTCAAGGCCCGATAGAAGGCTCGCCGCGCCATTCCAGAGGAAACCGAAAATGAAATGCAGGCTCCATGTCGTCACCCACAGCGTGGCAGTGCTCAGAACGATCCACAAAACGACAATGACGAACAGGCCCAGCACGTTAAGCCCCTTGGACAGCGCCAGCGACCGCTGGAGCGGCGCCCCACTCCCTGCCGCCACAAGATAGGGCCAGGCGAGCAAACGCAGGATCAGATAGAGCGAGACCAACGCAAATGGCAGGAAGATCACAAGATCGATGGTCCCGATCCCGAGCCCCAGAGTGCCGAGCCAGCCATCCGCTGCATCGATTAACGTATTGAGCCCCTCGAAAGGCTCATGCGTCGGGCCAAGTTCCGGGTGAAGTCCTCCGCCGCTCGCGATCTCGACCGTCTTGGTGCTCAACAGCGCATCAATCGCAGGCGTCGTAATTTTTGCAGCGAGCCCATAAAGCCGGGTCGCGAGAAAAACGACGCCGGTGAAACTCAGCGCCGCGGTCACGATGAAGAGGAGATGCTTGATCCCGAAACTCAAATGCAGGGAGCGGTGATGCGGGCGTTCGACCCCGGCGGCATAACGGGTCAGGGAGACGAGAACGCTCGCCTGCAGGATGGCGGCGATAAAGATCAGCCACACATATGGATTGATCGAGGCGAAGAGGTCTTTGACCGCAGCAAACCCGCCGCAATTGGCGGAACCACCACCAAAGCCGTTCATGTTCATCGAGCTACAGGCGGCGCCCCAAAAGGCATCTAAACTGCCCTGCCCCAGCGCAAAGACGACATCGGCAACCCGCGTGATCCAGCCCTTTTCCAGCACGAATCCCGTCTGCATGGCGGCGCCCTGCGGCAGGATCTCCTGATAGCTGAGATAAAATTCGAGCCCCATGATCAGGACGAGCGGCAGCCATGCAATGCGCAAAACGGTGCCAAAATGGCCCCCGGCAAAGCCGAGCGCCTCATAGATCACACCCATGATTGAGAGATGCGGCCGCCCCATCACGTCCTGTGCCCCCGAACTCATACCACCGGTAAGAGGCTATAGGCAGCCTCGCTCGCTGTCCACGGCTTATTGAGCCAAGGTTTCTGCCTATTGCCGGAAGATTTCCGGCACGCGCCACCACCGGCCATTCGGCCCGCCGCCTTCCTCTTCCCAGAAATCCTCGCGCGGCGCGCGAAGGCCTGTGCGGATCAGCTTGCCGATATCCTTCAGGATATAGAGATCGCCCCCATAATAATCGTGCTCATCAAGCGGGGTGAAACTCCGGTCCGGCAGGTTCGAGACATCGAGCGTGTCGAGCGTCGCATTGGTCAGGGTGATCGGTCCGTCCTCAGGCACGAACCCTGCGCGCGGTCCGCAGGCCTCCCCGCTTTGGAGGCGGCAGAGCTGGCGGGAGATATCCATCGAGACATCGCGCTTTGACGCATAAAGCGTCATGCCGCGGCCCAGCCCGTCGATCTGCTCTGCCCATTCGATGAAGCGGTCGCGGTCGACATCCGGCGCGGCAAAGATGATCTGGCCGAACTGCTCGCCCTCTTCCTCGGTTTCCTCGGCCAGCGCCGCCAGCACTTCCATCATCATGTAATTGCCCATGGAGTGGGCGATGATATGGATGTTCTGGCTGTCCGTATCCTGACGGACCATGTCGAGGAACTGCCGGAAATAGCGCCTTGCGGCCTCTGCTTCCTCGCGGGAGGCGCGATAGGCGGGCGCGGCATTGACCCCGCTATGCTGCTGGGTAGGCCAGCTATAGATCATCGCCTGTCCGTCAAACTCGCCATCGACCTTGAGCTGTGCGGCACGCATCGCGGCGCTTTTGAAACTGACGTTAAATCCGTGCACGAAGATGAAGGCGCTGTCCTTATCGGCCAGCGTCGCCATGAACTCCTCTTCGGAAAGATAGCCATAGTCGACAAAGACGAAGTGTTTCTTGGGATCGAGCGCAAAGCCAAGGCGCTTGCCGGCGATCTCGGGCGGCCGGCTGATCGTGCCGATCTCGCGCTTTTTCGGCACCGTAACTGTGATATCGCCAAGCAGTAGGCGGCGGCCATTCAGCATGGTGAAGGGTGTCTCCGGCGTGCTGCCGAAACGGTTGAAGCTCTCAAGCTCCTTGCCGAAAATGATCTGCCGGTTGGAGCCGAAAAGGATGTTCACGGCCTGACAGCTCTCATCCACAAGGCAGGCCGAAACAGATGGCTCGATATCTTCTGGCGCCGGCATCATGTCGGGTTCAGGCTCCGGTGGCGGGGGTGGTGCCATCGGTGGAGGCGGCGGTGGGGGTGGTGGCGCCATGTCTCCAGTTGTCTGACAGGCGGCAAGGACAGCCAGAAAGGCCAACACGAGCAAGCGTGACAATCGTGAAATCCGCATGAACCCCTCCGGGATGATCCTGAGTGTCGCCCTTCTCGGTCATTTCGGTTCTTTCGCCAAGAATGGCCTGCAATGACTGTCACGCGATTGACCCCATTGAAACCGGAGGCCTGCCGCCCTTATTGAGGCGCCATGACAGATATCACGATCATTGGCGCCGGGCTTGCAGGGTCAGAGGCCGCCTGGCAGGCCGCCGAAGCTGGCGCGACCGTCACCCTTCACGAAATGCGGCCCGTCAAAGGCACCGACGCGCACCAGACTGGGCTCTGCGCGGAACTTGTCTGCTCGAACTCCTTCCGCTCGGATGATGCCGAAACCAACGCAGTCGGCCTCCTTCATGAAGAGATGCGGCGTTGTGGTTCGCTGATCCTCAAATGCGCGGACGCCCATCAGGTGCCCGCCGGCGGAGCCCTCGCCGTTGACCGGGACGGATTCTCCCAGGCCGTGACCGACGCGCTTGAGGCGCATCCGAACATCACGATCCTCCGTGAGGAGATCACCGCCTTGCCCGAGCCCGGGAGCAATGCCATCATCGCGACCGGCCCCCTCACCTCCGGCGCGCTCGCCGATGCGATCAAGGAAGTTGCCGGAGACGATGACCTCGCCTTCTTCGATGCCATCGCGCCGATCATCCATAAGGAATCGATCGACTTCGACAAGGCATGGTTCCAGTCCCGCTATGACAAGCCGGGCCCCGGCGGGACGGGCAAAGACTATATCAACCTCGCCATGGACGAGGGTGAGTATAACGCCTTTCTCGATGCGCTGATCGCGGGCGAGAAAACCGAGTTCAAGGACTGGGAAAAAGACACACCCTATTTCGAGGGCTGCCTGCCGGTCGAGGTGATGGCCGAACGGGGCCGAGAGACCTTACGCTTCGGGCCGATGAAGCCGGTCGGCCTCACCAATCCGCATAAGGACGTGAAACCTCACGCGGTCGTCCAGCTGCGGCAGGATAATGCCCTCGGCACGCTCTATAATATGGTGGGCTTCCAGACGAAGCTGAAATATGGGGCGCAGTCGGAGGTCTTCCGGATGATACCGGGGCTTGAGAATGCGCAATTCGCCCGTCTCGGCGGCATTCACCGGAACACCTTCCTCAATTCGCCGAAGATTCTCGGGACTGACCTTGCCGTCAAATCACGGCCGGGCCTGCGCTTTGCCGGGCAGATCACGGGCGTTGAGGGCTATCTTGAAAGCGCTGCTATCGGGCTGCTGACGGGGCGTTTTGCGGCGGCCGAAGCCAAGGGCGGCACCCCGTCCCTTCCGCCGCGCACGACCGCGCTCGGGGCCCTCCACTTCCATATCACCGAAGGCCATATCGATGGCGGCAAGGGCAGCTTTCAGCCGATGAATGTCAATTTCGGCCTCTTCCCGGAAATGACCGCGCCGTCCCGTGACGCTGAGGGCAAGCGCCTGCGCGGCAAGGAAAAAGGCCGTGCCAAGAAGAGGCTGATGAGCGCGCGAGCCCTCGAAGACCTTGCCCAATGGCTCGGTCAGGCAAAGGCAGCCTGACCGCTACGCCTCTTTCTGCGGCCAGATCATTCGCTTCATCGTGCCATCCTTGTCGATGACGAGGTGCTTGAGCGCCCCGACGACATGCAGAACGATCAGTGGCCAGAACAGGTTCGGCGCATAGGCGTGAATCGTCTCAAGCCCTTCATGCAGCCAGCCGATCCGCTCCATCGGGCTTTCCAGCACAAACCAGTCAAAGACCCGCAAAGGCCGCCCGCCCGTCCAGGCAAGGAACGGCCCCGTCAGGATCTGACAGCAGATCATCAGGATCCAGAGCCGCTTCACCCATTTTGACAACAGCACCAGATAGGGATGCTGTTCGTATTCGGACGGTCTTTTCTGCAGGAAAAACTGGATGACGAAGGCGGCGAGGAAGAACAGGAACAGGACGCCGATCGACTGGTGAAGCCGGATCGCGGAGAGAATGACCTCGCGTGCCGCGCCGTCCTCTTTCGCATGCTCGATCCTCTCGCCGAGCACATACATCGTGATCACCCCGACCGCGGAGATCCAGTGAAGTCCGATGGCGATCCAGCCATAGGCGGCGCGAGAATTCTTGAGCATCGGCGTCCGGTTTGTTGCGAGCTATTATCAGAACGAGACCTACTGAGCCCTCATCCGCAAGGCAAGAGGAGAACATTAAAGAAACATCTTGCGTGTTCTTTTTCTGTTCACTATGATGGACTCATGCAAACGTCGCTCACATTTACCCAGAATGCGGACCTGCCCGTCATCCTCGACCGCCTCGAGCGGTCCTATGGACGGGCGACCCGGCACAAACGCGATGCCATGCGGCAACTCATCTTCATGGTGGTGGCGCAGGGCGCAGCTCCCTCGGTGGGGCTGGCTGTCTTTGACCGGCTTCAGGCGGTCTATCCCAGCTGGGCGCGCTTGCGCGATGCCGAGCCGCGCGACCTAGAGGCGCTATTTATCGGCCTGCCGGACCGGGAGAAAAAGGCGCGGGCCATCCCCGAAATTCTCAAAGCGATCGAAGCCGAGCATGGCGAGCTCGATCTCGACCATCTGGCGGAGATGTCGACCGACGCGGCGCGCATCTGGCTTGCCGCCCTGCCCGGTGTCAGCCTGTCGGTGGCGTCCGCCGTTCTTGCATTCTCAACCTTGGAGCGTCCGTCACTCGCTGTTGACCGCGAGAATGTGCGCCCGATGCGGCGGCTCGGGCTCTGCCCGCAGGGCACCCCTCTTTCAGCGGTCCCGCGTGAAGTCATGGAAGGTGCCCCGGCTGACTGGTCCGGTGCCCAGATGGCCAGCCTCTCTCATGGACTGGGGCGTCTCGCAGCCACTGTCTGCCAGCGCGGCAAGCCTGCCTGTCAGCGCTGCCCGCTGATGACACTTTGTCCGTCGAGCGGTCACGTCGCCGAAGTCCTCGCCTTTCCCAGCGCCGAAGCCCGGCAGGCATGGGCGGCTAAACGCTCCGCTTAAGGACTTATCGGTTCAACCTGCGGCTTTGGCGAAGGTCGTCTTGAAATGCTCGTAAATGCTGTCTGCAAAGAGACGCAGCGGCGAGGCCTGATTTGCAGGCACCGGCAGGGCCAGTTTTGCCGCATCAAGATGCTGGGCAGCACTCCCCAGCGCGTCCTCAAGCCCCTCTTTGCCAGTCAGGGCGGTCAGCTTGCCGTCGTCGCGTGCCGTGCTTTTGCCAGCCAGCCGGTCATCAGCCACCTGATCGAGAATATCGTCAAAGGCCTGATAGGCCCGCCCAAGTGACGTCGCATAAGCCCGAAATCCGGGCTCCATTTTTTCGAATACATCTCCAACGACGGCCCCGCAAAGAACGGCCGCCTCGAAAAGAACACCTGTCTTGCCGTCATGGATTTCTTCAAGGCTGGCGGCATTCTGCCCTGAGGTGAGATCGAGTGCCTGCCCACCAACAAGACCCGACCATCCAACCGCATCGGAAAGGATCCGCGTCATCTTTGTCTTCTGGGCATCATTCAGGCTGACCGACCCCGCAATCGCGCCGAAAGCGCCATTGAGAAGACCGATCCCGGCCAGAATTGCAACGTCTACCCCGTAAAGCACATGCGGGGTCTTCACCCCCCGGCGCAGCTCGGCATCATCCATCGCGGGCAGATCATCGAAAACGAGACTGGCCGTATGCACCATTTCAACAGCGCAAGCCGCATCGAGCGCGGATCGGGCGTCACCGCCGCATTCCTCGGCGGCAATCATGGTCAGAATCGCGCGCAACCTCTTGCCGGGCGCAAGCAGGCTGTGGCGCGCGGCTTCTGCTGGACCCGTGCCGGGCGGCACCATGTCGCCAAGCCGCGTCTCCACGGCATCGCGCATCTGCTGGAAATCCGGCGTCGCCGGATTGTCCCCGCTTTTCCCAACCATGATGGAAACACTCATCAATCAGGTCTTTCCCGCCAGATGGCGGCTCTCCTCGCCAGTCCCCAATATGCCGCGAAGCGGACATAAAGGCAAAGCCGCACAGCCTCTTAACGCCGCCCCCCGCACCGCGCTAAGACTAGGCGCATGAGTGACAAATCCCCGGATATCGCCCGGCGCAAATCGGATCATATCGACATCGTGCTCGGCCAGGATGTCGGTTTTGCGAAACTGACGACCGAATTTGAGCGCATCCGCTTCATTCACAACGCGCTGCCCGAACTCTCGCTCGATGAGATCGATCTCTCAGCGAAGCTGTTCGGTCGCGCGATAAAAGCGCCCGTCCTGATCAGCTCGATGACCGGCGGGCCGCATCATGCCGAGGGCATCAATCGTCATCTCGCCGAAGCCGCCGAGGAACTCGGCCTTGCTTTCGCCATTGGCTCCCAGCGGATCGCGCTGGAAGAACAGGGTTCGGCCGGCATGACGCGGGAGTTACGGAAACTTGCGCCGTCCGTGCCGCTGATTGGCAATCTCGGCGCGGCCCAGATCCGGAGCGAGGAAGGCGTCGATCTTGCCCGCCGCGCAATCGACATGATTGAGGCGGATGGGCTCTTCATCCATCTTAACCCGCTCCAGGAAGCGATTCAGCCGGGCGGCGATCGAGACTGGCGTGGCGTTCTCAAGGGGATTGAGCGGCTCTGCCGTGCGGGCTTGCCTATTGCGGTGAAGGAAGTCGGCTTTGGTCTCTCCGCACAGGTCGTAAATCGCCTCGTCGGGGCGGGCGTTTGCACGATCGATGTCGCCGGCGCCGGCGGCACCAACTGGGCACGGGTCGAGGGTTATCGCGGCAAGGCGGACGAAGCGCTGGCTGCCGCCTTCACCGAATGGGGCATCCCGACCGCGAAAGCCATTCACGACGCGCGGCTTATGGCCCCCAAGGCGACGCTGATCGCCTCAGGCGGCATTCGTGATGGGGTCGAGGCGGCAAAAGCCATTCGTCTGGGAGCTGACATAGTCGGTCAAGCGGCCGCCACACTCGGCGCAGCCGTCAACAGCACAGACGAAGTGATCGGGCATTTCACCCGGCTCATTGAAACGTTGAAAGTGACCTGTTTTGTGACGGGGTCATCGGGCCTTGCAGCCCTCAGACAGGCTAAGCTCGAAGCTCAGACTTGAACCGTCCGCAGACGGCGCACATCGTCAATCGTGGCGGTCAGGATTTCGCGAAGGCGCGTAACGACTTCAGACCGCTTGGTGACATCCGCTGCGCCGCCAATCATTTCTTCGGCGCTGGCACAGAGATCGCCAAGCTCCCATGCCCCCACTCCACGGCTGGCGCCTTTAAGGGCATGTGCGGCATCCCGCCAGGCATCATCACCGGCGGTCGGGTCCAGCATGCTGACCCAGGTTTCAACCTGCTCCTCGTAGATCGCGAGAATTTCATCGCGCAATGCCCGATCACCCGCAACATAACGGTCGAGGTGTTTTACATCGATCATCGAGAGCTGGCCCATACCATTCCTGCCTTTGCCATTTGTTCGTCATGTTCGCCGAGGAGTCTTAAGAAGCCGTTGCATGCTGGGCTGACGACGGGAATAAAGTCCCAATAGAGGACATAAAAAGGCAGACAGATGAGCGAAGATGGGAAAATCTTTCTCGGCGCCAGTGATCAGGATGTCGAACTGGCCCTGAAATATGCCAACCGGCATGGGCTGATCTCCGGCGCGACGGGCACCGGGAAAACCGTCACCTTACAGATCATGACGGAAGGATTCTCGAATGCCGGGGTGCCGGTCTTCGTTGCCGATGTGAAAGGTGACCTCTCCGGTCTGGCGGTCGAAGGTGCCGAGACTGAGAAGGAATTCCTTTATTCCCGCGCGGAGCAAATCGGCCTCGACGGATATGGCCCGGCTGCCATGCCGGTCGTCTTCTGGGATCTCTTCGGGGAGAAAGGCCATCCGGTTCGCGCAACCGTCACGGAGATGGGGCCGCTCCTTCTCTCTCAGATGCTGGAGCTGAACCCGACACAGGAAGGTGTGCTTGCCGTCACCTTCCGCGTTGCCGATGAAGAAGGCCTGCCGCTTCTCGATCTTGAAGACCTTCGCGCCCTCCTCACCAATGTAGCTGAACGGCGGGCCGAGCTGTCCGCGAGATATGGCAATGTGTCGGCAGCATCCGTCGCCGCCATCCAGCGGCGCCTCCTCCAGCTTGAGGATCAGGGTGCAAAGCATTTTTTCGGCGAGCCCCGGCTCGACCTCAATGATTTCTTCCGTACCACGCGCGATGGCCGTGGGCATGTGAATATCCTCGCCGCCGACCGACTGATGATGACGCCGAAACTCTATGCGACCTTCCTTTTATGGCTTCTTTCCGAGTTGTTCGAAGAGCTGCCCGAGATCGGTGACCCGGAAAAACCGATCCTCGTTTTCTTCTTTGATGAAGCGCACCTTCTGTTCGACGATGCCCCGCCTGCCCTTCTTGATCGGATCGAACAGGTCGTCCGGCTGATCCGCTCAAAAGGTGTCGGGGTCTACTTCTCAACGCAAAGCCCGCTCGATGTGCCCGACAGCGTCTCGCGGCAGCTCGGCAACCGCGTCCAGCATGCCTTGCGCGCCTATACGCCCAAAGAACGCCGTGCTGTCCGGGCGGCGGCGGAGACCTTCCGCCCCAATCCCGATTTTAACAGTGTCGATGTGATCACCGAACTCGGGATCGGTGAAGCACTCGTCAGTACACTCCTTAAAAAAGGGGTCCCGGCAGAGGTGGAACGCACCCTAATTCGCCCGCCCTCCTCACGGCTCGGCCCGGCAACGAATGCTGAGCGCGCTGCGATCATGAAAGAGGACGGACTCGGGCGAATCTATGATGAGGCCATCGACCGACACTCCGCTGCTGACATCTTGGCTGAACGAGCAGAACGCGCAGCGGAAGAAGCCGAAGCGGCAGAGAAACGGGCCGCAAAGGAGAAGGAGCGCAGCAGGAAGACGAAGACAACGTCCAGCCGCAGCCGCTCCCGCCGTATGAGCTCGACGGAAAAGGCGGTTAATCAGGCCGTCAGGACTGGTACGAGTACGCTGATAAGAGAGCTTATCCGGGGCGTGCTTGGCGGGCTGAAACGGCGCTGATCAGGCGCCGTCTTCACCGATCATCGACTGAACGAAATCCCGCAAACCCGTTTGGCGGCGGCGGCGCAGGCGCTCGGCATGGAGGATGGCTAGTAGCTGGCGGCTCGCCAGTTCCAGATCGTGATTGACGATCACATAGCCATATTCCGCATAGTGAGAGATTTCGTGGTCAGCCTGCGACATGCGTTTGGCAACAACTTCATCTGAATCCTGCGCCCGGTTTTTCAGACGCTCGAACAGCGCCTGACGGGACGGCGGCAGGATGAAGACGGTGACGAGATCGCCGCGCACGACTTCGGCAAGCTGCTGGGCGCCCTGCCAGTCAATATCAAAGAGGACATCGCGGCCCTCCTCTATCGCGGTCATGACGGGGCCCTTTGGCGTGCCGTACCAGTTGTCAAAGACCTTAGCTGATTCAAGGAATTCGCCATCCTTCTGCATACGAAGGAATGTGTTCTCGCCAACAAAGGAATAATCAACGCCGTCCTTCTCGCCCGGTCGCATCGGGCGGGTCGTGAAGGAAATCGAGATATCGATATCCTTGTCCGCTTCAAGAAGGCGTCGTGAGAGGGTCGTCTTTCCTGCCCCGGAAGGACTGGAAACAACGAAGAGCATGCCGCGACGGGCGATGGAAACGGAAGAAGTCATTCGATATTCTGTACCTGCTCGCGGAACTGGTCCACCAGGAGTTTGAGGTCAAGGCCGATCCGCTTGATCTCCAGCGTCCAGGCTTTCGAGGTCAGGGTATTGACCTCCCGGCCCAGCTCCTGCGCAAGGAAATCGAGCTGGCGGCCAATCACACCGCCTGCGGAGAGATATTCGCGGGCCTGAGCCAGATGTCCATCGAGCCGGTCGAGCTCCTCGCGGATGTCGGATTTCACGGCCATCATGACGGCTTCCTGCTCGGTCCGCTCGTCGGGGATGCCGTCACCGATCAGGTCACGGATCTTCCCTCTGATCTGTTCGAGGTGATGCGTGAGCGCCGTCCCGGCAAGGGATTTTGCCTTTTCCGTCAGCGCCGTCATCTTGGCGAGTTGATCGTCAAGCACAGCAGCAAGCTGGCTGCCTTCCGCTTTCCTCGACAGACTAAATGCCTCGATGGCGTCGCTGAGCCCGGCCAGAAGACCCGCTTCGAGCGCCGCTTTGTCTTCTTCGCTCTGGGCTTTCTCGGCAGCGGTCAGGATGCCTTTCAGACCAAGGATCGTATCGGGCCGCGGCGGATCGCAGGGGATTTTGTCGCTGATCTGGTTGATCGCATTGAGGACCGTGCCGAGCGCAGTCTCATCGACGACGAGCTGCGCCTCGTCCTGCGCGCGGTCGAGCTGCAGCGATGTATGGATCGTGCCCCGGCCAACGCTGGTGGTGATCATGGCACGGAAAGTCGGCTCGATCGTCTCCAGACCCGAAGGCATGCGCATCTTGACGTCGAGGCTCTTGCCATTGACGCCTTTCAGCTCCCAGCGCCAGCCAGCCGTCTTGCCGTCACTTAACGGCACCGCCCCTTCGGCGGCACCAAATCCGGTCATGCTGGTGGTCACTGGTTCTCCGTCCGTCTGCGCTCGGCCTCGACCTGGCGCCATTTGCGTACATTCTCATTATGGTCACGGAGGGTTGTGGCAAAGACATGCCCACCCGTTCCGTCGGCCACGAAATAAAGGTCATCCGTATCCGCCGGGTTAAGAACAGCGGCGATAGCGTCCCGTCCGGGATTGGCAATCGGCGTCGGCGGCAGGCCACGAATGATGTAGGTATTATAGGGCGTCTCGCGTTTCAGCTCCGATTGTCGGATCCCGCGACCCAGCGGCTCACCGCCGGTCAGCCCGTAAATGATTGTCGGATCGGATTGCAGCCGCATCCCTTTCTTCAGGCGATTGACGAAGACAGCCGCCACGCGCGGACGCTCGGCGGCAATGCCTGTTTCCTTCTCGACGATTGAGGCAAGGATCACCGCTTCTTCCATTGTCTCGAATGGCAGGCCCTCGGCCCGGCCCGGCCAGAGCTCCTCGAGCACTTCATTGTGCGCGGATTCCATCCGGGTCAGGATCGATGTGCGGGTATCGCCGCGCTGGAAGGAATAGGTCTCCGGCAGGAGGCTGCCTTCAGCGGGCGGTAATTCGAGCGTGCCTTCGAGTAGCGCGGTCTCATTGATGATCGAGAGAACCTGTTTGGAGGTCCGCCCCTCCGGGATGGTCACAAAGCGTAAGAGCGGCTCGCCTTCCTTCAGCAGAAGGATGATGTCGCGCACGCTGGCTCCAGCGGGGATTTCGAACTCGCCGGCTCTCAAATCTGGCGCCAGCTTGTTCAGTCGTCCCGCCAGCCGGAACAGCCGGTCATCCTCAATCGCGCCCATTTCTTCGAGCTTGCCCGCAACCGTCGTCACGCCATTGCCGCGTTCGATCCACAGGATCGAGGGCTCCTCAAGCGGTCCGGGTTCGGCCACGCGTCGGTTGAGCTCGAAGGTGATGACGCCAGCACCGATGACGGCGACGAACAGCCCCATAACAACGAGACGCAGGAAGACCGCTGCCGCGCCTCCCCTCTGGGCCTGGTGTTTCCTCATCTACGCTACCCCGTTTCGTCAGACGCGCTTTATCACCAGCGACGCATTGGTGCCGCCGAAACCGAAGCTGTTAGATAGCACGGCGTTGATCTGTTTTTCGACCGGTTCCTTGGCCGCAAGATTGATCGCGGTATCGACCGAAGGATTGTCGAGATTGATGGTCGGCGGGCAGACATTGTCCCGCATGGCGAGCAGCGAATAGACCGCCTCAATGGCCCCTGCCGCCCCCAGAAGGTGACCGACGGCAGATTTGGTCGAGGACATGACGAGCCCGCTGGCATCCGCCCCCCACAGTCGCTCAATCGCGCCCAGCTCCACCTCATCCCCGCGCGGGGTCGAGGTGCCGTGGGCGTTGACGTAATCGATGTCGCCCGGGTTCATCTCCGCCCGGGCAAGGGCGGCTTTCATCGCGCGATAACCACCATCGCCATCCTCGGCGGGCGCCGTGATGTGATAGGCATCGCCCGAAAGGCCATAGCCGACGATTTCGCCATAGATCGTCGCGCCACGCGCTTTCGCTCGCTCATATTCCTCGAGGACGACAACGCCAGAGCCTTCGCCCATCAGGAAGCCGTCACGATCCTTGTCCCAAGGGCGGCTGGCGGCGGTCGGATTGTCGTTAAAGCCTGTCGTCAGCGCCTTACAGGCGATGAACCCGGCAAAACCGATATCGCAGATCGAGGCTTCCGCGCCGCCTGCGACCATCGCATCCGCATCGCCGAGCATGATGAGACGCGCGGCATCGCCGATGGCGTGAACGCCTGTCGCGCAGGCCGTGACGACCGAATGGTTCGGACCCTTGAGGCCATGCTTGATCGAGACCTGGCCGGAGACGAGGTTGATCAGGCAGCTCGGGATAAAGAACGGCGAGACGCGGCGAATGCCTTTTTCGTCCATCAGACGGGTCGTCCGGGCGATGCCGTCGAGCCCGCCAATGCCGGAGCCGATAAGGACGCCCGTGCGCTCTTGCTGCTCCTGTGTTTCCAGCGGCAGGCCGGCATCAACAAGCGCCATTTCCGCGGCCGCCATGCCAAAAATGATGAACGCCTCCATGCGCCGCTGTTCCTTGGGCTCAACCCAGTCATCGGCGTTGAAAGCATCGGGATCATCGGTCGCCCCGGCCATCGGCACTTCTGCAGCGATCCGGCAGGCATAATCAGTTGCATCAAAGCGAGTAATCTGACCGGCGCCCGACTCCCCTTTGAGGATACGCTGCCAGGGTCCATCGACCGGTTTCTCACGTGTCCCGGCGCCCAATGGCGTGACGAGGCCCATCCCGGTGACGACGACGCGACGCAACATGGCAAACTCCTTTGGCAATGTTCAGAAGGCGATAGCAAAGTTGCAGAAGGAATGGGAACCACCTTTGCCCTTCAACCCTGACTGCCGTTATGCCGCCTCAGGCAGCAATAAGTCAGTCAGGATCAGCATGAAAACCAGAAAATTGGGAAAAACCGGCCTCGATGTCTCGGAAATCGGCCTTGGATGCTGGCAATTTGGGGGTGATTTCGGCCCCATGGAGGATGACCGGGCCGCCGACACGATGACAGCGGCAGAGGATGCGGGCGTCAATTTCTTCGATACGGCGGATGTTTACGGCGATGGGCGCTCGGAAAGCCTGATCGGCGCTTATACGAAAGACCGGCCAGACCGGCCCGTAATCGCCACCAAAGTCGGCCGTTCGGCCCGGCTCTATCCTGACACCTACGACAAGGCCTCGATACGCGAGCATCTTTTGCGCTCCGCCGAGCGGCTGGGGGTCGAGACGCTCGATCTCGTCCAGCTCCACTGCATCCCGCCCGTTCACCTCAAGGACGGCGATGTCTTTGACATCATGGAAGAGCTCACTTCCGAAGGGGTCTGCCGGAACTGGGGCGCAAGCGTTGAGACCATCGAAGAAGCCCATATGTGCCTTGCGCATGAGGGCTGTTCGACACTCCAGATCATCTTCAATCTCTTCCGGCAGGATGCCGTCCGGGATCTGCTACCGGCTGCATCAAAGGCCGGGGTCGGCATCATCGTCCGCCTGCCGCTCGCCAGTGGCCTCCTCACCGGCAAGTTCTCAGCGGATGAGAGCTTTCCGGAGACGGATCATCGCAACTATAATGCGGATGGCGCAGCGTTTTCGGTCGGAGAGACCTTTAATGGCATCCCGCTCAAAAAAGGTGTCGAGCTAGTCGAGGAGCTCAAAACCTTTGTGCCGGAGGGCATGACGCTGGCGGATTTTGCCTTGCGCTGGATCCTCGATCACGAGGCCGTCAGCACGGTAATCGCAGGCTGCTCACGGCCTGATCAGGTGACCGCCAATGCGCGTGCTTCCGCCCTGCCCGCTTTATCCGGTGAGCTGCATCGTGCGCTGAGCGATTTCTATCTCCATCAGGTGCGAGAGACGATCCGGTGCCCGATCTGATTATCTGTCAGACAAAACAAAAACCGCCCGGACGATGGCCCGGACGGTTTTGAAAACTTTGTACCCGAAGAAAAACGCTTACGCGCTGCGCTCTTCGATGAATTTGATCGCGTCACCAACGGACTGGATCGTCTCGGCGGCATCATCGGGGATCTCGATGTCGAATTCTTCTTCGAACGCCATGACAAGCTCGACGATATCGAGGCTGTCGGCGCCGAGATCGTCGATGAAGCTGGCCTCTGGGACAACCTTGGCGGCGTCCACATCGAGGTGCTCGACCGTGATTTTCTTAACGCGCTCGGCAATATCGGACATGAAGAGCTCCTGAATTCTAAGAGTTATCGGACGGCGCCTGAGCTGCGCGGCCCTGTGATTTGAGAGAGGCGCATAGGGCAAGCCTGCAATATGCGCAAGAAGGCCCGGTAGTCGGGGTTGGCCGACGGCGCAAGCCTTGATCTACACTGGCAGGCATTTCCAGAGGTGAAATGATGAATTTGTCCAGTTTTCAACTGGATAAATGGCCAGTTTCCGGACTTTTGAACGATAATTCTGGAATTGAATTTGTGTTCATAGATCGCCGGACGCCAGCGATCTGGCCCCGATTCTGAGCGAAATTGCCCCTCACCTCGACTTTTTCAGCTCACCGCCATGACCGTGATGACGGTGATATAGCTTAAATAGCCCCCGATCAGGACGGCGCCTTCCCAGCGATTGATCTTGAGCCCCGTCGCCCCGAACAGGATGGCGAGGATCGCTGCCCCAAGTAATGCGGTGACATCGATCACGCCAATATTCGTCGGAGGTGCGAGTGGATGAACCACCCCTGTTACCCCCATGATCGCGCCAATATTGAAGATGTTCGAGCCGATCACATTGCCGAAGGCCATGCTGCCTTGTTTCTTGAGCGCGGCTGAGATCGAGGCGGCCAGCTCCGGCACGGAGGTACCAACCGCAACGATGGTGAGGCCGATCAACGCCTCGCTGATCCCGAAGGCAGTCGCGAGCCCTACAGCGCCCGTCACCAGCGATTTGGCACCGAGAATGAGAGCAGCGAGGCCAGCACCCGCAAAGATCAGGGCACGGCCCAGATGAGGCGGCGAGCCCGCCTCCTCGTCAGATTCGACTGAACCACCGTCATTGAGCAGGACAAATAGAAGATAACCCGCCATCCCGGCGAGCAGGCCCAGCGACATCACACGCGGGAAGCCCCACCAGAGAATGCCAGCGGCGAGCACCAGGCTCATCAGCATCATCGCCGCCCCATCACGTCGGACGGTTTTCACATCGCAAGCGACGGGGAAGAGGAGCGCCGTGACGCCTAGGATCAGCAGGATATTGGCAATATTCGAGCCCGCTACATTGCCGATCGCGACACCTTCCGCCCCCTGAAATGCTGCCGTCAGGCTGGTCACCAGCTCCGGCATTGACGTGCCAAAGCCTATGACCACGATCCCGATTACCGCAGGCGAAAGACCAAAGCGGCGAGACAGATCAAGACTGCCTCGCACGAGAATGTCACCACCCAGAACAAGGCCGATGAGCCCTGCCCCCACCAGAAGAAAATCGATCAGCATGCCTGTCCCCGAAACAGCCGCTTACCGGCTGTGGGGCAGGAAATGGGATGACGCTCTTCCTTCCGCAAGGGGATCAGATGCGCGCCATGCCGCCATTTACATGCAGGGTCTGGCCCGTCATGTAAGCGGCCTCTTCTGACGCAAGATAGACGGCTGCGGCCGCGATATCTTCCGGGCTGCCCATACGGCCCGCCGGGATCGTCGCGTCGATCTGTGCCTTCTGCTCATCGGTCAGGACATCTGTCATCGCGGTCGCGATAAAGCCAGGCGCGATGCAGTTGGCGGTAACGCCGCGGCTGGCGATCTCAGCGGCGAGGGATTTCGTCATGCCGATCATGCCCGCTTTCGAGGCCGCGTAATTGGTCTGGCCCGGATTGCCGGTGACACCGACAACGGACGTCACGCCGATGATGCGGCCGAATTTGGCTTTCATCATGCCCCGCAGGCAGGCTTTGGAGAGATGCCAGTAGGATTTAAGGTTGATGGCGATGACGCTATCGAAATCCTCCGCCTTCATCCGCATCATGAGGTTGTCTTTGGTGATGCCCGCATTGGCGACAAGGATCGAAAGCCCGCCCATGGCGTCGGAGGCCTGACCGGGCAGCGCATCGACAGCATCGGCATCGCCCAGATTACAGGGCAGGACGTGAACCCGGTCGCCCATCTCGGCGGCAACCTCGTTGAGCTTTTCTTCGCGCGTGCCTGAGATGGCAACGGTTGCGCCCTGCGCATGAAGGGCCTTGGCGATGGCGCCGCCAATGCCGCCCGTGGCGCCGGTGACGAGGGCTGTCTTGCCGGTAAGATCGAACATGGAAGTCTCCTTAAATCTCTATACGTCTCTTTGTCGTTGTCATCCAAGAACCGGCATCGGCAGATATCCAGGATCCACACATCCCGATTTTGGATCCCGGGTTCGCTCTATGAGCGCCCCGGGATGACAGCCCTAATGGCTCAGCACATCCCGCACGGCGTCGAGGTCATCGGGCCCCGCGAAATTGATAGCCTTCGCGTCGCTGGCGATGCGTTTGACGAGGCCGGAGAGCACTTTGCCGGCGCCGACCTCGAGGAAGAGGGTCGTGCCGTCCGCTTCCATCGTGGCAATACTTTCGGTCCAGCGGACTCGGCCCGTTACCTGTTCAGTCAGGGTACCGCGTATTACATCGGGCTCGGTGACAGGTTCCACCAGCACGTTGGAGAAAACCGGCACGGCGGGCGGTTTGATATCCGCGGCGGCCAGCGCCTCGGCCATGCGCTCGGCGGCAGGACCCATCAGGGTTGAGTGGAAGGGCGCGGAGACCGGCAGCGGCAAAGCGCGCTTGGCGCCGGCTTCTTTGGCGGCAACGCAGGCCGCATCGACAGCCGCCTTGGCGCCAGAGATAACGATCTGGCCCGGCGCATTGTCATTGGCAATCTCGGCGCCGGTTTCGGAAGTAATCGCGCCGAGCTTGTCCATGTCGAGCCCGATGATCGCTGCCATTGCGCCCTCGCCCACAGGCACGGCGGCCTGCATGGCATCACCGCGAATTCGCAGCAGCTTTGCCGTATCGGTCAGAGAGATCGCGCCTGCCGCGCAGTAGGCGGAATATTCGCCCAGTGAATGCCCGGCCATGGATTTGATGGCGGAAAGCGAAAGCCCTTCGCCTTGCAGCACGCGGAACGCGGCAACGGATACCGCCATCAGGGCGGGCTGGGTGTTGGCCGTCAGCGTCAGCTCCTCCATCGGCCCGTCTTTCATCAGGGCAAAGAGGTTCTGGCCGAGCGCCTCGTCGACTTCGTCAAAGACGGCTTTTGCCGCCGGATAGGCTTCCGCCAGCGCCACCCCCATGCCGACGGCCTGTGACCCCTGTCCGGGGAAGATAAGGCTCAGTTTCTGATCGCTGGGGGACATGGGCGCTCCTACTCTTCTTATAGGGCGCCGCTCATAGGGGGGTATCGATACTCACGTCCAGAGTGACAAGCGGATCAAAAGGCATCTGAAGCGTTATAGTTTCTCGACGGTTGCTTACGGGCTCTGCCGAGTTCGTCCAGAATCACAGGCCGCTTTCCAGCGAAACCTGAATACTCGTCGATTGCGCCTCTGCCCGAGGTGTCCTCCACCACGACCCTGAACCTGCCCCAGTATTGCCCCGCCACGGGATAGTACGTCACAGAGAGCTTAGCGATATTCTCGAACGGATATCCGTGTGTCTTGCAAAACTGCGGTACGATATCTCGATATGACTCTATGGTTCTTGCGAGTTGCCGGGAAATAGTTGCGCCGTTTGTCTGGCCTGTCAGAAAATCAACCTCAATATAGCCGTCTGCGGTTTTGTTGGCCTCCTGATAAATATCCACGTTACTGTAGCCGACCAATAAGCAAACGCCGCTGCTTAATGAATGGCCCAGATTGTGGCCAATCGTTTTTAGCTCGGCGAATTTCATTCCATCAGTCCCCATTCGCCACCGGCTGTTCGACCCGCAGGCATTGGGCGAGGCGGTCCTCACCGCCCCAGGCCTCAAAGGCAGCTTCCGCGTGACGCTCAACACTGCCCGGCGTGTAAGGCGTTGGCGCACGGCGTCCGCCAAAGAACACCCACATCACGTCATCCTCATCGCTGACGGCGCCTTGGAAGCGGTTCTCCCGGGTGATGTCCTCGGTGACCTCCAGCCCGTTGACGAGCCGGGTCAGGGCAATCGAGCCTTCCCCGATCTTCGGGCCGATATCGGCCACGATGAACGGCACGGGATCGCAGACCCGGCCGCCGGGGCAGTCCTTTGTTCTCCATGCGACTCCGAAGGTGCCAAGCTCTACCCCGCTGTCCCGGCGCACAACGGCATGGGGCACAGTGATCGCGTTGACGTAGCGGCGCTGGTCATCGGGCGCGAAGCCGCGATCCTCCAGCGCCGTCGGGGAGATATAAAACCCCTCTTCGGTCAAAGGCGGTTTGACATTCTGAACGAATTGCGTGCCGATCCGCACGCGGCCGGTCGCATAGATGCCGTACCAGTTGACGGCCCCGACTTCCGGATCGTCCCAGCCCGCTTCCCTGATCTTTGCGACGTCATCCATGAACTTGCCCGTGCAGGTCTCATTGGATTCAGAGCCGTGATAGCTAGACCCGTCCGGCAGATAGACCTTGCCCGCATTGCAGAGATGGAGGATCGCCCCGCCCTCGGCATTATCGGGGTGATAGGCATGGGGGGCGCCATCGGCATTCACCTGCATCGGCGCCATGGTCACAAGCGAGCCATCGGAAAGTTCAGCAAGACGCTGACGTCCACGGATCACTTCCTCACCTCGGCAGGAGCGCACGCCGCTATTCTCGGTCAGGTCGACCGGAGCCGTGGTCGCTTCGGTTTCTACCTCGGTGACGGTCCGGGAATTATCCACTGGTGTTGGTGTTGAGCACGCCGCAACAATCGCGCTTGCTCCACTCACTGCCCATAATTGCCACTTCATAGGGGTTCTCCGCCGCTCTGTGACCACTATATCACGCATTCCTGCGAAAGCATGTCGCATCTGCGGCTTCATGAAAACGTCACTGGCTATTTGTTGCCACATCCCTATTCTGACCGGCTGCCCGCGAGAGAGTGCAGCAAGGAGGCCCCATGCTGTTCCGCACTTTCGAGCGGATGGTCGATCCCTATCCGGACGAGGCGCTGGCAAAACCGCCCAGCTCCCTGTGGGCATTTATCTGGCATTACGCGAAGCCTTTCAAATGGCTGTTCCTGGCCTCGATCATCTTCTCAGCCGGGATCGCGCTGATCGAGGTTTTCGCGTTCGAACTCGTCGGCAACATTGTCGATTGGGCCACTACGCAAGGCACGGACACTTTCTGGCCGCAGCACGGATGGAAGATATTTCTGATCTGTGGGCTGATCGCCATTGTCTGGCCGATCGCGAGCCTTCTGGATGAGCTGATCCTGCTGCAAGGCATCTTAGGCAATATGGCGATGCAGATCCGCTGGCGCGGTCACCGCTATCTTTTGCGGCAATCTAACAATTTCTTTGCGGATGATTTTGCCGGGCGGATATCGACCAAGCTGATGCAGTCGGCCCTCGGCGTGCGTGATGTCTGCGTCAAGCTGACGAACCTCTTTGTCTATATGGGCGTCTATTTCTTTGCGACGCTGTTTCTGTTCGCCGGCAATGACTGGCGGCTGGCAATCCCGCTTGTCATCTGGGTGGCAGCCTATGCCGTGACCATGCGGATCTTCCTGCCGCGTCAGAAGAAATGGGCAGAACAGCAGGCCGATGCCCGCTCGAACCTGACGGGCCGGATGGTCGATGCGTATACGAATATCCAGACCGTGAAGACCTTCGGCTCGGTCAAGGCGGAAGAAGACTATACCCGCAACGGCATGCAGAACATGCTGGATAAGGTCTATGGCTCGATGCGGGTCTCAACCTCGATGTCGCTCTGCCTGCATACGCTGAACGGCTTTTTCATCGCCTCGACGATCATGATGGGCGCGTGGTTCTGGTCGCAGGGCCAGATGACCATTGGCGCCTTTGCGTTTGCGTCGACCATGGCGCTCAGGATTCAGGGACAGGCGACTTATTTCCTCTGGGAAGCGGCCTTCCTGTTCGAGCATCTGGGCGCCGCCGATGACGGCATGAAAACCCTGTCGCGCGACATCGATGTGACCGACCGGGGGGACGCAAAGACGCTCGCCGTTAGCAAGGGCGAGATTGCCTTTGAGGATGTGCGCTTCACTTACGGCAAGGATACGGCCGTCATCCATGACCTTACGCTCGACATTGCGCCGGGCGAGCGGGTCGGGCTTGTCGGCCGGTCGGGCGCAGGCAAGTCGACCCTCGTGAACCTGCTCTTACGCCTCTATGACGTTGAAAAAGGCCGTATCCTGATTGATGGGCAGGATATCTCGGCGGTGACGCAGGAAAGCCTGCGCCAGCATGTCGGGATCGTCAGCCAGGACACCTCCCTCCTCCATCGCTCGATCCGCGAGAATATCGCCTATGGCAGGCCCTCGGCCAGCGAAGACGAAATCATCGCGGCGGCCAAACGGGCGGAGGCCTGGGACTTCATTCAGGAGCTGGAGGACCAACAGGGCCGGTTTGGCCTTGATGCCCATGTCGGCGAGCGCGGGGTCAAGCTCTCGGGCGGCCAGCGCCAGCGGGTCGCGATTGCGCGCGTGCTCCTCAAGGACGCGCCGATTCTTCTTCTCGATGAGGCGACCTCCGCACTTGATTCAGAGGTGGAGGCGGCGATCCAGTCGCGTCTCGACGAACTAATGGCCGGCAAAACCGTCCTCGCCATCGCGCACCGGCTTTCGACCATTGCCGCGATGGACCGGCTGATCGTGCTCGATCAGGGCCAGATCATTGAACAGGGTCGCCATGCCGATCTCGTTGAGGCGGGCGGGCTCTATGCCCAGCTCTGGGCGCGTCAAT
Organism: Parvularcula marina; assembly: GCF_003399445.1. NCBI lineage: Bacteria > Pseudomonadati > Pseudomonadota > Alphaproteobacteria > Parvularculales > Parvularculaceae > Parvularcula > Parvularcula marina. Next base: position 265,635 of record NZ_QUQO01000001.1, on the reverse strand, counting down.
CCGGCGGATTCCTCGCCGAAGGTGGAGAAGCAGCCGCCGAATAGGAAATGATCAGGTGAACCACAGATGTAATCGTGTAGGGTCTCCTGAAGATAAAATAGGAAAGACCGGATGAAACGCCTGACTACCCTCGCCGCCCTCTCCCTCATCTCCCTTCTTGCGGCCTGCTCAAATGCGCCGAGTGTTGAGAAACCGGCCGTGATCAGCTTCGATGCGTCACGGGCCCAGATGGTCACGGCCCTTGATGGGCTCTGCACTTCGATAGATGAGCGCGAATTCAATCCACCGGAAATCCCCGGCGCCGAGACCCATTCTCAGATCGATTGTCAGGGGTTTGACTATTTCGGCGCGCCGCGCCTTGCCGAATTCGTCTTCCAGGATGATGCGCTGGTCGTCGTCTGGATCCTTGTCGAAGAGAGCGAGCTTGATGGCCTTGAAGAGGCTTTCATCGCTGAATTTGGCGAGCCGACGTCCAAATCGGAGACTATCACCGCTTTTACCCGCGTTCGTGCAGCCGTTCGCAAGGACACGCCTGAGGCACTCTATTATGCTGAGAGCGTTGCGCCGCTGGTCGAAGGCATGTTCGCCGCCGCACCGTAACCTGCGCCTCTCAATTGTGATGGTTCCTGTTTGCCAGCCCGGACGATGCTGCATAATCTTCCGGGCATGAGCACGACCGTCACATCATCGCCGATCATCATCGAGAACTTCCTGCCCGAAGGAATGCAGGATGAGCTCGAACGCGTCATCATGGGGATGAGATTCCCCTGGTTCTATTACCCCAATACAAATTCGACTGATGACTACACGCAGGCCGGCGAGTCTCCCCAATTCGTGCATGGTTTCATCCAGAATTATAAGAACATCACGCAATGGCATACCGTGCCGCGCGCAATCACGGCCCGCCTGGGCATTGCCGATGAAAAGATCATCCGGGCGAAATGCAATTTGATGAGCCGGGAGAAGGCGTCCTTCATCCACCCCAAGCATGTGGACGATGAGAACCCGCACTGGGTCTTTATCTATTATGTGAATGATGCCGATGGAGACACCTGCATCTTTGACGGAGAGGAAGTGGCGCACCGGATCAAGTCCAAGCGAGGACGAGGGCTTATCTTTGACGGCATGATGGAACATGCCTCCTCCGCTCCGGTCGATAGCACGCATCGCTGTGTCTTTAACTTCAACCTTGCGCGCGATATCCCCGCGGAAATCTTCGAGAAATATGCGGTCTGAGGCCAACGGGAAAAGTTCTCCCATGGCCCCGAAATTTCGGCTTGCAAAGCGGCGGCACGCTCATTAGACCGCCCGCTCGACTGAAGTCGGGGCTATAGCTCAATTGGTAGAGCGCTTGCATGGCATGCAAGAGGTCGGCGGTTCGATTCCGCCTAGCTCCACCAGTCGCCAGACGACGCTTTCTTAACATATGTTCTAAAGTGACTGCTGGCGGGCTGAACCACATTGCTGGCGTAAGCTCACCATTACCCTTCACATCAACATCCGGTCATTCTTTACAAAGACGGATAAGAATTCGGGTTAAGTCCTGCTTTTTGCTGGATAATGTAGAAATTGCATTCCGTACTGGAGGTGCAATATGGTTCAGCACACTTAATTCCCCTACGGCGCAATATTTCAGTTTCGCGGCCTTCATGTATAATAAGATATAATTCCGTATTCGCATTTATGTCCGTCTGGGCGCATGGTTTGCGTTTCATGACACCTCGAGCAGTCGGGTAAGGCGTTCCAGAATTCCTGCCATGGGCTAGCATTCATGAAATCCGAGGCATTCATTGCATAGAGATGCAGCCCTCAAGGTTACACCCTGATGCTAAATCATACCCACTGACAGACTTGCTCAATCGTTTTGGGTCCGTGCGGATCAGCTAAAAGAATCAGCTTGGCCAGATTGCACGAAAGCACACCAAATACGGGAAAATCAGGATCAAGATTGCCCCAGATAAGTGTCCGATTTCCAGAACGCTCAAACCGATGGTCCGCTTTCGGGGAAAAGCTGCCCACCCACTCGCCCCAAGGCTGCGCAGATTGCTCAGTGTCACCCGAATATGTGTAAAAATCAAAGATTTGGCAGGCCAGTTGTGCGGATTGGGCCTTGCCAATCAATGATAGCGCCGGTTAACTTGTTGTTGGTGAGTTTTGTCGGCGTACTGCCGGCAGGGACTGGGGAGAGAACAGTTCAGGCACCATGACCGCGACAAGGTCCAGACGCCTGAAAACCTTATCACTCCTCAGATTTGTGGCGTTTTGCCGTTGCCGTGTATGCAGCGGGTCCTGGGGGGATGATGTCAGAGTTCGTAGACGAAACGGTACTGTCGGCCAATGCCGATAGTCTGAACGTCGACACCGTTCCGAGTAACGGCGTGGATCAAAATATCCGTGCACGAACCAAAACGCAAGAAACCCCCACCACAGACCCTGCCCTCTCACGTCTCCACAGCGCCTTGCGTCTTGCGCTTCGGGCCGCCGATGCGGATGTGACGTGTCTTGCCGCCCGGGACTCAATCGTCCTCTGGGCCAGCCGCCGGCGGTCATCCTCTGGCTCGGTCGAAGCCTCACGTCTGTTCAGCCCGGATGATACTGAGCAGCGCAAGAACCGCGCAGCGTCTGTTCTCGCGCGCTGGATGGCTCGGGCCAGAACTGTCCGGGTACCTGTCTGTAAGGAACACGGGATTTATCTGATGGCTTCACGCCGTTCGACTCGTGGGAAATTTTCCAAGGCAGATGCGATGGCCCTTCAGGACGCCGCTCGTCTTGCCGAAGCAGAACTTGAATCCGCCTATACGCGCGTCGTCAATTCGGCATTGTCCTATGCGACAGACAATGCGCGCCTGGGCCTGTTCATCGCCGACATGAGCGGCCGCGTCCTCTTCTCGAATGGCGCCGCCCAACGTTTCATGGAGGCAGGGCGCGGCATCCGGATTTCGGACAACCGCCTGACGGGCCGCTGTTCGGGTGAACATGCGCCGTTCCGTGATTGCCTCAGCGGGCTGTCGGAAATGGGTGCACTTGCGATCGAAGCCGATGACGGCTCTGTCTCACCGATCGTTGCTAAACGGATTTCGCTCAAGGGCCGCAAAGTTCTGGCGATCTATGTAGATGATCCCGAATACCCCTCCCCGCCGGCTGAATGGCTGCGGGAGGTCTACAACATGACCAAGCGTGAGGCAGAAGTCAGTGCGCTGCTCGCAGGCGGGCTCAACGTGTCAGAAGTCGCCGAACAGCTCGGGCTTTCAGAGACGACGGTTAAATCCTACTGCAAGGACGTCTTCGCCAAGCTTGATGTGCGGCGTAAACCGGATCTCGTTCGTATTCTGGCTGCAGGCCCCCTCACCATGGCGGCGCCTCTGCCGCCGAAGATCGAGTCGATCCTTGCCGGACGCATTGGCGACCAGGCAATCGCAGCTTCCTGAGCGAAGTCGTCACCTCCTTCACCTGATATCCGAAATTTAATCTGTGCTGCCCTTAAACAGGCGGACTGATTGCTCCCAGCCAGCATGGCGCAAAGACGCCATCCTGAATCTCTGGCTCGCCACCGGGACGGGCAAATACAGGCTCCCGCATCCTGAAAACGTGGACCCATCGATCAGCATGGAAACAATAAATCATCTCCCCCTCCAAATGGGGGGAGAAGTCGGCGAATGACCCCTCGTAAAATTGCCGCACCGTCCATCAGGACGGGAACCATATTGGGGGAATGGAACAAGGCTGGCATTTCTCGGCCCCAAAGACGTTTCATCCAACTTTTCTAGGAAAATTGAGAATGGCGAATATTTATGGCGACGATACGTCGGAGCTGTTTCCAGGTCTTGGAGAGAACCTGACCGGCAATGACTTCGTTGACGGCCGCGGCGGCAATGACCTGATCTATGCCCTTACCGGGAACGACACGGTCAAGGGCGGCACAGGCAATGACACCATTTCCGGCGGCGCTGGCGATGACGAGATCAAAGGTCAGAACGGAAACGATATCATCATCGGCGACGCCGGTGTGCCGAAAGACACAAACCCGAACTGGGGCAATGACACACTTTACGGCAATGACGGCGACGACAAGGTCGCCGGCCAGTCTGGCGATGACTTTATCGAAGGCAATAACGGCAACGACCAACTGCAGGGCAATGACGGCGTCGACACCATTCTGGGCGGCGCAGGTCATGACCTGATCTCTGGTGGCGCAGACCGCGACCGGCTCTTTGGCAATGATGGTAATGACGAGATCTCCGGTGACGGAGGTGACGACATCATCCGTGCGGGTCTTGGCTGGGACCTGATTTTCGGCGGCGACGGTGCAGACCGGATCTTCGGTGAAGACGGTAATGACACCCTGCTCGGTGAGAACGGCAAGGACACTATGCTGGGCGGCACGGGCGACGATCTGATGTTTGGCGGTGCCGGGATCGACTCCATGCAGGGCGACGAAGGCAATGACACGCTGGTCGGCGGCAATGAAACCGGCCGCGGTGATGACATCACCGGCAACTCCGGCAATGACCTGATCTTCGGCATGGGCGGTGAAGATAACCTTCAGGGCTCGGATGGTCAGGACACGATCCTGGGCGGCATCGGCTCGGACGATATCGATGGTGGTAAGGACGAAGACGTCCTTCTCGGCGAAGACGGCAATGACGATGTTGATGGCGGCGCCGGCAATGACAAGATCTTTGGTGGCGCGGGCAATGACAGCCTCTCCGGCAATGACGACAATGACTATATCGAAGGCGAAGACGGCATTGACGACATCCGCGGGGGTCATGGTCACGACACCCTGCTCGGTGGTGCAGGCAACGACATCATTTCAGGCTCGGATGCCTTTGACGTTGAACCGGGTTTCTTCGGCGATGACGGCAATGACAAGATCTTCGGTGATGCAGGCAATGACACGCTCTACGGCGTCAATGGCAATGACTTCATTGATGGCGGTACGGAGAATGACCTGATCGATGGCGGCAATGGCAATGACACCCTGCTCGGCCAGGCCGGTGCGGACACGATCCTTGCCGGTGCGGGCGCGGATCAGGCATCAGGCGGTGCAGCTGCTGACACTCTCTTCGGTGACAGTGGCGACGACACCCTGCTTGGCGGTGCTGGCAATGACAGCATTGACGGCTGGACAGGCGATGACTGCATCGATGGCGAAGACGGTAACGACTTCCTCTGGGGCTTTACCGGGAACGACACGATTGATGGCTCCGCTGGCAGTGACACGATTGGCGGCGAAGACGGCAATGACGTGATCCAGGGCGGCTCAGGTGACGACTATGTTGATGGCGGCACCGGAAACGACCTCATTGATGCAGGCAGCGCGAGCACCATTCTTGGTTTCGGGATTTCGGTTGCCCAGTTCATCGGTGGCGATACGGTCCTCGGCGGTGACGGCGATGACACGATCTTCGCCAGCGGCGTTGGCGACTACATTCTCGACGGCCAAGAAGATGACGACCTGATCTTCGGTGGGGACACTGTCTTCACTGGGACAGCCGGGCTCGATTTCCTCTTCGGCGGCGAGCATGACGACACGCTGATCGGCCGTCAGGGCACCAACGCCCTCTTCGGCGAAGAAGGCGCGGATGACTTCGTCATCGACATCGTTGTCTCCACAGCCGTGGTGGGCGGAAGTGTTGTGGTCACTGGCCTTGATGCGCTGGGCAGCTTCAGCACCTACCTCATGGACTATGACGGCAACCAGGAAGACCAGATCTGCTTCAACGTTCATTACGCACCGGGCAGCACGGCACTGAATGGTAATGTCAGTCTGAAACTGTTCCAGGCTCTCGACAGCTTCGTCACCCTCTCGAGTGTGAACCTTGCGGTCGACACCCCGGCCCCTGAATATGAGGAAGCCGGTTTCACCTTCACGGATAACGACCTGCTCGTGACCTTCGGGAATGGCAGCTTTGTCTGGATCCGTGACGTCAGCCAGGGCACGATTTTCGAAATCGGTGATGTGCAGACGCTCAACCCGTTCACGTCCAGCCCGAAATCCTTCCAAGGCTTCTGGCAGTCCGATGAACAGCTCATCACCTTTGGCTTTGACAAATATGCTGAGCCGTTCGTGCCGGGCATCGACAAGACAGTCGCAGGGATGGAACGCCCTGTCATGGAGGTCGGGCCGTTCGATATCCCTTCAGATTCCTTCGACAAGACGGCCCTGATGGATATTTTCGAGGCCTTCATCCACTGATCTTTGAATGCATGAATGCGAAGCCGAATCTCTCTTTCGGCAACAAATCGCAGAATTTAAGAGAAGGGCCGCCAAAAGCGGCCCTTTTTTATTAAAAATTTACACTGGGGAAAACTGCCAAAAACCCCGTATTTGCTGGGGTGTGCCTATAAGACTTTATATACCCCCCCCATTCGTGGGGGGCACATCCAAGACGTGTGAATTAACCGATATGAGTCGCCTCCATATTGTGCGGGGGCGCAGGGGGATTGAGCCGTAGGGATCAATGGTCCCCTTTAGTGCTAAATCTAGGAGAGAGTTAGATGGCTAACATTTTTGGCGATGACACGTCAGAACTTTTCCCGGGTCTCGGGGAAGACGTCTCTGGCGACGATTTTATCGACGGCCGCGGCGGTAATGACCTGATCTACGCTCAAGACGGTGATGACACTGTCAAAGGCGGCGCTCAGGACGACACCATTTCCGGCGGTGCCGGCGATGACGAAGTTAAAGGTCAGAACGGCGACGACATCATCATTGGTGATGCAGGCGTTGAAAAAGACCCGAACCCGAACTGGGGCAACGACACGCTTCGCGGTAACGAAGGTGACGACAAAGTTGCTGGTCAGTCGGGCGATGACTCGATCGAAGGCAATGACGGCAACGACGAGCTGCAAGGTAATGACGGCGTAGACATTATCCGTGGTGGCGCTGGCGACGACCTGATCTCTGGTGGTGCTGATCGTGACCGTCTCTTCGGCAACGCTGGCGATGACGAAATCTGCGGCGATGGCGGCGACGACATCATCCGTGCCGGCCTTGGCTGGGACCTCGTTTTCGGTGGCAACGGTGCTGACCGCATCGTTGGTGAAGATGGCAATGACACCCTGCTGGGTGAAAATGGCCGTGACACCATCCGTGGCGGTACAGGCGAAGACCTTATCTTCGGCGGCGCTGGCATTGACTCCATCAAAGGTGACGAAGGCGACGATGTCATCGTAGGTGGTGACGAGCGTGGCCGTGGTGACGACATCACCGGTAATGACGGCGATGACCTCATCTTTGGTGAAGCTGGCGAAGACAACCTTCAGGGTTCTGACGGTCAGGACACGATCCTAGGCGGCATCGGCGCTGACGACATCGACGGCGGCAAGGACGAAGACGTCCTTCTCGGCGAAGACGGCAATGATGACGTTGACGGCGGCGCTGGCGACGACAAGATGTACGGCGGTGCTGGCGATGACAGCATGAGCGGTAACGACGATGACGACTTCATGGAAGGTGAAGACGGCGCCGACGATCTCCGCGGCGGTCACGGCAACGACACCATGCTTGGTGGCGACGGCAATGACTCGATCTCGGGTTCGGATGCCTTTGACGTTGAGCCGGGCTTCTTCGGCGACGACGGCAACGACAAGATCTTCGGCGAAGCTGGCGATGACGTCCTCGAAGGCGTCAACGGCGACGACTTCATCGACGGTGGCGACGACAATGACTCCATCTCTGGTGGCAATGGCGACGACATCCTCCGTGGTGAAAACGGTGCTGACTTTGTTCTCGGCGGTGCTGGCTTCGACCAGATCGACGGTGGTAACGCAGCTGACGTCCTCGACGGCGGCGAAGACGATGACACCATCCTTGGTGGCAACGGCAACGACACAATCGACGGCTGGACTGGCGATGACTGCATCGACGGCGAAGCTGGCGCAGACAGCCTCTGGGGCTTTACCGGCGATGACACCATCGACGGCGGCGCCGGTTCTGACATCATTGACGGCGAGGACGGCAATGACGAGATCCAGGCTGGCAACGGCGACGACGTCTCCATGGGTTCAGCAGGTGACGACCTGATCGACGCTGGTAACTCGGCTACGATTCTCTTCGACCTCCTGCCGGAATTCGTTGGTGGCGACACTGTCCTTGGTGGCACGGGCAACGACACGCTCTTCACGAGCGGCTCGGGCGACTACTTCATGGACGGTGAAGAAGATGACGACCTCATCATCGGTGGTGATGACCAGTTCGGTCTCTTCTCTGGCCTCGACTACCTCTTCGGTGGTGAGCATGACGACACGCTCGTTGGTCGTCAGGGTCTGAACGTCCTCTTCGGTGAAGAAGGTGCTGACGACTTTATCGTCGACATCGTCGTCACGACGGACGCTTCTGGTGACATCACGGGCATTGATGCCAATGGTATCTTCGGGACCTACATCTTTGACTTCGATGGCAACCAGGAAGATCAGCTGTGCTTCAACATCACGCTGGCTGACGGGTCTGTTGGCGGCTTCACGGCTCAGGAGTTCTTCGAAGCTCTTGATGACGCGACGACGCTCTCCAGCTCCGACCTCTTCACCTACACGCCTGAGCGTGACTACGAAGAAGGCGGCCTGATCTTCACGGATAACGACCTTGTCATCGAATTCGACAATGGCTCGTTCATCTACATCCGTGACGTTAGCCCGAACACCATCTTCGAGCTCGGCGAAGTTCAGTCGCTCAATCCGTTCGCGGATACGCCGAAGAACTTCCAAGGCTTCTGGCAGACGGACGAAGAAGTCCTCACCTATGGCTTCGACAAGTACGAAGAGCCCTTCGTGCCTGGCGTCGACAAGACGGTCATGGATATGGATCGTCCGGTCATGGAAGTTGGTCCGTTCGAAGTTCCTTCCGACGACTTCGTCAAAACCGAGCTCATGGATATCTTCGAAGCCTTCGTGCACTAAGCACTCAGGTTTCGGGTCCAGAGGGGTCTCCCAAAGGGATCCCTCACTCGAATTGGGAAAGGCCGCTCTTACGAGCGGCCTTTTTCGTGAACGGCTTTCTATTCAAACAGGGTGCTTCTCACCTTACTGAAAGTACCCATGAGAGCGTGCCTGTCAGGCTCTGCGAGCTGATTGTGCAGCTTTAGAGATCTCCTCATCTTGGCGACCAAACTCCTCTGGTTCTCCGGATTTCTCCTCGTCTCCAGAACTGATTTGCCCCGTTTGAGACAGTTTTTGACATCAATTTCGATGAGAACCTAATGAGTACACCTATGACGGGACACACCTATTCGTGACGTTTCCTGAGACGGGAAAAGATCAATCCGTTAACCAATTGTGCTCATGTAAAATTGCAATCAAACCCCGAAAAACGACGTAATTGTCGCCACTTAGGCCAATTCCCCCCACAAACGGGGGGGGACGTTCCACGCTTTTGTCAATTAACCCGATAAGGGTCTGACCCGTCATGTATCGGCGGGGATGATTTTAGGGGGCAGAACCGGTTGGGAACATCGGTCCCTCTCAGTTCCAGTAGTGCTTTTAGGAGAGAGCGACATGGCAAACATTTATGGCGACGACACGTCAGAACTCTTCCCGGGTCTCGGGGAGGACGTCTCAGGCGACGATTTTATCGACGGCCGCGGCGGTAACGACCTCATCTATGCCCAAACCGGCGACGACACTGTCAAAGGCGGGTCCCAGGATGACACCATTTCCGGTGGCGCTGGTGATGACGAAGTAAAAGGTCAGAACGGCGACGACATCATCATTGGTGATGCAAACGTTGAAAAAGACCCGAACCCGAACTGGGGTAATGACACCCTTTACGGAAACGCTGGTGACGACAAAGTTGCTGGTCAGTCGGGCGACGACTCGATCGAAGGCAATGACGGCAACGACGAGCTGCAAGGTAATGACGGCACCGACACCATCCGTGGTGGCGCTGGCGACGACCTCGTTTCTGGTGGTGCTGATCGTGACCGTATCTACGGCAACGCTGGCGATGACGAGCTTTGCGGCGATGGCGGCGACGACATCATCCGTGCTGGCTTCGGCATGGACCTCGTTTTCGGTGGCAACGGTGCTGACCGTCTGCTCGGCGAAGCTGGTGATGACACCATGCTCGGCGGCAACGGCCGTGACACCATGCGCGGTGGCGAAGATGATGACCTCATGTTCGGCGGCGCTGGCATCGACTCCATGAAGGGCGATGAAGGCAACGACACGCTCGTTGGCGGCGACGAAAAAGGTCGCGGTGACGACATCACCGGTAATGACGGCGATGACCTCATCTTTGGTGAAGCTGGCGAAGACAACCTTCAGGGTTCTGACGGTCAGGACACGATCCTGGGCGGCATCGGCGCTGACGACATCGACGGCGGCAAAGACGAAGACGTTCTGCTTGGCGAAGAAGGCCATGACGACGTTGACGGCGGCGCTGGCGACGACAAACTCTTCGGTGGCGACGGCGACGACAGCCTGAACGGTAACGACGACGACGACTTCATGGAAGGTGAAGACGGCGCCGACGATCTCCGCGGTGGTCACGGCAACGACACCATGCTTGGTGGCGACGGCAACGACTCCATCACGGGTTCGGATGCCTTTGACGTTGAGCCGGGCTTCTTCGGCGACGACGGCGACGACAAAATCTTCGGTGAAAATGGCGATGACGTCCTGCAAGGCGTTAACGGCAACGACTTCATCGACGGTGGCGACGATAACGACCTGATGTCTGGCGGCAATGGCGACGACGTCATTCGCGGCGAAGACGGCTGGGACGTTGCTTACGGTGATAGCGGCAATGACGCCATCGACGGCGGCAATGGCTGGGATTACCTGATCGGCGGCGAAGGTCTCGATACGGTTCTCGGCGGCAACGGCGATGACTACATCGAAGGCAACGGTGGCGATGACTGCCTCGACGGCGAAAACCACGACGACGTTGTCGTTGGTGGCTACGGCGACGACACCATCGACGGCTCGGACGGCTGGGACGCGCTTTACGGCGAAGAAGGCAATGACGAGATCCAGGGCGGCAACGGCAACGACTATGCCGATGGCGGTTCTGGCGATGACCTGATCGACGCTGGCAACTCGGCTACGATCCTCATCGACTTCCTGCCGGAGTTCGTTGGTGGCGACACTGTCCTTGGTGGCACGGGCAACGACACGCTCTTCACGAGCGGCTCGGGCGACTACTTCATGGACGGCGAAGAAGATGACGACCTCATCATCGGTGGTGATGACCAGTTCGGTCTCTTCTCTGGCCTCGACTACCTCTTCGGTGGTGAGCATGACGACACGCTCGTTGGTCGTCAGGGTGTAAACGTCCTGCACGGTGAAGAAGGCGCCGACGATTTCATCGTCGACCTCGTCGTCACCACGGACGCTGCTGGCAACATCACTGACATCGATGCGAATGGTCTCTTCGGGACCTACATCTTTGACTTCGATGGCAACCAGGAAGATCAGCTGTGCTTCAATCTGACGCTGGCTGACGGTTCTGTTGGTGGCTTCACGGCTCGTGAGTTCTTCGAAGCTCTCGATGACGCGACGTCGCTCTCCAGCGCCGATCTCTTCACCTACGTGCCAGAGCGCGATTACGAAGAAGGTGGCTTCGCCTTCACGGATAATGACCTTGTCATCGAATTCGAAAATGGCTCGTTCATCTACATCCGTGACGTTAGCCCGAACACCATCTTCGAGCTCGGCGAAGTTCAGTCGCTTAATCCGTTCGCGGATACACCGAAGAACTTCCAAGGCTTCTGGCAGACGGACGAAGAAGTCCTCACCTTTGGCTTCGACAAGTACGAAGAGCCCTTCGTGCCTGGCGTCGACAAAGTGATCATGGACATGGACCGTCCGGTCATGGAAGTTGGTCCGTTCGAAGTTCCTTCCGACGACTTCACGAAGACGGAACTCATGGATATCTTCGAAGCATTCGTTCACGACCACGGCGACGTGTCATAAGCTGGACGATACATTCTACGGGAAGGGCCGCCCTCGGGCGGCCCTTTTCTTTTGGCTGGTAATCGGAATAACGCCGTAGGTTGAACGTCGTTGGACTATCGGCTTATTTCAATGCAAGCCGCGCCTGCCATTTGACAAGCTCTCGGTTCACCGCATCAGGTGCCGGACCACCAATATGTTTCCGCGCAGCGACAGAGGCTTCGACCGTCACCGCCTCCCTCACCTTGCCGGTGAGTTCGGGGTGCGCCGCCTTCAGGGCTTCATCGGACAGCTCATGAAGGTCGGTGCCAGTCTTTTCGGCTGTTGCGACCAGCCGCCCGACAACGTGATGGGCTTCACGAAAGGGAATATTCAGCTCCCGGACAAGCCAGTCAGCTAGATCCACCGCCGTTGTATAGCCGACACCGGCAGCGGCCTTCATGGTGTCTTTGTTGACGATCAGGCTGCCGGTGACACCAGCGGCAATCGTCAGGCACGCGCCCAGCGTATCGAGCGCATCGAAGACCGGTTCCTTGTCTTCTTGCATGTCCTTTGAATAGGCGAGCGGCAGGCCCTTCATGGTCACGGCCAGCGTGTTGAAGGCGCCGATCACCCTCCCCGTCTTACCGCGCAATAGCTCCGCCGCATCGGGATTACGCTTTTGCGGCATGATCGAAGAGCCGGTCGAAAACGCATCCGAGCATTTGACAAACCCGAAGGCCGCCGTCGACCAGATGATCACCTCTTCGGCAAAGCGCGACAGGGTGATCGCCCCAAGCGAGGCGGCAGACAATGCTTCCAGCGCAAAATCCCGTGAGCTGACGGAATCAAGTGAGTTCGCCGTTGGCCGATAAAAGCCCAGCGCTTTCGCCGTCATCTCCCGATCGATCGGATGGGACGTGCCCGCAAGGGCCGCTGCCCCCAGCGGGCATTCATTGAGCCGCGCTCTTGCATCGGCATAGCGGCTTAGGTCGCGTTCGGCCATTTCAGCATAAGCGAGCAGGTGATGGGCAAAGGTCACCGGTGTTGCCGGCTGCAAATGGGTGAAGCCCGGCATGACCGTACCGACATGATCCGCGGCCAGCGTCACCAGCGCTTTCTGCCAGTCGCGGGTCGCCTCGATCAGTCCATCGAGCGTGCCGCGCACCCAGAGTTTGAAATCGGTTGCGACTTGATCATTCCGTGAACGGCCGGTATGCAGCCGACCCGCCGCATCGCCGATCAACTCGGCCAGCCGCCCTTCGACATTCATATGGATGTCTTCAAGAGCTTCGGAGAATTTAAAACGCCCTTCGGCGATTTCCGTCTCGACCTGTTCGAGCCCAGAGAGGATTGCGTCGCGATCAGCTTCGGAGATGATCCCCTGGCTCGCCAGCATCGTCGCGTGAGCTCGCGAGCCAGCAATGTCCTCTGCGGCAAGGCGCTGGTCAAAACCGATCGAGGCATTGAAGCGCTGCATCACATCGGACGGCGCCTCGCTGAACCGCCCGCCCCACATGGCATTCACACCGGATTTGCCCGTCTCGTCTTTTCTGCCGGTCATGCTCTTCTCCATCTCGGTGCCGATACATTTTGGACTTGCACCTTTGTTGCGTGCGTGTGTAGCTTGCCGCAATCTGTCAAGGAGTGTCTCCGTGAAGACATTTGTGACCAACTTCGATATGGGACTGTCGCGACGCCGCCGAAACGCGTGCGCGCGCCGTTGCGGCTGACCGCAGCGACGTTCCCCGCACGCGCCCGGCCTAGTTGCCGGGTTTTTTTATGCCTCAATGAAAAGGATCAGACCGATTACACACCGTCATTTCTTATCGACCGCCGACTGGTCGCAGGCCGAACTGCAGGGCCTGCTCGATAGTGCCGCACAGCTTCGCGGCAAGCGCGATGAAGGTCTTGCCGGCAAGAAAGCGGCGCTGATCTTCTATAACCCGTCATTGCGTACACGGACCTCCTTTCAGGTGGCGATGCTGGAACAGGGCGGCGATGCCATCGTGCTTGATGCCGCCGGGACATGGCCGCTCGAAATCGAAGACGGCGTCGTCATGGACGGTACGGCAGAAGAACATGTCCGTGAGGCAGCGCGCGTCCTTTCGACCTATGTCGATGTGATCTGCATCCGCGCCTTCCCGAAATTCCAAGACTGGCAGGTTGACCGTCAGGACATGCTGATCCGCGCCTTTGCCGAGCACGCGACCGTGCCGGTCGTGAATATGGAGACGATCGTTCATCCCTGTCAGGAACTGGCGTTGATGCGCACGCTTCAGGACCGGCTGGGTGAGGTGAAGAAGAAGAAATTCGTCCTCACATGGACCTATCACCCCAAGCCGCTGAATACGGCGGTCGCTAACTCCGCGCTGCTGATCTCGTCAAAATTCGGGATGGATGTGACCCTCCTCTGTCCGACACCGGAATATCTTCTCGATGAACGCTATATGACAGCGGCGGAGAATTTCGCGAAGGAATATGGCGGGTCGTTGACCATCAGCCATGATCCCGAAGAGGCCTATGATGGCGCCGATGTCGTGTATGCAAAAAGCTGGGGTGCACTCCCTTATTTTGGCCGCTGGGAAGACGAAAAACCGATCCGCGATGCCCATCAGCATTTCATCGTCGATGAAAAGAAAATGGCCCTCACAAATAATGGCCTCTTCAGCCATTGCCTGCCCATGCGCCGCAATATCAAGGTGACGGATGCCGTCGCCGACAGTCCGAATGCGGTCTTTATCGAAGAGGCGGCGAACCGCCTGCCCGTCCAGAAAGCAGTGCTCAAAACCCTGCTCGGCGGCGAATAAGGAGTTTTCAAATGTCCAAGGGTAAAGTTGTTCTCGCCTTCTCGGGCGGTCTTGATACCAGTTATTGCGTCGTCTGGCTGAAGGAACAGGGCTGGGACGTCGTCACCTATTTTGTCGATACGGCCGGCCCCGGCAGTGCGGAAGCCTCCCCCGAAGAGGTCGAAGCGCGCGCGAAAGAACTCGGCGCGGTTGAGCACCATTCGGTGGAAGCCGCAGGCCGTCTGTGGGATGAGATCGTCACCCCGCTGATCCGGGCGGGCGAATGGCGCCAGGGGCGCTATCCCCTTCTTTGTGCGGACCGTTATCTGATCGTCAAACTCGGCGTTGAGATTGCGAAAAAGACCGGCGCCGATGCGATTGCGCATGGCTGCACCGGCATGGGCAATGACCAGGTGCGTTTTGACCGGTCGATTGCCGCGCTCGGTGGGTTCAAATCGCTCGCGCCGATCCGCGAAGTGCCGCGCGATGCGGGCAATGTCCGGGAATATGAGCGTAAATATCTCGAAGATCGCGGTTTTGAAGTCCCTGCCTCGCAGAAACTCTATACGATCAACCAGAACCTTCTGGGCACGACCTTTTCCGGCCGGGAGATCGATGACTGGAAGACCCCGTCCGACAAGGCACGCTCGCTGACCAAGCCTGCCGGCGACTGGCCGAGCCATCCGCTGGAGCTGACAATCCAGTTCGAAAACGGTGTCGCTGTTGCAATCGATGGTCAGCCTGTACCGGGTCCGGATCTTCTAAGCCGCCTCAACCGTGAATTCGGGGCTTACGGCGTCGGTTACGGCACCTATACGGGCGACACGCTGGTCGGGCTGAAAGGCCGGATTGCGTTCGAGGCCCCAGGCCTCATCGCGCTCGAAGCCGCGCACCGGGCGCTCGAACAGGGTGTCTTCACCATGGCGCAGAACGATTTCAAACCCATGGTGGCCCGCAAATGGGCAGACCTGGTCTATGATGGCGGCTATTTCGACCCCCTCCGTTCACAGATCGAAGATTTCATCACCTCAACGCAGGAAAGGGTCACCGGCAACGTTACGCTGATGACCAGCGGCGGAAGGGTCGATGCGGTCGAGATTACCTCCGACTACCTCCTTCGCCGAGATGGGGCGACCTATGCGCAGGCGGCAGACTGGACGGCGGAGGAAGCGACCGGCTTCATCAAGCTGGTCGGTCAGTCGGCGGCCCTATGGACGCTTGTCGGCGACAAGGACTGATTTTTCGTGACGTTTTCTCTTGATACGGTCCTTGATCACCTCGAAGCCCTTGTCGGATTTGACAGCCAGAACCCGCCGCGGGCGCTAACGCCGCAGGCGGAGCTTTTCGGCTGGCTTGATACCCACGCGCCGGGGTTTGAGACATCCGTGCTCGACTATGGTGATGGCTGCCTTGGCTGGTATGCAAAGCGTGGCGAGGCAAGGACACTCTTCAATGTCCATCTCGACACCGTGCCGATTGCGCCCGGCTGGACGCAAGATCCGCACAAAATGACGCGGGCAGATGACCGCGCCATCGGCCTTGGCACCTGCGATATCAAGGGGGCAGCAGCCTGCCTTCTCAATGTTGCCGCCAAAACTGACGGCCCCATGGCGCTCCTCTTCACGACCGATGAAGAAGCCGGCCAGAGCGATGCAGTGCACGGATTTTTGAAAGAATCCCATCCCTACGACCGCGTCATTGTCTCCGAACCGACGAAGGCGAAGGCAACGCCGCAGCATCGCGGCATCCTGTCGGCGGAAGCCAATTTCAAGGGAATGTCCGGCCACGCCTCAAAGGGCGGCGTCTCGGCCATCCATGCGGCGGCAAAATTCGTGACAGACGCCCTCGCTCTGCCGTGGGCCGCGGACTATCGGCTCAATTTCGGGCGTATCGAAGGCGGCGTGAAACCTAATATGGTGGCGGCGGACTGTCTCGTCCGCTTCGGCTTCCGGGGGCTGCCCGGCGCCGATACCGCCTCGCGCTTAGACGAGATCCGCGCACTGGCAGGCGATGAACTGGTCTCTTTAGGAAAACGCTTTGAGGGTCCGCCCCTCCCCATCGCAGATGACAAGGCACAGGCTGGACAAAAAGCCCTGATGGATTGGGCCGCCGGGATCGGTCTCGACCTTGGTGATCCAGTCGATTTCTGGACCGAGGCGTCGCTCTTTGCCGCTGCCGGATATCCCGCCCTCGTTCTTGGTCCCGGCGATATCGCCCAGGCCCATGCGGCGGATGAATTCGTTCTTTATGCGGACCTCGAGGCCGCCTTCAATGCCTATATGAGGATCATGACGCATGGCTGACGGACCAGTCAAAACAGCCCTCACGGAGCTTCTCGGCCAGATCCGGGACGGCAAAGAAATCCGCACCTATCTTGACCGTTTCGGCGCGGCGGGCGGCACCAGCTTTGCGATTTTCAAGCTCGGCGGCGCGGTCCTGCGTGATGATCTTGAGACCGTGGCGGCGGGTCTTGCTCTCCTCAACACGGTCGGGCTGACCCCCATCGTTGTTCACGGCGCCGGCCCCCAGCTTGATGAAGCCATCGCCGCCGCCGGGGTTGATGCCGGCAAGAAAGATGGCCTGCGTGTCTCCACCCCGGAAGTGATGGACGTCGTCAGTACGATTGCTATGCGGACGACCATCGCCCTTTCATCCGCCATCGGCCAACAGGGCGGACACACCGCCGCCGTGCCGCCTGCAGCCATCCGGGCCCGGATTGTCGATGAAGAAAAATATGGCCGCGTCGGTGATCCGCTGGCAGTCGATCTCGAAACCATCTCCGCCATCACGGATTCAGGCAGCATTCCGCTGATCAGCAATATCGGCGTCGATGAGGCGGGACGCCTCGTCAATATCAATGCCGATGCCGTCGCGCGCGCGCTCGCGCTGGCCTTCGAGCCGTTGAAGATCGTTTTCGTCACCGGCACCGGCGGGCTTCTCGATAATGAAGGTGATCTGATCACCTCGATCAACCTCAATGCCGAGCTTGAGCAGATGATCAAAGATGGCACGGTCCATTCCGGCATGCAGCTCAAACTTGAAGAGATCGGCAAGCTCCTGTCTGAACTGCCGCCCTCCACCTCCGTCTCGATTACCTCACCCGACGGGATCGTCCGTGAACTGTTCACCCATGGTGGACAGGGCACGCTGGTCCGGCTCGGTGAGCAATATGAGCGCCATGAGACGATCGAGGATGTCGATGTGCCTCGCCTCAAACGCCTCATCGAGCGCGCTTTCGGCAAGACCCTGCCGGCGGGATATCTTGAGAGCCTGCCGATCCACCGGATCTATGTCTCGGAAGGCTACCGGACGGCTGCGGTGCTGATCAAACTCGGTGATGCAGTCCTGCTCGACAAATTCGTGGTCGATCCAGATGCGCGCGGCGAGGGCCTGACCCACGGCCTCTGGCGATTAATGATTGAGGACGAGCCCGTCGTTTACTGGCGTTCGCGTCAGACTAACGGGTTCAACGGCTTTTACATGTCGCATGCGGATGGTTTCGTCCGGCGCGGCATCTGGAATATCTTCTGGACCGGCCGCCCCGGCCTCGGCGAGGCAGCTTCCATCATCGAAGATGTCGTCGCCCGGACCCCGAGCTTCATCGAGGATGCGTCATGACGATCAATGTCGGCCTCATTGGGGCCCGCGGCTATGTCGGCCGGGAGATGTTGGAGCTGATCGCGCGGCATCCTGAACTGTCGCTCGCCTATGCCTCTTCGCGGGAATGGGACGGCAAGCCGATTGCCGATATGCTGGACGGCGACGTCCATTTTGACGGGCAGGTCTTCGAAGCCCTTGGGCCTGAGGCTGCCGCAGACCGCCAGGCGGATGTCGTCATTCTCGGTCTGCCCAATGGCAAGGCTGCGCCTTTTGTTGAAGCCTTAAGCAATACAGCATCCGAGAGCGTGCTGATCGATCTGTCAGCGGATTACCGCCATGACAGCGGCTGGATCTATGGTCTGCCGGAACGCAACCGGGCGCAGATCAAGGGCGCAACCCGGATCGCCAATCCGGGCTGCTACGCCACTGCTGCGCAGCTTGCTCTTCTGCCTCTGCAGGGGCTGCTCGAAGGTCAGGCCCATGTCTTCGGGCTCTCGGGCTGGTCCGGTGCCGGAACGACCCCGTCACGCAAGAACGACCCTGAGGCGCTCCACGATAATGTGATCCCCTACGGGCTTGTCGGGCACGGCCATGAAAAGGAAATCGCCGTTCATTCCGGCGAGGATGTCCGTTTCATGCCATGCGTTACGTCTTTCTTCAGAGGGCTGATCGTCACTGTCTCCGCGCAGTTGGCGGGCGCAGCAGATGAGGAACAGATCAGAAATCTGTTTGCCGAGACTTATCAGAACGAACCCTTTGCCACTCTTCTGGATGAACCGGCCGAACCCGTGGCCGTAGCGGGCACCCATCTCTGTCAGATCGGCCGTCCGCAATTACGGGCCGATGGGCGCGGTATTGTTGTCACCTCGGCGCTCGACAATCTCCTGAAGGGCGCGGCCTCCCAGGCGATCCAGAACCTCAATCTCGTCCTCGGTTTCGATGAGAAAACGGGCCTCACCCCCGCTCGCTAGCTACCTGAAATAAGGTCATTCTGTGGCATTCGCCTTTTGGGCGGAACGCCTCGGGAGGCACTCCGTTAACCATGCACGATCATCGGCGCAAGGCATGCTGGCGGCCACCACGTCAGCATACGGTTGAGTTTTGCGCGTCGGCCGGTCGTGCAACACTTATCTGGAGATTGAACCCATGACCACTTCCCCTCAGATCAAAGCCCTTCTCGCCACCTCGTCGCTCGTGATCGGCGGCCTTGCTGCCTCTGCGGCACTGGCACAGGAAACCACCACCAAGACCGAAACCGAGGTCGAGACCAGTATCGAAGAGACGGTCGAAGCCGCTGAAGAGACCCTCGACGTCGATGTCGAAGGCGAAGTCGATATGACAACGGATGATGACGATGCGTCGGTGACGACGGATGCCGAAGTCAAGCTTGGCGATGCGGATGATGCCATTGGCGATGATGATGCCGATCTCGACGTAGAGAGCGAGACCGACGTCATGGCGGCGGCTGATGACGAAGAAGGCGATGATGAAGACAAGCCGATGCTTGAGGCGGAAGCCGAGATCGAAGCAGATGGCGAAGTCGAAGGTGACACCGACATCGACGGCTAATTGCTGACATTTCTGTGATGGAGAAGGCGGCCTCTTCCGAGCGCCGCCTTTTCGCTTTTCAGGAGGAGCAGGACACAGACAGCCCGCACATCTCCGCTGACGGCGGCGCGGCCAGATCCTCATTCCCTTCATGCGGATCAAAGGGACTCGTTATGATACGGAATATCTCATCGAGTCGGCCCAGATTGAAGTCATCCTCCACCGCCCTTATCGCTGTTTCCGCGACCCAGTTCCGCAGGACATAACGGGGATTGGCCACATCTAGGCGCGCGGCGATCTCATCCCGGCCTGCCTCTTCCCGTTCCAGCCGCGCCTGCCATGCCGCCACCCATTCGCTTCCTTCAAGAGGCGCAGCCGACGGTGCGCCCTCTTCACCGCGCAAGAAATACCCAAGGCTCCGCCAGCTATTTGTGTAATCCGCTTTCGTCTCTTCAAGTATTTTGAGGAAACTGGCAGCCAGTTCGAAATCACCCTCTTCCTCGACCTCTAGCCCCAGTTTGCGCCGTATCTCGCCGATCCAAGCGGCATCAAAGGCCGGACCATAGCTTTCGAGCGCCGCGCTCAGTTCCTCCATCGGTACGAGCGAGGTGAAGGCCACGGCCAGCGCCTTGAGGTTCCAGAAAGCAATGCCCGGCTGGTGAGAGAAGGTATAGCGCCCCATCTCGTCCGAATGATTGCAGATGAAGGACGGATCATAGAGATCAAGGAAACCGAACGGCCCGTAATCGATCGTCAGGCCAAGGATCGACATATTGTCCGTATTCATCACGCCATGGGCGAACCCCGCCGCCTGCCATTGTGCGATCAGCTTGGCGGTCCTCGCCGTCACTTCCTCGAACAGCGCGGCATAAGGGTTCTTCCGATCTTTAAGCGCCGGATAATGATGCGCCAGCACATGATCGGCGAGTTCCCGCACGCGCCCGGTCTCGCCCCGGTGATGGAAATATTCGAAATGCCCAAAACGGATATGGCTGGGCGCGAGCCGTCCCATGACGGCGCCGGGCTCCAGCGTCTCACGATGCACCCCTTCGCGCGAAGCGATCACGCTGAGCGCCCGCGTCGTCGGAATGCCGAGCGCGGCCATATGCTCACTGCACAGATATTCCCGCAAGACAGAACGCAAGACGGCCCGCCCGTCGCCAAATCTTGAATAGGGTGTGCGCCCCGCTCCTTTGAGCTGTAGCTCCCAAGGCTGGCCATCCGTCTCGCCCTCGGCAATCGTCACCGCCCGGCCATCGCCAAGCTGGGGAACGAAATGGCCAAACTGGTGCCCTGCATAAACGGCGGCATAAGGCTCAGCGCCCGCCACCAGCCGATGCCCGGCCATCACCTCGATGAAGCTTACCGTGTCCGCTGCCTCAGGCGACAGGCCGATCCGGGGTAGGATCGCCCGATTCACATGGACCAGGATCGGATCCTCCCCCACCGCCTCGGGTGCCACATCGCTGTAGAAGACGTTCGGCAATTGCCGGAATTGCGGGCGCAGGGCCTCTTGGGGGAATAGCGTGTCATCGCGCGGCAGGGTCATCTGCGCAGCCTAGCCGTCTCGCATCGCTCGCGCGACTGTGGCACATGCGCTTTCCATGACCGATCTCAGTACCTTGACCCCCGAAGACGATGCCGCCCTCACCCGGTTGCGCGCCGAGAATGACGCCATGCTGGCCCGCACGATTGAGTGGGCGCGTATCAATACCGGCAGCCACAACATTGAAGGACTGAAAGCCTTCTTCCCGATGCTGAAAGCCGCCTTCGAGGAACTCGACGCAGAAGTCCGCGCCGAGCCCGGCGATCCGATCCCGCTGGTCGGTGATGACGGTGTCGAGGTCTCAATCGAGACCTCCCCCGTCCTTCGCGTGACGGCCCGGCCAAAGGCGCCGGTACAGGTCGTCCTCTCCGGGCATTACGACACCGTCTTCCCACCGGGCACGTTCGAGGAGATCCGCGAGCTCGGGGATGGTCGCTGGAACGGCCCCGGCCTTTGCGACATGAAGGGCGGCCTCGTCGTCATGTTGGAGGCACTCAAAACCTTCGAAGCAGGTCCGATGAAGGACCGGCTCGGCTATCAGATTGTCGTCACCCCGGATGAGGAGATCGGCAATTTTGCGAGCTCAAGAGCCCTGACCGAGGCAGCGCAATCGGGCGCCCATATCGGCATGACCTACGAGCCCTGCCTTGAGACCGGTGATCTTGCCGGCGGGCGCAAGGGCAGCTCGATCTTCGACATCGTCCTTCGCGGCAAGTCCGCCCATGCGGGCCGCGCCAAGGAAGAGGGCCGCTCGGCGCTTCATGCGGCGGCGGAACTCGTCGTCGGGCTTGAAGAGCTCAACGGCCAGCGCGAGGGCGTGACCGTCAATGTCGGCTCGATTGATGGCGGCGGAGCTGTGAATATCGTCCCCGACCTTGCCATCGTCCGGCTCGGCGCTCGGGCACCGGATGCAGAAGCTGCCGAGTGGTGCACCAAGGCTGTCACGGCGCTCTATGAGAAAGCCATCGCCCGCGACGGCATTTCAGGCGAGATGCATGGCGGCTTTTACCGCCCGCCCAAGCCCCGCAATGACGCCCAGCAGGCGCTATTCGATGCTGTCCGCGATACCGGCCGCGCCCTCGGGCTGGAGCTTGGTTTCGTTGATACGGGCGGTGTCTGCGAGGGGAATAATATCTTCGCGGCGGGGGTGCCTAATGTCGACACGCTCGGCATTCGGGGTGGCCGGATCCATTCTCACGAAGAATTCATCATGGCAGAGAGTTTCGCAGAGCGAGCAGGGCTTTCCGCTCTTCTCCTGAACAGGCTTGCCGATGGACGAATTGATGCCGCCGCGATCAAGGCCATGATGTAACGCTCGCGTCCCAATAGCACATTGCGGCTGACACAAACCCGATACAAAGCGGACCCATAGGAGACGCATCCACCAGTCTCCAGTTTGGGGTTTAGTTGAATGCGTCTCTCCAGTGTTTCCTGCCTGGCAATAGCCTCGTCCCTCGGGCTTGGCTTTTCTCTCCCCGCTGCGGCCCAGACGACCGGGCCGACCGAAGAGCTGCCAACCGTCAGCAGCGACACGATCGTCGTGCAGGGCACGCGAGAGCGAGGCGTGACGATCGGCAACATTGTCCCCGACACGGTGCTCGATGAATCAGACATCGCCTCCTACGGTGTCAGCAGCCTTGCCGAGCTTCTCGCCGAGATCGAAGCCGAGACCGGATCCAGCCGCGGACGGAGCGGCGGTGGCGGGCCTGTGGTCCTGCTCAATGGTCGGCGCATCTCCGGCTTCCGCGAGATTGGCCGTTATCCGCCCAACGCGGTCGAGAGAATCGAGATCCTGCCCGAGGAAGCAGCCCTTCAATATGGCTATCGTGCCGACCAGCGGGTCATCAATGTTATCCTGAAGAAAGATTTCAGTACCAAGACGGCAGATTTCGAGATGCGTGGCCCGACGGCCGGCGGCAGTGTCGAGACCGAATATGACCTTGGCCGCTTCGTGATTGACGGCACCCAGCGCTGGAACATTTCCGGTGAGTACGAAGTCACTCCGCCGCTGCTCGAATCAGAGCGCAGCGTGACGCGGACCGATTCCGCCCAGCCCTATGATGCAACGGGCAACATCACCGCCGCCATGCTGGGCGCGGAGATCGATCCCGCATTGAGCGCCATGGCGGGCGAGACCGTCACTGTCGCCGCCGTCCCTACAGGGGTGACGATGCCGGGCGTCTCGGACTTTGCCGCTGGTGCCAACCAGCCAAACGAGACCGATGTGTCGGACTTCCGTTCCCTTCGCGGCGAGAGTGAAAAACTCGAAGTCGAAGCCAGTATCGCCCGCGACCTCAACGATGTCTGGGGCGTCACCCTGTCGGGCGGCTTTGAATATAATCAGAGCCAAAGCCTTCAAGGATTGGCTGGGGTCAATTTGACCGTCCCTTCCGCCTCACCATTCAATCCGTTTTCGGATGATATTTCCGTCTATCGCTATGCCAATGAGCTGGGCGCCCTGATGCGCGAGACGGATCAGTTCACTGGCAAGCTCGGCCTGACAGCGAATGGCCGCAGAAACCGTTGGGACACGACGATCACGGCGAATGCCAATTTTTCGACGCAAGAGACGGAGACCGACCGCCGGGTCGATACGTCCTCTATTCAGGCCCTGCTCGATAGCAGTGATGCGGCGACTAATCCCTATACGGTCAGCTTGACCGAGCTTCAGACCGACCGCGCCGAAACCAATACGACAAGCTACGACGCGACGATCGTCATGACCGGGCCGGTTCTGGATCTAGATGCAGGCGAGGTGCGCACGACCCTGACGGGGGAAGTTACCTCCCGCAATCTTGACTCAAGCGATACGGTCTCAGGCGTTAAGTCGGATACGGATCTTTCGCGCCAGACCTATAGCCTTCGCTCCAGCCTCGATTTCCCGATCTTCTATGTCGAGGACGAAGAGAATTGGGGATTTGGCAATTTCAACATCAACCTCAATGGCGCGATTGATGATTACTCTGATTTTGGCACGCTCTACACTTATGGCTATGGCCTGACATGGCAGCCGCGAAAGCAGCTTCGCGTTATCGCCTCTGTTACTGAGGAAGAAGGCGCACCAAGCATCGCCCAGCTTGGCGATCCGCGTCAGATCACCGAGAACTCCCGGACCTATGATTATGTCAGTGGCGAGACGGTATTCGCAACCGTTGCGACGGGCGGGAACCCTGACCTGCAGGCTGATCACCGCCGGGTGATGAAGATCGGCCTGAACTTCAAGCCGTTCGAGGAAAGCGAATTCTCAATTCGTTCGGACTATACGGACAATCTGATTGAGGACCCGATCAATTCGATCGGCGCGGCCTCCGCCGAAATTCAGGCCGCCCTTCCCGAACGCTTCATCCGCAATGATATGGGCGACCTCATCTTCGTTGAT
Organism: Parvularcula marina; assembly: GCF_003399445.1. Taxonomy (NCBI): domain Bacteria; kingdom Pseudomonadati; phylum Pseudomonadota; class Alphaproteobacteria; order Parvularculales; family Parvularculaceae; genus Parvularcula; species Parvularcula marina. Next base: position 240,902 of record NZ_QUQO01000001.1, on the reverse strand, counting down.
GCAACGCCATTCAATTTTGCCGAAAGCCAGCGCCGTGACATCCGCACCGGCCTCACCTGGTCAAAGCGTCTCGGCGCCAGCCAGCAGGGCGGAGCACAGGGCGGCAATCGCCCAAGCGGCGGTGGCGGCAGAGGACCGCGCGCAGGCGGGCGTCCGCCCGGGGGCGGGGGCGGTATGCGCCGGGAAATCCCGGGCCGCGTCCGGATCTCGCTCTTCCACACTTACGCACTCGAAGACCGCATCCTGATCCGCGAAGGGCTCGACGAATTCGACCTCCTCGAGGGCTCAGCCATCGGCAGCGGCGGCGGCCAGTCGCGGAACCAGCTCAATCTGCGCACCAATGTCTTCAACAAGGGCGTGGGCGTCTCGCTCAACGCAAACTGGGAAGAAGGCACCGAGGTCATCGACATCAATGGCGATCCGAGCGGCGATCTCAGCTTCTCCGCTCTGACGACGGTCAACCTGCGGATCTTCCTCGACCTCAACCAACGCACCAAGCTGATCGAGAAATATCCGCTCCTGAAAGACACCCATGTCAGCCTGTTCTCGCAGAACATCTTTGATGAAAAACGCGAGGTCCGGGACGGTAATGGCGAGACGCCGGGTCAGTATCAGCCCGATCTTATCGATCCGGTCGGCCGAACCGTGGGTGTTTTCGTTCGCAAAAGCTTCTGAGGCGTGTCTTGAAACTCCTCTTTGCTGGCCCTGAAAACCTGCTAGACGGCTGGGCTTATGCAAGTGATTACCAAGACAGCCGCGCTTTCTGAGTTCTGCGCGCGCCTCCGCCAGCACGAATTCATCACGGTCGACACCGAGTTCATGCGGGAGAAGACCTATTATTCAATGCTTTGCCTGATCCAGGTGGCGAGCAAGGACGAAGCGGCCATCATCGACCCTCTGTCGGATGAGCTCGACCTTGCGCCGCTTCTCGAGATCATGGCGGATCGCTCGATCCTCAAGGTCTTCCATGCCGCCCGGCAGGACCTCGAAATCTTCTATGAGCTGATGAAGGAAGTCCCCGGCCCTCTCTTCGATACCCAGATCGCGGCCATGGCCTGCGGTCACGGCGATCAGGTCGGCTATGAAAGCCTCATCCGTGAAGTGACCGGCGAGCAGGTTGACAAGGGCTCGCGTTTCACAGACTGGTCAAAACGTCCGCTCTCGGACAAACAGCTGACCTACGCCCTCGGCGATGTGACCCACCTCGTTGATGCCTATGAGGCGCTGGTCAAGGAGCTCAAAGACGCGGGCCGCATGGCGTGGATCGAAGAGGAGATGAAAGTCCTCGACGAGCCGACGCTTTACTTCACCGCGCCCGAGACAGCGTGGCAAAGGCTGAAGACGCGGAATTTGCGCCCGCGGGAACTCGACACGCTCAAACATGTCGCCGCATGGCGGGAGCGCGAGGCAATTTCACGCAACCAGCCGCGCTCGCGCATCCTCAAAGATGACGGCCTCTTCGAAGTCGCACGGGCCGCGCCCGACACGCCGCAGGCGCTGGGCCAGCTCCGCGCCATTCCGTCGGGCTTTGAACGCTCCCGCGCGGCCGCAAGCCTGCTCGAAGCGATCAAGGCGGCGAAAGCCTTGCCTGAGGAAGAACGCAGCCAGCGAGAGAAGCGTACCCATCGCCAGCCTGCTCCGGTGGACGTGCTCGATCTCCTCCGTGTACTGCTGAAACGCCAGAGTGAGCAGAACGGCATCGCCCCAAAAATGCTGGCCTCTGCGGCAGACCTTGAAGCCATTGCGCTTGAAGACAATGCCGATGTGCCCGCCATGAAAGGCTGGCGGCGCGAGGTTTTCGGCAACATCGCCCTGCGCCTCAAACATGGCGAACTGGCGCTCGCCCTAAAAGGCAAGAAAGTCATCCTGATCGAAACCGATCAGCTGGGGTGAACCGCCTCTAATTCGAGGAAAGCGGCAATGCGCTCGAACCGCTTAGCTGGCCCCGCCCCCCAGAGCGGCAGCAATGATGCCGGCAGGGTGAAACCAAGGCTGCCGCGTTCCGGCACGAAGGCACCCTCCTTCAGCGCTGGCCCGCCTGCGGGTGCCAGCGAGGACAGGAACCGCAAGGTCAGTCCAAGGAGTTGCGCATCCCGTCGCATCTCATCGGGCAGTACTTGGAAGGGCAGCCACTCAAGAAGCTCATCCTCACTCGCGCCATGCCGTCCGGCGAGCGCAGCGGACAGGAAGATTCGGCCATGGTGGCTCAGACCTTTGAGCGGCAGCGCCATGATGGCTTTTGCCGCATGAGAGGCCCGTTCATCTGGCTCAAGCCCAGCAGAGAAATTGCTCAACTCGCAGGACGCGCGCAGCCATCTTTTCTGGGTCGGGCCGGCCGATGAAAAGAGCGGCTGGATGATCTGATTGAGCTCCTCCGCTGGCGGACGAAGATGCGAACCGAAGCGTGTGGCAAGATGCCGGGCAATCTCGATCAGGGGATCAAGCCGCTGAACTTCTTGTGGCAGGCCCGCAAACAGAACGCCTTCACGCACCCCGCTGGAGACGACTTCGAGCCGGTCGACCTTCGCCGCATCAAGCACCGCTTCAAGCACCATCGCCGCGTATGGCAGTGTCGGCGCGCGGCGGCGCTGCACGACCGGCATGGAAGAAAGCGATTCTGCATGCTGTTTGCTGACAACCTGACAAAGCCGCGCCGCATCCTTCCGGGTCAGGACATACCGGTCGAGAATTTCGATCGGATATTGCGCCTGGGCCTGCGCGATCTTTGCGAGGCTCCGCCATGCCCCGCCAACAACATAAAGTGTGTCACTGCCGGTCTGGCCGAGCCAGTCGACCTTGCTGATCTCGCTCTCGATATGCTTACGCGCGGCGGCGCGGTCTTCTTCGAAATCGACATAAAGCCGGAGCGCGCCAAGCGGCAGGCTGGTCCTCTCACCGACCCAGCCATCGATATCTTTATGGATATGCGAAAGCTCTAAGCTCCCCCCGCCGATGTCACCGGCAAGTGCGCCATGCTCCATATGCAGAATATCCGGCACACCGGAAAGAATGCCGTAGGCGGCAAGTTTTGCCTCTTCTTCCCCACTGACCAGCAGCGGCGAATAGCCGAGCGCTTCCACCTCAGCGAGGAAATCCTGCCCGTTGGGCGCCTCCCGCACAGCGGAAGTCGCAAAGACATGAAGGACGTCGGGGTCCGCTGCGTCGAGTAGCAACCGGAAGCGTTCCAGCGTGAAGAGCGCATCGGCCATGTTCTCTTCCTGAAGGCGCCCCGTGTCACGGTCACGCTCGCCCAGACCGCATAAGGTCTTCTCGTTGAAGACCTGAATCGGGCAGCGTGACGGCCCCTCATAAATCACGAGACGGACGGAATTCGAGCCGATATCGATGACGGCCCCGCGGGCCACATCGGCCGCCGTCGACTTGCGGTCAGTCATCGACAGAAAGGGTCCGCGGCGGCTGTTCACGAAGGGCTCTGCCGCGCCCCGAAAGGCTGGGATTGGTCATGAAATATTTATGTACGTTGAACGCATCTTCGCCTTTGGGTGTCCGGACCCGGCTCCATGACCCATCCGGCTGGAGGCGCCAGCTTTGCGCCTCATCCTTCAGGTTTGCGACCATGATCTGATCGAGCACCTGGTTATGGGTCGTCTCATTGAGGACCGGGCAAAGAACCTCGACCCGCCGTGTGAGATTGCGCGGCATCCAGTCCGCTGACGAGATGAACACCTTGGCCTGATCAGACGGCAGCGGAGAGCCATTGCCGAAACAGCAAATCCTTGAGTGCTCAAGATAACGACCAACAATACTCTTGACCCGGATATTCTCGGACAGGCCCGGAATGCCCGGTCGCAGACAGCAGATGCCGCGAATAACCAGATCAATCTGCACCCCGGCTTGGCTGGCCGCATAAAGCCGGTCGATCATCTCGCCATCGACGAGCGAATTCATCTTCGCCCAGATCGACGCCGGCTTTCCTGCTTGTGCGTTCTCGATTTCCTTCTCGATACAGCCATAAATCCGCTCACGGAGATTGAGCGGCGCAATCGAGATCTGCTCGAAATCCTGTGGCGGTGCATAGCCCGTCACATAGTTGAAGATCTTGGCGACATCGCGGGCAATCGCCTCATCCGTTGTGAACAGCGAAAGGTCCGTATAGATCTTGGCCGTCACCTGATGGTAATTGCCGGTGCCGACATGGCAATAAGCGCGCGTGTCCTTGCCCTCACGGCGGACAACATAAGACAGTTTGGCGTGGGTCTTGTAGTCAACAAATCCGTAGACGACATTGACGCCTGCCCGCTCGAGCGCCCTCGCCCAGCGGATATTGGCTTCTTCGTCAAAGCGGGCTTTCAGTTCGACCAGTGCGGTAACATTCTTGCCGTTCTCGGCCGCCTCGATCAGCGCCTCGACAATCGGGGACTGGCGAGAGGTCCGGTAAAGCGTCTGCTTGATCGCAATGACATCCGGGTCTGTCGCCGCCTGTTTGAGGAACTGCACGACAACATCGAATTCCTCATACGGATGGTGGACCAGAATATCTTTCTCAGAAATCGCAGAGAAACAGTCCCCGCCATGCTCGCGAATCCGCTCCGGGAACCGAGCTTCGAAGGGCTCAAAAACAAGATCAGGAAGATCCTTGGGGATCAGCTCCGAGGTCTGCGCAAGACCCAGAAGCCCATCGACAAAGACGACATCATTGGGGTGCACATGCAGTTTTTCGATGACAAGCGCCCGCAACTGGTCAGGCGTATCCGCATGCATCTTCAGGCGGATCACCTCGCCCCGGCGGCGGCGGCGCAGCATGGTTTCGAACTGCTGGACGAGGTCTTCGGCCTCATCATCGATCTCGACATCCGAATCCCGGATTACCCGGAAGGCGCCCATGGCGGTGATCTTGGATTCCGGGAAAAGATGATGGAGGAAATTGAGGATCACCCGCTCAAGCGTGATGTAGCGGGCCTTGGCCATGCCGCCGCCCGCCCCCGGATCATCGGGCAGGCGCAGGAATCGCCGGATCATGCTCGGTACGGGGAGGAATTTGACCGGCGCCGGCCCCCCACCTTCCACTGTGAAGCACAGAACAAACCCCAGATTGGGGATGAAGGGGAAAGGGTGCGCAGGATCGAGCGCCAGCGGCGTCAGGACCGGGAAGATATTGGAGAGAAATTCTTCTTCGAGCCATTCACGCTCATTCAGGGTCAGCTCATCGGCGGTGACGACTTCGACGCCTGCTTCAGCCAGTTCCGGCAGCAGCGTGTTCCATGTCCGCTGCTGGCGCGACATCAGCTCTGAGGAGCGGTCATTGATCGCGGCCAATTGGTCGGTGGGGTTGAGCCCGTCCTGGCTGCGCTGGGAGATCCCTGCGCGCACCTGACCGATCAGTCCCGCCACACGGACCATGAAGAACTCATCGAGATTGCTTGCCGAGATCGACAGGAACCGCAGGCGTTCGAGCACCGGGTGATTGGGGTTATCCGCCTCTTCTAGCACGCGGATATTGAAATCGAGCCAGCTCAGCTCGCGATTGATGAAGCGCTCGGGGCTGTCCATCGGGATGGAGGGCGGCACCGGACGATTTTCCGCCTTGGAGACGAGGTCATCTTCGATCTTCGTGACGGGGGCGTCAGACATGACGGGACAGGCTCCGGGCTCAAAAAGCAGTCAGGACAGGCAGTGCCGGGGGTTATCCGCGATTGCTGCCTCCAACAAGGGCTTGGCTGCAGCAATCGAGCCACTCAACCGGGCGGCGCTCAAGACGACATCCCGAACGGCCGAGAACCGGCGGCAGAGCCGATGCGCGGCCTGCCTGACCTGCGCTTCGGGAAGATCAAGACCTACCTGTAAGAGCCCGGCCTGTAAGGCTTTTTGTATCGACTCCTGATCTGGTCCCTCAAGTTCAATTCGGGTCAGGGAGGCCAGACGGCTGATGAGGTCCGGCGCGCCCGGTGCGGTCTCGTCACGAACCCATGTCACGGGGCGCGCGCGGCCGATCAGGACCAGCGGCTGACGGCTTGTGATCGCCTCATTGATGATCGCAAAGAGATCGAGCGGCGCATAAGCATCGGCGTCATCGACAATTTTAATTGGGTAATCGGCCAAAGACGCCTGCCAGCTTTCGGCAAGCCGTGTTTTGCCAACACCTTCTGCTCCCGTCAGCGCGACAATATTGGGACTGCCAGAGACTTCACTCTTGCCCTCTTCGTCTTGCCAGCGGCGGACTGACGCAAGCCATGCCTCAAGGGCAGCCCAAGCATCATCTCGTGCCTCGCCATCAACAAAGGGCAAGGCAATATCCGGCTCTGGAAACGGTAGTGGGGGCTGGACGACAGAGGTCAGCGCAACGCCCCATCATTGTCGACATTATCGCTGGCATCTTCCGCATCGGCAGGTTCAAGCGCGACAGGCGCGCCTGCGGGCGGCCCGGCAGGCTCTTCATCTTCGCCGAACAGCTCGTCAGGCAGCTCCAGCTCGACCGGCGCGCCATTCATGCCGGTCATCGAAACATCCGTACCCGGTGCGGCCTGCGCATTGATCGGGCCGTTGAGACCCGGCTGGTTCACACCCAGACCGTTCCGGTTCTGGCGGCTGCCGTTGGAGAATTCATCCGGGTTATAAACGACGTCCTGCATCTGGCCCTGCAGCTCTGCTGCACGCGCATTGTCCGCGATGTTCCAGCGGCCATCGGGCGACTGCCAGACGGTCAGGTTTTCCTGCTTGAGCGCGAGATTAAACTGCTCCTGCTGGCCGATGACGAGCAGGTCGATGACGGCGCTCTGATTAGTGAAGACCCCGACTTCCATCTTGCGCACGAGTGGGGTGCTCTCTAGCGCGATACGGATATCCGCCCACTCATCAAGGCCGCCGAACCAAGCGGTCAAAGTCAACGACCGCACATCAGAATGGTCGACGAGTGTCTGCGCCTTCCAGCCATCTGCATAACGGGCAACAGTCGCCTCGACAGCACGCTGGGCAAGTGCCGGGAAATCGTCATCGGGACCACGGAAGAAGGCTTCAGCAAGGACCTGCCCAGAAGACTGAGAACTGCCACCTCCGACGCCGTCCGTACCATAACCGTCTTCACTGTCATAAAGACGCGCTGCAGGATCATCGGTTTCTGATTCGATCCGCTGGCGGTTCCCACTACGGCCATCAAGATAGGCATCGATGAGCTGTACGCTGAGCAGATACTCATCCGCCGTGTGCTGCAATCTGCCCCGAGCCAGAATGACCTGCGGTGTCTGATAGCGGTTCGCCATCTCGCCAAGAGCTGCCTGATTAAGATTGGCCGCCTCTGTAATTGTGACATTGGCCATGTCCTGACGATCACCGCGGGGCAGGATCAACGGGGTGAGCTCATTGACAAGCGGCCGCGACAGCCAGGCCCGGGCCCATGGATTGCGCGTCTCCCACAGATAGGTGTCATTCTCGGTGACAAGGACCGGCAGGACGAGCGCCCGGCGGGCCTGTGCCTCACTGTAGGGCAGCCCTGCATCTTCGAGCGCCTGACGCACTGCATCCGGCTTGAAACGATAGGTGATGCGCGCGCGATAGGTCGTGCTTGAGGTCTTCTCGTCAAAGATCGAGAAGCCTTCCTCAAACGAGGCCAGCGTTTCGGGCGTGATATAGACTGGCTGCTTGATATCGAGCGCCATGTCCTGACCGAACTGTGCCTCAATCGCCGGGTCAAGCACCGGATCATCCTCAATCGGCCCGGAAATCGCGGGCTGCCCGGAGGCAAGCGCCGGCAGATATTCCCAGTCCTCTTCCGCCGTCAGGCGCCGCAACAGGATGTCCATGGCCACCCGGCGACCTTGCGCCTGCGCAATGGCTTGTGCGGCAGCAGCCGTATCGGCCTCGGCAAAGACCGGCACTTCAGGCACGATAAAGACCTGCCGGTTGGAATTCTGCGCATGAGCGGCACTTGCCCACGTCAGAAGAAGCGCAAAAACGGTAAGAAGGCGGCGGAGGTGCATCAGCGGGATTCCCGTTAAACCTGTCCAGAGACTAGCAGGGCATGACGCACCGGTCACCACCGCTGCTGACTGCCCGTAGATGAATATGCCCAAAGAATTGGGGCAAGCTCATGACGCGCTGTAGCTTGCTGCGGCTCGACATTCAAAGGAAACGGCGTAGGTACCGCCCCCTACTTATCCAAGGAGGAAAATCCGCCTCATGTCAGACGCCTATAAGAAGGCCGGAGTCGATATCGATGCCGGTGACCGGCTGGTCAAAGCCATCGGCCCACTCGCGGCAGCGACCCGGCGTCCGGGGACCGAAGCGTCACTCGGCGGATTTGGCGGGCTGTTCGACCTCAAGGCGGCAGGATTCAACGACCCCGTGCTGGTCTCCGGGACCGATGGCGTCGGCACCAAGCTGATGCTCGCTTTTGCGACAGGCCGTCATGACACGATCGGCATCGACCTTGTCGCCATGTGCGTGAACGATGTGCTGGCGCAGGGCGCAGAGCCCCTCTTCTTCCTCGACTATTTTGCGACCGGCCGTCTCGATGAAGGCGTTGCCGAGGATGTGGTGCGCGGGATCGCTGAAGGCTGCCGTCAGGCGGGCGCGGCCCTCATCGGCGGGGAGACCGCCGAGATGCCTGGCATGTATCCCGATGGGCATTATGATCTTGCCGGATTCTGTGTCGGCGCGGTTGAGCGTGAAGCGATCCTGCCGCGGCCAGAGACCATGGCGGCAGGCGATCTGATGATCGGCCTTCCCTCGAGCGGCGCGCATTCGAACGGCTATTCGCTGATCCGCAAAGTCGCTGCCGATAGCGGCCTTGGCTGGGATGACACGGCGCCCTTCTCCAACCTGACGCTAGGCGAAGCGCTCCTGACACCGACGAAAATCTATGTTTCGGAAGTGATGCCGCTCGCCAAATCCGGCCAGATCAAGGGCCTCGCCCATATCACCGGCGGCGGTCTCACCGACAATGTGCCGCGCGCGCTGCCTGACCAGCTCAAGCCTGCCTTCGACCCCACCGCCCTCGACCTGCCGCCGCTCTTTGAATGGCTGAAATCCGAAGGGAAGCTGACGGATGAAGAAATCCGCCGCACCTTCAATGCCGGGATCGGCATGGTGCTGATCTCGAGCCCTGAGCTAGCTGGCGACATCCTTGCAGCCCTGCCCGAAGCCCGCGTCATCGGCGAGCTGCGCGGCGCATGAGCAGTGCCCGGAAGAAAACAGCCGTCCTGATTTCGGGCAGCGGCACGACCCTGCAATCCCTGATCGATGCGGCTGAAGACGAAGACTTCCCCGCTGACATCGCGCTGGTCATCTCGAACAAGCCCGGCGTGAAGGGGCTGGAACGCGCAGAAAAGGCAGACATCCCGACCCTTGTCATTCCGCATCGCGATTATGACAGTCGCGAGGCGTTTGATGCCGCGATCCTTGATGCCTTGACCGAAGCCGGGATCGAGCTTGTCTGTCTTGCCGGCTTCATGCGCATTTTGACCACCGGCTTCACCGAGCACTGGCTGGGACGTATGCTGAATATCCACCCCGCCCTCCTGCCGGCCTTTCGCGGCAACCGGGCGCATGAGCAGGTGCTGGCAAGCGATGTCACCATCACCGGCTCGACGGTCCATGCGGTGATCCCCGAGCTTGATGCCGGGCCGATCATCGCGCAGGGCGCCGTGCCGCGCCTGCCAGAGGATGATCTGCCTGCTCTCTCGGCCCGTGTGCGTGACGCCGAACAGCTCCTCTACCCTCTTGCGGTGCGGACCTTTCTCGGTGCCGCCGCAGAATTGCCTGTCACCAAAGGCATGCTCTTCTCGAACAATCCGAATGTGACATTCGGTTCGGCCGCGGCAGGTGCTCGCCCCTGACACCGCCGCTGCCGTCAAAAAAGGAGGCTCATATGTCAGCCCATCCCATCAAGGCGGCGTTTGACGGCGGCAATGGCGCAAAGCTCGCCGCGCGCATCGACCTTCCGACCGGCCCCGTCAAAGCCTTCGCGCTGTTCGCGCACTGCTTCACCTGTTCGAAAGACATCGCGGCGGCCCGCGTCATTGCCAGTGCCCTGACGAAATCCGGCATCGGGGTGATGCGGTTCGATTTTACCGGGCTCGGCCATTCGGGCGGCGATTTTGCCTCCTCGAATTTCTCGATGAATCTCGGCGATCTGCGCCGCGCGGCAGATTATCTCGGTGAGCATTACGAGGCGCCGTCCCTTCTGATCGGTCATTCGCTTGGCGGAGCTGCTGTCACTGCCGCTGCGGCCTCAATGAGCAGCGTGAAAGCTGTCGCCACGATCAACGCCCCCGCCGATGTCCATCACATCACCGGGCATTTTGCAGAAATACTGCCCGAAATACGCGCCGAAGGCGTCGCGCAGGTCCAGCTCGGTCAGCGCGATTTCTGTATCCAGAAACAGTTCATCGACGACCTTGAGCGCCACGACATCAAGCAGAGTGTCAAGACGCTCGATAAGGCGCTGCTGATCCTTCATGCGCCTACGGATGAGACAGTGGGCATCGAGAACGCATCAGAGCTGTTCCTCGCCGCCCGCCATCCCAAAAGCTATGTCTCGCTCGACACAGCCGATCACCTTCTCTCAAAGCCGCGCGATGCCGCCTATGCCGCGAGCGTCATCGCCGCCTGGGCCGAACGCTATCTCGACCTGCCGGCCTCTAACGAACCCGAAGCCGAAACCGAAGACGCCGTCTGCGTCACCGAAACCGCGCAGGGCAAATATCAGGTTCTCATCAAATCGGGCGATCATGCGATCATCGGCGATGAGCCCAAAGAGGTCGGCGGCCTCGGCTCCGGCCCCAGCCCCTATGACCTTCTCTCCGCCGCGCTCGGCGCCTGCACCGTCATGACCCTGCGCATGTATGCGGATCATAAGAAGATCCCGCTGGCGAAGGCTTCCTGTTCTGTCCGGCACGAGAAAACCCACGCCAAGCAGGTCGCCGAGATGGAAGAAGGCGAGATGAAGCCCGATATCTTCACCCGGACCCTGACGCTTGAAGGCGACATGGATGACACGGTACGACAGCGGCTCTATGAAATTGCCGACAAATGCCCGGTGCACAAAACGCTACATCGCGGCGCCACCGTTCTGACCGAAAGAGAGAGCCCATGACGACCAGCCCCCAAGATTGCCCCGACATGGACGCTGTCCGCAAGGAAATCGACCGTATCGACGATGCGCTGGTCGGCCTGCTCGTTGAGCGCTGGGGCTATGTCGACCGGGCGTGGCAGCTCAAATCCTCTCCCGCCGAGGCAACCGTGCCATGGCGCATCCAGCAGGTGATCGACCGTGTCCGCGACAAGGCAGAGGCGCAAGGCCTGCCTCAGGCGCTGGCCGAGGCGCTGTGGCGCCAGATCATTGGCTGGGGCATTCAGTATGAAGAAGAAAAACTCGGCGGTGCCGACAAATCATGACCAATGGCGGTGATCTGACAGAGGCGACCCGCAAGGCGCTCGACGCCTTCCACCATCACGCCCAGACCCAGCATGAGCTGTTCAAAACGATCCCGATGAAGCCGACCATGGTGGGCCGGGGCGTTGTTGAATTCGAGGGCCGCTTCCCGGACCATTTCGCCGATGGCAAGGTGATGCATGGCGGCTTTTTCACGATCCTGCTCGACACGGTACTGGCCGTTGCCGCCTGGAGCCGGATGGATACATTCGAGCCGATGGCCACCATCAATCTGAAGACGGATTTTTTCGAGGGCGCTGCACCGGGCAGCGAAATGCGGATCAAGGCGACCTGCGATTCGATCGCCGATGATGTCGCCTCCTGTCAGGGCACGATCTACACCGCAAATAACAGCCCCATCGCGCAGGCTGACGGTACCTTCATGGTCGGCACGAAATCCCCGGCAGTGAAAGGATCACGCTTGTGAGTGATGATTTCTTCCCCGCCCCGAATGAGGACAGCATCGCGCGCATTTCGGAATGGGCGGCACGCTCGAACATGCTGCAATGGCTCGATTTCTCGGCAACGCTTGAGGATGGCGCGCTGCGCTTCAGGCTCGCCTTTGCTGAACGCCATATCGGCAATGAATTCATCCGGGCCCTGCATGGCGGGGTCGTCTCCAGCTTCCTTCAGACCTGCGCCACGGCGGAGCTGATTGGCCGAGGCCGCGAGACGGATAATCTCAAGACGGTCAGTGTGCATTGCGATTTCCTGCGCCCCGCCCGCGACATGGACATGCAGGGCGAAGCCCGCGTCATCCAGCGTGGCCGTCGCATTGCTTTTCTAGACGTCACGGGCTGGCACAATGACCCGGCCAAACCCGTTGGCAAGGCGGCTATCGCAGTCCGCCTGTTTTAAGACGGAAGATGCCGGCCATCTCCATATGGCTGGAGAAGACGAACTGATCGAGCAATGCGAGCGAGACCAGTTCGTAGGCGCCCGACAGGATCGCCGCATCTCGCGCGAAGGATTTCGTCAGGCAAGAGACCGACACGACGACCGGAACATTCGAGCGCGCCAGCTCTCGCGCCTGCGCTTCAGCCCCGGCACGCGGCGGGTCCATCACGACAGCGTCAAAACCTTCAAGCTCTGCCGGGGTGAGCGGCAGGTCGAAGAGATCGCGCGTCATGGTATCGACCCGACGACCATGGGTTCTGACGGCGGTTGTCAGCGACGCCATGGCCGGACCGTCACTGTCGACGGCGAGCACGCCGGCCCTGCGGCTGAGCGGCAAGGCGAATGTGCCGAGCCCGGAGAAAAGATCCGCCACGCGCGGCGCATCGCCCGCCCCCTTGATGACCTCATCGGTCAGAAATGTCTGCCCGTCCTTTGTCGCCTGAAGGAAATTCGAGGGCGGGAGGGCCACCGGCACCCCGTCGAGATGCATCACCGCCGGGCGCGACTGATATTGCGGCACACCGGCAATCGCGAGGCGCGCAATTCCATGCTCGGCGGCCAGCGCCGCCAGCCCCTCCCTTGCTGAAAGATCGAACTCGTCCTCCGCAATATGGGTGATCTCGGCATCAATCCCTTCATCCGTCAGGGTCAGGGACAACCCTGCTTTCTTCGCCGAATTGGGAAAGAAGGTATTCGCCGCCTTACTCATCCCTTGCGCGAAGGCGAACAGTTCCGGCGCAAGGATATGGCATTCGAGCATCGGCACGAGCTGATGGCTGTGCCAGCGATTGAACCCGAACTGCCAGCCCTTCCCGGTACGGATCATGGTCAGGGACGCCCTGCGACGGCTTTTCAGCGGAGACTGATGAACCGTGATTTCTGGTGGGGTCAGCCCGGCGGCTTTGACTGCTGCGATCAGATTGTCGCGTTTCAGCACCAGAGAATTGGCAAGCCCTAAATGCTGATGGAAACAGCCGCCGCAACCCTCACCCGGCATCCCGAAATGCTGGCAAAGTGGCGCCTCACGCTGGGCGCTCGTAGTCAGAATCTCAAGTGGTTCGGCGGCGCGCTGTTTGACGGCGGCCTGCACCTTTTCCCCCGGCAAAGTGAAGGGCACGGAAATATCGCCCGCCATTCCGGCCCCGGATACAGCGAGCCGATCGATAGTCAGGACTTCTTCGTGAGCGGAAGGTTTGGGCCTTCCGCTGCTTCTACGCCTCGCCATGACGCCGCGCCCCCAGCAGGAATTCGGTGTTGCCGTCCCCGCCCTTAATCGGGCTTTCGGTCAGGCCAAGGATCTCCCATCCCAGAGCTTCAATCTCCGGCAGGATATGGGTCTCGGCAAATGCCCGCTGTTCCTCGGCACTGAGAGAGACAAGTCCGCCTTTGCCGATATTGTCCGGGCCGACTTCGAATTGCGGCTTGATGAGAACGACCATCTCCGCGCTCGGCGTACACAGCGCCATCGCAGGCGGCAGGGCTTTCAGGAGGCTGATGAAACTGACATCGCAGGTGAGAAATTCGATGGGATCGGGAACGGTCTCAGATGAGAGGGCCTTCGCATGGACCCCCTCCATATTCATAATTCGGGGGTCATTGAGCAGGCTCTCATGCAATTGTCCGTGTCCCACATCGACGGCATAGATCCTCGCTGCCCCTCCTTCGAGCAGGACTTCGCAGAACCCGCCGGTCGAGGCGCCGAGGTCAAGACAGATCCTGCCCTTTGGCGACAGGCAGAAATGCTCAAGCCCATGGACCAGTTTCAGCGCTGCGCGCGAGACATAGGAATGTGTTTCGCCTTCGCAGGTCACATCCTGTTCGGGACGGATCACAAGTGATGCTTTGCGGACGACCTCTCCATCGACACGGACGAGCCCGGCCTTGATGGCATCTTTCGCCCGCTCGCGGCTGCGCACTGCGCCGGTTTCGACAAGGTAAGCGTCAAGACGGGTCATGATGAACTGGAACCTGAACTACGAAGGCCAGACCCCATGGATTGGGCTTTGAACCATTGCGATTCAAATTCTTCTCTGCCGATAGCGGTGCAGGAAACGCCTGTTTCATCCGCTTCAGGATTATCCCACTTCAATCGAGCATCATCCCAGCTTCCCTCAATGCAACTGGAAACGCCGACGACATCTCCGGGACATTCACGGGCCTCAACTGAATCCCACAGAATTTGCCCATCATGGCTTATTTCAATCAGCCGGAGCACACGTCCGTCATCGTCGACTTGGTAGAAGAAAGTCTCAGGAATGGATTTATCTATCGGATCACCGAATTGTCGGAGCCGGAAATATCTCACCCTTCCTGCTTTCAGGCGCGCAGATCGCCGGCCGACACGGCCGCATCGCTAAAAAGCCGCGTTACCGCATCGACGATATTGGCGGCTTGCAACTGCGCCTCTTCATACATTTCAGCAGGCGAGCCCTGATCCTGATAGATATCCGGCAGGGTCAGGGTACGGACTTTCAGGCCCGTATCCAGCATCCCCTCGCGTGACAGGAAATGAAGAACGAAGGCGCCAAAGCCCCCGACACTGCCTTCTTCGACTGTCAGCAGGACTTCATGCTCGGATGCAAGGCGCCGGATCAAATCTTCATCGAGCGGCTTGGCAAAGCGTGCATCAGCCACCGTGGTTGAAAGGCCACGCGCGGCAAGCTGATCCGCGGCTTTCAGGCACTCACCCAATCGTCCGCCAAAGGAGAGAAGCGCAACGCTAGTGCCTTCCTGCAGGATCCGGCCCTTGCCGATCTCTAGGAATTGCGCCGCTTCCGGCATTTCAACGCCGAGGCCTTCCCCGCGAGGGAAGCGGAAGGCGATCGGGCCTTCATCAAACATCGCGGCCGTATGCGTCATATGGACGAGTTCGGCCTCATCCCCTGCCGCCATAAGAACGATCCCCGGCAGGCACCCCAGATAGGCCGTATCGAACGCGCCCGCATGGGTCGCGCCATCGGCACCGACAAGCCCCGCCCGGTCGAGCGCAAAGCGCACCGGCAGGCCCTGTAACGCGACGTCGTGAACGACAGAATCATATGCCCGCTGCAGGAAAGTCGAATAGATCGCAGCAAACGGCACCAGACCCTCGGCGGCAAGCCCCGCCGCGAAGGTCACGGCATGTTGCTCCGCAATGCCCACATCGAAACAGCGGTCGGGGAATTCAGTCATGAACTTATCGAGCCCAGTCCCCGCCGGCATGGCTGCGGTCACGCCGATGATGCGTTCATCGCGGCGTGCTTCCTCGACGAGTTGCTTGGCAAAGACGGAGGTGTAGCTCGGCGCATTGGATTTTGATTTCTTCTGCTCGCCGGAAATGACGTCGAATTTCGAAACGCCGTGATATTTGTCGGCGGCATTCTCGGCAGGCTCATAGCCCTTGCCTTTTTGCGTGACGACATGGACGAGCACTGGCGCATCGGTCAGCTCACGGACATTCTCAAGCACCGGCACGAGATGCTCCATATTGTGCCCGTCAATCGGGCCGACATAGTAGAAGCCGAGCTCCTCGAACATCGTTCCGCCTGTGACGAAACTGCGAGAGAATTCCTCGACTTTCTCCGCGCCCCGATAAAGCCGCTTTGGCAGCTTCTTGGCGAGTTGTTTCGCCAGATTCCGGAAGGCGTGATATTTATCCGAAGACGCCACACGCGCGAGATACGCGCTCATCGCCCCGACGGGCGGCGCAATCGACATGTCATTATCGTTGAGGATGACGGTGAGCTGCCCGCCCCGGTCGCCGGCATTGTTCATCGCCTCATAGGCCATGCCCGCCGACATCGACCCATCGCCGATCACAGCAACGACGCGGTTGTCTTCGCCCTTCAGATCCCGCGCGACGGCCATGCCGAGCGCCGCTGAGATCGAGGTTGCGGCATGGGCCGCGCCAAACGGATCATATTCGCTTTCAGACCGCTTGGTGAACCCGGAGAGCCCATCCTTCTGACGCAATGTCCGTATACGGTCACGACGCCCGGTCAGGATCTTGTGCGGATAGCATTGATGTCCGACATCCCAGATCAGCTTGTCGTCCGGCGTGTTGAAGACATAGTGGATGGCGGTCGTCAGCTCGACGACGCCGAGCCCGGCCCCCAGATGCCCGCCCGTCACCGAGACCGCATCGATCACTTCATCCCGCAGCTCATCTGCCAGTTGGCGCAGCTCTGACCGGTCCAACTTTCGCAGCTCTTCCGGCGTTGTCACTTTGTCGAGCAGGGGAGTTTCGATGGGCATAGAATTCTTCCGTTCCAATCAAGGCAGTATGCGTGCCTCTTCGGTTGGCTGGCAAGCCATGAGCCCAGTGTTGCGCGCTTATGCGGCAGATATCGGGCATTCGGGCGGCCGATGTTCGATTAGTCGAACTGGGCGGGTTCCGCCTTGGGCTGGCCATCAGGGTCGAGCACGATCTTCTCGATCTTCTCTTTCGCCGCGCGCAGCTTGGTCTCGCAATGGGCTTTGAGGGCCGCGCCGCGCTCATAAAGCGCAATCGACTCCTCGAGCGGCACATCGCCATTCTCCAGCCGGTCAATGATGCCTTCGAGTTCGGTCATCGCCTCTTCAAAAGCGAGCGATTTGATATCCTTGTCAGTCATTCTGCGGTCAGGGCCTCTTTTGTCGATTGGGTGCGCCGCGCGGGCATACGATAGGCGCGGAAGGACCAGAAATCATTGCCGCCATGATGCTGGACGCGTTGCCAGCCCATGCGGCGGATCTCGCCGTCGATCATCCAGTTCAGATAGCCATGCGCAGCGAGCAGCACATCCTCTCCCCGCTCGGCATATTCGACAAGCCGCCCGATGACGCGCTTGACCCGGCGGCGGGCGGCCAGATGGCTCTCCATGCCGTTGGGGGCAAAGCCGAGGAACCAGAAGACGCGC
Source organism: Parvularcula marina (assembly GCF_003399445.1). Taxonomy (NCBI): domain Bacteria; kingdom Pseudomonadati; phylum Pseudomonadota; class Alphaproteobacteria; order Parvularculales; family Parvularculaceae; genus Parvularcula; species Parvularcula marina. The sequence continues at coordinate 223,739 of NZ_QUQO01000001.1, read as the reverse complement.
GAAACGCGGCCCCACATGGTCGGATTGAGCTTGAGGAAGGGGATGGGCGGCGCCGGTAGCGGCGCTTCGACAAAGATCGCATCGCGCGGCACGATGCGGGTGGCATCCCCGACGATTTTCGCGGCGGTCTCGATCGCCCGCGGCATGGTCGAGCAGATGATGACATCGCACTCCGCCGCAATGGTCTTGAGCTCTTCTGAAGGCTCCTGTCCGGGGGCGAGCCCCGACAGGTCATATTGCGCCCACCACTCGCCATACTCCTTGGCGGTAATGCGCACATTCCGGTCCATATCCGGGCGGCCATGCCGAACGGTGACTATCCTGCCGATCATCAAAGGGCCTCTAGCGGCGACCGTCCGCTCTGGCGAGGGCTTTCACATGCGCGCCTGTCGAAGAGGCAAGCGCCTCAAGGTCATAGCCGCCCTCGAGCACCGAGACGATGCGGCCCTGACAGGTCTCGGCGGCAATTTGTGCGATCTGATCTGTGATCCAGGCAAAATCATCCTCGACCAGTTCGAGCCCACCGACAGGATCGGCCCGGTGGGCATCGAAGCCTGCGGAAATCACAATAATATCAGGGGCAAAGTCACTGAGCGCTGGTAACAGCCGGTCACCCCAGACACGGCGAAAGGCGTGGGATCCCTCCCCGCTCGACAGGGGTGCATTGTGGCAATTCCCGGCAATCCCGCGCTCAGCCTCTCGGCCCGTGCCCGGATATTGTGGCCATTCATGGCTGGAAGCGAAAAAGGCGTTTTCGTCGGCTTCGAGGATATCCTGCGTGCCATTGCCGTGATGGACATCAAAATCGACGACCGCGATTCGGTTCGCGCCATGCACGGCCCTCGCATGAAGGCCAGCGAGCGCGGCATTATTGAAAAGGCAGAACCCCATTGCCCGGCCGGGCACAGTATGATGGCCCGGAGGCCTCGCTGCGACAAAGGCGTTGCCGGCCTTGCCTGTCATCACAAGATCGACCGCTGCCATCGCGCCGCCTGCGCCGCGTCGCGCGGCTTCCAGCGAATGCGGGCCCATGAAGGTATCGGGATCAAGCTGGACCATACCGTCCTGCGGCGCGGCCCCGCGAATCGCATCGACATAGACCGCCTCATGCGCGCGGGTGAGATCGTCCCAATCGGCCAGCGGCGGGATTTCGCGCTTTAGATCTGAATATTCTTCGCCTACCAGTTCGCGATCGACGGCCCAGTAGCGGCCCTGCTGTTCCACATGGCCGGGCGGGGTCTCATGCTCGCCGAAAACGTCGTGGACGAACAGCGCGGTCATTTCCCCGCAAGCTCCCTTGCACGCGCATAGGCTGCATCGACAGCGCGTTTCATCAGGGGGCGGAGGCCATTTTTCTCATCATCTAGAACGGCAAGCCCCGCCGCCGTCGTCCCGCCTTTCGAGGTGACCGCCGCCCGAAGTTCCGAGGCCGGACGATCATCGGATTTAAGCAGCGCGGCAGCGCCGACAAAGACCTGCTCGGCCATCCGCCGCGCGGCGGCCTCATCGGCACCCAACGACATGGCGGCATCTTCCATGGCTTCGACCAGCAGCAGCGCCAGCGCCGTGCCGGACCCCGACGTGCCGACATAGCGGTCGAGCCCGTCTTCATCGTCCATAACGATGACATCCCCGGCGCAAGCGAGCAGGCGTTTGACATTTGACTGTTCAGCGTCGCTGACCGCCTGACCGGAGGCCATCAGCGTCAACCCCTCACCCACTGAGACCGGCAGGTTCGGCATGCCGCGCACGACATGCGGCTCGGCAATATTGGATTTGAGAATGTTCTCAATCTCCCCGATCGGCAGACCTGCGGCCACCGAGACGAAGACCGTCTTTTCCATGTTCGGCCATGAAAGCCCCGGCAGGACATCAGCGAACATTTGCGGCTTCACCGCGAGAACCGCGATGTCATAGCCCTCGCCATCATCGACCGGATTGATCGGAATGCCGGTCTCATCAGACAGATCGAGCAGCCATGGTTTAGGGTTCGGGGTAATCACCGCCGACCGGGCCGGATCGAGGATCCCCGCTCTCACCCAGGATTGGAACATGGCGCCGCCCATATTGCCGGCACCGATCAGGATCACGGAAAGTTTGTCTGTCATCCGGGGGACTTAGGCAGGTTGGACCCTGACCTCAACGGGGGGTCTCTTGATCTCTCCGCCCGCTCATCCCCGCGCAGGCGGGGATCTGCCTCTGAGGCACCGCTCTGTCATTTCAAAATTGAAGAAGATGAACTCTGACTATCCCACCCAGGACCGGATCCCCGCCTGCGCGGGGATGTGCGGAGGGAGGATTTTCAGTTAATTCTCAGACTTGAAAATTCTACTCCGCATACGCTTTATCTCCGCTTCGTAGCGCCCCGAGCGCAGGCGGAAGATCACGAGAAAAAGCCCCGACAGCGCAAAGATCAGCCCCGTGAGAGACGCCGTCTTGACCAGCGGATTGTTGAAATCATGCCGCTCGCCATAATCCATGATATGCAGCATCCAGAACGTATCATAGAGCCGCCAGACATTGTTGCGCCGCGCCGTGATCCGGCCATCCTCCGGCGAGATATAGATCCGCGTGCCGTGCCGATCATGGAGCTTCACCTGCCAGACGGGCAGGCTCCCCGCATAATCAAGCGGCGGGTCCGTTTCGATCAGGCGCACGGCGGCATCAGGGGCCTCGCCCATGTAATCATCCCGCGCAATTGCCAAAGCAAGGCGTTCATCAATCACGACAGGCTCAAGGCTTGTCGCATCGAGAAGCAGCGTAGCCGCTCCTGCCTCAAGATGAAAAACCGGGCTCCCCCGGAACATCTTCAGACGGATGACTTCCGGCTGGTGCTCTGCCAGCACCGGGGCAAGGTCGATCCTTGCATCCGCAAGGCTTATCCGGTCGGGGATGGCAGGCACCGCCCGCGTCTCCCCCCTCACCTCTTCGATAGGAAACCAGCTCATGATGACGCCGGACGCCATCCAGATGGCGACCTGCAGGCCAAGCAACAGTCCGGCCCACAGGTGAATGCGTGTGATTATCCGCTTCATCAGAAACGGTCTCAGAAGGATTTCTGCCAGCCAAGCGTGGCCGTCCAGTCGGTCTCAAGCTGGGGGCCATTGAGATCGCGGGAGACCGGGAACATGACTTCAAAAGCCAACCGGTGACCTTTGAGCGGTCCGTCCACGGCGTAAAGATTGATGCCGGGGCCAACCTCGACGGTCTCGCCGCCCTGAAAATCAGGGTTCGCCGTCTGGACAGGCGCCGCGATCATCGCATCGATGCCGTCAACTTCACCGATACTCATCGCCGTACCACGAAGGGAGAAAGAGACGCGCGGATCGGGCGACCATGCCCCCCAGGCAGTCAGTTGATGCTTGTCACCGAGCGCATAGCCCTCATCATTCTCATCAAGGCGGATGACGCCCGAATACTGCACCCCGCCGCCGAAACGCGCATCATGCGTCTTGTTGGTGAAGGTCAGGGACGGCAGGAGATCATAAGTTCCCGAGCCAAGCTGCATCGGATATGGCAGGCGCAGCTCCGGCATCGTGTTCATCGGTGAGAGCACCGTGTCCGTCTCATCGGTCGAACCGGTCGGCAGGGACAGCCCGATCCCACCATGGATCTGGGCGTGTTCTTCTTTCCAGATGCGGAACAGTGCCGTGACGGAGGTGTCGCCAAAGTCGCTGGCCTCGGTCGTGAATTCGCCCAGCTCATTGGTGCCCATCCCGCCCTGGAAGGTCAGGTGGTCCATCTCTTTGGTGACATAATTCCCCATCACCATGAGCGTGATATTGTCCGTGGGCGCATACATCGCCCCGACCATATGCATGGTCATCTGCATCTCCAGCGGCACGACGCGAAGCGTCGGCGGCATGCCGAAACGGTTGGGGATGGTGGTCGCGATCCGGGCCGGAGAGATACTGTCCGTGCCGATTCGGTTGCCTTCCATGTCCATGCGCATAGCGCGATAGGACAGCATCCACTCTCCCTTATTGTGGAGGTGGTCGCCCATCACACCGATGGGGCCATGATCAAGGGCGGAGGCGATATCGTCGGCAAGGGCGGACGAAATGGCGAGCGGGGCCACGCAAAGCGCGGCAAGACTGAGTTTGCGCATGGAAAAATCCTCTGTACTGCGACTGAAACGAAGAAAGTTGTTTCAGGCAGACAGAGGCGGTGCCCGGAGGCCGTGGATATGAACGGCGCGGGAGGCAGGCTGGTGCTGGGCGTCGATGGAGACAACGCGCAGCGGCGGCGCCCGCGGTTGTTGCGGCAGGGACCTTATCTCATCGGGCATGGCGGCAGTGACAACGCAGAAGGCGCAATGCGGCCCGCCGGAATTCTCCCCGTCCTCGCCGGAATTGTCACAATAGCCGGATGTCAGCAGGAGGAGGAATTCGATCGGATCATCCGCCGCCGCGATCGCCTGTTCGAAACTGCCGGCAGGCGGCATGACAGGCATGGAGGCGCGCGCATTCCCCGCCAGAACCAGCGCAAGCATGGTCAGGACAAGGAGCAGCGCCTTTGGACGCATCAGATGAGATGACAGATTGGTCACGGGGAGCAGCCCTAAGACAGCTCCCTCAGCGGTTCAATCGGCAAAATGTCCGCTCAGGCAGTGCCTGCCGTATCCGAGACCGCCGCATCGAGCGCTTCTTCGGCAGCCATGCCGCCCCAGATTGCGAAATTGAACGCAGGGTAGAAGCGCTCGAACGCATCCATCGCGCCGCGCAGAAGGATCTCCGCCTGACAGTCATCAATCGACTGACCGACCGGCAGAACCGCGCTGTTGCGATAGACGATGCCGCCCTCTTCGACATTGAGGTCGAAATGGCCGAACCACAGCCGCTCATTGACAAGCGCGAGGAGCTTATAGACTTCAGCCGCACGGGCTTTCGGCACGCGCATTTCGAGCGGCGCGCCAATCTGCAAAACCTGCGCTTCGGTGCGCCAGGCAAACCAGATCCCGACATCCCGCCAAGAGCCATTGAGGTTCACATGCAGCTCAGTCTCATCGATCCGCTGGGCATCCATATCAGCCCGCCGCGCAAAGACCTCGAGGGTTTCAAGCGGGTCGATCGCGGTAAATTCTTCGATTGTCGTCGCACTTGCTGCCATCGGTCTGGCTCCACACATCGCAGGGGGGCGCCCTGCACTACATCATACAGAATTGACTCGGGCCCCGGGCCAAGCGCTCATCGCTCATGTGAAAAAGTTCACAGGCATTACGGGGCTTTAGCCCGGCTCCCAACTTCCGGGCGTTATAGTATCCGATAACGGTTCTAGGCGTTCTTCTTGAGAGCGTCCAACTCGGCACGCAGTGCCTCGACCTCATCAAGCGCCCTGATCGCCATCTCGCGAACCACCTCGAATTCCTCGCGAGGGACAAGGTCCTGATCGGCGAGGAAGCGCTGCATCCCCGAATGCATCACGGTTTCCGCCTCTTTACGGACGCCATCCGCCATGCCGGCCGCTTCAGAGACCGCACGGGCAAAACCGTCGAGAACAGGATTTTTTGTCTGCATGGGAAGGCTCCAAACTTACTCACACCCCTCATGAAATAAGTATCATGGGAATGGATCACACCTTTTGCTCTTTCAGCGCTGCACGGTAAAGGGGCGGGGCTACGCGACAGTCATCAACCAAGGCCGCCAATGCCCTATCCCGAGATTGATCCCGTCTTCATTGGCCTGGGGCCTTTCCAGATCCGCTGGTATGCGCTGGCCTATATCGCCGGCATCGTTCTAGGCTGGTACTATTTGACGCGCCTTCTGCAACAGCCTGAGCGCTGGAAGGGACCGGGCGCGGTCCAGACCAAACCGCCGATCAACAAGACCCAGCTTGATGATGTTCTCTTCTTCGTCACCCTCGGGATCATTCTGGGCGGCAGATTGGGGTTCGTCCTCTTCTACCGGCCGGAAATGATGTGGAAGCCGTTTGCCGAATGGCCGCGCGTCTTTGGCAGCATTCCGGTGTGGGAGCCGCTGGCGATCTGGACTGGAGGCATGTCCTTTCACGGCGGGTTGATCGGGGTGGCGCTCGCCACGCTCTATTTCTCCCGCAAACACAAGATCAATCCGTTCGCCCTCGGCGATCTTTTTGCCTGCGCAGCACCGATCGGGCTGTTCTTTGGGCGGATCGCGAACTTCATCAATGGTGAGCTTTATGGCCGCCCATGGGATGGTCCTTGGGCAGTCAAATTCCCTTCCTATTATGACGATCAGACGGATTCTTGGGTCTACTCGCAGGACGCGGTGCCCCGGCACCCCAGCCAGCTTTATGAGGCGTTCCTAGAAGGGGTTGTCCTCTTCATCCTGATACGGATTGCGGTCACCCGTTTTGCGGTCTTACGCCTGCCAGGCATGGCGACCGGCCTTTTTGTGGCAGGCTATGGTCTCGCCCGGTTTTTCGTCGAATTCTTCCGCGAGCCGGATGATTATAAATTCGCAGGACCCTTGGGCTTTCTCACCCGCGGCATGATGCTGTCCCTGCCGATGGTGGCGCTTGGCACCTGGCTCGTCTGGCGGGCATGGAATCAGCGCAAGCTGGCCGCCGCATGACCAGTCAGACCGAACCGAAAACTCCGCCTTCCCCGACTCCCCTCGCCGAGCGGCTCCTCCAGTTGATCTCCGATCACGGGCCCATCACGGTCGGGGACTTCCTCGCCGATGCGCTTAGCCATCCCCAGCACGGGTATTACTCGACGCGCGATCCCTTCGGCACGCAGGGCGATTTCACGACCGCGCCGGAGATCAGCCAGATTTTCGGGGAGCTGATCGGCGCATGGCTGATCGAGTCATGGGAGGCAATCGGCGCGCCCTCGATTTTCCAGCTTGTCGAGTTCGGCCCCGGCCGCGGCACGCTGATGAAGGACATCCTCCGGGTCGGCCAGCTTCGCCCGAAATTCCTCGAGGCCGCCCGCATCACCATGATCGAAAATTCAGGCCGCCTGCGCCATGCCCAGCAGCGCGCGCTGGCCGAAGCCCATCCGCATATCGTCTGGCGGACCAGCCTCGATGACATCCCCAACGGCCCGCTCCTCGTGGTCGCCAATGAATTCTTTGACTGCCTGCCGATCCGGCAATTCGTCAAAGTCGACCTTGAGGGCGATCATCCGTGGCGGGAGCGCCTGGTCGGCAAGAACGAAGATGAGAGCGGCTTTGCCTTTGAACTCTCAGAAGCTGCCTATCCCGATCCGGCTGGCGTACCCTCTCCGGCCCCCGTCGAAGCGATCTTTGAAAGCTCGGACATCTCCCGGCGGCTGGTCGAAGACCTCAGCGATCGTCTTTTCCAGAACAAGGGACGGGTCCTGATCATTGATTACGGCCATGGCCGCTCAGGCTTTGGCGATACGTTCCAGGCCGTCAAACGCCATGAATATTGCCACCCGCTGGAGACGCCGGGTGAGGTCGATATCACCGCTCATGTCGATTTTGCCGCCCTTGCCCGAGCTGGACGCAGCGCAGGCGCGCGCGTTGATGGCCCCGTGCGGCAGGGAGATTTTCTCAATCGGCTCGGCTTCACCAACCGGCTTGATGTCCTTGCACGCGCCGCAGGAGATGAGGCTGAAAACCTCGTGACTGGCGCCCGCCGCCTGATCCATCCCGAAGAGATGGGCGAGCTCTTCAAAGTGCTCTGCCTCTCCTCGCCGGGCATGGCTGAGCCTGCCGGATTTTCGTGAGCCTGCCGGCCCGCACCTCCCCTCTACTCGGCCAGATCCCGCATGGTTTTTACGGCCGGGCGGGCGGCGTCAGTGAAGGCATTTATGCAGGTCTGAATGCCGGGCCCGGCTCCGGTGATGATCCTGCCGCCGTGGCCGAGAACCGGAACCGCATTCGCGACCATCTTGGAGCGGAGCATCTGGTCACGGGCTATCAGACGCATTCCACTATCGCTGCCTTCCTAGATGAGCCGCCTACTGAACAGGTCCGCGCCGACGCACTGGTCACCGCCACGCCGGGCCTTGCCATCGGCGTTCTTGCCGCCGATTGCGTGCCAGTCCTTTTCGCCGGAGACTGTCTCATCGGTGCAGCCCATGCCGGATGGCGCGGCAGCCTCGACGGCATCCTTGAGGCGACCATCGCCCTCATGGCCGAGAAAGGCGCGGGGGCCGATAGCCTCTCGGCCGCCATCGGTCCCTGTCTGCGGGCGCCTGCTTTCGAAGTCGGCGACGACCTTATCGACGAGGTGACTGGTAAATATCCGGTAGCGGAACGTTTCTTCTCCCCCGGGGAGCGCCCCGGCAAATCGATCTATGATCATGTCAGCTTCGTACGCTGGCGGCTCACCGAATCAGGCATCGACGAAGCCCGAATCGGGGACACGGGCGGATGCACGCTGACGACGCCAGAGGACTGGTTCAGCTACCGGGCATCGCGTGCCAATGGCGATGCAGATTATGGCCGGAACATCTCAGTGATAGCGCTATCTACAGGTTGAAATTCTGTCATACTATCTTCACAGAGACGCCGTCGCCCCCTGCCAGAGGACCCCTGCGCCATGAAACTCCTAGCCGGTAACGCGAACCCCAAGCTCGCCGAGGCCATCGGCCAGCGTCTCGACACCCCGCTCGCCAAAGCGCTGGTCCAGCGTTTTGCTGACAGCGAAGTCCGCGTCGAGATTTCCGAGAATGTCCGTGGTGAGGATGTCTTTGTCATCCAGTCGACCTCGCATCCGGCGAATGACTATCTGATGGAACTGCTGATCATGATCGATGCGCTCTCCCGCGCGTCGGCCAGCCGGATCACCGCCGTCATCCCCTATTTCGGTTATGCCCGTCAGGACCGCAAAGCCGGTCCCCGCACGCCGATTTCGGCCAAGCTGATCGCCAACCTGATCACCACCGCCGGGGCCGACCGCGTGCTGACGATCGACCTTCACGCCGGACAGGTTCAGGGCTTTTTCGATATCCCGACCGACAACCTCTATGCCGTCAAGGTCATGGAAGAGGCAATCCGCCGTCACCATGCGGATGAGATCGACCAGATCACTGTCGTCTCGCCGGATGTCGGTGGGGTGGTCCGGGCACGGACCCTTTCCTCGCGGCTCGACAATGCCGATCTTGCCATTGTCGACAAGCGCCGTCCGGCACCGGGCGAAGCAGAAGTCATGAACATTATCGGCAACGTGGATGGCAAGCATTGCGTCCTCTTCGACGATATCGTCGATTCAGGTGGGACGCTGGTAAAAGCCGCCGATGCGCTAGTCGCCAAGGGTGCAAAAAGCGTCTCGGCCTATGTCAGCCATGGCGTGCTCTCCGGCGATGCCATCTCTCGCGTGCAGAATGCCGAGAACTTGACCCGGCTCGTCGTCACTGACTCGATTGGCAATGAGGCCGGCAAGGCAGGCGCGGACAAGATCGAAACGGTTAAAGTTGATCTTCTCCTCGCTGAAGCGATCCGCCGGATCGCCAATGAGGAATCGGTCTCAAGCCTGTTTGACTGATCCGGTCCTCACCGGCACCGCCATCGGATCGCCGGACATATCGTCCGTCCCCATCACCTTGTCCCAGAAGCGGAAATAGAGCCCATAATTGCGGGCAAACCGCGTGTGGTGAAGATTGTGGTGCCGTGCGGTGATCAAATGCCGCCCAATCGGCCCATCAAGGAACGCCTTGGGCCAGATCTCCCAGCCCGTGTGATTGGCGACCGAATTGAATGTCATGATCATCAGGAGGGCGAGGAACGCCCCGATATGCATCGGGATGACAAAGGCCAGAGCCGGGATGAACCAGGCTGAGAGGATCGCCTCCCACGGGCTGAAACAAAAAGCCGCCCAGGATGTCGGCTGTTTGGAGACATGATGCGTCCGGTGGGTCGCGGCATAAAGCGCGGGGTGATGCATCATCCGGTGCGTCCAGTAGAAATAGGCGTCATGCAGGACGAGATAAATCAGGACACTGATCGGCATCCATAAGATATCCCCTATCCCGTTGATCGAGGTATACAAGGCTGTGCCGCCCCGTTTCCATTCGTCAATCAGGTAAGCTGCCGGCAGGGCATAGATGACCGAGACGCCCATTGAGGTCCGCGCCTCCCGCCACACCGTCTTCATGGTCGGCCGTTGTCTTGCCAGCCTCATGCCCGCAACTTTTTCCTCGGGCCGTCCCCAGATAGCACCATGGAAGATGCCGGAGACGATGACATAACGTACCCAGATGATCGCCAGCATGGCGACATAGGAGAAGGCAAATCCGCCCCAGCTCCAGCTCTGGGCATCCGCCATCAGGACTCCCCCTCTTCGACCGCTTCGAAGGGCTTTCTCATGACTTCCTTCTTAGCATAAATACCTTCGGCTTTCTGTGCGAGGATGCGGTCTCGGTCGCGCTCTCTGAACTCAGCCATGATGTCATCGATGGTGGAATCGGAGAAATCGAGGAACTGGAGGGTCTGGCGCGCCAGCATCAGGGAGCTTTCGAAAAGCTCCCTCACCCCGTAATCGGTTTTCACATCCATCATCTCGATTTCATGTAAGCGATCAAACAGCCGCACGAGAATGCGGACATTCGGGCAGCGCTCCCGGATCGCCTCGACAATCGGTTTCAGGCGCTCCCTTGCATTCAGGGTAAAGATGATCGCATCTACATCAAGCGCGCCGGCCTGCACCAGCAGGTTCACATTGGTGCCGTCTCCGAAATAGACCTTGTTGCCGAAATCCGCTGCTGCCCGGATCCGCCTTGGATCGGAATCAATCGCGATGGTCTCGACATTCGAGGAGAGCAGGATTTGGTTCACAAGTTGGCCCATCCGCCCATAGCCGACGACCAGCACCCGGCCGCGCACATCGGACAGGTCTTCTGATTCCTGCACCCCTTCGCGTTTCGGCATCGTCGCCCGGTTGACGGCGATCACCAGCATCGGCGTTGCGATCATCGACAATGTGACGATGGCGGAAAGAATGGTCGCCATTTCAGAGGTCAGGATCTCCCGCCCGACCGAGAGAGAGAAGACGACAAATCCGAATTCACCGCCCTGCGACAGGATCACTGCCGCCCGCGACGCGGTCCGCAGTTTGGCCCCGAAGATCAGCGCCAGCACAAACAGGATCGCGGATTTAAGGACGATCAGGCCAACAGCGGCAGCAAGAACAATTTGCCAGTTCGCAAAAACGATATCGAGGTCGACCTGCATCCCGACACCGATGAAGAAGAGGCCAAGAAAGACTTCACGGAAGGGTTCGATGTCGGATTCGATCTGATGACGGAACGTACTCTCGGCAAGAACGACACCGGCGAGAAATGCACCGAGCGCCATAGAGAGCCCAGCCCAGTCAACGATCAGCGCCGTGCCCGCGACCGTACAAAGCGCCGCAGCGGTGAAGGCTTCGCGTGAGCCAGATCGGGCGACCATCTGGAAGACAAAATCGACGACATATTTCGAGATCACGATGACCGCGATCAACGCGAGGACGGCGAGCGCCATGTCCTCCAACCCGAATGCCATCCCTTCCCCATCACCATTCATCCGTGCGGCAACGACCGGGATCGCAGCGAGCAGCGGGATGACGGCCATGTCCTGGAAAAGGAGGACCGAGAAGGCCTTCACCCCATAGCCGGTGTTCAACTCCCGGCGTTCCTCAAGCAGGCTCAGTGCAAAGGCCGTCGAAGAACAAGCGAGTGCAAAACCGATGATCAGCGAGGGGCCGGGCGCAAACAGTCCTGCGAAATGAAGCCCGCCTGCGATGACGAGGCCGGTCACGGTCATCTGGCTGAGCCCGAGCCCGAATATGGTCGTCCGTAATGACCATAATCGCCCGAAACTCAGCTCTAGGCCGATCACGAAGAGGAAGAGGACAACGCCAAGTTCGGCGACGTGAAAGACGCCTTCCTCCTGATGCAGGAGGCCGAAACCGGATGGGCCAAGCAGGATACCGGCGGCAAGAAAACCCAGTACGGTGCCAAGCTTGAGCTTACGGAACAGCGGCACGGCCACAGCCGTCGCGCCGAGGTAAATCGCAGCCTGAAACAGGAATTCGTTTTCAGTTCCGGTTGCCGCCAAGATATCCCCCTTGTTCAGATTGGGGCTATCTTAGACATGCTCCTTAATATTGGCACCCAGTGAGGCCATCAGTCCGGCAAAATTCGGAAAAGACGTCGCAATCATCTCACAATCATCGACCGTCACTGGCTCCGCCGCGCCAAGGCCGAGGATCAGCGACGACATGGCGATCCGGTGATCGTGATGCGTTTTGACGAGCCCGCCGCCTTTCGGCGTGCCGCCATCGATTTCGAGCCAGTCCTCGCCTGTCCGGCAGGTGACCCCATTCTCTGTCAGGAGCGCCGCCGTTGCGGCGAGCCGGTCCGATTCCTTGACCCGCAACTCATCAAGCCCTTCGAACCTTGTCGTCCCTTCGGCAAAGGCCGCAGCGACCGCGAGTATCGGGTATTCGTCGATCTGCGCCGGCGCCCGCTCCGGCCCGAGGTGAATGGCTTTCAGCGCGGATGAACGGACATGCAGATCGGCAATCGGCTCACCGCCTTCTTCTCGCTCATTCATTAGGCTCACTTGCGCGCCCATCTCGCGCAGGGTCTCGATAAAGCCGATCCGCGTCTCATTGATCAGGACACCGGGCAGCGTGATCTCCGATCCGGACAGGATGGCGCCAGCGACCAGCAGGAACGCCGCCGAAGACGGATCGCCCGGCACGGTCACTTTTGCCCCCTTCAGCTGCTGGCGTCCGGGCAGGGTCAGCTTCCGCCCCTCGCCCATCTCCTCGATCACGAGCTCCGCGCCAAAGGCCGGCAGCATGCGTTCGGTGTGGTCCCGGCAGAGGATCGGCTCCTCGATCACCGTGTCCCCTTCGGCCCCGAGACCCGCGAGCAGCACCGCGGTTTTGAGCTGCGCCGAGGCTTTCGGCAGCCTGTAGGTGATCGCGCGAAGGCTCCCGGCGGAGAGCGAAACCGGCAGGTGCCCTTCCGTCGATGTTCCCTCAAGGCCCATATCGCGCAAGGGCTCGAGCACCCGTTCCATCGGCCGGACCCGCAAGGAGGCATCACCTTCAAAACTCACGGCAACGCCCTGTCCGGCGGCGGCCCCCATCAGGAGGCGCACGCCCGTGCCGGAATTGCCGCAATAAATCATGTGATCGGGTGACTGCCATGGCCCGCCCTCAACCACGATCTCCTCACCCTCGCGCTCAACGCTCAGGCCGAAGCCGCGCAGCGCGGCGGCTGTCCGCATCACGTCATCGGCGGTCAGCAGGTTGCGAATCCGCGTCTGCCCCCGGGCCAGACCCCCGAAAATCAGCGCCCTGTGGGAGATCGATTTGTCCCCGGGCAGCACGGCCTCGCCCTTGAGCGGCCCACCCGGATGCGCGGTCATCGGTGTCGGCACAGGACCCCCTTCAGAAAAATGCGTCAGCGCTTTTGACAGTGGCCATAGGCTCTGGCAACACCGCCCTCTTCAGGGCATTCCAGCCCATTTTAAAAGAGATATTCCCCCAGCGGAGCAAGATACCCAGTGGCTAATGAAGAGCTTGGCACGAAGCGCGACTGCCCCGAATGCGGCACCCGTTTCTACGACCTGAAAAAAGATCCCGCCCTTTGCCCGAAATGCGGCAATGAATTCACCCCCGAACTCCTCCTCAAGCCGCGGCGCGCCCGGCCGGATGACGAAACCGCCAAGCCTGCGGCAGAAGCCGAAGAGGATGATGAGGACGAAACAGTAGACGAGGACGAAGTCGAGACCAGTCTCGACGATGCCGATGAGGATATGGCCGCGCCCAAGAGCAAGCGGAAATCCGGCCTCGCCGAAGAAGACGAAGAAACCGATGACGACGATGAAGACGATGAGGAAGACCTCAGCGATATCGACGACATCGATGTCGACATCGACGATGATGACGATGACACGCTACTCAATGATGATGACGAAGACGATGATCTCGGCGTCGCCATTCCCGGTGATCACGACGACGATCACGAGCGGTAAAGACTAAAAAAGGGCGCCTCCGGGCGCCCTTTTTGCTAGCCTCACCTCAGGATTCTCGATCTGGATCCTGCACCGAAGGTATAGAGGCTTTATGATTAGACGATACCTTTTGATGGGTTTGATCTTCGTCCCATCGCTATACCTCTTTTTCTCGTCGTATACTGATCCTACTTACACGCCTGATTTGCTATGGTTACGTGTTTCTTTTGGGGTGTTAGCCGGCACTTCCCTTGCAGGATTTTTCTATCGGCCATTTGCTATCATGACTTCAGTGGCAGCCGTGGGCTTATCCCTGTTTTTCGCCGCTGTGATGGGGTTCGTTCTTTATGCCGGGGGTGGTCCGACCGGAAACGGATCGTTCGAGGTAGACAGGTGGTGGTCACTGTCAGTGATCATCATACTTTTGGCGTTTACCGCCCTCGCTATCTCGGTCATCAGAAAATAGGAATTTATCAGCGGGGAATTATTCTTCCCCGCCGACCCTTGCGGCCAAGGCTGCGCCCATGAATTGGTCAAGATCACCATCAAGCACAGCATCCGGGGACGGACTTTCAACGCCCGTCCGCAGATCCTTCACCATCTGATAGGGCTGGAGGACGTAAGAGCGGATCTGGTGGCCCCAGCCGATTTCAGTCTTGGTCGCCGCCTTGGCGTTGGCCTCTTCTTCCCGCTTTTGAAGCTCAACTTCATAAAGACGGGCCCGGAGCATGTTCCAAGCGGTTGCGCGGTTCTTGTGCTGGGAGCGTTCGGACTGGCACTGCACGACGATGCCGGACGGCACGTGCGTGATCCTCACCGCCGAGTCGGTCGTGTTGACGTGCTGGCCGCCAGCACCTGAGGCACGGAACGTGTCGATCCGGCAGTCGCTCTCATTGATCTCGATCTCGATATTGTCATCGATCTCGGGGTAGACCCACACGGAGGAAAAGCTCGTGTGACGGCGGGCGTTTGAATCATAAGGGCTGATCCGGACAAGACGGTGCACGCCTGATTCGGTCTTCAGCCAGCCATAGGCATTGATGCCTTTGACGAGGACGGTTGCGGATTTGATGCCCGCTTCCTCGCCAGCCTGCTCCTCGATGATCTCGACCTTGTGGCCCTTGGCCTGCGCCCAGCGCACATACATGCGGTAGAGCATGTTGGCCCAGTCATTCGATTCGGTCCCGCCAGCCCCTGCATGGATCTCGACAAAGGCATTGTTGCCGTCCGCTTCACCGGACAGCAGCGCTTCGAGTTCCGCACGGGCGGCCTTTTCCCTCAGCGCCGAGAGCGATGCCTGAATATCGTCGATCGCCGCATCATCGCCTTCGGCCTCGGCCATTTCGGCGAGTTCAAGCGAATCATCGAGATCGGTCTGGATTTCGGAGAGCGCGTTGATCTGGTTCTCCAGATGGGTGCGCTCCTGCATCAGCTTCTGGGCCGTCTCCGGATCATCCCAAAGGGTTGGATCCTCGGCCTTGGCATTCAGTTCCTTGAGACGTTCGTTTGCGACGTCCCAGTCAAAGACGCCTCCTCAGCAGGGCCAGCGATTGCCGCACCTGCTCAGCGTCATGGGTGATTTCTGCGCGCATGTTTACTCCGTTACGCGGGGAATGAGCGTGCCGAGATAGGAAACTTCCCTCACCGGAGCAAGCACTCCGATTAACCCTTCATCTAAAAGGGGATTTTCTGTTACGCCGCATCCGGCAATGATATTGCATGGAGAGACGATCGGAAGGAGCGATGAAGCTTTTTCCGGGACAAGGGATGCACCAATGAAACAGCCGAAACTGCTGTTACCCGGGGACACGGTGCCAACATTCGTGGCCCCGTCCATGAAGAACCCAAAGTTTGCCTTTGATCAGGCAGGCGGACGTTATGTTGTTCTGGCCTTCCTCGGCTCGGCCAAACATGAGCCCTGTGCCAAAAGAGTTCAGGCGCTGTTCAAGCGGCCGGACCTTTTCAACGATGACAAATTCAGCTTCTTCGGCGTGACCTCGGACCAGAGCGATGTCTCTGAGGGCCGGATCGCCGAGCGCTATCCAGGCTATCGCTACTTCCTCGACTACGACAACAAGATCAGCCGCATTTTTGGTGTGACCCCGGCGGAAGAGGAAAAGGACGAGTATCCGCCCTACGTTCCGACCTGGTTCATCATCGATCCAGCTTTGCGGATCATGAAAGTCGTCCCGTTCCAGCGCGACGATCGCGATCTTGATGATCTGATCCCTTATCTTGAGAGCCTACCCCAGCCGCCCTCGAATTCGGCCGGGCTCGGGGTTGAAGCGCCGATCATGATGCTGCCGGATATTTTCGAGCCGGCTTTCTGTGAGCGCCTCATCAATCTTTATAAGGAGCATGGTGGCGAAGAGTCAGGCTATATGGTCGAGAAAGATGGCAAGACTGTCGCTGTTCTTGATGACTCCCATAAGCGCCGTCAGGATCACTGGATCACGGATCAGGAAATCATCCGCATGGCGAATGCGCGGATTCACCGCCGCATCGTCCCGCAGATCAAAAAGGCCTACCAGTTTGACGCGACCAAGATCGAACGTCACGTGGTTGCCCATTACGGTGCAGATACGGGCGGGCATTTCATGCCGCACCGGGACAATACTACACCGGGCACGGCGCATCGCCGCTTTGCGGTGTCGATCAACCTCAATAACGACTTTGAAGGCGGCGGGATTGGGTTCCCGGAATTCGGCAAGCGCTTTTACAAGCCGCCAGCCGGTGGGGCCGTCATCTTCTCTTGCTCTCTTCTGCACACTGTGTCGCGTGTGACGAGCGGCGAACGCTTTGCGTTCCTGCCCTTCATCTATGATACCGCAGCAGGCGAAATCAGACGGCAGAATATCGGCAGCATTGTCTCGGACATTGATGCCGATATGAAGAAACTGCCCGCCAAGGAAGAGGCTGGCGGGGTCTAGTAGATCCCGCCGAGATCATCCGTGATCCCCTCATCGCCGCGGCCTTCATTGGACGGATTGCCGTCCACATCGAAACGCCGCGTGCCGTAAATGTCATCTTCGGCCTTGAAGGCTTCGAGGATGACATTGGGATCGCCCGGATTGGCAGGCTTCCCTGTCTTGGCATTCACCCGGACAAGCCGGATGCCGGATGGCGCACGGAATGGCACGACCTCGCGGGTCGGCAGAACCTGCCCCATGAACTCACCGAATACAGGCGCGGAGACGTTCGAGCCGCCTTCCCCCTGACCCAGCGTCGCAGGCGTATCAAAGCCGATATAAACCCCTGCTGCGAGGTCGGGTGAGAAGCCGACAAACCACGCATCGTGATAGTCGTCGGTCGTCCCGGTCTTGCCAGCCAGCGGGAAACTTGAATCGATCTGGTTGTTTATGCCCGCACCGGTGCCCCGATCGATGACCCCTTCGAGGATGTGGACCATCTGATAGGCCGTCCGCGAATCGATGATCATTTCACGCTCATCAGCAAGAAGCGGCTCTGTCTGGCCACGCCAGTCAAGCGCGTTACAGTCAAAACAAGCCCGCTGGTCGCGCGCATAGATCGTCTCGCCATAACGGTTCTGGATGCGGTCAATGAACACCGGCTGGATCCGTTTGCCGCCGTTCACGAATTGCGAATAGGCGGTGGTGATCCGGGTCAGTGTCGTCTCCCCGGCCCCGAGGCTGATCGCAAGTTCCCGCGGCAGCTTGTCAGAGACCCCGAAGCGTTCGGCGATATCGATGATACGACCGATGCCGATATCCTGCGCCAGCCGCGCGGTCATCGTGTTCCGGGATTTTTCAATCCCTAGACGGAGCGTTGATTCGCCATAGAAGCGGCCGGCGACATAGTTGCCAGGCTTCCACCAGTCATCGCCCAGCGACGGCGCCACGAACGGCGCATCGAGCACGATCGAAGACGGCGTGTAACCAGCCTCTAGTGCTGCGGCATAAACGAATGGCTTGAAGGTCGAGCCCGGCTGACGCCATGCTTGGGTCGTCCGGTTGAACTCCGACAGGCCATAAGAGAATCCGCCGACCATCGCGAGAACGCGGCCCGTATGCGGGTCCATGGCGATGAAACCGCCATTGGCCGCCGGAATCTGTTCCAGCTCATATTGCGCATCCGGATTGGCGAGCGGCGGCGCTGGTGGTGCGACCTCGCCCTCAGCCAGCTCTTCTTCGGAAAGTTCGTCTGCAGGCTCCGGCGCGCGCGGTTTGCTCAGTGCCGTGATGAAGTCTTCACCGATCTCAGAGACATAGATGATCTCCCCGGCATTGAGCACTTCGCTGACGGTGGTGACTTCTGGTCCGCGTGTATCGGCACTGCCATATTCTCGGGCCCATTCGACACCCGCAAACGGGACCGTGCTCATCGACCCATCACGGAAACCGATCCGGGCGGCCTCATCCGTGACACTGAGCACGAGCACGAGGTGCCACGGCTCAAGGTCGTCACTGGCAAGGCGGTCCTTGATCAGCTGGTCCGATGTCTGACGAAGCGTTGTCTGCCACAGATAGCGCGGCATGGCCTCACCGGGTACGACCTCTTCTTCACGGGCATCAAGGTCAACGGGCAACTCAATCGTCGCAATCGCCCCGCGATAGCCGTGACGGCGATCATAGGCGGAGAGATGTTTGCGGAAGGCCGCCTGCGCGACCATCTGAAGCTCAGGGTCGAGCGTCGTACGGATCGAAAGGCCCGCATCATAGAAGGTCTCGGCGCCATAGAGATCTGAGACCTGCCGGCGAATTTCCTCGGCAAAATATTTGCCTTCAGAGTTCCGCGCCCCGAGCGGCGGCGCGAGCACGGCATCGAGCGGCTTGGCGCGTTCTTCCTCGAGTTCCTCTTTGGTCAGATGACCGTCTTCATGCATCCGGCCAAGGATCCAGTTACGACGCGCGAGTGCGCGGGCCTCATTGCGGACCGGGTGATAGCGGCTCGGCGCTTTGGCGAGCGTTGCAAGATAGGCCGCCTCGTGTGGCTCCAGCTCATCGAGCGGCTTTTCAAAATAGTTGAGCGCGGCTGCGGCCACGCCATAGGAGCGGTTCCCCAGATAAATCTCGTTGAGATAAAGCTCGAGGATATGGCCCTTGGAGAAGGTCTTCTCCATCCGACGGGCGATCATCGCCTCTTTCGCTTTCCGCTCGAATTTCTGGTCCGCGGTCAGAAGGAAGTTCTTCGCCACCTGCTGGGTGATCGTCGAGCCACCCTCCAGCGAATTGCCGGCCATTTTGTCAGGGATAAAACGGATCGCCGCGCGCATGATGCCGCGATAATCGAGCCCGTTATGGCCATAGAAGTTCTGGTCTTCTGCCGAAATGAACGCCTGTTTGACGACATCTGGAATGGCCGGCTCCGGCACAAAGAGGCGCCGCTCCCGTGCGAATTCAGCGACAAGAGAGCCGTCACCGGCATGAACGCGGGTCGTCACTTTAGGCTCGTAATTGGCCAACACCTGTTCGTCAGGCAGGCTCGGGACCAAGGACTGCACCCACATGAACACAGCGATGAACGCAATCAGTGCGGCCACGATGCCGACGGCAACGAGCCCCCCGAAGATCTTGAGAATGAGCCCCCAAGGCCCTTTCTTCTTGTCCCGCTTGGGTTTTTCGCGCTGATGGTCAGGGCGTTGGACGCCCCCGAGATTGTAGCTTTGGTTCATGAGCTGACGGGCCCTCTACGTCGCCCCCTTTATCGCAGCCTTTCGGCCCTCGGGACAAGCTCGGTTAAGGTGAAAATCATGGCAGATGCATGACGGCCACGCACTGCAATCTTGCAAAAAGATGTGAAATTGGGTGCAGCGCCTCCTGCCCCTTCTGCGTTAGACTATATGAAGGGGGCCACCTGACCTCACCAGGGGAGATAATATGGGGCTCAATACACCTTCGGAAACCGCCGCCGACCTCATCGTCGGGCCAACAGATCAGGGCATGGTTCGCATCTACATCACCGGTGAAGGTGTTGATCTACCTATGGATTTTGATCCGGATGACGCCGAGGCGATTGCCGAGGAGTTGATGGCGGCCGCAGCAACGGTGCGCGGACAAAAAGGAAACGGGAAGTCATGAAGAAGATCCTCATCGGCCTTGGCGCGCTGATCGCGCTGTTGGTCATCGCTGTTCTCGTAATCCCGATGTTCCTCCCGGCCTCGGTCTATAAGGACAAGATCGAAGCCGCCGCGAGCGAAGCTTTGGGCCGCGAAGTCCGAATCGGTGGCGCAACGAATGTCAGCATCTTCCCGGCCCATGTGACGGTGACCGGCCTGACCGTCGCCAATGCCGAAGGCTATGAGGCCGAATATTTCGCTAGCGTTTCCGAAGCCGATATCGGCGTCAAACTCCTCCCGTTGCTCAGAAAGCGGGTCGAAATCACGAAATTCCACCTCAAGGAACCGATCATCCGCCTCGAAGCGGGGGCGGATGGCGGCAACTGGGTCATGGGCGGCGCGCCCTCGTCTGAACCGGCGCCGGAGTCCACCGGCGGTCAGGGCGGCCTCAATGATGTGCATCTGGGCGACGTTCAACTGACCGATGGCGAAGTCACCTATAAGGGGACGGACGGCAAGGTCTGGACCGCGACCGACGCCGACCTGACCCTAACCCTCGACAGCCTCTCCGAGCCGCTCGGCCTCAAAGGCACGATGGTTGTGCAAGGCGAGCCCTCAAGCGTTGAAGCCAGCTTCACGACCCCGCGCCGTTATGCAGAGTATGGCGCCGCCGACATGGCGCTCAACATGACCGTGGGCGAGAACAAGGCTGACATGAAGCTCGCGTTGACCGATGAGCTTGCCTTTAACGGCGATCTCGATATCGACTTCCCGGCGCTGCGCAGCCTCTTTGCGCTTGCCGGAGCAGAACTTGGCACCGATCAGGGGTTCGAGCGTCTGCGCCTTGATGGCCCCGTCAGCGGCACGACCAGCCGTCTGGCCTTTGGTCAGGGGACGGAGCTTGAATTCGACGACATCAAGGGCACAGGCAATTTGACCATCGATGTCTCCGGCGCCCGCCCAAACATCACAGGTAATCTTGACCTCGGTACGCTGAACCTCATCCCCTATCTGCCGCCTGAGCCCGAAGAACTGGCCGCCGTTAAATCGGGCGATGCCAAATCCTTCCCGGCCTGGTCGGAAGAACCGATGGATTTCTCCGCCCTCGGTGCAGTCGATACCGATCTTTCGGTGAAGACCGACAAGGTGATCCTGCCGTCGCTTGAGATCGGTGAGAGTGACCTGAACATGCGTGCGCGCAATGGCGACGTGCTCGTCACCGTGAACCAGACCTCACTTTATGGCGGGACGGGGAAAGGCACCGTTCGGATGAATGTCGCCGGCACACCGCGCATCGACATGAATATGGCACTCTCCGGCGTGAATGCCGGCACGGTGGCAAAAGAAGTCGCTGGCATTACCCGCCTCAACGGCATCGGCGATATCTCGCTGACCAATCTTTCAGCCAGTGGCCGGTCACAGGCGGAACTTGTCCGTAATCTGAATGGCGATATCTCGCTCGATCTCAATGACGGGATCATCAAGGGGATCAATCTTGGCAAGATCGGCCGCTCAGCAGTGCAGACTTATGACCAGCTGACAGGCGAAGGCGGCGGGCTCAACGCTGCAAACGCCCTTTCCGCTTTTGATGCGATCATCAATCAGGCCCGCGGGCCGGCGGAAGAAACCGACTTCTCCGACCTCCTCCTTGGGCTGACGGCACGGAATGGTGTCGTCACCGCCCAGCGCCTCAGTCTTGCTGGCCCTTATTTTGAAATCTCAGGGGATGGCGAGGTCAATCTGCCGAACCAGACCATGCGGATTTCGCTGACGCCGGTCATTTCCGCCGAAGGTACTGAGCTTCGCCGTGCCCTGCCCGTACCGATCCAGGTCAGCGGCAGCTTCAACCAACCCAAAGTCGGCATCGACGCGCAGAGCATCATCAATCGGGCCGTTCAGGACCGTCTTGGCGGCGCGCTTGGCAAGGCCGGTGTCGAAGTCGCCCCCGGCCAGTCGGTCGAAGATGCACTTCGCGGACGAGCAGAAGAAGAGCTCCGTAATCGTCTCTTCGGTAAGGACGACGAGGATGAAGCCGCCGATGAAACAGACGGCGCGAGCGAAGAAATAAGCTCCGAAGCCAAACCCAAAAGCGCTGAAGAAGAGCTGATCGAGACGGGTCTTGGCGCCCTTTTCGGCTCAAAGAAAAAATCTGAGCCGAAAACTGAAGAGGATGATGGCGGCAATTAAACTGCCATCGCCTTCGGCCCCTTACGTCTCAAATAGAACGTCAAATGAGCTGGAATGCGCATATACAAGCATTGTTGCCAGTAGGCTGAAAGATGAGGGGCGTTATTGCCATGACCAGAACGGTTGGGTAACGCTATTTCTATGGAAGAACCTCAAGATCTCGAAAGCCGGTTCACTGAAGTTTTTCAGTCAGTATTCCTTTGGGGTGTTGGTGCCCTGGAGCTGACTCTGGTTCTTTATACGCTGTATATGGAATTCGTGACAGGCACGGGTCCATCTCTGCTATCAACCGTCTTGCCTTTAAGTGTCGTCATCGCGGTCGCCTGGGCTGTTCTAGCGGTGTTGATCACACTAGTCTTTCTCGGCATTAAAAATCGTCTCAGACGGACAAAGCGCTAATTGCTCATCCGAAAAACCATTGCCTGAGCGTATTTAGTCTCCACAAAGACCGTAACACCTCGAGCACATGTCCGGGCGTATGAAGATTTCCTTCTACGCCGTAACCTGACGGCAAACGTCAGCTACTGGTTATGCGTCCAAAACCTACGACGCTGTTGGCAGCTTGTAGTCGGCAAATGTCTTGCGCAGCTCGGTCTTGAGAACTTTGCCTGTCGCCCCCAGCGGAATATTCTTCACGACCTTGATATCGTCCGGCCAGGAAATTTTCGGCAGACGGTCTCTGGTGAATTGCAGCACGTCTTCGGGCGTTGCCTTGGCGTGAATATCCATTTGTACGATGAGCAACGGACGCTCTTGCCATTTCGGATGCGGCATGCCGATAACGGCAGCATTCTCGACATCCGGATGAGACAGGGCCGCATTCTCGATCTCGATGGTTGAGAGCCATTCTCCGCCAGACTTGATGGCGTCTTTTGCGCGATCGGTGATCTGCATACGGCCATCCTTGTGGATCACCGCCACATCGCCCGTATCGAACCAGCCATCAGCCGTCAGCGTCGGTTCGTCATGCAGATAGTATTCAGAGAGGACCCAAGGCCCGCGGACCTGAAGGTGACCGTCCGTTTCCCCGTCATGCGGGAGGACCTCACCCGTTGGGGAGACGATCCGCATATCGACCAGCGGCACAGGCTTGCCTTGCTGGAGCTGTTTCTTGATCCGCTCGTCTTCGGGCAGATCGAAGAAGCCTTCTTCCTCGAAATTGGTCGTCCCGACCGGCGACATTTCCGTCATGCCCCACCCTTGACGCACACGAACGCCCAGCCTCTCGAACCCGCGAATGATCCGTTCAGAGAGCGCAGAACCGCCACTCAGGACATATTTGAGGGTCGAAAATTTGAACCCATTGTCCTCGACATGCTTGAGCAGATTGAGCCAGAGTGTCGGTACACCCAGTGAATAGGCCGTACCCGTCTCTTCGATCATATCGTAAAGTCTTGGCGCATCCAGACCCGGTCCCGGCAGGACCAGCTTCGTGCCGCCAAGGAGCGCCGAGAAAGGCAGACCCCAGGCATTCACATGGAACATCGGCACCACAGCCATCACCGGTTCATCCGGTGCAAATCCGACAACGGAAGGCAGCGATGTCACCAGCGCATGAAGCACCTGTGAACGGTGGGTATAAACTACGCCCTTGGGCTTACCCGTCGTCCCGGACGTATAGCACATGCCGCAGGACGTGTTCTCATCAAAGCTCGGCCAGTCATATTCTTCAGGCAGACCTTTCATCAGGTCATCCTGCACACTGACGGGTTTGCCTGCGAAATCTGCTGGAACTTCTTCATTGCCCGGCGACATTGCAATGTAGCGTTCGACCTTGGGCAGATGCGGTGCGAGCCCTTCAGCCAGCGGCTTGAAGGTCTCATCATAGAAGACCACCTTGTCGCCCGCATGGTTCATCACATAGGCCGCGTTCTCCGGCCCGAGACGGGGATTAATGGTGTGACAAACGGCCCCGATTCCGGCCACGGCATAATAAAGTTCAAGCTGACGATAGGTATTCCAGGCCATGACGCCGACCCGATCGCCCTCTTCGATGCCCATCGCCTTCAGCGCATGGGCAAGCTGTGCGATACGGGCACCGGCTTCACGGAAACTGTAAGAATGGATACCGCCTTCAACGAGACGCGAAACGATTTGCTGGTCAGGGGAATTTCGAAGCCCGTGCCGCAACAGATCCGTCGTCAAAAGCGGCGTATCCATCATGTAACCCAGCATCGTCATTTCCTTCCTGATCGGCTCCGGTCATCGCCGGAACTCATTCATCTCTGTAGCACGCCGGAGACCGGCACATGACACAAGAGGGTCCAGCGCTATCCGTCATCATCGTCAACTACAACTCAGGCGAACGTCTCACCCGGGTTTTCGCGGCGCTCGACCGCCAGACATGGCGTGATTTCGAGACCTTGCTCGTCGACAATGCTTCGAGCGATGACAGCGCGTCTCTCGCGGCAGAATATCCTCATCTTGTCACCGTAAAGATGTCGCCGGTCAATACCGGTTTCGCAGGTGGCGTGATGATCGGTGCGGCCATGGCGAAAGGCGAATGGCTGGTCGTCCTGAACCCCGATGCCTATCCCGAATCAGACTGGCTCGAAAAGCTGATGGCCGCCGCGATGGAATATGGCCCCGAGACCCTGCTCGGCTCGGTCCAGCTCACCGAAGACGAAGAGGACCGCTTAGACGGGCTCGGCGATGTATATCACATGAGCGGCGTCGCCTGGCGCGGAGGTTTCGGGAAATCCGCCGCGCTGACCCCGACCGAAGACCGGGAGATTTTTGCGCCCTGCTTTGCCGCTGCGGCGCTTCATCGGGAACGGTTCCTTTCACTCGGCGGGCTCGATGAAGACTTCTTCTGCTATCACGAGGATGTCGATTTCGGCTTCCGCCACCGGCTGGCAGGTGGACGCGCCGTTCTGGTCCATGATGCGATCGTTCATCATGAGGGATCGGGGATCACGGGTCGATATTCGGACTTCACCGTCTTTCACGGCATCCGCAACCGGATGTGGACCTTTGTGAAGAATACCCCCCTCGCGCTGATGCCGGTCATGTTGCCGGCCTATCTCTTTTTCAGCGCGGGCTTCCTGTTACGTTCCTTCATGCTGGGGATCGGCAAGCCCTATATGCGCGGCTTTGCGGCAGGCGTGAAAGGCTTGCCCCGTATGCTGAAGAAACGCGGCGAGGTGCAGAAGACAAGAACGGCGGCGCTGGGCCGGATTGCCGGTATCCTGAACTGGTCCCCGATTGCGCCCTTCCGCCGGGCGCCAGACCTCAGACCGATCTCGCCGCCGCAGCCATGAGGTGATCGATGGTCTCCTGATCATCAGGGAAGCCAGCAGCGATCCAGGCCTTCTCGAAATATTGCTGGGCCGCCCCGACTTTGGGGCCTTTAGGGACGCCATGCGCCACGAAATCCGCCCCCTTCAGCGGGAAATGCGGTACCGGGAGCGTCATCACCTCATGGAAATAGTCTTTGTCGACCGGCCGTGCCTGCATGGCCCCGGCGAGGTGGCAGCCTTTCTCCGACATCTCCCGACCATGCCGATAGAGAAGGAATTGCGGCGGGATCTCCTCGATGACATCCTTCACGGTACGACGTAAAATGTCGACTTCATCGAGGGTCGCATTTGCCGGTTTGAAGGCAGTTTGGAATGTCTCTCGCGCAGCCTCCGGCCAGAGCGAAGCGAGCCCTTCGGCGGAACTCATCGGATGGCCAATCGCCTCATGCAGCCTGTCATAGATTTCTGGGTCCGCCCGCGATGGGCAGATATGGGACAGAACGCTCGCCTTCGCCGCCTTGCGCAAGGCCAATGGCGACCGCTTGGCATGGAACAGGCGGGAGATTTCATTCCAGATCCGCTCGCGGGAGAGATGGTCGATCCCGTCTTTGAGTTTCACGCAAGCCGCCCACCCGTCCTCATCGAGGTCGCGGGCAAAGCGCGTTGAAAACCTCAGAAAGCGGAGGATACGCAGATAGTCCTCGCGGATGCGGGCCTCGGCATCACCGATGAAACGGACCCGGCCTTCGGTCAGGTCATCCTGCCCGCCATGATAGTCATGGATGGTGCCGTCCTTAGATAGATAGAGCGCATTGATCGTGAAATCCCGGCGCCCGGCATCCTCCTCCCAATCCTCCGTGAACGCCACAACCGCGCGGCGGCCATCGGTTGCGACATCCGCCCGCAAGGTCGTGATCTCGTAAGGGATGCGGTCAATCACCGCCGTGATCGTCCCATGCTCGATCCCTGTCGGAATATGCCGGATATCCGCTTCGCTCAGCACTTCCATGACATCTTCGGGAAGAAGGGTCGTTGCGATATCGATATCCGTCCGGCCCTGATGGCCCGGCGGAAAGCCGAGCAGGCTATCCCGGACACAGCCGCCGACATAACGCGACGTGCCCGTCCTATTTAGATGATACATGATGCGCGAGGGCGCCGCCTCCTTCATCCAGGAGAAGTCGGCGTCTTCAAACGCGCTCACGGCGCGACGGGCTGGCCGTTCCAGGCCAGTGCCAGCGTATGCAGGATCCCCGCCGTCAGCCCCCAAATATGACGCTCCGTTCCCGCATCATCGTAAGGAATGGCATACATCCGGTAATCTATGCCGCGGAACGCCTTGTCGATCACGATGTGATTGCCAAGGTCGGTCAGGAAGGAGAGCGGGACCTCGAAGGCCTCATCTACTTCGCGCGTGCAAATCCTAATTTCAGGCGGAGTGCGGACGATCCCGACGACCGGGGTCACCCGGTAGCCAAGCCCGCCATGATGTTCACCGAAGACCGAGGCCACTTCGACAGCATCGGCGGGCAGGCCAACTTCCTCGCTGGCTTCACGCAAAGCGGTCTCAACTGGCCCCTGATCCCCGTCTTTCGGGCCGCCACCTGGAAAGCTGATCTGCCCGGCATGGGAGGGCATGGTCGGTGAGCGGACCGTAAAAAGGACAGTGTGCCCCTGCGGACGGTTGAGGACGGGGATCAGGACCGAGGCGGGACGCGGGTTTTGCGGCGGCGATTTAAGGATCGGTGAGTAATCCCGATCAGGATTGAGCTCATGGAAGAGCGGCCGTTCGGCTTGCCCGGCAGCAGTCCGCCCCAGCGCCAAAAGCCTGTCCTCGATGCTCTCCATCTTTACGGCGGCCCTCATGCGACGGCTCCCAATTCGTAATCCAGACCCGCACTCGACACATAAAGCGAACCGTCTTTCTCCCACGATTCTTCATTGATGAGACGGTAATAGGCAGGCCGCGCAAAGCGCGCCCAGAGGTCACCGCGAATGCGAACATAGGGGCGCGGCGCGTCATCGCCGTCGTCGCCTGCGCGCATCTCCAAAGGATGATCAGGGCCGATCAGCGCCTCGTCACCAACATTGGTGCGGGCACGGAGAAGCTCACCTTCCCGGTCGATATCGACCACGAGGAAGGGCACGTCCTCAACCTCAATGCTGATCTTCTCGACCGGCGTGACAAGGACATAACCGTCCTCATCTTTACGCAGGACACGGGAGAGAAGCCGCACCAGCGCCGGGCGTCCGATCGGCGTGCCCTCATGAATCCACGCGCCATCCTCCCGGATGACGAGATCCATTTTGCCGCAATGGGTGGGATGCCACTTCTCGACCGGCAGGTCGGCAGCGTCCTCCACGCCCTCCAGCGAAGCTGATATGCGGCTGATATCCATAGGCTTACAAGGTGCGCTCCCTCCCCGCAGGGTCAAGTCCCCCCACATTGAATGGGGACAAGAAAAAACCGGCCCCAATGGGACCGGCTTCTTCAGGAGGAGAGTAAACAGATGTCGGTCAGTACGCGACCGGGCACTGCAGACAGCGCACATAGACGCCCTGCGGATCGTTGAACCCAAGAAGGAACCGGCCTTCTTCGAGGGCAAAGCGGACCAGTTTTGTCATATCGACCGAGCGGGAAGACGTGCCCCCGAACATTTGCGCGGCGACATCAGCATGGGCGTCGACTTCGGCGCCAGCGAGATTCTCAAGGAATTTCTCAAACGGCGTTTTCGGACGGGTCATGCCGATGACGTCATAATCCTCGACACCAGCACGGCTGGCAGCGGAAGCAATCGCGTCATCAATCGTGCCCAGCTTGTCGACGAGGCCGATTTCGATGGCGGTCGCGCCGATCCAGACACGGCCCTGGCCGATCTCGTCAACACGCTCGACGGACATGCCGCGGCCTTCAGCGACGAGGCTGGTGAAGCGGCGATAGACGTCTTCGATCGAGGCCTGAATGATTTCGCCATAGGCTTCCGGAAGTGGGCCCATCCCGGCAGCGGAAATCGCAGCCAGCGGGGTCGTGCCGACACCATCCGTGAAGACACCGACTTCAGCCAGCGTGTCCTCGAAAGTCGGGACATAGCCGAAGACACCGATGGAGCCTGTGACCGTGGTTGGCGCAGCCCAGATCTCATCTGCGCTGGCACTGATCCAGTAGCCGCCGGAGGCTGCAAGCGAGCCCATGGAGACGACGACCGGCTTGCCGGCTTCTTTCAGTTTCAGGAGTTCGTCCCGCATGACTTCGGACGCGAAGGCCGAGCCGCCGGGGCTGTCGACGCGCAGGACAAGTGCTCTCACATCATTGTTGAACCGGGCTTCGCGAAGTTGGCGGGCAATCGTGTCGCCAGCGGCCACACCGTAAGGCTCGTCCCCATCAACGATGGTGCCGGCAGCGGTGACGACAGCGATCTTCGCTGAGTCCTTGCGGATTTCCGGGGTCTTCGCAGAGACCTTGTAAGTCTCATATCCGACGCCGCGAAAGCCGCCATATTTGCTGTTATCATCGCGCCCAACGAGCGAGGCGATGAACTCGATCTGATCGGGGCGATTCATGAGCTGGTCGACAAGACCCGCGTTCAGCGCCGCCATGGCAACATTGTTGCCTGCCTCGCGCATCAGCTCGCCGGTATTGTTGGCGTAGGTTTTCACACTGGTCTGAAGGTCGCGATTCTCATCGACAGCCAGCGCATACTGGTCCCAGAGAACGCCGAGATAGGCGCGGTTAGCCAACTTGGCTTCTTCAGACATATCATCGCGTAGGAAGGGCTCGACCGCCGCCTTGAACGTCCCGACACGGAAGACATTCGACTTTACTTTCAGCTTGTCGAGAGCTGATTTGAAGAAGGTGCCGTAAGAGCCGTAACCGATGATCTCGAGACCACCGAAATCGTTGAGCAGGATCGTGTCCGCCTCGGAAGCGATCAGATATTGCTCCTGGCTGTAGTAATCACCGATGGCGATCACCCGCTTACCTGTGGCCCGGAATTTCTCGACTTCCGCCGCGACATAATGAGCTTTCGACGCATAGATGGACGGAACATAGAGTCCCTGAAGGTCGAGAACGAGGACATCGATCCGGTCATCCTCGGCGGCGCTGCGAAGAACGCGCACCAGCTCGTGGACGGAAATCTGGTTTTCGGAGCGGGCACCGAAGGCCGCAGCCAGCGCATCGCCCAGCGTATCTTCGGGCGGCGCGGTCTCAACCAGCACGCCGCGCGGATTAAGCAGCAGCGCGCCATTATCCGGCACTTCAAGCGACGGACCTTCACCAGACGCACCGGAAAGAGTTTTGGAAGCATTGGAGGTGATGCTGATCAGCGTGACCAGAATCAGCAGAAACAGGAGCGACTGCGCCAGAAGCGACAGGCCGATTACCGCCTTGAAGAGGCCTTTAAGGAAACCCCAGACCGTCAATCGATTACGCTCGCCATCCATTACACTTGCCCTCCCAGACAGAACCTTACCGGCATACCATACAATCTTTATCGGTAAACACTAAAATGAGACTTTCCCGGCTTGCTGAAAGTCCATTTGTCCCCGCCTCCGCCATCGCCTACGGCTGTGGTCAAATATAGGAATTCCAACAGAAAGCCCGCCTGTGTCCGACAATATCTCTCCCTTGAGCTCGCTTAGCCCTCAGGAACAAATAGCGGCATTCGAAAAGCATGCCAGCACGTTGCATCGCGTCAAAGACGAGCTGAACAGGCTCATATTCGGCCAGGAATTGGTCATAAATGAGGTGCTCGCGGCGATTCTTGCGGGCGGGCACAGTCTGCTGGTGGGTGCACCGGGCCTTGCCAAGACAAGGCTCGTTTCGGCCATGGGCACGGTTCTGGGGCTCGATCACCGGCGGGTCCAGTTCACCCCCGACCTGATGCCGACCGATATCCTCGGCACCGAGATTCTCGAAGAGGATGCGAATGGCAAACGCGCCTTCCGATTCGTGAAGGGCCCCGTTTTCACGCAGCTCCTGATGGCCGACGAGATCAACCGGGCCAGCCCACGGACGCAAAGCGCTCTCCTCGAAGCGATGCAGGAGCGGCAGGTGACCATTGCCGGGGAGGAGCGCGCTTTGCCGCACCCCTTCCTCGTCCTCGCAACCCAGAACCCGATCGAGCAGGAAGGCACCTATCCCCTGCCCGAGGCCCAACTCGACCGCTTCATCCTGCAGACCGAGATCGGCTATCCGGACGAGGCCGCCGAGCGCCGGATGCTCGCCGCAACGACTGGGTCCGAGGACCTGACGCCGCAAAATGTCTGTACCCCCGCCGACCTTGAAGAAGCGCAGCAATTGATCCGTATGATGCCGATTGGCGATGGGCTGATCGGCGAGATCCTCTCGCTCGTGAATGCGCTGCGGCCGGGTGGTGCGAAAGAAGACCTCCTCCTCTGGGGGCCAGGACCGAGGGCCAGCCAGGCGCTCAGCCTGACCGTCAGGGCGCGCGCGCTTCTTGACGGGCGGACCGCGCCAAGCCGGGAAGACCTGATAGCGCTGGCTCCCGCTGCGTTACGTCACCGGATCGCCCTGACCTTCCCGGCACGCGCCGAAGGCCACACGGTCGATGATGTCATTCGTGAGCTGACTGCCCGGATTGGATAATCCTGACCGATGACGAATGCCCTGACGCTTGAACGGCACGCATCAGAGGCGGCGCAGAACCTGCCCGCCCTTCTAGCCAATGCCGAAACGCTCGCCGCGACACTGACCGCTGGCGCCCATGGGCGCAGGCGGCCGGGGCCCGGTGAGACCTTCTGGCAGTACAGGGACTATACCCAGAACGACCCGGCCTCGGCAATTGACTGGCGCCAATCGGCCCGCGTGCCGAACCGCTATTTTGTCCGCGAGACCGAATGGGAGACCGCCGCCACGGTGCGTCTGTGGTGTAGTCAGGCCGAGAGCATGGAATATGGCTCACGCAGCGTCACCAAGCTGTGGCGGGCGGAAATCCTGACGACTGCGCTTGCGCTTCTTCTGACCAAGGCTGGAGAGAAGATCGGCGTCCTGCCGCCTGAAGGCCCCGGACAGGGCGGACAGCGCGCGGTCATGACGCTCGCGGAATATCTCGTCTCCCCGCATCGCGAAAGCGAGGATCCTCTGCCGCCGCTCTGCCCGCCGGGCACGACACAGGCCGTCTATATCTCCGACTTTCATGCGCCGACGGAGGATCTCGTCAAACGTCTCAAGGAGATCGCCGCAACCGGCGTGCCGACGCATCTGATCGCCATCTCCGATATCGCCGAGGAGACTTTCCCCTTTACCGGCCGCGTTCTTTTCGAGCCGCCGCGCGAGCATCATCATGCAAGGCTGTTCGGGGACGCCAAAGCGATTGCCGATGCTTATTTTAAGGCACGACGCGCGCATTTCGGGGTCGTTGAGGATACCTGCCGGCGTTTCGGGTTCACCTTCATCCGTCACCGCACGGATGGACCGGCAACCCCGGCACTGGCGCAGATCCATAACGCTGTCGCAGGGCAGGTCCGCTGATGGCAGGGCTTAGCTTCTCCGCGCCCCTGCTGCTTGGCGCCCTCATCACCCTGCCCTTTATCTGGTGGCTGTTGCGCGCGATGCCGCCCGCCCCGATCCGTACACGGTTCGGCGGGATGATGTTCCTTGAGGGGCTGGAGAACCGCAAGGAAACCCCGTCCAAAACGCCTTGGTGGCTGCTCCTGATCCGTCTTGCCGCTATTGCGCTGCTCATTCTTGGCCTTGCCGGTCCCGTGCATGGCGCAAGGAAGGATCTTGATGGCGACGGCCCGCTTCTCCTCATCGTCGATAATAGCTGGCCTGCCGCCCCCAGATGGCGCGAGCGGCAGGATGTCCTGCGGGCTCTTGCCGCCAGCCCCGGCGCTTCGGGCCGGGCTGTCCGCATTCTGACAACAGCGGGGGAGCCAGCGCTCAGCGATCCCATGACATTGCGTCAGGCCGCGGAGGAATTCTCCGGCATGACGCCCGAAGCAGCCCTACCCGACCGTGACCTCTTGCTTGATCTCATCGAAGAAGAAGCCGTCGCGCTCAATGATGTCGCCTGGGTCACTGATGGTGTGATCGGACGACGCGGGGCCGACCGGGAATTCCTGCGGCGGCTAGATGAGACGGGCAGCCTGACCGTCATCCGTCCAGCGGGGCAAGTGACGATGGCGATCCGCTCGCTTCATTCCCTGCCGGATGGGTTGCGGGTCGAGGTCGAGCGTATCGGCAGTAATGTTGATGGCGGCACGGTCCTCGCCTCTTCCGCCGATGGCCGCCCACTTGGCGAAGCGCCATTCACTTTCGAGAACGAAGAAGATGTCGCCGAGGTCCGGCTGACCCTGCCGCTCACCCTGCGCAATGAAGTCGGCAAGCTGACGATTATCGGCCTGCGCAGCGCGGGCGCCACATGGCTCGTTGATCCGCGAGCTCGCCGGGTGCGAGCCGGGGTCGTCTCGGACGGCTCAAGCGGGCTTCTTGAAGGCGGTTATTATATCGAGCAGGCGCTAGCCGACACCGCCGTCATCAATAGAGGCGCGCTCGGTGACCTGATCACCGAAGACACAAGCCTGATCATCCTTGATGATATCGGCGTCATCCGGGGTCCAGTCGAAGACGCCCTACTCGTCTGGGTCCGCGCGGGCGGCACGCTGGTCCGCTTTGCCGGGCCGAATACATCGAATGCGGAGGAAGCGACTGGTCCCTTGCGCTCACAGAGCTTCCCCGTCGCCCTTCGCGGCGGCGCACGTGCCTTTGGCGGCGCCTTGAGCTGGACCGAGCCGCAGACCGTTGCCGCCTTCCCCGAAGGCAGCCCTTTTGCTGATATGAGCCTGCGCGAGCCGGTCAGGATCCGGCGTCAGGTTCTGACGCGGGCCAGCACCGAGCCCGGCTATGAAGTCTGGGCGGCGCTCGAGGACGGCACACCCCTGATCACTGCGCGTCCCGAAGGCGACGGACGGTTGATCCTGTTTCACGTGACCTCAACCCCGACATGGTCGGACCTGCCGGTCTCAGGTGTCTTCCCGTCGCTCCTTGGACGGATCGCCCAGACCGCAGCCGATGTCCCTTCCATTGCCCCGACCGATGCCCTCGCCCCATGGCGCCTGCTCGACGGGTTCGGTGGCTTGCGGGATCCCGGCAGCCGGGCGGTCCCGGCCAGCCCCGAAGAAATGCTCGAAGGGCTTGCCGCCCCAGGGCTATACGGCACGGCCAATTCTGCCTTTGCGGTCAATACCTATGGCGAGAATGCCCCGACGCTTGACCCCTTGGGCATCAGCCTGATGCCCAGCCATGCCGCGATCCGCGGGCTCGATACCGGCGCGGTCCGGGAGTTCGGCCCGATGCTCATTACCTTCGCGATGATCCTGATGGCGCTTGATGCGATCAGCCTTTTCTTCCGCAATCGGATGGTCAAGGCCGTGACCGCTGCGGCGCTCGTCTTTGCCGTCGCCATGCCGATGGCGCCGTCTGCGAAAGCCCAGACAGCTGATCTGCGCCCGGAAATCGACACCCAGTCGCTGGCCGCCGCCCTGTCGGTACGCTTTGCCTATGTCGAGACAGGCGACGCCGATATTGACCGCGTGGTGCGCTCAGGCCTGACCGGGCTCACCCGTGAAGCCACAAGGCGCTCCGCCCTTGAACCTGCGCCCCCGGTTGGGGTCGATATCGAGCGCGAGGATCTGTCCGTCTACCCGCTTCTTTACTGGGTCATCCGCGAGAACACGCCGCCACCGTCGGACGGCGCGCTCTCCCAGCTGGAAACCTTCATGGCCGAAGGCGGGCTTCTGATCATCGACACGATGGATGGCGAGCGCCAGACCGATGCAGCGCTGACCCCGCAAGGAGAACGTCTGCGCCGCATCCTTCTCCGGATGAACATCCCGCCGCTGGAGCCCCTGCCAGCGGATCACATCCTGAAGAAATCCTTCTACCGGCTTGATGACCTGCACGGAAGAAACAGCGGCGGGCCGGTCTGGGTCGAGGCGTCTTCTGCCTTGCGCGACAGCACCGATGGCGTCCCCTCCCTGATCATTGGCGGCCGCGAATGGGCCGCCGCATGGGCAACCGATGAGCTTGGCCGTCCGCTGCGCTCGGCGGGACAAGGCGGTGAGCTGCGCCGCGAATATGCCTATCGCACCGGCATCAACATGGCGATGGTCGCGCTGACCGGGAACTACAAGGAAGATCAGGTCCACGTGCAGGATCTTCTCGACAGTCTGGGAGAAGCGCCGTGACCGGATTGTCGCTTTCGCCACTTCTGCCGATCCCGTTCATCCTGATCCTGACTGTTCTGGGGCTGGCGGCCGCCGCTTTCCGCATCCGCATCTCGCGTGCTGGGTTCATCTTCCGGACGCTCGCCGTCCTTGCAGGCGCCGCCTTCCTCCTTTCGCCGCAATGGCGGCATACGGAGGGCGAAGATGTGCAGGACATCGCGGTCATCCTTGAGGACCAGAGCCGCAGTCTTGAATTTGGTGGACGCGATGAGATAGCGCAAAGTGCTGCCGACCGGCTGGCCGAGACGCTGACCGATCAGGGGCTAGATGTCAGGCGCATCGGCTTTGGCTCGCGGACGGAGACGAACCTTGCCAACGCGCTGACCGAAGGGCTTGCCGATATTCCCCGGCGGCGTCTTTCCGCCATCACGGTCATTTCGGACGGTCAGGTGCAGGGTGATCTTGAGATCGCGGCCTCCCGGCTTGATGTTCCCGTTCACTCGCTCGTCACCGGTAATCCGGGCGCCGAGCGCGACCGCCGCGTTGAGATCGTCAGTGCCCCGCGCTTCGGCGTCGTCGGCGAGACAGTCGAGCTTGTATTCCGTATCGTCTCCCCCGGCGAGACCGGTACGCTAACCGCGACCCTGTCTGTCGATGGCGAGCCTTATACGACCGCCGATCTGGCGATCGATGAGGATGTCACCCTGACCGTGCCGCTCCACCGGCCCGGCGACCGGCTGATCGAGCTGGCGCTAGAGCCCTTGCCCGGTGAGCTGACGCCGCTGAATAATCGCGCTGTCACCGCCCTGACGGCTGTGCGCGACAGGCTCCGTGTGCTGCTTGTCTCAGGCGAGCCCCATGCCGGGGAACGGGTCTGGCGGAATATCCTCAAAAGCGATCCCGCCGTTGATCTCGTCCACTTCACGATCCTGAAACCGGCCGAGAAAGTGCCAGTGGCGCGTGAGGAAGACCTCAATCTCATCCAGTTCCCGCACGTCGAGCTGTTCCTTGAAAAGCTGCCCGATTTCGATGTCCTTATTTTCGACCGCTATACTTATCGCGGCGTGTTGCAGGCGTTCGAGTTCGAGCAGATCGCCCGCTACGTCGAACGCGGCGGCGCGGTGCTGATCGCCGCCGGTCCTGAATTTGCCGAACGCGGCTCGCTCGCCAATCGTCCGAACCTTGACTATATCCTGCCCGCAACGCCATCTGGTGCCGCGCAGGAGAATGCCTTCCTGCCAACCCAGAGTGAGACGGGCCTCCGCCATCCCGTGACCCGCACACTCGGCTCGTCACGCGACTGGGGACGCTGGCTGCGGCTCCTGCCCGCGCAGGTCCGCCGCGGCGACGTCCTGATGACCGGCACGAATGACCAGCCGCTGCTGGTCGTCGACCGGGTTGGTGATGGCCGGATCGCCATGCTGCTCTCCGATCATATCTGGCTCTGGGCCCGCGACTTTGACGGCGGCGGTCCGCACAGAGAGCTATTGCGCCGCCTTGTTCACTGGCTGATGCAGGAGCCTGAACTCGAAGAAGAGGCCCTGACCGGTCACATTACCCCCGAAGGCGTGCTCGAAATCACGCGCCAGAGCCTTGGTGATGAGGTGCCCGCCGTCACCATCATCACGCCTGAGGGCGATGAGGAAACCGTGACCCTCAACGCCTCCTCACCCGGCGAATTTACCGCCACGGCTGACGCCTCACTGCCCGGCCTTTACCGGCTGGAGACGCTCGATCCTGATGGCGATGTCCTTTTCGCCCTTGCCTCAAGCGGCGAAGAACATATCGCCGAAATCGACGCCGTCACGACGACCACGGATATTCTTGCGCCTTTCTCTGAAGCGACAGGCGGTAGCATCACGACGCTGACATCGGCGAGCGGCACCCTGCCCAATATCCGCCGTGTCGCGCCGGGGCGGGAGACCAGCGGCACGCGCTGGATGGGCTTCCCCCGCCGCAACACGATGCAGATCGAAGCGGTCCGTATCCGCCCCATTCTCACCCCATGGATCGGCTTTGGCCTGATGGGCGGGCTTCTCCTTCTGGCATGGTTACTGGAAGGGCAACCATGGCGCCGTAATCATTAAGCCTCACGCAAGGCGCGAGGGGTACGGTCTCCTTCTGGGTGGGTTTTCTGACACTTGAGAAGTGGAAACATGATGATGCTGCGCGTGGGGCGGCAACGGAAAACCAGTGCCGGTTTTGGACATCAGCCGATTGATGCTCTCTCCCGTCTGGAGAAAATCAACAGCGCAACGTCGTCTGCGCGCGGGAACAGCCGTGCGCCGCAGATGGATGGCATCGCCGAAGCGCTGGGCATGCTCGATGACGCCGTGACGGTGCTTGAGCATGTGAGGACCGATCTGCGGCTTCTTGCCGAGCCGGTGATCGCAGCCTCCGCCGAGCCCGATTCGGTGACCCGAGCGCTGTTTGCCGATGAGTATGATGAACGCCGCGACGCGCTCGCCCGCCATGTCGTCGGCCCGCAGGATGCTGCCGCCGTGCTCTTGAACCAGGACGGACAGGAATATGGCGTGCCCGTTGATGATGCGCTGACCTACCGGATCGGCCGCTTCCCGATGGCGCTCGGCCCCGAAGGGCTTGGCCTGCCCGCCCCTGCAGGCGGCTTCTCGGAAATGTCCGAAGTCATTGCCGTCCTCAAGGCCATCGAAGGCGCACTCGACAAGATCGATCGGGTGTTCACGCGATATAGTCAGGACAAGACCTTTCTTGAGCGCAAACTCGCTTTTCTGAAGGACTCTGTGGTATCCTCGTAATCCAGACGAGGATGCCCCGATGCCCTGCCGCCGAATAGCTTCTTTTATTTCAGCCTTTCCCCGGCAGGGAGATGGACCGCGCTGCCAGATCGGGACTGCGTGAGCCATGCGCCCCACTTCCGATCCCGCCCAGTATCGCCACCTCTCAAAGGCCTTCCTGCGCTATATCGCCGCCGAGAAGCGCTATAGTCCGAATACGGTGCGTAATTATGGCCAGACGCTCGAACGGTTTGACAGCTTCGCCATGGCCCATCGCGGGCACGCGCCAACACTGGCTGATCTCGATGGGTGGAAGACGGCAGACTTCCGCGCCTTTCTGGCCAGCCGCCGCCGCGACGGTGTCGGCGCCCAGACGATCAAGCTCGACCTTTCGGCGCTGCGCAGCTTTTTCAAATTCCTCTCTCGCGAGACTGGGCTGAAGACGGCGGCCCTTGCGGCCTTGCGCAGCCCCAAGGCGCCCAAAAAACTGCCGCGCCCGATCCCGATGCAGGCCGCCACTGCGCTGAGTAGCGCCGCCGATCCCGAAGATGATTGGCAAGCCCACCGCAATCACGCGCTTTTCGCGCTCCTATACGGCGCAGGGCTGCGGATCAGCGAAGCCCTGTCGCTAGACTGGGGTGATCTGCCCAAACCCGGCCAGCCGCTGCGCATTCTCGGTAAGGGCGGGAAAACCCGCGAAGTCCCACTCCTCGATATCGTCCGGGAACGGATCGCTACATACCGCGAAGCGCTTGAAGATAGCACGAGTGCAGCAGGCGGCGGATATTTTACCGGCAACGCCCCGCTCTTCCTCGGCGCGAGAGGCAAAAGGCTGTCCCCGGCAGTTGCCCAGCGTGCGCTCCGGCTCGAACGCGCGGCCCTCGGTCTTGATGACAGCGCGACACCTCATGCCTTGCGGCACGCTTTCGCCACGCATCTTTTGAG
Source organism: Parvularcula marina (assembly GCF_003399445.1). Classification (NCBI taxonomy): domain Bacteria; kingdom Pseudomonadati; phylum Pseudomonadota; class Alphaproteobacteria; order Parvularculales; family Parvularculaceae; genus Parvularcula; species Parvularcula marina. The sequence continues at coordinate 185,509 of NZ_QUQO01000001.1, read as the reverse complement.
TGCCGGGGCAGACCTTCGCGCGATCCAGGAGCTGCTCGGGCATTCCTCGCTCACCTCAACCCAGCGCTATACGGAGGTTGATGCCGGCCGGCTGCTGGCCGCGCATTCCGCCGCCCATCCCCGCGCAAGAGGATAGGCCCGTCAGGCGGGCTCTTCTTCCTCGATCACTGTTTCGAACTGGCCGAAGGCGTCATGGCTTTCGGTCATGCCGGACAGATCCTGATGGATGATGAGGTCAGCACCGGGGAATTCTTCCCGCAGCCGTTTGTCGACACGGGCCGCAATCTCATGGGCGTGCCGCAGCGAAATCTCAGGATCGAGTTCGAGATGGAACTGGATATAGGGCGTAGACCCCGCTTTGCGTGTCCGGAGCGCATGGAGTCCGAAGACTTCCTCATCCTCCAGCACCAACCGCTCGATCCGGTAGCGTTCGTCATCGGAAAGCTCTTCATCCATCAGCTGGGGCAGCGCCCGCCGGCTGATCTCCCAGACCGACCAGAAAAGGAAGCCGGCAGCGATCAGACCCGCGAAACCGTCCGCCCATAAGAGTCCGAATTGCGAGACGAGGATCACAGCAAAGAGCGTCCCCGCATTGCCGATGAAATCGCCGACATAGTGTGCCCGGTCGCTTTCGGTCGCCATCGAGCCCGATTTGCGCACCGCATAGGTCTGGACACTGACGAGAACGACCGTCAGCGCCAACGACAATAGCATGATGCCGAGGGCAAAATCCGTGTTGAGCAGCGGTTGCGGGTTCATCAGCCGCTGGATTGATTCAACCAGCACAAAGACCGCCGAGCCGGTGATCAGAACGAGCTGAACGAGGCTCGAGATCGCCTCTGCCTTGTCATGTCCGAACCGGTGGTTCGCATCGGCCGGCTGTGCCGCCATGCGGACGCCAATAAAGGCGATACCGCTGGCAAGAAGATCAAGAAAGCTGTCTGCCAAGGAACCTAGAATGGCGACGGAGCCTGATTGCTGCCAGGCGACCGCCTTGGCCGTGGCGAGGATGAACGCCGTTGCCACCGACCACAGTGTGGCGATGCGGGCCCATTTGGCGCGGTCAGCTTTGGCATTCCCCGTCATATTCCGGCGGTAAGCTGAATTTCCCTTATGGTCAAAGCAATTAGGGGCGGCTGAAACGCAAACGCATTCTCAAGAGAAGCCAATGATATTCCCCGATCCGGCTTCCCTTCGGGCCCGGCCCCGCGTAACACTCCCCCAAGGTAAATTCGAGCGAAGGACGGCCCCATGGCGCAAGGGAGCTATCAACTCGGCGGTGAAGAGGTAAAACAGGAATCGTCCTGGCGTTATCCGCTGATCATCCTGTTCGCGACCCTCTTTCTCTGCGTCATCTTCCTCTATCACTATGTCGGCCCCGACGTGGATGAGATTCAGGGGAACAAGCCGCGCCCGACGATTTCAGAAGACCTAATCGAGATTGCCGTCGGCGATGTCGATCTGCGCGTGCCGTCCAATTACACCGTTTTCCCGCGCGACCGGCGCCCCGGCGAGCGTGAGCTTCTGACCCTCTTTGCCTCCTGGCCGCGGATGGAGGGCTTCTCGACCTCACGGCGCAGCGATTTCATCGAGAATGAGCCAGATGCCCGACGCATCGACGTACTGATCGGCCTCAAGCGCATTCCGTTCAACGAGCAGGACAGGCTTCGCATCCTCTATCTGCCGCAGACAGTGGACCCCGCCGGCAGCCCATATGAGCATGGCCTGACCCGCTACACCTTCCGGCAGGGCACGATCGAGACACCTGCGTCCGGGTATTCCGACAAGATGATGCTGACCGGCACGGCCAGCTCCGGAGAGACCGCGATTTTCTTCTGCTATCCCGAGGATGAGACGGGCGCTGTGTCGCCCGAATGCTTCCGCGAATTTGACCTGACCAATGACGTGACGGTGAAGTATTACTTCAAACAGCCTTATCTTGCCGAATGGCAGCGCATCGATGAGGGCGTGAAACGCCTTGTCGGCGGGCTTCGCGGCATCTGATTGTTTTAAGACGCCGTTCAGCGTTCGGCGGTAACGTTAAGCGCTTATGGAAGACCTGACCTTCGTCCTTTCTGTCGCCTTTTCCGGCGCCGACCTCACCCGTGCCCTCTGGCTGGCGCTGGTGGGCTCGCTTTTCTGTACGAAAAACTTCCAGCCCTTGCGGATGACGGCGATCATTTTCCTGATCGACCGGATCTGGCCTTATGCAGGCATGGCGCTTGCTGGCTATGACATGCCGGAGATTGCCGCCTCGGTGGCCTATGCGGTCGAGACCTTCCCGCGCGATGCCACCATCTATCTGCTTCGTTTCGGCGGGCTTTTTGTCCTTTGTGCCTCGGGCTACCACCTGCGGCTGCTGATCCATCGCGGCAACGTATCGAATAAAAAGATGCCCGTGCCCTATTAAGGGGCAGAATCGGGCGACGCAGCTCCCTATGTTATGCTGAGGCCCAACAGCCCGGCGAGGAGATGACATGCTGCAATCTTTGACGATTTCCGCCTTTGCGCTTGTGAGCGCGGCCCTCCAGCCTGTGCCTGCAGGTCCCGATGACGGCCCTGAGGCGATTGCCGCCCAGTATTTCGCGCCGCCGAGCTCCACCAAGGTCGACCGCGTCGTCACGACCGAACGGCTGGAACGCGCAGGGCCAATCACCCTCGCCCGCTCGATCGGCAAGGTCGAGGAAGCCTTGACCCAGTGCCAGGCCCTCCGCCTGCAGATGGAAGCGCTGATCGGTGACAATTACGGCTCCTATTCTGTCCACCCCGGCTGGGTCGATGGTTACAAGGATTGCCTTGAGACCCGCTTTGACGAGATCCAGCAGGTGAAGGTCGCAATCGACCGCCGCCAGCAGGCGCTCCTCTCGGGTCAGAATGCGGACTCCGCCGTGCGCGCAGCCGATGCGATGGCCCGGCTCTCTGTCTACCAGCTCGATGTCCGCAAGGCCGTCGAAGCGGAAGTCAGTGAGCAGAAGAAATTCATTGCCTATTACAACACCGGCAACAAACCGCAGGCCGCCGACGCGCAATAGCCGGGAATGACCCGGCATGCCTCACGCTGAGAACAGGCTGTTATCGAGCGGAACTTCCGGGAGCTGGTCCTCTAGCGGGGTCACCCGAACGGCAATCCTGTTCGCCGAGCCCGTGAAGCGTTCGGAGACCAGCCGCACGACCTGCCTGTCATCGCGCCAGATATAGCCCGACAGCGAATCGAGCACGGCTTTTGCGACATTGTCGACATCGTGATGGCCGCGCTTGTCAGCCATCACGCTCGTCCAGATGCGCACCTCGAACGGCCCGAACCATGGACGGATCGAAGCCGCGTTCTCTTTCATGAAGGCTGAGACGAATTTCTTCAGCGTACGTGTCTGGGTCGTCGCGCCGTCGATCAGGATCAGGACCTCATCGCCTTGCGTGATCAGCCTGACATGTCCACGGCCCGAGCCCATCTCGTTACCTCACAGCCCTGCTCGGTCACATGCCGAGACGGTCGAGGCATTTCTCCGGCGGTGATTTGGCCTCAATCAAGGTTTTGCCGCGCTCATAGGCTTCTTCGTCCTCTCCCTCATAATCGGACGCGACATGATCGAAGAAGGCCATCACATCGGCCCGTTCGGCATCTTCAAGATCACCAAGCGTCGCGATCGTGCAGTCACAGAAATCAGCGATTTGCTCCTCGGTGACTTCCTGGCCTTCTGCCTCAACGACCACGGCGGCCGTGCATTTCTCGACCATTTCCGCAGTGTGGTCCTCGCCGCAGGCCGCCAGTGCGAACAGTGATAGGCCAAGCAATCCGGTGGTAATTCTCATGATCATCCCTCGCTATTTACGATAGACTAGGGGTCGTCATTCAGAATGCAAATCTGGCTCGCGAGGCGACTGTGCACGGTGGCAACGAAACACGTGACCCCGGCGCCGCAGCGGCCTAAATGCCCCCAAAATGAACCTGTTTGAGGAGCCCGCCATGACCGAAACCCGTACCGAAACCGACAGCTTCGGCCCGCTAGAGGTTCCTGCCGACAAATATTTCGGCGCGCAGTCCGCGCGCTCGCTGATCAACTTCAATATCGGCACCGAGACGATGCCCACACCGCTGATCCGCGCACTGGGGATCGTCAAGCGCTCGGCGGCACGGGCCAATATGGCGCTCGACAATCTCGACGAAAAACTCGGCGATGCCATTGTCGATGCCGCCTCGGAAGTCGCCGAAGGCAAGCTGAACGACCATTTCCCGCTGTCCGTCTGGCAGACGGGCTCAGGCACGCAATCGAACATGAATACCAATGAGGTGGTCGCGAACCGCGCGATCGAGATCCTCGGCGGTGAGATCGGCTCGAAGGATCCGGTCCACCCGAATGACCATGTGAACCGCTCACAAAGCTCGAACGATACTTTCCCGACCGCCATGCATATCGCGGCGGCCGAGGAGATGATGCACCGGCTAGTCCCGGCGCTGGGCCAGCTTCGCAACGCGCTCAATGACAAGGCGGAAGCCTTCAAGGACATCATCAAGATCGGACGCACCCATTTGCAGGACGCAACGCCGTTGACACTGGGGCAGGAGTTCTCCGGCTACGTGGCAATGGTCGAGAACGGGATTGCCCGCGTCGAGGCCGTCATGCCGCGGCTTTATGCGCTGGCGCAGGGCGGCACGGCCGTCGGTACGGGGATCAATGCAAAACCGGGCTTTGCCGAGAAATTCGCTGAAGAAGTCTCCACCTACACCAAGCTGCCTTTTGTGACGGCACCCAACAAGTTCGAGGCGCTGGCTACCCATGACGGCATGGTCGAGGCGCATGGCGCGCTCAACGAAGTCGCGGTCAGCCTCTTCAAGATCGCCAATGACATCCGCCTCCTTGGCTCCGGCCCCCGCTCAGGGCTTGGCGAAATCTCCCTGCCCGAAAATGAGCCGGGCTCATCGATTATGCCGGGCAAGGTCAACCCGACCCAGTGCGAAGCCATGACCATGGTCTGCGCGCAGGTCATGGGGAACAACGCCACCGTCAGCTTTGCCGGCAGTCAGGGGCATTTCGAGCTCAACGTCTTCAAGCCGGTGATCGCGCTTAACGTCCTTCAGTCGATCCGTCTGATTGCGGATTGTTCGGTCAGCTTCACCGAGAAATGCGTTGTCGGCATCGAGGCCAATGAAGGCCGGATCAAGGAGCTGATGGAACGCTCGCTAATGCTGGTGACGGCGCTCGCCCCCACGATCGGCTATGACAACGCGACCAAGATCGCCAAGGTCGCGCACAAGAACGGCACGACCTTGCGCGAGGAAGCGGTCAATCTCGGCTTCGTCACCGAAGAAGATTATGACGATATCGTCCGGCCCGAACGGATGATCGCCCCGAAATAGGTCATGATGCGGACATTGCTTCGATTGCTATCTGTGATTTTTGTTCTGGGGACTGCTGCCAGTGCCCAGAATGATCCGATGGTATTTTGGAGCGAAAAGCCAAGAGAAGGCGGCAATTCCTTCAACGAAACGCCGCCCGATCACGAATATTTTCAAGCGCTGGCTAATTATGGCGGCGAATGGGTTCGCCTGAGTTACAGCAAATGGGATGGTCAGGAACGCGATTTCCTGATGGGGAGTGCTGACGGCTACGAACAGCTGGTTGAAGATGATCTGGCGATCCTCATCAAGACACTCGATCTTGCCGACCAAGCGGGCATCAAGGTTGTCTTGACGCCGCTAGGCCTTCCCGGTTCCCGATGGACACAGAATAATGATGGCAAGATCGATGACCGGATTTATCAGGATAAGGCCTATTGGGAACAGTCCGCGGCTTTTTGGCAGGATCTGGTGATTGCGATTGATGGCCACCCGGCAATTGTCGCCTACAACCTCGTCAATGAGCCCACGCCAGAGCGTCCAGCCGGCCTCGAGTCCAGCATGACCGAAGAGCAAATCGCTGAATGGCATGAGGTTCAACGCGGAACGGCGCGTGATCTTTTCGCCCTTACCAGCTATCTGGTTGCGGCGATCCGTGAGGTCGATGAGGCAACACCGATCATGGTCGATGGCGGATTTTACGGCTCGGCTAACGGGTTTAATCACTGGCCATCAGGTATTGATGATGACCGGGTCCTATATGATTTTCATATGTATGAACCCTGGGCCGCGACCAGCAATTCGAATCTGAAGCGTGATAAACCGCTAGTTTATCCGGGCACGATGGAAATATCAGGTCGCACGGAACATTGGGATCCTGATCGGATCAAGGCGATCATCCAACAACCGTTGGATTGGGCCGAAGAGCACAATATACCTGCGAACCGGATCGTTATGGGCGAATTTGGTTGCATGCGCAGGCTCGAATGGTGCCCTGACTATCTCGAAGACGTTCTAACCGCCGCCGAAAAACTAGGCTATCACTGGGCCTTCTACTCTTTCCGGGAATATTCTTGGGACGGGATGGATTATGAGCTTGGCGGCGAAAAAGTGCGCTGGACATTCTGGGATTCACCGGAGGCTCAAAAGGCGTATCCGCGCGGGCCCACGCCCCAATTCGAGCCAATTCAAAAACGCCTCCAGCAAAATCTCGACGGGCAGTAGGTCAGACGATTAACGGCGCGTGCCACGGCTTTACTTGCCATGCTTCCGGCAGATGCTACCCTCTTCCCCGTCTACGAATTGGTATGTGGGGCGGGAATGTTGAACGAAATATCGCTGCTGGCCGCGACGGTCCTGATGCCGCTCCTCTTCGGGGTGTGGCTGGCAACGGGGCAGTACCGGGCGCTGTTCTCGGTCACGGGCCGGATCTCGGACATTCTCTGCGTCGCGGCTATTGCCGCCATCCTCGTTTTCTCGCTTCTCTTCGTGCCGTGGGTTTCAGGCAGCTACTGGCTGCGCCCGCTCGCTGCACTCCTTCTTCTTGTCGGGATCGGCCGATGGGTCATGGGCGGGTTTCCGACGATTGTCGGGGACTGGACCTGGCTGACCCGACTCGGTCAGGGCCTCCTGATCGTCATCGGTGGTGCCTTCGGGGCGATCAGCCTGTTTGCGCTCAAGGGCATGATCCCGCCGCCCGCGACGGTCGATCTGCACTTCCCGCTCAAAGACCGGACCTTCGTGATCGGTCAGGGCGGCCGCTCCATCGTCGTCAATGCCCATGCCGCCAGCGAAGCCCAGCAATATGCTGTCGACATCGTCGCCATGAACATCCTTGGCCGGAACAAATCCGGCATCGGTCCAGTCAGCAATGACAAATATGCAATCTGGGGCGCGGAAGTCGTGGCGCCCTGCGAAGGCCGGATTGCCTGGTCACGCGATGGCCTGCCTGATGCGGTCGGCCCTCAATCTGATCCCGACACCCCTGCCGGCAATGCCGTCGCGATTGAATGCGGCGCGATCACTGTCTTCCTTGCGCATCTGATGATGGACAGCCTTGAGGTGGAGACCGGCGACATGGTCAAGCCGGGCGATCCCATCGGTCTCGTCGGCAATTCGGGCAACACCTCCGAGCCGCATCTTCATATCCATGCCGAGAATGGCGAGTTCGATGGCGAGCTCTCGGATAATCAGGGCATCGCCATCGTGTTTGACGGCGATTTCCCGGTACGGAATGATCTGTTCCTGAACTAGCGCTGTGCGCGAATGACCTTCGTGCCCGAAATGCGGTCATAGAGTGTCCTGCCGTCTGATCTCCACATTGACGCCAGATAGACAAGGCTGAGCAGCATCGCACCAATGCAGATGGCAAGATTGAGCCAAGGCATGGGATCAATAAAAGGACGTCCGGGCACGTACCAGATCGCGATATGCGCTGCCTCCCATGGCAGAAAGCGCAGAATGTTCCGGCCCCATGCGCGAAGATACCCTGCCCGGCTCTCGTCCTTTGCGGCAACGACCTTGAGGCGCATCCAGCGCTTGCCGAGGGTCTGGCCGCTCTTTGAGCCCTCCAGCAGCGCAAAATATGAGACCACTGGCAAGGTACCGAAAAGAAACGCCGTCGCATGGCCTGCAAATTTTGCCTCGAGCCCTGAGACAGGCCCCGCCTCCATCCGGCCAAGGAAGAAATTGATGGCGGCCAAACCGCCAAGCCACAGCCAGACAATGACATAGTCGACGGCCAAGGTGCCCAGCACCCGGCTCAACCGCGGTGCTGTGTCCTCCCTGCCCATCAGCGTGATTACCTGTTATTGAGCCGCGGCGAACGCGCCGGTCAGAACGTCCGTGTAAAGCTCACTCGGATCGGGCTCAGGGCTTTCCAACGAGAAGTCGGCCGCTTCCTTGACGATCGCCTTGATGTCCTTGTCGATCGCCTTGAGGTCGTCTTCGGACGCATGCTTGCCGTCAAAGATCCGCGCCTTGCAGCGTTCGATCGGATCTGATTGTGAGCGAACTTCGTCGACCTCTTCACGGGTCCGATATTTTGCCGGGTCCGACATGGAGTGGCCGCGATAGCGGTAGGTCTTCATCTCGAGGACGAAGGGGCCTTCCCCATTGCGTGCATGCTCAACAGCTTCGCGCGCTTCCTCTCGGACCGCGACGACATCCATGCCGTCAACTTCCTTGCCCGGAATGCCAAAGCTGGCGCCGCGGCGATAGAAATGCGTGTCGGCTGAGGCGCGCTTGGTCGAAGTGCCCATCGCATACTGATTGTTCTCGATGACGAAGACGACTGGCAGCTTCCAGAGCTGTGCCATGTTCATTGCCTCGAAGACCTGACCCTGGTTCGAGGCGCCGTCACCGAAATAAGTGAAGCTGACATTGTCATTGCCGCGATATTTATTGGCAAAGCCAAGTCCCGTACCGAGCGGCACCTGAGCGCCAACAATGCCGTGTCCGCCATAGAATTTCTTCTCGGCGGAGAACATGTGCATCGAGCCGCCCTTGCCCTTCGAATAGCCGCCCTCACGGCCTGTCAGCTCGGCCATGACGCCTTTGGGGTCCATGCCGCAGGCAAGCATATGGCCGTGATCGCGATAGCCGGTGATGACCTGGTCGCCTTCCTTGCGGAGCGCCTCAAGGCCCGTCACGACCGCTTCCTGGCCGATATAGAGGTGGCAGAACCCGCCAATGTGACCCATGCCGTAAAGCTGGCCGGCTTTTTCCTCGAAACGGCGGATGAGTAGCATCATCCGGTAGTATTCGAGCAGCTCGTCCTTGGTGGCGGAAAGGTTCGTCGATTTATCAGCCATGGGCGTCCTCTACTGGTTCGCAGAGGTCTTTAGGCAGGTCAGCTCGCTTCCGCAAACTCTCGTTGCGGGTCGCCGAGAAGCCGCGAGATCGTGTGCTCGACTTCCCGCAGCGGCATGTCGATGATGTCGCCATCTGACGGGTCGCCGAGCGCCAGCGCGATGGCGTCCCAGCCCTCTGCGGCCTCGACATAGCGGGGCTGTCCCGGCTGGCTGCAGACATGGCCCGCAGCACTGAAACCGAAGACTTCGCGGGATTTGGCGAGCCGCACCCACGACCAGCGCTCGCGGTGAAGATCGCCGTTCAAATAGAGGAACCAGCGCGGATCCTCGCGATCAGCCGGGATATCGAAGAAAACAGTGCGGTTCTCGCCCGCATCCGCAAAGACCACGACACCGTCGGCATTCTCATAGAAAAGAGCCGGCGTTTTGATCGTCAGCGCCATTTCCTCGCCCTTGCCGGCTTTCAGATCCGCCTTGGCGTGTTTGCGGGCCTCGGTCGCGGCGGCATAAGCCTCGCGCAAGACAGTTCGGTTTACGACCCACGTCCCGAAGAGCAGCAGAGCGGTTGCAAAGAAGAAGACCCCGGTGACCTGGATCGTCGTCCAGATATCCCCTGCGGCATACGCAACCCCAATCACCAGCGGCGCGGCGAGCCCTGCGGCAGCGGCAACCGGCTGGTTGAACCCCAGAATATTGATACGAGTGAAGCGTTCAAAGCTATCCGCGAAAGCCGCCCGTTCCCGAAGACGTTCACGAATGGACGGCGGAAGCTCTATTTGTGCAACGGTCAGCATGGTCCCTGGAATGCCCTCTCCACAACCATGAGGAGACTATCTCAGAACCAGTTGCATTCAGGTAAACCTGAAAGGTTGCCCCGCGCAAAGTTTACGCGGGGCAGAAAGACTTAGGCGGGAACGCCTTCAAAGGTCGACTGGCCAAAGGCGCCAAGCGTGACCGAACCGCCGAGATTGTCACCGGCTTTGGTGGCCTCGAAGCTGAGCGTCATCGGCATCGGAGAGGAGATATCCACATCCCAGCTGGCGGAATCGCCATTGACTTTACCGTTCTTGATTTCAGCGCTTTCGCCGCTGCCTGCGATCATCGACCCGGTCAGGTCATCGCCAGACTGTTTCAACTCAAGCGTGCCCTGCTGGGCGCCCATTGGCGTTTGGATTGTGACGTTATATTTGCCGTCAAAGGACATATAGTTCTCCCAAAAGTTTTCTGGATTTATCCAGACAGTGTCTAGTATTGATGAATGTGGGTCTTGTCCAACCCCTGATTGCGGTTACTGATCACATTTCACATCAGATATGCATGACTCGGCCATAAGCATCGAGAACGCTTTCGTGCATCATTTCGCTCAAGGTGGGGTGCGGGAAGATCGTGTGGAAGAGATCCTCTTCAGTTGCTTCCATGGTTCGGGCGATGCCAAAGCCCTGGATCAGCTCGGTGACCTCCGCGCCGATCAGATGCGCGCCGAGCAGCTCGCCAGTCTTCTCATCGAAAATAGTCTTGATAAGCCCTTCAGGCTCGCCAAGCGCGATGGCCTTGCCGTTCCCCTGGAAGGGAAACTTGCCAACCTTGACCTTGTAGCCTGCTGCCTTTGCCTTGGCTTCGGTCAGACCGACCGAGGCGACCTGCGGTGAACAATAGGTACAGCCCGGAATAAGTGAGGTGTCGAGCGGGTGGACATTATTGAGCCCAGCGATCTTCTCAACGCAGATGACCCCTTCATGGCTTGCTTTGTGCGCCAGCCATGGCGCGCCGACGACATCCCCGATGGCATAGACGCCCTTGACCCCGGTCGAGAGATATTCATCGACGACGATATGGCCGCGGTCGACCTTCACGCCGATATCCTCAAGGCCAAGATTCTCCGTATTCCCCACAATGCCAATGGCAAGGACGACACGGTCGAATTCCTGTTTCTCGGTCTTGCCGTCCTTCATCTTCAGATGGGCCGTGACGCTGTCCTTGCCCTTCTCGAGCTTTTCAACCTGTGCGCCAGTATGGATTTTCATCCCCTGCGACTGGAAGGCTTTGAGCGCAAAGGCGGAAATTTCCTCATCCTCAGCGGGTAGGATGCGGTCGATCATCTCAACGACAGTCGTCTCTGCACCAAGCGCATTATAGAAGCTCGCAAATTCGATCCCGATTGCGCCTGACCCAATGACGAGAAGGCGCTTGGGGAACGTGTCAGGCACCATCGCCTCTTTAGCGGTCCAGATGAATTTGCCATCCGGCTCGAGCCCTGCTTGCGGGATCGTCCGTGCACGGGCCCCCGTTGCGATGATCTTGTGATCGGCGTGCACAGTCTGCGTCTTGCCGTCCTTGTCCGTCACCGTCAGCGACGGCCCTTTACCATTCGCACCGGTGAATTTGGCAACACCATCGATCACCGTAACCTTGTGCTTCTTCATCAGATAGCCAATGCCGCCGGCGAGCTGTTTTGAAATTTTGCGCGAGCGCTGTACCACGGCATCGAGGTCAAAGCCGATGTTCTCCGCTTTCAGCCCAAATGCCTCCGCATGCTTCATATTTGTGTAGACTTCGGCAGTCCGGAGAAGCGCCTTTGTCGGGATACATCCCCAGTTGAGGCAAACCCCGCCCAGATGTTCGCGTTCGATGATAACCGTCTTCAGACCAAGCTGGCTGGCGCGGATTGCCGCCACATATCCGCCGGGTCCTGCCCCGATCACCGCAACGTCGAATTTCTGATCTGCCATCTTTTCAATCTCCATCAACTGGGTGGGAACTACCGAAGTCTGCATATGAACGCAAAAAAGCCGAAGCCCGGCATGACAGCGAAGGCTTCGGCCAAATTTTCACCTGATCAACCTGACATCAAAATGTCAGGATGAAATCATGCACCAGCAAGTTTGCTGAATTCCGGGTGCGTCACAACCTTGTTGAGCAGATTGCTGACAGTCGGCTGGAAAGCGTCGATCGTGTTCTGGCACGCATTGATCGCGCTGAAGCTGGTCTTGAAGCTGTAAGTCTCGGAAACTTCATATCCTTGCGGATAGGCCGCTGAAGTCACCTTCAGAGCGACATCCCAGGTACCAGTACCGATGGAGCTGAACTCAAGCTTAGTGATCTCGCCGTTGATGGCAGCCCCATCCGGTTTCACGAGACCCGCATTGAAAAGCTCTTCCTGCATCGCATCACGAATATATTCGACTGGCGTCTGACCAGGAGCAACTTCGAGTGCGCCCATAGCGCGGCAGGTCGGCGACACATCGATGTCAGCAGCTGCGGAGAAATCCCCCATGCTGACTTTCGTCCCCTCAGGAACGGCCGTCTGTGCAGCCATGATGTTAGCGGTGGATGCCTTGTAAGGCCGTGACGATGTTGTCTCACACGCTGCAAGCGCCATCGTCGTGAGGCCGAGAACGGCCGCAATTCTGAATTTATTCCAAGTGGTCATGATATGCCCCTCATAATTAACCCTGAAATGCACCTATCATATTTAAGTCCGGCCACAATATTTTCTTGCCCCCACACTCTATCTTGCGCGCCATGACTGTTGATGCGAGTTTTTCACTTAACAGATGGGGTCAAGATGAATTTTGAACCGCTACTCGCCGCGCCGTGGCATATCCAGCTTCATGCTGTGGCTGCGCTGACCGCCCTTTTCCTCGGAATCATCCAGATTGCAGCTCCTAAGGGGACGCTACCGCACAGGATCATCGGGCCGATCTGGGCGATCCTGATGACCATCGTCATTCTGACAGCGATCTTCATCATCAGGCCGCGTGCGCCGGGGGAGCCGTTCCTCCAGCACTTCACCTTCATCCATTACATCTTCATTCCGGTGTCGACCTGGGGGCTGATCGGCGGGCTCTACCATGTCTTCAAGGGCGGGCCGAACATGAAGAAGCATGCAGGTCCCTTCTTTGGCCTTTTCCTTGGCGGGCTGATCATTGCCGGGTTCTTCACCTTCATGCCCGGACGGATCATGCATGATGTGCTCTTCAACAAGAACATGTCAGATAATCCGTATGCCTATCCTGCGCCCTATCTCTATTTTCTGCCGGGTGCGGAGCCGCCAGCGCGGGATGTCACCCGGCCCGAACGGGCTGAAGAGGAAGCGGAGGATGTGTCCCCTGCCCCTGATGGCGCGAGATTGATGGCAGTCGTCACCGAGCTTTCCAGTGACGCCTATGAAGGAAGGGCAACGGGCTCGGCAGGCAATTTGCTGGCTCGCCAGTTCATCATTCGCCAGTTTGAAGAGATAGGGCTTGCCCCCTTCGGCACGGAGGGGTTTTTGGATCCTTTCGAATGGCAGCGCAGCGTCACCGAAGATGGAGAAGTCAACAAAGGCGCCGGGAACAACATTCTCGGCCTGATCCCCGGAGAAGAAACGGGCACGGACGGCCCCTATTTCGTGATCACGGCGCATTATGATCACTTAGGCACAGGTGCCAGTACTGACGGGAGCGACGCGCTTTACAACGGCGCGGATGATAATGCCTCTGGCGTCGCCGTTGCGCTCGAGCTGGCCCGTTATTTTACAGCCAACCCGCCGAAGCATTCGGTTGTGATCGCCATTCTGGATGCGGAAGAACACGGGCTTCAGGGCGCACGGGCCCTCCTCGCTGATGAGGCGATCCCGCATCAGGATTTTGCGCTCAACCTCAACCTCGACATGGTCTCGCGGGCGGACAAAGGGGAAATCTACGCTTCGGGCAGTTATCATTTCCCGGCCATGATACCGCTGATCGATGAGGTCGCTACCAAAGCACCGCTCGAGCTCCTCAAAGGGCATGACCGGCCCGAGGATGGGTATGATGACTGGACCTATCTCTCCGATCAGGGACCGTTCATCGCGAAAGGAATTCCGGCCCTTTATATTGGGGTCGAAGACCATCCCGACTATCATCAGCCATCGGATACGGCAGACAAGATCAATCCCGAGACCTTCCTCTACTCAGCCCGGACGATCCAGATGCTCGCAAAAGCAATGGATGAACAGCTGGCGGAGATCACCGCTTCGGTAGAACAAGAATAATCGCGGACCGACCTGCGAACCACGCCCGATCTCCGTCGTCAGTCAGCTGACCATGTGCGCATCATCTCGCGCACGTAAAGGCCGGATTCCGTAAGATCCTCATCGCCCCAAGGACCGGTCGAGTTGGCACCTGGTTTCAGAAGAGAGGCGCCTTCATCTTTATCGGATAGCGACCAGTTTGCATGGCTGAGTTGATGCTCTTTCATGAAATCGCGCCATGCGCTGAGGTTTTCACCCGCCACGTCGCCGTCGCCATTGGCATCAACCGTTCCCCACTCCGTAACAAAAAGAGCGATGCCTGATTGCATGGCGAGGCGTGCTTTCTGCCTTAACTCCTCGCCATGGGATCCTGCATAAAAATGCAGGGTATAGGCAATATTCTCATAGCCTGTGATGGGTTTGGCCGCCGCCTTGGTGACATCCTGCGACCAGGTCTGGGTGCCGACAATTATCAGGTTATCAGGATCGACTTTCCGAATGGCGCCGACAACTTTCTCTGCATACGGCTTTATAACTGTCAGCCAGTCCGTATCCTTCAGGGGCTCATTATAGATCTCATAGATGATGTTCGGGTGGTCACCGTACATTTTTGCAATCTCGGTGAAAAAGACCACTGCCGCGTCCGGGTGGTCTTCAGCGGAATGCGAGTGCCAGTCGACAATAACATAGATCCCCTCCTCGATCGCCGCATCAATAAGAGTTGTTGCGCGATTTATATTGCCCTGAGGATCTGTCAGTATACCGCCCGACGGCTCGACACTTATGGCTGCCCGAATCAACGAGACATTCCAGTCTTCAGCAAGGAACTTCACAGCTTCCTTGTTATAGAACCGCTCCTGTCCCCAACCGCTTGTCGACCAGAACCAACTAACCCCGGCGAGAGAGACCGGACGTCCGGTCTCATCAACGATCTGATGGCCTTTGACTGCTAATTGCCCATATCGCTCGACAGGCGTCTCACTATATGCGTTAGAAATACCTATCATCTGTATACTGATTATGATCAGCGACACTATCCCGTAGCGCATGATACTCGACCCCTAATTTATCCCATTAGGAGAAGACTAGCATGTGTGCTACTTAAGATGGCAATAGTGTTTGAGCAGTAATTACAGCAGCATCGCAGCTGGTTCTTCACAGAACCGCTTAAAGGCTGCGAGGAAACGCGCCCCTACAGCGCCATCCACCACGCGGTGATCGCAAGTGAGTGTCACTGTCATCATGTGGCGCGCCACGATCTGTCCATCACGGACAACCGCCCGCTCCTCACCTGCACCGACCGACATGATCGCGCCATGCGGCTGGTTCACGATCGAGGCGAAACTGGTGATCCCGAACATGCCGAGATTGGAGACCGAGAATGTGCCGCCCTGATATTCCTCGGGCTTGAGCTTTTTGGAGCGCGCCCGGCCCGCAAGGTCACGGACCTCTTCCGAGATCTGCTTAAGGCCCTTGGTCTCTGCCTTCCAGATGATTGGCGTGATCAGCCCGCCATCAATCGCAACCGCCACACCGATATCGGCGTGGTGATACTGGAGGATTGCTTCATCCGTATAGGTCGCGTTGGCTTCCGGCACTTCCTTGAGGGCCATGGCCGATGCTTTGAGGACAAAGTCATTGACGGAAATCTTGAAGAAGCCGTCCTCGCCCTTGGCAGGCGACGCCGCATTGACGCGCTCACGAGCAGCGAGAAGCTGGGTCAGCTCGATGTCGACATTTAATGGGAAGTGCGGAACTTCCTGGTTGAAGCTCTGATGCAGCCGCTTGGCGATGACCTTGCGCATGCCGTCATTCTTGACCGCCGTGTAGCTGTCAGCCGGGTAGAGACGTTCATCAACGCCTGCGACCGGCATACTCACCGGCGCCGCAGCACTTGTGCCAGCTTTACCGGTGCCATTCTCAATAGCGATCTGGACGTCGCGTTTGACGACCCGGCCTTTGGGGCCGGAGCCTTTGAGGAGTGAAAGGTCGATCCCTTCTGCCTTAGCAAGACGCTTGGCAACGGGAGATGCTAGAACGCGTCCACCGTTAGAAGGCGCAGGCGCCGCAGCGGGCGTTGCCGCCGGGGCGGCCGGAGCTGCGCCATTGGCGGCAGTGGCAGGCTTATCTTCTTTTGCCGGAGCGGATGCAGGGGCCGCGCCGCCCGAAAGGGCCGCTTCGTCAATATCATCCGCGCTCTCCCCTTCTTCGAGGATGACGCCGATCGGCGCATTGACCTTCACGCCTTCGGTTCCCTCACTGACGAAAATCTTGCCGAGAATGCCTTCATCGACGGCCTCGACTTCCATTGTCGCCTTGTCGGTTTCGATCTCCGCAATGATGTCCCCGGAGGAGACAGTGTCGCCTTCCTTTTTCAGCCATTTGGCCAGCGTGCCTTCTTCCATGGTCGGCGACAGGGCGGGCATCAGAATCGGTGTTGGCATGTCGAAATCTCCTATCGCGTCGCCGCAGCACCCGGCTGCGGTCCGTAGTCATTAGCGTGGCCCTGTCCGGGCACCAGATGCAGCCATCCGAACTGCACCAGGAAAAAGATGCTGCCGAGCGATACACCGCCAAGCCCCATGGCTTCAACGGGTTTGATCGGATCGTCCGGCCGCGTTTCATTCAGCGCCTCAAGCGCCTTCATATAGGTATCGGTGTCGGTAATGGCTGAGAATGCACTCAGCCCCAGCATGCCCGCTGTCGATGTCAAATCGAGCATCAGGAACAAAAAGCTCACGAGCATGCCGCCAAGGAAGATCAGAACCCACCACCAAGGCCGGCCCATATCGTGAAACCGGCGAATGGGCACGGCAATGAAAACCGGCCAGAAGAGCGCAAGCTGAATAATTTCGACCGGCGCCTGATTGATCCCCTGATTGCGCAGGCCATTTGCCAAGAGCGCAGCAAAGCCGAAGATCAGTGTGATCATCCACATGCCGCCACGGCCTGTACGGCCATCCATGGAAAGGAGATATCGAAACACCGGGATCAATCCGCAAATCCCCGTCCATCCGCCAGCGGATCATTGCCATACTGGTTCTTGCCCTTCTGGCCTTTGACAAGGCCGAAGAGCAGCATCTGGGAAATCTCTACCCCAATCACAAGCAGCGTGCCGATCCGCATATCCGCATTCCCGCCTTGCCGGGCCGCCTCAGCCACTGCTGCGAGCTGTTCCTCAACTGTCATGGCGGACATCGCCTCCATCCCGCCCAGGGCAGTGACCATCCCCTTATAGGCGATCAGGCGTGCAAGGAACAAAAGTCCTAGAAAACCAATCTGATATTTCCCTGTGATCCCCATGTCGTGAAACCGCCGTACCGGGACGGAAACATTCTTGGGCCAGAGGAAGAAAAGACCAATCAGGATCACCCCCGGCATGCCGAGGAGCGGCGCGACGATGAAGGTCAGGACCAGATAGGGCGCCAGAAAAGCAATCGTGTAGCCTTTCCGGGAAATTCTCCCTTTCGGATTGAAGAGGAAATCGAACACGCCCGGTCCTTGCCTGTCAGCCCGCGTAAAGAACGCGTTTGGCGGCGGCAACAACACGTGCCGAATCCGGCAGGCTGAGCTTTTCGAGATTAGCTGCGTATGGCAGCGGCACATCTTCCTGTGTCACCCGCGCGGGCGGTGCATCGAGGTAATCGAAAGCGTGCTGGACGACCTGCCAGCCGACCTCAGACCCAATACCCATCGGGCCCCAGCTTTCCTCGACAGTGACGAGACGGTTGGTTTTCTTGACACTTTCGATGATGGTCGCCGTATCCATCGGGCGGATCGTCCGCAGGTCAATGACTTCTGCCGAGATCCCCTCACCAGCAAGCTGTTCAGCTGCCTGAAGGGCGAACAACATGCCGCGGGCATAGGAGACGATGGTGACGTCAGTGCCCTCGCGGGCAACCTTCGCCTTGCCGATCGGCAGGACGAAATCATCCATGTCCGGCACATCGCCCTTCTCACCATAGAGAAGCTCGTGCTCAAGGAAGACGACCGGGTTCGGATCGCGGATTGCAGCTTTGAGAAGGCCCTTCGCATCCATCGCGCTGTAAGGCGCAATGACGATGAGGCCCGGTACATGGCCGTACCACGGGGCGTAGTCCTGGCTGTGCTGGGCGGCGACGCGGCTGGCTGCGGCGTTCGGTCCACGGAAGACCATGGGGGACGCCATCTGGCCGCCCGACATGTAGCGGGTCTTCGCTGCCGAGTTGATGATGTGGTCAATCGCCTGCATGGCGAAGTTGAAGGTCATGAATTCGATGATCGGCTTCAGGCCCGCAAAGGCCGCGCCGACCCCAAGACCAGCAAAGCCATATTCCGTGATCGGCGTATCGATCACGCGCTCTGGCCCGAATTCGTCGAGAAGCCCGCGCGTGACCTTATAGGCGCCCTGATACTCGGCGACCTCTTCACCCATGACGAAGACGTCAGGGTCGGTGCGCATCTCTTCGGCCATGGCATCGCGAAGCGCATCGCGCACGGTCGTCTCGACCATCGCGGTCCCTTCGGGGACTTCCGGCTCGGCGGCAGTGATGGACATGGCCGGCGGTGCGGCCTGCGGCGATGGAGTGTCATCTGCTTCAGTCGCCGGTGCACTGTGATCCGCGCCATTCGACGCAGGCGCGCTTTCCAGCGAAGAAACGTCGATATCGCCCGCGCTTTCGCCCTCTTCGAGGATCACTGCAATGGGAACATTCACTTTGACGCCCTCAGTGCCCTCGCTGACGAGGATCTTGCCGAGCACGCCCTCATCGACGGCTTCGACTTCCATTGTCGCCTTATCGGTTTCGATCTCGGCAAGAATATCGCCTGAGGAGACCTTATCCCCTTCGTTTTTCAGCCATTTTGCGAGGGTGCCCTCCTCCATCGTCGGGGAGAGAGCAGGCATAAGGACGGGTATGGTCATGGTCGCGGCGTTTCCGTTCTTCTTGAAGCGACGCGGGAAGTACCACAGACCGCGCGGGACGCAACGCCCTCCGGCACGCTATACATTGTCTAGATTTCAGGGGGTTACCAGAGCTGCCTGATTTACAGCTGCGGATGGGGATTTCTCCCCACATTCGGCTAAGCGATGAATGGGATGAGGTGGCCGATTTGATCTGAATTGACAGGGATTTGCGAAACTGGCGATGATTCAGGATCGCAAGGGGGAACTTGTGTCCATGAAACTGGTCAATCATCTCATCGCATCCTTCATTCTGGTCAGCGTGAGCCTGCCCGCTTTGGCGCAGGACGACACCAGTATGGGCGCTCGCTATGCCGCCCAGGTGGAGCGAGAGAAGCTCGTCGAAGAAGGCCTCGCGGGGAACAAGGAGGCCCTGTTCAAGGCCGCCCTGCTCTTTAAGACCGTCGATCTCAACCGCCATAAAGAACTGTTGAAGGCAGCGGCAGAGGCAGGGCACCCAAGGGCACAGGCCCTCTACGGCGATCTTTTCCATTACGAACAGTACGGCACGCGCCAGGACTATAAGACGGCCCGAAAATGGTACGAAAAGGCCGCAGCCCAGAATGACAGCGAAGGCCTGAAAGAACTCGGCAAGCTCTATAATAAGGGCAATGGCGTCCGGCAAAATCTCGAAACAGCGGCCGGGTACTGGAAACGCTCCAGCGATCTGGGCGACGGCGTCTCAAGCCTTCTTTACGGCTATTATTATCTGGAACTGCGCGGCCATAAGGCTGAAGCGACTCAATACTATCAGCTCGCCTATGCACGCGGAGAAGAGCGAGGACTCGAATATCTCGCTGATCTTGGCGATGAGTATGGCGCGATGGCAGCGGCGATTATTACCTCAGCCCCTTGCGAGAAATCCTCGGATGGCTTCGACGCCCTGAGGAGCAATCCCCAGTCAAAGCTTGACCTCGTCCGGCCGGAGAGAATCCGTCAGACATCGCGCGATTTCTGGTGGCACGAGCTTTATGATCGCTGTTTCCATACGGATTGGCGCGAGCCCCAAAACCAGACCGGCGGGTTCCGGCTGACCGCAAAGCTCGATGAGCAGACCACCGCCGCCTTTGCGGCCTACTCTCAGGAAGCATCACGGCAGGGCAAGCTTGCCGATGACGGCTGGCAGGACAGCTGGCTCAGGAAGAGCCCGATCGAGCCGGGGCGTGATCATTTCCGTGGTCCGGGGGCGGATCAGTTCGATGCGCTGGCGAAAGACTGGCTGGTGCAGGATGAGGCACGGACCATCAAGAACTTTTACGGCGTCCGGATCGGGGTGACTAAATCCGGCATCGGCTCAGACGGGCTGCCCTCCTACGACGCAGAAGACGAAATGGGGCTCGGCTTCTTCCGCGTGAACTCAGCCGCAAAAGGGAGTGGCGCCGGGTATGCGGGCGGATGGGGCAAAAACTTTGTCGATGAAATCCGTGAGCAGAGCAAAGCGCAAGGCGGCCTTCTGGGCTATCTGGGGCCGATCCCCGTCACCAATTCGGCTTCCGATATCCCAGCCATCCATAATGGCCCTTTCATCAAGACAAAGCTCGGGCAGGATTATTATTTCGGCCAGATGAAGGGTGGCTATCCGCACGGCATCGGCTATCTGATCATGCCGGCGCTCGATGAAATCTATGTCGGATCATTCGTAGACGGATATGCCCACGGCTTTGGTGGCTTCGTCCAGAAACAGGATGGCCGGGTACGTCAACTAAAGGTCGGCCAGTATGTCGCCAGCCGGGGACCGGTTCTCGGCCTGATCCGTACCGATATGGGGACGGCAGCGGAGATACAACGAGTGGGCGCCTTTGCAGACGGTAATCTCTCAGGGTTTGGACAAAGGCAGATCATGTCCAAACTCTCCCCTAACTTTGGGCTGGTAGAACAGGGCCTCTTCAAGGACGATACGTTCCTTGCCGGGGTCAGGGGAAATGGCAGCCATTTATTCCAGTTTCCGGACGCCCTCGCCTCAGCTGAGGGCGAGTGGGTCCATCTGTCGAACCTAAAGACAAATGATGTGATCCTTAAACGGGCCCGTCCCTATGTTATCGGATCGAATGCACAGGGCGCAGGTCTTATCCAGTCTGGCGGCGAGCGGCAGGATGATGTGTCGTTGCGCGTGGGCGTTGATGGCGACCTATCCGATCACCCGTCACAGCCATTCAGAAATTTCGCATTCGTCTATTATCCGCATACCGACACCGCTCAGATCAATCTGAAGCACTATCTGGATGAGCAGCAGAAAGAGCGCGAACGCAGACTCGCCGCGAAGCGCTATCAGGATTGGGCTATAAAGACACGCGAGCGGTGGGCAGAAGAAGAAAAAGCAAAATGCCTAGCAGATCCGAAATGCGACTATGGGGCGGCTCCGGAAGTCTGGGGGAATACGAAATACGAACCCTCAACGAGCAGCTTCTCAAGTTATAGCAGCTCCTCCAGCAGTAGTACGTATAATGATCCATTTGGTGGGCTGAATCCGTGGAGTACGCAGTATCAGACGCAACAATGGATGAGTGATCCAGGCCGGTATAACCGCCCCTTCTGAGGCAACACAGAACGATGCCCAATCCGCTTCACAATCCGATGTTCAAGGAGACAGGGCTCTGGACGCCCGGCCATCCTGTATTCGAGCGGATCAGCCAGGGCTTCATCATCGCCTCCATGGTGGTGATGAGTATCGGTACCATGCAGAGCCTGCCCGAGAATGTGCGCCATGGTCTGATGATGACAGACATGGTCTTCGGCATCGGCTTTGCGGCTGAATATGCGATGCGGATCTATAATGCCCGCAATCGCTTGCAGTATATTTTCAGCTTCTGGGGGATTGTCGATTTCATCGCCATCATCCCTTCTCTCTTCATCGGCGGCACGGATCTGAAAGCCTTACGCGCGCTTCGGCTGTTGCGGCTCGTCCGGCTGCTGAAGCTCTACCGGACATCTGCGGCATTGCAGCGCCTGCGCCGGGCACTTGAGAAAGTGCGCTATGAGTTTGTCGCCTTCGCCATTCTCTCCGCCCTCGTCTTTTTCGTCGCCTCGGTCGGGATTTATGCCTTCGAGAATGAAGCGCAGCCGGAGGTTTTCTCCTCCATCCCGGCTTCCATGTGGTGGGCCGTCGCGACCCTGACCACGGTCGGCTATGGCGATATTTACCCGATCACAGCCGTCGGCCGGATGTTCACCGGCGTTGTCCTCCTGGTCGGGCTTGGGCTTGTCGCCGTACCGACAGGCCTCATCGCCTCGGCGCTTCAGGATGAAGACATCGCCGAGACGGAGGAAGAGGACCCGGAGGGATCAGATCCTGAGCGCCTTTGACGCATCGCCCACCGTCGTACCGCCCTCGACCTCAAGGATCGTCCCCGTGACATAGCCTGCGCCTTCCGAGCAGAGCCACAGCGCGGCCTCGGCGATATCGTCACGACTGCCAAAGCGTTTGAGGGCGAGTGCCTGCTCGGCTTCGTGCCGGGCCTGATCGGTCGGGGCGAGCCGTGCCATGCCCTCGGTGCCGTCAATCGGCCCCGGCGAGATCGCATTCACGCGGACGCCTTCGATCCCCCATTCAAGCGCACAGCATTTCACCAGCATGTTCACGCCTGCCTTCGCGGCACAGACATGCGACTGGTAGAGCCACGGATCCTTACCCTGCGGCGCGGAGATCGCAATGAAGCTGGCGCCCGGGCGTTTGCAGCGATGGATGGCTGCGCGGAAAACATTGAACGTACCCAGAAGGTCAATATCGATCACCGTCTTGAAGGCATTGGCCGACATCTGGGCGGCCCCTGCGGGGAAGTTCCCCGCCTGCCCGGCCAGCACCATGTCGATCTCTCCGAAAGTGTCGGCGCATTTATTCACCGCCGCCTCCACATCTGGCCAGGAGCGCGCATCGACTGGGCAGCCATCCGCCTCGGCACCTTCGCCACGCAGCATCTCAATCGTGGCCTCCACCTTTTCCGGCGAGCGGCTGACAACGAAAATCTTTGCACCGGCCTGCGCGAAGCGGCGGGCGATCTGCTCATTGATCCCGGAAGTCGCGCCGGACATGAAACAGGTCATGCCGGACATATCGTAACTGGTTGCGGCGGGCATCTGGGCCTCCCTCAAATTATCTTTACAGCGTCTAGACTAGTCGGCTTACCCCGTTTCCGCCACCCGCAATTGCAGCATTAGAAAAATGCGACTGACGTCACTAAAAAATCGCGGCATAGTAGGTGCCGATGTCAAAGCCGCATCCACCCAGCCGCCTGACCACGGACCTCCTCCTTCAGGCATACCGCATCGGCTATTTCCCAATGGCCGAGGATCGTTTCTCGCGCGAAGTCTTCTGGGTACGGCCCGATGTGCGCGGAGTGATCCCGCTTGATGATTTCCATATCCCGCGCTCTCTCAAGAAAGTCGTCCGGCAGGGCCGGTTCGAGGTCCGCATCGACACGGCTTTCCGCTCGGTGATGGAGGGCTGTGCCATGCCGCAGTCGCATCGGGAGGATACATGGATCAACGGGCAAATCCTCGATGCGTATACGCAGCTTTTCGAGATGGGAAAGGCGCATTCGGTCGAGGCCTGGCGCAATGGATGTCTCGTCGGCGGGCTTTATGGGGTTTCCATCGGCGGCGCGTTCTTTGGCGAGAGCATGTTCTCAACCGAAAGTGACGCCAGCAAGGTGGCGCTGGTTCATCTCGTCGCGCGGCTCAGAATCGGCGGCTACCGGCTGCTCGATGCCCAGTTCCAGAATGATCATCTTACGCAGTTCGGAACAGTCGAGGTTGCCGCGCAGGGCTATCAGTATCTACTAACGGCTGCTGTTGAGCGGCAGGCGGACTTTCACGCCATGCCTTCTCAGATGCCCGGATCGACCATTTTGCAGTCAATCACCCAGACGTCATAGACCGGGTGCTCAATCGCATTGAGCGACGGTGATGAAGCGAACATCCAGCCGCGGAAAAGCGCGTCGCCCTGAATGTCATCACCAGCAGTTTCTGTATCTTCCCCCGGCAGAACGATTGAAGATGACCGCATCGTCTCTTCTTCTGCCGGCGCATCGGCCTCGCCATTCCGGGCCGTCCGTGCGCGTTGCAGTGTGACGTCATTCTCCCCGGCATAGACCTCGAGGAATACTGTCGTCTCTGGCGTCTCTTCAGGAGGGCGCTTGTCACAGGTGCGCGGCAGCAAGGTCAAAGGTCCGAAGACCGCCTCCTCGCCGATCGGGATCTCGATGTCCTTATAGGTCGCCGTGATCTTATCGAGCGCGCGCAAAGTCACCGAAACGGCTTGCAGTGGATTGTCCGCGCGGGAGTTATAGAGGTCGAGCCCAAAGGTCACCCCGCTCCGGGATTTCGAGAGACGCTCAAGCTCAGTCAGTGGGGCATCGCCCTCTTCGGGCAACGGGCGCGGGATCGACGTCCAGCCCATCTCGACTTCATCGCCAAGTGACAAATCGAGGCTATCTTGAAGCGAGCGAAGACCTTGCGGTTCTTGGCTCTCGGTGCCTTCGGGGGCGGGGTCGTCCTGTGCGGCAAGCGCGGGGAAACCGAGCGCTGCGCACGCTGTCAGAAGTGCCAATACGCGGATCATGCCCATTCCCCGTTCATTACCGCCCGTACCAAAAAGGACGCCGTCTCGAATGCGAGACCCTGTCTGACACCGCTTTTAGGCGTTTTCAGGGCTCCACGCTTCATACGTGTCGTCCACATTAACGCCGTCTGCGGCCCGCGCCAATGACCCTTTGGGCCGATAGGCGAGCGGCGTGCCGGTCATGTTCGGCAGATAAGGCGTCACGAATTTCTGCATCGGCAGCGGTTCTTCGCTGGGCGGCAGGTCGGTGATGTGGTGCAGCCAGGCATGCCATTCAGGCGGCACGCGGGAGCCTTCGGCATGGCCGTGATAGGCGACCCAGCGGCGGCGGCGGCCCTGCCCATCGGGGTGGGACGGCTTGCCGCCCTCTTCGAAATAGCGGTTGCCTTGTTCGTCCTCGCCGACCTTCTTCGCCTTGGCCTTGGACATGGTCCAAGCCGCGCCGAGCGTGTTGTTGTGCCACCAGATGAAGATGCGTTTGAGGAAGTCCATGGAGGGTCCCGGAAGGCTTTGTGTTCTTGAACGGCCCGCTTATCGGCGCGGTTGGCGAAGATGTCCAGAAGGCAGGGGGTTAGGCGCGCGGGGTCTCGGTCTATCTGTTCATGCCCGCGTAGGCGGGCATCTGGTCTTCAGGTGCAGCGGGTTGGGTTTATCTTTGGGCGCTTCAGAATTGTGAGATCGGCACATTAGAGGCAGATCCCCGCTTGCGCGGGGATGAGCGGGCGGATGGATGTGCGTGGAGATGTCCGCCCCACCCCTTTGTTACGCCTTGGCCGCAGCCCGTTGCGCGGCCAGATGCGCGTCGAGGCGGGCGTGCATCAGCGAACTCCACAAAGGCGGAATGAGCGCGATCGTGATCATCATCGGATATCCGAAGGGTAGCTGCGGCGCCTCTTCATCGACCTTCAGCAGATAAAACGGCTTCATCGCCGAGCGGTGATGGTCCGCATGCCGCTGCACACCGAAGGTGAGATAATTCGAGAAGCGTTGATAGGCGTTCCATGAATGAGCGGCCGTCATGCGGGAATATTTGCCATTCTCCAACCGGTCACGCTTTGCACCGAAATGCTGCGCGAAGGTAAGAATATGCAGCACACAGATGGCAATGAAGGCCTGGACGAAGAAATAGACGACAGCACCGACCCCGAAAAACAGCCCGTATGAGACAGCGATGATGCCCGACAGAAGGAAGAGCTTGGGGATGTGTTTATTCCGGTCATGCGGGAGGGACGTCACAAATGCCGTCGGGATCGCCCGGATCAGGTGCTGATAGATGTTTTCTTCTTTCCACCCTGTACTGCCGTCCTTGTCCGTCGCGGCAATGATGTGGTGGCTGTAAAGATGCTCGACCTCGAAATGCGGATAGCAGAGAAAGCCGAGCCCTGCGCGCCCGATCGCCTTCTCCCAGAAGCCGTTCTTGTGGATGATCTCGTGGATTGCCGAGAAAGCCACCGAGCCGATCAGGCCCATTGAAAAGGTGACGAGGACTTTCTCGAGGAGTGTCAGGGACGTGAATGTCGCGGCGATATAGTTCAGTGCCAGGATATAAATCAGCGTGAAGGCCATGGGCGAGAATTTCATCGCCCGGATCTGCCACTTCTGAAAATCACTCTGTTCGAATTCTGCCGTGTCGTTACTGGAGATCGCATCGAGCAGCGGCACAAGGATCATCATGATGGCCGCGGGCGCGTAGTACCATCCGCCGCCAAACGCGATCCCGAGCGCCAGACCCAGAAAAAGCGAAAAGCTGAAATACGATCCGAATGTCTGAACCAGACAGAGCCTGCGGCTGGTCGGCACTGTTAGGGTGGAGTATTTGCCTTCAGCTCCTGAAAGCGGAGCCCCTCGAATAAGTGGCTTACCCGATGAAATCTGATCGTACTTTTGTAGGCTCATGAATTCATTTCTATCCTGCCGCTCTCTAGTCCATTGAGAAGAGTGACAATTTCTTTGGACGAACACAGTGGCTCGGGACTTGTTGCCGGTAGCAATACCCTAAAGCGGCATCTGAACATTATCCATTCAATATGCCGCGAATTGATCATTTTCCGGCGCGCTTCATGAGCCAGTTCTAACGCATTCTCGGCAGCCCGCGCCAAATTGCCCCGTACCGCGCTGTTCACTTGCCATTCACGGCAGAAACCCCGTTACTGCGCGGCGATATGCGTCAGGGAGCAGGCAAGAACATGACAGCACGGCCGACAGCAGCGGTGATTGGCGGCGGATTCGGTGGCCTCGGGCTTGCCTGCCGGCTGCAGGCGGCGGGGTTCGATGTGACCCTGCTCGAGGGCCGCGAGAAGCTTGGCGGCCGAGCCTACGTCTATGAGATGGAGGGCTTCACTTTTGACGCAGGTCCCACCGTCGTCACCGATCCCTCCTGTATTGAGGAAATCTTCGAAGCCGCAGGCCGGAAACTCTCAGACTATGTCGAGCTAATCGAGGTCGACCCGCTCTATCGGCTGCATTGGGAAGACGGCAAATCTTTCGACTATTGCAAGGAAGAGGACGCCCTTCTCGACCAGATCCGGCAGATGAGCCCAGCCGATGTTGAAGGGTACAAGAAATTCTACAAATATTCCGAGGCCGTATTTGAGGAAGGCTACCGTAAGCTCGGCGCGGTGCCATTCCTGAATTTCTGGTCCATGGTGAAGGCCGCCCCGCAGCTAACCACGCTACAGGCCTTTCGCACCGTCTACGGACGGGTAGCCGATTTCGTGAAAGATGAACATCTGCGGCAGGCCTTCAGCTTTCACACCCTTCTTGTTGGCGGTGATCCGCACAAGACCTCGTCGATCTACGCCCTGATCCATGCGTTGGAGCGCAAATGGGGCGTGTGGTTCCCGCGCGGCGGGACGGGCGCCCTCATCCAGGGGCTTGGCAAGCTCTTCACCGATCTTGGCGGGGAGATCCGTCTTGGTGATCCGGCCACGGAGATTGCCACGGAAGGCAACAAGGTCAATCGCGTGACGACGAAGTCAGGCTGGACAAAGACCTTCGACACCGTCGCCTCCAATGCCGACATCGTCCACACCTATGAGAAGCTTCTTGGCGCAACCCCACGCGGGCAGCAGGCAGCCAAATCGCTTAAATCCAAACGCTTCTCCAACTCGCTGTTCGTTGCCTATTTCGGTGTCAAAAAGCAGTACCCTGAGATTGCGCATCACTCGATCCTGTTCGGACCGCGCTATCGCGAGCTGATCGCCGAGATTTTCTCCGGCCCTCGCCTGCCGGCTGATTTCTCGCTCTATCTGCATCGCCCAACGGCGACCGATCCTGCCTTGGCGCCTGACGGGTGCGATGGCTTTTATGTCCTCTCGCCGGTGCCGAACCTTGAGAAGGCTGGCATCGACTGGCGCGTGACCGGTCCCGAATACCGAGACCGGATTTTCGACTATCTCGATGAGCGCTACCTGCCGGGGCTGAAGGAAAATCTCGTCGTCAGTCACATGTTCACGCCGGAAGATTTCGTCACCGAACTCAACGCCCATGCGGGCTCCGCCTTCAGCCTTGAGCCGGTCCTGACCCAGTCTGCTTATTTCCGCATGCACAACCGTGACGATAAGCTCGAAAATATGTATTTTGTCGGGGCAGGTACGCATCCGGGAGCGGGCATCCCCGGTGTCATCGGCTCAGCCAAGGCGACGGCCGGTCTGATGATCGAGGATTTTGCGCCACCTGCGCGCGTGGAAGCGCCGAAAAGGGCGGAGACAGAGGCAGCGTAAGGGCATGGCCAGGGCCGAACACATGGGCAAGGGGCTCGACATCGCAGAGATGTCACGGGAGACCATTGCCAAAGGATCAAAGAGTTTCGCGCTCGCCTCCCTGCTCTTCCGGCCGAACATGAAGCGCTATGCGCATATGCTCTATGCGTGGTGCCGCTATTGCGATGACGTCATCGACGGGCAGAATCTCGGCTTTGCCGAGGAGACGCCGAGCGGCACACCGCACATCCCCCAGCAATCCGATCTCGATTATCTGAGGCGCAATACACTGGCCGCGATGCAGGGCGGCGAGGTTGAGGCCGTCCAGTTCGAAGCGTTGCGCACTGTCGTTGAGGCAACCGACATGCCGGACGAACATCCGCTCGACCTGTTGCGCGGCTTTGAGATGGATGTGCAGGGCCGCCGCTATGACACGCTCGAGGACACGCTCGAATATTGCTATCACGTGGCCGGCGTCGTCGGCGTGATGATGGCGATCATCATGGGCGTGAAGCCCGATGATGAGGACACGCTCAACCGCGCGGCGGATCTCGGGATTGCCTTCCAGCTCACCAATATCTGCCGCGATATCATCGATGATGCGGAGGTCGGCCGGGTCTATCTGCCCGGGGACTGGCTGCGCGCGCGCGGCGTGCCGGCCACGCCCGAGGCGCTGCTCGATAGGCAGAACCGCGAAGCGGTCTGGGATGTCGCACTGCAGGTGCTGGCTGAGGCTGACCGTTATTACCAGTCATCTGGACCCGGCGTCCGGCGCCTGCCGATCCGCGCAGGCTTCGCCGTGGCCGCCGCGCGCGGGGTCTATCGCGATATCGGCCGGGTGGTCAGAAAACGCGGCACCGAAGCATGGGATGTCCGTGCCCGGACGTCCCGGCGCCGTAAAGTGGCGCTGGCCGGGCTTGGCTGCCTGCAGGGCGCAGGGTCGAAATCCATGTTCTTCCTTCGTCTGCCGCCCCGGCCCAATCTGTGGACGCGGCACGCAACGTGACCTATCTGTAAAAGATGGAACTCGTCCTCTGGCATAAGATCGCCCTCACCCTTGGCACGGCCATCGGCATGGAGGGCGTTGCGTGGTGGGCGCATAAATATGTCATGCATGGCTGGGGTTGGGCGTGGCACAAGGACCATCACGAGCCGCATGACAATCTCTTCGAGAAGAATGATCTTTATGCGGTGGTGTTCAGCATTCTGTCGATGACGCTGTTCCTGATCGGCACATTCTGGGTCACGCCACTTTTTTATGTGGCACTCGGCATCCTGATTTACGGGATCGTTTACACCGTCTTTCATGACGGGCTGATCCATCAGCGCTATCCGTGGAAGCCGGTGCCCAAAAAGGGATATTTCAAGCGCGTTGTGCAGGCCCATAAGGTCCATCACGCGATGATCAACAAGGATGATTGCGTGAGCTTCGGCTTTGTCTTCGCGCTCGATCCGCAGAAGCTGCACAAGAAGCTGATGGCGATGAAGGCGGAACGTCAGCCTTCCGACGCAGCACCAGCAGAGTAACGCGCCCGGAACTCAGCCGCAAAAGCGGCGAAGCGGTCTTCTTCAATAGCCGTCCGCATACGGGCCATAAGCTCCTGATAGAAGGCAAGGTTATGCCAGCTCAGGAGCGTCGCGGCGAGATATTCGCCAGCACGGAATAAATGGTTGATATAGGCCTTCGAATAGTCCCGGCTCGCCGGGCAGTCGAGATCCGCATCAAGTGGGGTCCCGTCATCGACGTAAGCGGCATTTTTGATATTGATCGGCCCGTCCCAGGTGAAGGCCTGACCGTGGCGGCCCGAGCGCGTCGGCATGACGCAGTCGAACATGTCGATGCCTCGCTCAACCGCACCGACAAGATCGGGCGGTTTGCCGACCCCCATGAGATAGCGCGGGCGATCCTTTGGCAGGACGGGGGTCGTAAAATCGAGCACACGGAACATCTGCTCCTGCCCCTCGCCGACCGCGAGCCCGCCGACCGAATAGCCGGGAAAACCGATTTCCATCAGCCCCTCCGCCGAGCGCTTGCGCTGGTCCTCAAAAACCGAGCCCTGCACGATACCGAACAGCGCCTGACCGGGTTTTGACAATTTCTCGAAAGCGTCTTTCGAGCGTTTCGCCCAGCGGATCGACAGCTCTAGGCTCTCCCGCGACGCCTCTTCCGTAATCGGAAAAGGCGGGCACTCATCAAGCTGCATCTGGATATCCGCGCCAAGAAGGCACTGGATCTCAATCGAGCGTTCAGGTGTCAGCATGTGCCGCGAGCCGTCAATGTGGCTCTGGAATGAGACCCCCTCTTCGGTCAGCTTACGGAGTTTTGAGAGGGACATGACCTGAAACCCGCCAGAATCAGTCAGGATCGGCCCGTCCCACTGCATGAAATGATGAAGGCCGCCTAGCCGCGCCACGCGCTCCGCTGTGGGCCGCAGCATCAAATGATAAGTGTTGCCAAGAATGATGTCGGCACCGGTCGCTTTCACATCGCGGGTCTGCATGGCCTTCACCGTGCCCGCCGTGCCGACCGGCATGAAAGCAGGGGTCTGGATTTTGCCGCGCGGGGTCGTGATCTCGCCGCGACGGGCTTGACCGTCCGTCTTCTGAAGGTTGAAAATAAATTCGCTCATGTCGTTCGTTCCAGAAGGCAGGCATCGCCATAGGAGAAAAACCGATAGCGCTCGGCGATCGCTTCCTCATAGGCGGCAAGGATACGGGATTTGCCGGAGAAGGCACTGACAAGCATCAGCAGGGTTGATTTGGGCAAATGGAAATTGGTGATCAGCCGGTCGGCAATCCTGAAGGCATAGCCCGGCGTGATGAAAATGTCGGTTTCATCCGAGAAAGGCGCAATTTCGCGAGGGCCGCTCGAAGCGCTCTCGACCAGCCGCATGGCGGTCGTTCCGACACAAGTAATGCGCTTGCCGGAAGCCATGGCGGCATTGAGGGCGACTGCGGCAGCTTCGCTGACCTCGCCCCATTCAGAATGCATCTGATGATCTTCGATATTCTCGGCGCTGACCGGCAGGAAGGTGCCTGCTCCGACATGGAGTGTCACGCGGACGATCTGCGTGCCTCTCGCCTCGAGTTGGCTGAGCAATTCATCCGTGAAATGAAGGCCCGCCGTCGGTGCGGCAACCGAGCCTGTCTTTTCAGCAAAAACCGTCTGGTAGCGCTCACGATCCGGCGTGCCCGCCGCACGTTTACGGGCGATATAGGGCGGCAGGGGCATCTCCCCTGCCTCATCGAGCCGGGCCAGCACCTCATCGCGGCTGCCGGGGAAGGCAAGATCCGCCTCCGGCCCCTCGCGCGTAATCACGCGCGCCGTCAGCCCGGCCGGCATAAAAAGCTCATCGCTCACGGCAAGGCGCTTTGCCGGGCGGACAAAGGCCCGCCAGATGGTCTCACCATTCTCTTCACGGATGAATTTATGAAGGTTGATGTCGATGGTGACATCGCCGCCGCCACCGACTTCGCGCGCCTTGCGGATGGCTTTGAGCGCCGCCGGAAAGACCCGCGTATCATTTAGGACGAGGACATCGTCTTCGCCGAAAAGCGCTAGCAGATCGCGGAATTGGCGGTGATGGACTGGCCCGGACGCAGGCAGATGGAGCAGCCGCGAGCCGTCGCGCGCATCGGACGGTTCGAGGGCAATCAACTCTTCTGGCAGATCGTAATCGAACTCGTCCGTGCGCATAAGGTCCAGTGGCAGGCCGTTAAAGGCCGGCAGTCGAAATGGTGGTGCCCCCGTCAATCGTAATGCACTGGCCGTTCATCCAACGTCCCGCATCGGACGAAAGGAAGACAGCCGCGCCCGCGATTTCATCGGGTTCGCCAAAGCGTTTCATGGGAATGGTCTGGGTCACCGCCGCCTCGATCTTGGGATCTTTCCAGAGGGCTTCGGCAAAATAGGTTTTCACAATGCCGGGCGCGATGCAGTTGATCCGTACATTGTTCTTTCCATACTCGACCGCGAGGTTACGGGCATGAGCAAGGTCGGCCGCTTTTGAGACGCCGTACATGCCGATACCTGGTGAGCCAAGGAAGGCCGCAATCGAGGAGATGATGACAATGGCCCCGCCGCCCCGCTCCACCATCTGCGGCAGGCAGAGATGCGAGAGGAAGTGGTTCGCCTTGATGTTGCAATTGAAGATCTTGTCGATCTGCTCTTCGGTAATGTCTTTGGACGGACCAAAGGCCGGGTTCACCGCAGCATTGCAGATGAGGATATCGACCGGCCCAAGCTTTTCATTGGTCTCGGCAACGAGTTGGTCGAGCGATTCCCGGTGGGAGATGTTGCAGGCAATGGCGACAGCGGCTTCGCGCCCTTCTGCTTCATTGATGCTGTTCGCGACGACTTCGCAGGAATCGAGTTTGCGGCTGGAGATGACGACATTGGCGCCATGCTGAGCCAGACGGCGTGCAATCGCCTCGCCAATGCCGCGCGAGGCGCCAGTGACGATCGCGTTCTTGCCTTTGAGGTCGAAAAGGCTGCCTTCGAAATTCATAACCACACTCCCTATTCAATCTTGACGCCGTCCAAATAGGGGCGATGTGTCCCTAACGGCAAGGAGAATGATCAGGCGGCGGTCACGGATTCATCGGCGTCGGACCGCTTGTCATCGTCAGATGCGCCCTCGGCCTCATCTTCCGCAGTCCGGCGGGTACGGCGGCGACGCGGACGGCGCGGACGGCTTTCCTCTTCGTCGCTGGCAGCTGCCTCGCTGTCATCGGAGGACGCCTCGTCGGCTTCCTTTTCCGTGGTGGCTTTTGCCTTGGCAGCAGATTTCTTGGGGGCTTCCTGTGAAGTCGTGTCGTCGTCTGAGCTGTCAGTGCTATCGTCATCGCGCTCATTCGAGGCGGCCTGACGCTCTTCCTGCTGCTTCTCATTCGCCGCCTGCATGGCTTTCATCATGCGATAATAGTGCTCGGCGTGCTGGAGCAGGCTTTCAGCCCGGATGCGGTCGCCAGAGGATGCGGCGTCACGAGCAAGGGCTTGATATTTCTCAAAAATCTGTGCGGCGGTGCCGCGAATCTTGACGTCGGGTCCGGTGGAATCAAGCGACCGGTTGGGGTTGTTGTTCCCCCCCTGACGGCGACGGTTGTTATTGCGTCCGCGTTTGGAATTCTGCGCCATAAGCGTCGTTCACATGCTCTTTCATTGAAGCGCGTCTGGAGCCACCCCCCGATTTACACGCTGAAAACGCCCGAAGGCGCTGGGTCCCTTTGTGTTTGCGCTGACCGGGACGGCTGGGCCGCGCCCGTCACATCCGCAATACTGTCAGGCTTGAGACGAACACGAGGCTGGCAGCCGAATATTGAGCCGAAGCTCGATACACATTTGATGTCAGCGGGGAAGCGTTAGCGAACACCCTGTTCGTCTACGAGGTCTTATTTAGCCCCGATTCATTACCATTCCAACCCCTTGGCCGACTCACTTTGTGCGCGTCAGGCGGGTAATTGCGAAACCATCCGTTCCGGTTGTGGCGGGCGACAGCCGCAACGTGCCCTCTATCCCGCTTTTCGGCAGGGTTTCGAGGCCGTTGACGAGCCCCGTCTCAATCATGGCATCACGTGCGGATGAGACCATAAATTGCTGATTCTGTTGCCAGAATGCCGCGATCCGGTCTTCGTTTTCCTCCACAAAGAGCGAACAGGTGACATAGATGAGCTGCCCGCCCGGCTTCACATATTCGGCCGCAGCGGTGAGCACCTGGTCCTGTTCTTCCATGCGTTTTTCGAGCTGAGGCCGGGAAAGCCGCCATTTTGTGTCGGGTTTTCGCCGCCAAGTGCCCGAACCCGAGCATGGCGCATCGACGAAAACGACATCCATCTTGCCCTTGAGCGCGGTGAGCTTCTCCTCGCCTTCGAAGGGGCTGATGACCTGAAGGTTGCGCACCCCGGCACGGCGAGCACGGTCGAAGATCGGCGCCAGGCGACGCGCTTCGATGTCATAGGCGTGGATCTGGCCGTAATTCTTCATCAGCGCCGCAAGGGCGAGCGTCTTGCCCCCGCCCCCGGCGCAGTAATCGAGCACCTGCGCGCCCTCGACACTGCCTGCAGCAAGCGCAGCAAGCTGAGAGCCCTCATCCTGCACCTCGACCCAACCCTTCTGATAGGCGGGGTGGATATCGATGGCGGGGCCACGGGATTCCGCAGACGGCGCCGGGATGCGCAGACCCGTGAAAGACCGGGCCGAGAGCACCGCTTTTTCCGGTGAGAGCGCTTTGAGCGCGCGGTCGGTATCGGATTTGAGCGTGTTGACGCGAAGGTCGATGGGCGCGCGTTGGCTGGCTGCCGCTATCTCCGCGGAAAGATCAGGAGTCACTCGTTCCAGCAGTTCCCGCGTGAAGTCGGGGACGTCACGGAAATTGGTCTCGGGCGAGAATGGCGGTTCCTCAAGGACGGCCTTGCGGGCTTCGGACAAAGCGCCGGGGCCGTGCGGTTCCTCCGCATACGCCTCGATGATCCGTTCTTTGGGCCAGCCCCACATGTGATGAAGGGCGAGCGCAACGGCACCGCGTAAGTTCCCGCCCGCCGCCAGCAGGCTGCCCTTGCGGCGAAGGACATCGAGCGCAAGGCCGGAGATGAAGGCACGGTCTTTCGCACCGGCATAACGCGCACCGCGCGACCAGTCGGCGATACAGACCTTGAGCGGCACGCGGCGCGTCTCGAAGTCGTCCAGAATCTCGATGGCTGCCGCGATACGGCCCCCGTCACGCATGGTCATTCACCTGATGGCCGGGCCGAGGCCCGAAAAAAGCGCGTTCAAGCAGGTTTGGACGACGGACGGAAGCAAAAGCTCTGGCATGGTTGTCGGGGCTGCCGTTCCCTCTCCCCGGGAACGGGGAGAGGGACAGGGTGAGGGGTTCGTGGGCTAGTGCGCAACGGCATCATACCCTCACCCGAAACCCGCCAAGCGGGTTTCGACCTCTCCCTTGTCCTAGGGAGAGGTAAGCCCAACTCAAACATCTGTCTTGCTTAAGAACAGCTTGACCCGCCGAGGACGCAGAAAGTCGCGCACCAAGGGTGGTTGAGGGAGACCGGCTTTGAGGCTTCCTTCAGGGTCCGGCCCATCTCGAAACGCTCATCATAGGCAAGCAGCGTACAGGAAAGAACGACCGGTTCCTCCGCGCCCTTGCGATGCACGACCATGCGCGAATTGGCGCACATGATGTCGGCGGGCTTCTTGTTCAGAATACCCCAGCAGGCGGTCGTGATTTCCGGCGGATCGTCATTGGGCCGCATCTCAGCGAACAGAACGAGCTTTTTAGTGTCCGCGACATCGAGATTGACCCCGACCGATTTCATGGTCTGCCGGTAGCCTTCGCGCGCCTCGGCCTCATCCTCGCCAAAGATCGTCCGCCCGGCGATAGCCAGATTAATGCCCTGCTCGCCGATCCATTTGATGCCCTCCATGGCGCGCGCAAAGCTGCCCTCGCCTCGCTCCTCGTCATGGAGTTCCTCCGTGTAATGATCCATACTGACGCGCAGGGTCAGGCGATCCCGGCGCTCGCCGGTGACGGCCTGCAGGCCTTCCATGACGCGCGGACGCATCATCGGCTTCATCGCATTGGTCAGGACCAGCACTTCAAAGCCGCG
Organism: Parvularcula marina; assembly: GCF_003399445.1. Lineage (NCBI taxonomy): Bacteria > Pseudomonadati > Pseudomonadota > Alphaproteobacteria > Parvularculales > Parvularculaceae > Parvularcula > Parvularcula marina. Next base: position 149,567 of record NZ_QUQO01000001.1, on the reverse strand, counting down.
ATCAAGCGCGGCATTGATGATGTCGAGCATGTCCGGGTTCATGAAGGGCTCACCGCCCGTGATCCCGATCTCCCGCGTGCCCATCTCCTTTGCCTCATCAAGATAAGGCAGCGCATGATCAAAGCTCAGATAGATGAGCCGGTCATTCGTGGGCGTACTTTCAATATAGCAGTGCTCGCAGGCGATATTGCAAAGCGTGCCGGAATTAAGCCACAGGGTGTCGAGCCCCGTCATCGGCACCCAGGCCCGCTTCTCCCCTTTCGCTGTCGTATGGGGATGGTCGAACTTGGCCGCCGGATGGGTGCTGCCGTCTGCCATGATCGATCAGGCCGGCTTGACCGCGTAGACTTTTACCGACGCGGCATAGTCATTGAGGTCATAGGACTTCATTGTCTCGCGTAAGGAATCGTGAACATCGGTGCCTTTTGCGGCGGGTTCTGATGGTCCGCAGCAGGAGGACGCCGCTGGCTCCGGATCTTTCGGGCCACAGCAGGACGAAGTTTCAGGTTCAGCCGCCACCGGCGAGCAGCAGGCCGACTGGCCGTCAACTTCGCCATAGGCGTTAAGGTCCACCTGCGCATCGACGACCTTGATGTCGTTGAACCCGGCGGAATTCATCCCGGCGAGGAATTCTTCGGACGTGATCGCCCCGGCAATGCAGCCGACATAGGCGTCGACGCTTTCTTTCAGTTCGGCGGGCAGTTCTTTTTTCAGCGCAATATCGCTGATTGCGACCCGGCCGCCCGGCTTCAGCACCCGGAACATTTCCTTGAAGGCCGTTTCCTTGCTGGTCGTCAGGTTGATCACGCAGTTGGAGATGATGCAGTCGACCGAGCCCGCCTCAATAGGCATGTCCTCGATATCGCCAAGGACGAATTCAGCATTGGCGATGCCGGTCTTGTCCGCATTCTTGCGCGCAAGGTTGATCATGTCCTCGGTCATGTCGAGTCCGATGGCCTTGCCCGTCGCGCCCACGGCTTTGGCCGCAAGGAAGACATCGATGCCGCCACCGGAACCAAGATCGAGGACGACCTCGCCCTCACGCAGATTAGCAAGCGCCGTCGGGTTCCCGCAGGAAAGACCGAGGTTCGAGCCCTCAGGGATCGCCGCCAGCTCTTCTTCGCTATAGCCGAAGGCGGCTGCGACACGCGCCGTTCCTTCTGCATCCGCGACATCCGCGCCGCGAGCGGTTGCGCCATATAGATCTTTGACGGCAGATTTGAGCTGTTCGGACATGCTTTCCCCTTCAGGATACTCTTCCCTGATCCTGTTCGATGTTTACGACGCGTTGGTTACGCTGTCACCGACAGAAAAATTGCTACCACAGTCATGGAAACTTCCGCTGCCTCAGCTCGGCGACGGATAGTTCGGTGCTTCCCGAGTAATCGAAACGTCGTGAACGTGGCTTTCGCGAAGACCCGCATTGGTGATGCGGACGAATTTCGCGCGCTCGCGCATCTGCGGCAGCGTCGGCGCGCCAACATAGCCCATGGAGGCGCGGACGCCGCCGACAAGCTGGTGCAGGATCGGCGCAATCGGCCCTTTATAGGCGACGCGGCCCTCAATCCCTTCAGGCACGAGTTTCATCTGCTCTTTGACGTCGGCCTGGAAGTAGCGATCAGCAGAGCCGCGCGCCATGGCGCCGGTCGAGCCCATGCCGCGATAGGATTTGTACGAACGGCCCTGGAAGAGGAAAACCTCGCCCGGCGCTTCGTCCGTTCCGGCGAGCAGGCTGCCGATCATGACGGAGGATGCACCGGCGGCGAGCGCCTTTGCCATGTCACCTGAATATTTGATGCCGCCATCGGCGATGACGGGCACGCCTTCTTCATCGGCGCCGCGCACCGAGTCGATGATCGCGGTGAGCTGCGGCACGCCGACTCCGGCAACGATCCGTGTGGTGCAGATCGAGCCCGGCCCGATGCCGGTCTTGATCGCATCCGCCCCGGCGATGGCAAGAGCCTTTGCGGCTTCATAGGTCGCGACGTTCCCGGCGATCACCTGTGTTGCGTTGCTCATCTTCTTCACGCGGGTGACTTGTTCGGCAACGGAGGCCGAGTGGCCGTGCGCCGTGTCAATCACGAGGACGTCAACGCCTGCATCGACCAGCGCTTCGCAACGCTCAAAGCCTGAATCCCCGACGGTCGAGGCGGCCGCAACCCGCAGGCGCCCTTCCCCATCCTTGACCGCGAGCGGGTAGCGCTCTGACTTCATCATGTCTTTGACGGTGATGAGGCCGATACACCGGTAATCCTCATCGACGACGATCACCCGCTCAATGCGGCGGCGATGGACAATCTCGCGGACCTCTTCCTGACTAACCCCTTGCGGGACGACGGCCAGGTCATTGGAGGTCATCAGCTCACGGACGGGCTGATCGGGATTGGTGGTAAAGCGCATGTCGCGGTTGGTGAGGATACCGACAAGCTTGCCCACGCCTGCTTCGTCAGGGTTCTCAACCACGGGGAAGCCGGAAATGTTCCGTGCATCCATGATCTTCTTCGCTTCACCGACAGTCGCGTCAGGCGTCAGCGTCAACGGGTTGACGACCATGCCGCTTTCATAGCGTTTGACGCGGCGGACATGTTCGGCCTGTTCCTCAATCGAGAGGTTGCGGTGGATGACCCCGATGCCGCCATTCTGGGCCATGGCAATTGCCATCTCGGCCTCGGTCACCGTGTCCATGGCGGAGGACATGATCGGGATGTTCAGGTTGATCTCGCGGGTCAGCCGCGTCTTCACATCGACCTGGCTCGGGATGACTTCCGAAGGACCGGGCTCAAGGAGGACATCGTCAAAAGTAAGGGCATCACGGATGTTCATGCGGGGGGGCCTCCTTTTCCTATTAGCAGATATGATCAAATTGCAGAATGCCACCATGGTCGGGCGCAATGCGCCCCTCACGGACGGTATTGTAGAGTTTCTCGATAGCGTCACGATCAGCGGCACGATCGAGTTCCATCCAACCGGCGGCCTGTTTCGTCACATCGATCATCGCGGCGCGCATATCGGTGATGAACTTGCCGTCGGTTTCTTTCAGGCGCTGGTCCATATAGGTCGGCAGGAAAAAGACTTCCGAGCGCTCGGCAATCACGCCATCGATGCGCCGCTGGGCTTGTGCGTGGCTCGCGCCGACGACCGTGTGGTGGAGCATGTCATCGCCAAGATGCTGATGCACATTCGCGGTAACCACGCCATTGCCAGCAAAATCGAGGATCAGATGGCCGCGGCCTTTTTCAAGCGCCGCATAATCATCATAGGTGATGACTTCGTCATAGACGCCGATCTTTTCGACCACGGATTTATTGCGCTCGGACGTCATGCCGACGAGCTTGCCCGCAACGCCCATGGATTTGAGATAGATCGCGGTTGAGAGCGAGGTCTTGGAGGACGCCGACAGGCAGACAATGACATCCGCCCCCTGATAATCGCTGCGGCTGACCCATTCGGCCAAGCCGTAAGCGGTCGAGGCGAGCGGCGCGAACAGCGAATGATGCGGCTCCATCTCTCGGGCGTAATTTGGATCGACGGCGAGACGCTCATAATAATTGTAGGGGCCCGGCAGGCCCTGACGATGCGCCGCTCCATCTGTGAATTTATGCGGCGCGACCTTCACCGGGGTGACGGTCAGATGACTGCCCATCGGGAAATAGCCATAGATCCGTTCACCGACTTCCAATCCTTCGGCGCGGCTTTCGACGATATCGGCGAAGCCCCAGACCGGCAGGCAGCCCCAGCCTTCTTCCTCGACGGGGAAGAAACGCCAATAGCCATATTGCTCACCGACAATGCCGTAGGTGATGTTGTTCGAGGTAAAGGACGCGGTCGACAGGGCCAGCCGGACCTCGCCGTCACCGAGTGGCGGCAGCGCGCCTTCGACCCAGCGGGTTTTCGTGAATTCGTCCTTGAAGACTTCGAACCGGCACCATTGATCAGTCATCGGATCCTCCCCTGAACCCCTGCGCCACGACATACATCTCCGCCGAATCCGCACGGGACGCTTTCGGCTTGGCGTGGGAGACTTTCGAAAAATTCTTCTTCAGCCGGTCGAGCAGGGATTTCTCGCTGCCCCCCTGCAGGACCTTTGCGATGTAGACGCCGCCGGGCGCGAGCACGTCCTCTGCAAAATCGAGCGCGGACTCGGCGAGCGAAATGATGCGCATATGGTCCGTGTTCTTATGACCGGTTGTCGGGGCGGCCATGTCGGACATTACGATGTCAGCCTGCCCGCCCAGCTTTTCTTTCAGGACGTCCGGCGTGTCCTCATCGAGGAAGTCTTTCTGGAGGAGTTCCACCCCGTCTAGGGCCGGCATGTCGAGATAATCGATACCGATGACCAGCCCGCCGGGCAGCACCTTGCGGCCCGCGACCTGAGACCAGCCGCCGGGCGCGGCGCCAAGATCGACGACGCGGGCGCCGGGTTTGAGAAGGCCGTATTTCTCATCCAGCTCGATCAGCTTGTAGGCCGCGCGGCTGCGATAGCCCTCTGCCTTTGCACGGGCGACGAAAGGGTCGTTGAGCTGGCGTTTCAGCCACAGGGTCGAGGAGAGCTTGCGCCCACGGGCGGTCTTGACCTTGGCGGTCAGTTCACGCGCGGCGCGCTGGTCTGCATCTGTGGTCGGGGATTTCTTGAGGCCGCGCTTTTCCGGCTCGGCGCCCAGCGCCGTCTTCGCCAGATTGGTCCGGCGCTTTTTACCCTTTTTGGGCGGTTTTGAAGAAAAGCGGTCAGCCATATTGGCTGATGCAATAGTGCGAAGGCGCCGTCAAGCCACGCTGTTGGCGTTGCGCCATTTGGCAATCAGATCGAGGAGCAGGCCCTCGCGCAGACCTCTGTCACCAACGCGGATGCGGTCGGTGGGCCAGGCACGAAGGATGCCTTCGAGGATGGCGCAACCGCCGACAACAAGGTCTGCCCGCTCCCGCCCGATGCAGGGGCTGAGCGCCCGGTCCTCGATATACATCCGGCGCAGGAGTTCGGCCACGCGCCGAGCTTCGTCCGCCCCCATCCACAGCCCATCAACCGCGCGCCGGGAATAGGTATCGAGCCGCAGATGGACGCCCGCCATGCTGGTCACCGTGCCGGAGGTACCGATGAGGTGCGCCTCGCCCGCCGCGAAAGCCGCCTTGATGTCGTCAGGCACGTCGACCGCCTGAAGCAGCGACATCACCCGGCCCGCCAGCGTGTCATATTGCTCGGCGGTCAGCTCGACTTCGATATGGCTTTCGGCGACCGAGACGACACCCATGGGCAGGGAAACCCAGGCAACAGTCTCAAAATCGGGGTTTCCCGTTCCGTTCGGATGAATACGCAGCCAGCTCAGCTCCGTTGAACCTCCGCCAATATCAAAGACAAGAACCGCTTTCGCCGCCGGGTCGATGAGATCCGTGCAGCCCCGCACCGAGAGCGACGCCTCTTCCTCGGCGGTCACAATGTCGAATTGCAGGCCGGTTTCTTCAGCGATCCTCTCGAGGAACGTTTCGCCATTGGCCGCCGCCCGGCAGGCCTCGGTTGCGATATTTCGCATCGACAAGACCTGTCTTGCTGCGATCTTGTCGGCACAGAGCTTCAGCGCCCCGATTGTGCGATCCATCGCCGCCTCGGCCAGTTCACCACTGCGGGTCAGCCCTTCACCCAAGCGCACAATCTGCGAGAACGCATCAATGACGCGGAAACCCGCTTTCTGCGGCACAGCCACAAGAAGTCGGCAATTATTGGTTCCAAGATCGATCGCGGAAAAGGCCGGCGCCAGCTGCCGATTCGGCAGGCCATGTGTCTTTGTAGGGGCAGTCATGCGTGTCCCTTTATCTCCCCCTCGCCCGCCAGTTGTTCACAGACTAGGTAAATGACGGGCGCTACGGCAAGTCCTCACCATCTGCAATTTTCTGCTAATACTCTGTTGATGACTGACGTAAAAAAGACCAAACGAAGCAACCGGCAATGGCGCCGTCGGAGAAGCCTTGGTGAAACTCGACCAGATCGACCTGAAAATCCTTACCCACCTGCAGAGTAATGCCCGTATCACGAATGCGGAGCTGGCTGAACGGGTGGGCCTGTCCCCTACACCGTGCCTGAGACGGCTGAGGCGGCTGGAACGGGAAGGCATCATCAAGGGCTACCGAACGGATGTGGACCGCGATGTTCTCGGCCTACCCGTGACCGTGATCATCCTCGTCAAGCTCGACAAGGAAGACGAAGCCTCGCTGCGTGCCTTCGAGCAGGGCATCATCAACCGGCCGGAAGTCATGGAATGCCATCTCGTGACCGGCAAGTTCGACTATTTCATCCGTGTGGTGCTGCCGACCCTGACCGCCTATGAGACGTTCCTGTCGGAAACCCTTCTGCGGACGGATAATGTCGCCTCGATCGAGTCGAGCTTCACCCTGCGCGAAGTGACAAGGAAATCGATCCTGCCGATGCCGTGAGGCCCGGAACAAGGTTTTATCCAAAGACCCTCACCCGGCTTCGATACTCGAAGCCGACCTCTCCCAAAGGGAGAGGTGTTCAGAGCAGTTTTTCCATATCTCGAAGATAGAAAGCCGCCTCTCCCTTGGGAGAGGCCGAAGACGGACGTAAAGTCCGGCTTCGGGTGAGGGGTCTTCTATTGTGACGCCTTCAGCTTGAGCCGATAAGCATGCAGCAGCGGTTCAGTATAACCGCTTGGCTGCTCGCATCCTTCAAAGACTAGTGCCTTTGCCGCCTGATAGGCAATCGAGCCGTCAAAATCCTCTGCCATCGGACGATAGGCCGGGTCACCCGCATTCTGGGCATCGACCTTTTCCGCCATGCGCTCGAATGCGGCATTGATGTCATCCGCCGTGACGACACCGTGGCGAAGCCAGTTCGCCATATGCTGGGAGGAAATCCGTAAAGTGGCGCGGTCTTCCATGAGGCCGATATCGTGAATGTCGGGCACTTTCGAGCACCCCACCCCCTGATCGATCCAGCGGACGACATAGCCAAGGATGCCTTGGGCGTTGTTGTCGAGTTCTTCGCGAATCTCATCGGGCGACCAGTTCGTGCCACGCGACAACGGGATCGTCAGCAGATCGCGAAGGGCGGGTACGTCCTTTTCGGCCTTCTCCTTCTGGACCTCGAAAACATCGACTTTGTGATAGTGAAGCGCATGCAGTGCTGCCGCTGTCGGGCTCGGCACCCAGGCGGTGTTCGCGCCTGATTTGGGGTGGCCGATCTTCTGATCCATCATGTCATGCATGCGGTCCGGCGCGGCCCACATGCCCTTGCCGATCTGCGCCCGGCCCGAGAGCCCACATTTGAGGCCGATGGCCACATTGCGATCCTCATAGGCCTTGATCCAGTCCGTGCCCTTCATCTCCGCTTTGCGGATCATCGGTCCGGCCTCCATCGAAGTGTGCATCTCATCGCCTGTGCGGTCGAGGAATCCTGTATTGATGAAGACGATCCGGTCCCGGACGGCTTCGATACAGGCGGCAAGGTTTGCGGACGTCCGTCGCTCCTCATCCATCACACCGACTTTCAGCGTGTGGCGGGCAAGGCCAAGCAGGTCCTCGACTGCATTGAAAAGCTCATTGGTGAAGGCGCATTCGGCGGGGCCATGCATTTTCGGCTTCACGATATAGACCGACGGCTCGGTCGCGTTCCGTACACGTGACTTACCCTCAAGGTCAAAGCAGGCGATCAGCGAGGTGACGATGGCATCCATGATGCCTTCAGGGATCTCGCGGCCATCAGGCAGGAGGATCGCAGGGTTCGTCATCAGATGTCCGACATTGCGGACGAGCAGCAGCGAGCGGCCTTTCAGCGTGATCTCGCGACCTTCAGCGGATTTATACTCCCGGTCCGGATTAAGCCCGCGGGAGAGTGTCTCGCCACCCTTCTGGAAGCTCGCCTCCAGATCACCCTTCATCAGGCCGAGCCAGTTCCGGTAGGCCAGCGTCTTGTCCTCTGCATCGACGGCGGCAACTGAGTCTTCCATGTCGATGATCGTTGAGAGCGCGGCCTCAACAAGGACATCCGCGACACCGGCCATGTCGTCTTTGCCAATCGGGTGGCTCCGATCAATCACGATTTCGGCATGCAGGCCGTTATGGCTGAGCAGGATCGCCTCGGGCTTGTCAGCTGGCCCGCGATAGCCCGCAAATACCTCTGGCATCTTCAGTTCAGGATCAAGATGTCCGTCCACGACCTTGTATTCAAGGACGCTGGCATGGGAGCCTTCCGTCATCGGTGCGATCTGGTCGAGAAAGCGCTTGGCATAGGCGATGACCTTTGTGCCGCGTTTGGGATCATAGCCGGGCTTGTCATCATCATGATGCGGAATGACATCCGTACCGTAAAGCGCATCATAGAGGCTGCCCCAGCGGGCGTTAGCTGCGTTGAGCGCATAACGGGCATTGAGCACCGGCACGACAAGCTGCGGCCCGGCCATCGCGGCGAGTTCCGGGTCGACATTCTCCGTACCCACCTCGAAATCGTCAGGCTCCGGCACGAGATAACCGATTGATCTGAGAAACGCTTCGTAGGCCGCATAATCGGCCGGCTGGCCGGGATGGGCACGGTGCCAGTGATCAATCTCGGCCTGCAGCCAGTCGCGTTCAGCAAGGAGCTTGCGATTCTTTGGTGCAAAACCGGTGATGATCTCCGCCGCCCCGGCCCAGAACGCCGCCTTGTCGCGGCCAAGCCCCGCCAGCACTTCTGTCTCCAGAAAGGCGCAGAGCCCAGCATCGATCTGTAATCCGGCCCGTTCCACGCGTTCCGACATCGGCGTTCTCCCATGTTGCGCCGCAACAATTGCAGGATGCTGCGGCCAAAGGTCAATGGCTTAAGAGAGATGTTATCGCTATCGGCCCCGGAAACGGGTATGTCCGAAAACCGCGAGTAATTGCGTCGAAGCCGCTATACTCCTGTCTGCATGGACCTCGATCACGCCACCTGTCACCGGATCATCTCCGCCCGCGACGCCCGTTATGACGGCAAATTCTTCACCTGCGTGAAGACAACAGGCATTTATTGTCGGCCGATCTGCCCGGCGCGCACCCCGGCGGAAGAGAATTGCGAATTCGCGCCCAGCGCCGCCGCTGCCGAGGAAGCAGGCTATCGCGCCTGCCTGCGCTGCCGTCCGGAAAGCTCGCCCGATCTTGGCGCGTGGCGGGGGACATCCTCGACCGTCTCACGCGGGTTGCGGCTGATCGAGGACGGGGCACTCGATCAGGGATCAGTGACCGATCTTGCCGACCGCCTTGGCGTCGGGGAGCGACATCTGCGCAGGCTTTTCCGCCAGCATCTTGGCGCGACCCCGATTGCGGTTGCGCAGACCCGGCGCGTGCTTCTCGCCAAACAATTGATCCACCAGACGAGCCTGCCGATGACCGAAATCGCCATGGCGAGCGGCTTTGGCAGTCTGCGGCGCTTCAACGAGACCTTCACCGCGCTTTACGGCAAACCGCCGGGCAGCCTGCGGCGCGGGTCGGGCGAAAGCGAGAACGGGCTCGTCCTCACCCTCACCTATCAGCCGCCTTATGACTGGGAACAAATCCTCGCCTTCCTGTCCTTACGCGCAATGACCGGCGTCGAGGCGGTCGAAAACGGTGTCTACAAACGGATTTTGCGGCTGGGCGAGCAGACCGGCATCATCAATGTGAGCCATGCGCCGGAAGTCTCCGCGATCCGCATCGAGGCGAGCCTGCCCGATACCGCTGCCCTGCCCGGTGTGATCGCGAAAGTGCGGCGGGTGTTCGATCTTGGTGCGGACCCGGCGGCGATAGCAGAAGTCCTCAGCGCCGACCCGGTGCTCGCGCCGATGGTCGAGAAGCGGCCCGGCCTGCGCCTGCCCGGTGCATGGGACGGGCTCGAGATCGGCGTGCGCGCGATCCTTGGCCAGCAGGTGACGGTGAAGGCCGCAACGACCATCGCCTCGCGGCTGGTCGCAAAATACGGCACGCGCGTTGAGACCGGCAATGGCCTCACCCACGCCTTCCCCAATGCGCAGACGCTGGCCGGCGCCGATATCGTGGGGCTGGGGATGCCGCAGAAGCGCGCCGATGCGATCAGTGCGCTGGCGCGGCTGGCAGTCGAGCACCCGCACCTTTTCGAAGGCGGCGCGGACCCGGACGAGCTATATGCAGCCCTCACCGCCCTGCCCGGCATCGGTCCGTGGACAGCCAATTACATGGCCATGCGCGCCGCGCGCGCGACCGACGCCTTTATCGAAGGCGACCTGATCGTCAGGAAAAATTTCAGCCGCGGGGGAGAAATGATCTCTCCCAAAGCCCTTGCCGAGCATTCCGCGAAATGGCGGCCATGGCGCGCCTATGCCGTCATGCATCTCTGGGCATCGAGCGGCGATGAGACCGAAGGAGAAAATTCATGACACCCCTCATCCGTGAGCTGATCGACACACCCGTCGGCCCCATCACCCTGATCACGCAAAGCGATGGTACGGTCCGCATGCTGGAATTCACTGAAAAGCGCGACCGCGAGGAAATCCACCTCAAGCGGCATTTCGGAGATGCCGAGATCCGCGACGGCAAGACGTCCGGCCCGGCCCGCAAGGCGGTCGAGGCCTATTTCAATGGGGATATTGCCGCGATCGACACACTCACCACTGATGCAGCGGGCACGGAATTCCAGACAAAAGTCTGGGCGACCCTGCGCACGATCCCGGCCGGCGAGACATGGTCCTATGGCGATCTTGCGGGCGCGGTCGGCAGCCCCAAAGCCTTCCGCGCGGTCGGAAGCGCCAATGGCGCGAACCCCATCGCGATCATCGTCCCCTGCCACAGGGTGATTGCCACGGGCGGCAAGCTTGGCGGCTACGGCGGCGGGCTCGACCGGAAAAAATGGCTGCTGGCACATGAAGCCGCCCACTGCGGGAAGCAATTGGCATTGCACGCCGGATGATGGCAGACGGGAGCCTTGTCAGTTGAAGGAGCCCGGGACATGAAAACCAGAGCCGCCGTCGCCTTTGAAGCGAAGAAACCGCTCGAAATCGTCGAAGTCGATCTGGAGGGCCCCAAGGAGGGCGAGGTTCTGGTCGAGATCATGGCGACCGGCATCTGCCACACCGACGCTTATACGCTGGACGGGTTCGACTCAGAGGGGCTGTTCCCCAGCATTCTCGGCCATGAAGGCGCCGGCATCGTCCATGAGATCGGACCCGGCGTGACCAGCGTCGAAGTCGATGACCATGTCATCCCGCTCTACACGCCCGAATGTAGGACATGCAAAACCTGCCTCTCCCAGAAATCCAATCTGTGTACGTCGATCCGCTCGACGCAAGGCCAGGGCGTGATGCCGGACGGCACGTCGCGCTTTTCCTATAAGGGGGAAAAGATCCACCATTATATGGGGTGCTCGACCTTTTCGAACTTCACCGTCCTGCCGGAAATCGCGCTGGCGAAAATCCGCAAGGACGCACCGTTCGACAAGGCCTGCTATGTTGGCTGCGGCGTAACGACCGGCGTTGGTGCCGTCACCAATACGGCCAAGGTCGAGCCGGGCGCGAATGTCATCGTCTTTGGCCTAGGCGGCATCGGCCTCAATGTCATTCAGGGCGCCAAAATGGTCGGCGCGAACATGATCATCGGTGTCGATGTCAATCCGGGTAAGGAAGAATGGGGCCGCAAATTCGGCATGACCCATTTTGTGAACCCAAAAGATGTCGGCGACCTCGTCCCCCATCTCGTCCAGCTGACCGATGGCGGCGCCGATTACACCTTCGACTGCACCGGTAACACGGATGTCATGCGCACAGCGCTCGAGGCCTGTCACCGCGGCTGGGGAGAATCGATCATCATTGGCGTGGCCGAAGCGGGCAAGGAAATCTCAACCCGCCCCTTCCAGCTTGTCACTGGCCGGGTCTGGAAAGGTACTGCCTTCGGTGGCGCGCGCGGTCGGTCTGACACGCCCAAAATCGTCGAGTGGTATATGGACGGCAAGATCGAGATCGACCCGATGATCACACACACGCTGTCTCTGGAAGAAATCAATAAGGGCTTTGACCTCATGCATGAGGGCAAGTCCATTCGTAGCGTAGTGGTGTACTGATGACTGACAAACCGACCCCGAAATTCGACTTCGACACTGGCATGCCAAAGGGCAGCTTTCCGCTCCTTCATTTCACGGTAAGGAGCGAGTGTGAGAAGGCCGGCGAAACGCCTGCAGAACTGCAGATGATGATCTGGGCCGACACGCCCCAGAAGGCCGTAGAACTCTTTCGCAAGGTGGGGGAGCATCTGGGCTTCAAGGTGACTGGCGAACTCGATGTCGCTGAAAGCGTTTCGATGTCCCCGCCGCGCAAGAACGCCTCCGCCTATGACGTACGATTTGGCGGCAAGGTCGTGAGCCCCTCATGACCCTCCACACCCTCTCCACCACAAGGTCGCATGGTGGCACGCAAGGAGTGTGCACGCATCAATCCTCCGTGACCGGAACGGAGATGACCTTTTCGGTCTTCGTGCCTGATCACGAGCATGGCGCGCGCCTGCCGGTCGTCTGGTATCTCTCCGGGCTCACCTGCACCCATGCCAATGTGACGGAGAAAGGCGAGTATCGAAAAGCGTGTGCCGAGTTAGGGCTGATCTTTGTCGCGCCGGACACCTCACCGCGCGGTGAGGATGTCGCAGACGATCCTGACGGCGCCTATGATTTCGGCCTCGGCGCGGGGTTCTATGTCGATGCGACGGAAGAGCCTTATGCGAAGCATTATAAAATGTGGTCCTATATCACCGAAGAGCTGCCCGGTGTCATCGCCGAGCAGTTCCCGATCGACATGGCGCGGCAGTCGATCATGGGGCATTCCATGGGCGGGCATGGCGCGCTGACCATCGGCCTGACGTACCCTGATAGATTTAAGGCCGTCAGTGCCTTTGCGCCGATCGTGGCGCCGTCACAGGTACCATGGGGCGAGAAGGCGCTGGGCGGTTATCTGGGTCCGGACAAATCCGCTTGGCGGAAACATGATGCCGTGGCTCTGATCGAAGATGGCGCACGCCTCCCTGCCCTGCTGGTTGATCAGGGGGAAGCAGATGACTTCCTGACCGAACAACTCAAACCCTCACTGCTGAAATCAGCCTGCGAACGGGCGGGCATCGACCTCACTCTGCGCATGCAAGCGGGCTATGATCACAGCTATTATTTCATTTCCAGCTTCATGGAGGATCACCTCCGCTGGCACGCCGCGCGCCTGGGTTAATCCCCGAACACGACCGTCTTCTGCGCATTGAGCAGTACACGGTCTTCCAGATGACAGCGCACCGCGCGGGCCAGCACCCGGCGTTCGATATCCCGTCCTTTGCGAACGAGATCATCCGGCGTGTCGGCATGCGTGATGGCCTCGGCGTCCTGCACGATAATCGGCCCTTCATCGAGGTCAGCCGTCACGTAATGCGCCGTCGCGCCGATCATCTTCACGCCGCGCGCATGGGCCTGGTGATAGGGTTTGGCGCCCTTGAAACCGGGCAGGAAGGAATGGTGGATATTGATGCAGCGGCCCGAGAGATAGGCCGACATCTCATCCGAGAGGATCTGCATATAGCGGGCAAGCACGACAAGCTCCGCCCCCGTCTCTTCGATCACATCACGGATCTGGGCCTCCTGCTGGGGCTTTGTGTCCTTCGTGATCGGGAAGTGATGGAAGGGAATGTTGCGCGCACCGGCCAGCTCATGGCCTTCCGCCGGGTGGTTCGAGACGATGCCGACGATGTCCATCGGCAGCTCGCCGATCCGATGCCGGTAGAGAAGATCGCTGAGACAATGGTCGAATTTTGAGACTAGAATGAGAACCCGACGGCGCTCATCGGCCTGCCGCAGCGACCATTCCATGTCATAGGTACCAGCTAGCCCCGAAAAATCCTGCCGGAACTCCCCTTCCGCCGCCTCATCGGCGAAATCGGCGACGATGCGCATGAAGAAGCGCCCGGTCTCGGCATCCCCGAATTGCTGGGCCTCAACGACATTGCCGCGGTGCTGGAACAGCCGCTGGGTCACGGCGCTCGTTAGGCCCGGACGGTCAGGGCAGCTCAGGGTCAGAATATGATGGCCGGTCATGGGGCGTCCTTCGTCCTCTCTCACGCGAAGATGCAACACCCCTTAGATGCAAGAGAGCGGCCAAAGACAAGGTCCGGCGCAAATTCGGGCCGTCTGGCTTGTATGCGGATGGGCTGTACATGATATGACGGATGACCGAGAGGCAGATCGTTGCACCGGACATTGTACGGGGAGGTCAAATGATGAGCGATGCCAGCCTGACACCAGCCGCGAGAGAGACGCTCGCCCGATGGCATGAGATCGTCGAGCGCCGCGACATGAAGAACCTGCCCGAGATCGTTCACAAGGATGCCGTCTTCCGCTCGCCCGTTGCGCACACCCCCTATCCCGGATCCTTCGCGCTGTGCCTGGCGCTCAGTACCGTGATTAAGGTGTTTGAGGACTTCACCTATCACCGCGAATTCATCGGCACGGATGGCCAGTCCGCCGTGCTCGAATTCTCCGCCCTTGTCGGGGACAAACGGGTCAAGGGGATCGACATGGTCCAATTTGATGCGGGCGGTCTGATCACCGAATTCGAAGTCATGATTCGTCCCAAAAACGGTCTTGAAGCGCTGGCCGAGGAAATGGGCGCGCGGATCGGCGACATGATGACCAAGATGAAACAGGCCTGACGGCCATTTTGCGAGGAACCCCCATGCAGCTTGCCGAACTGAATATCGGGCGTCTTGTCGCCCCAACGGATGATCCCCGGGTCAAGGACTTCATGGACAATCTCGATTTCATCAACGGGCTGGGCAAACAGATGCCGGGCTTTGTCTGGATGATGGAAGGCTCAGGCGAACCCGGTCAGGGCAATACCGATGCGGCGGTCACGGATGACCCGCAGACGGTGGCAAACCTCACCGTCTGGGAAGATGCCGCAAGCCTTGAGACATTCGTCTGGGGCACGGTGCACAAGAAATTCTATGAACGCCGGCAGGAATGGTTCGAAATCATGGGCGAGATGCATTTCGTCATGTGGTGGGTGCCGGATGGCCACCAGCCGACCTTGGAAGAAGCCATGGCGAAACTCGAGCACCGCCGACAGCATGGCGACAGTGAAGAAGCCTTTGGCTGGGACTGGCTTAAAGACGCGCAGATGCACAAGACGCATGGCTGCCGTCCGCATGCGGCCTGATATGACGACGACGCAGCTGACCCCGCCCTATTACGCCGTGATCTTCTCCAGCCGGATGGGCGAAGCCGAAGGCTATGCCGAAATGGCAGAGCGGATGGTCAAGCTCGCCGCCGAGCAGCCGGGCTTTCTGGGTGTTGAGTCCGCTCGCGGCGCGGACGGCTTCGGCATCACCGTTTCCTACTGGGAAAGCGAAGAAGCGATTGCCGAATGGAAGGCCAACGCCGCGCATCTCGGCGCGCAGGAAATGGGCATGGCACGGTTCTATGACGCCTATGATGTCCGCATTGCCAGGGTCGAGCGCGCCTATTCAGGCCCCGGCGAACGTCCGCCGGTTAGATAGGGTCAGACCCGTGACCGGCCGCGCAGGATGTGGTCCCGCGCCACGGCATATTCCCGCGTCAGCCGCGCAACGAGATCCGCGGTCGGCACGACTTCGGTAATGGCGCCGATGCCCTGCCCGCAGCCCCATATATCCTTCCATGCCTTCGCATCGGTCGAGCCATCGCCGAAATTCATCTTGGAAGGATCAGCGGTCGCCAGATTGTCCGGGTCCATCCCGGCATTACGGATACTGGGCGCAAGGTAATTGCCGGGAACACCGGTGAAAAGGTTCGTATAGACAATATCATCCGCCGAGGAGTCGGTGATCATCTGCTTGTAGCCGTCAACCGCATTGGCTTCTTCGGTCGCAATGAAGGCCGAGCCGATATAGGCGGCATCCGCGCCCATGGCCTCAGCCGCCAGCACCGAACGGCCATTCGCAATCGAGCCTGAAAGGGCGAGCGGGCCGTCAAACCACTGGCGGATTTCCTGAATCAGCGCGAAGGGCGAGAGCGTGCCCGCATGACCGCCGGCGCCAGCGGCCACGGCAATCAGGCCGTCAGCGCCCTTCTCAATCGCTTTTTTCGCATAAGTGTTATGGATGACATCATGCAGGACAATGCCGCCATAGCCATGCACGGCCTCATTCACCTCTGGCCGGGCACCAAGCGAAGTGATGATGACGGGCACCTCATATTTGACGCAGAGCGCCAGATCCTCTTCCAGCCGCCCATTGCTTTTATGGACGATCAGGTTCACCGCATACGGCGCATCGTGGGAAGTGACTTCCTCATTCATGCGCTCCAGCCATTGCTCGAACACCCCTTCTCCACGGGCGTTGAGTGAAGGAAAGGAGCCGATGACCCCGCTCTTGCATTGCGCGATGGCAAGGTCAGGATTGGAGATGATGAACATGGGCGCACCGATGACGGGCAGCCTCATTCGATTCGCAATGGATGATGGCAGAGCCATGACACTATCCCTCCAGATGACCGGGCGCGGAGATAAGCACGCTTCGCGCGGCGCTGCACCCCCATTCCGGGGGGCGCGACAATGACGCAAATCCCCCTGCCGATTGACGAGGTGCTGGACGATATTTCGCGCGTCCTGCGGACAGGAAACCGGCTGGTTCTCGCCGCCCCGCCGGGGGCCGGCAAGACGACCCGCGTGCCGCTCCACCTGTTGAATGAGGACTGGGTGACAGGGCGCATATTGCTGCTTGAGCCGCGCCGGATCGCGGCGCGCATGGCCGCCGAGCGGATGGCAGCCAGCCTTGGCGAAAAGGTTGGCGAGGCGATCGGGCTTTCGACCCGGATCGACCGGCGGGTCTCTGACCGTACAAGGATCGAAGTCATCACGGACGGGCTCTTCACCCGCCGCCTGCTCAATGATCCGGAGCTTTCCGTGGTCAGCGCGGTCCTCTTCGATGAATTCCATGAGCGGGGGCTCAATCTTGATCTCGGGCTCGCCCTTGGCCGCGAGGTGCAGGAGGGACTGCGCGAGGATCTGCGGCTCATTGTCATGTCGGCGACGCTCGATACGGCGCGGACTGCAGGCGCGCTTGATGCGCCGATCATTGAAAGCCAGGGCAAGATGTTCCCTGTCGAGACGATCTATCTAGGCCGTGAACAGGGCGATATCGCCCCGCAGATGGAACGCGCCATTCGCCGGGCTTTGCGTGAGCAATCAGGCAGCCTGCTCTGCTTTCTCCCCGGACAGGGAGAGATCCGCCGCGTCGCCGAACGGCTTGGTGATGTGGGGCCCGATATCATCGTCGCGCCGCTCTATGGGGCGCTGTCACCGAAGGAGCAGGACCTTGCCGTCTCGCCCGCCCCCAAGGGCGCGCGCAAAATCGTTCTCTCTACGGATATTGCCGAAAGCTCGCTGACGATTGAGGGCGTGACGGTGGTGATCGATGCGGGGCTCGCGCGGGTGCCGGAGTTTGATCCCGCCTCCTCGAGCCAGACGCTGGTTACGCGCCGAGCATCGCTCGCCAATGTTGACCAGCGGCGTGGCCGGGCTGGACGAACCGCGCCGGGCGTCTGCTACCGGCTATGGGAAGAACCTGCCAATCGGGGCCTGCCGCCCTCACCGACACCGGAAATCCTCGTGAGCGATCTTGCGGGTCTTGTCCTGTCGCTTGCCGAATGGGGCGTCGCGGATCCGAAAAGTCTGAGCTGGATAGATGCGCCCCCTGAAGGCCGCGTGAAGGCCGCGAAAGATGAGCTTTCCGCACTTGGCGCTATTGATGACGAAGGCCGCCTGACATCAAGAGGCCGCCGGATGGCAGCCCGACCTCTAGCTCCGGCGCTCTCCGCCCTGATCGATGCTCAGGAGACGGATGAGCACCGGGCATTGGCCGCAGAAATGGCCGCCCTCCTCAGCGAACAGGGACTGGGCGGGCGATCCTCGGACCTGCGCGAGCGCTTGTCTCGTTTTCGGCAGGATCGCTCCCCACGCGCAATGGCGTTGCGGAGACAGGCCGAACGATGGGCGTCGGGATCGCCTGCGCCGCTCAGTGAGGCTGGATCCGTGCTGGCCCTTGCCCTGCCTGGCCGGATTGCCAGACGGCGCGGTGCCACGCCAGGCGATTTTCTGATGGCGAATGGCCGCGCCGCCCGGCTCGACCCCCATGACCCGCTGGCGAATGCGGACTGGCTGGCTGTCGCCGAGATCGCCGGGGCGGCGGGCCACTCACGGATCCTGACTGCCATTCCGCTGACGGAGGAAGTGGCCTTTGCCTGCGGCTCCCCGGTCACGCTGGAAGAAGCCGCTTTCGATCCAGCCACCGGCACGCTCAAGGCTGAGCGGGTGAAACGCCTCGGCGCGATCATTCTGCACCGGACGCCACTGCCGGCGCCCAAGGGTGAGCTGGCTGTGCGCGCAATGGTGGATGCGGTGCGTGCGCATGGGCTGTCTCTCCTGCCGCAATACGATGTGATCCGTGAAACGCTGATGCGGCTCGACATCGCCGCACAGGCACAGGGTAGCGAAAGCCCCCTCTCTGAAGTAACCCTCCTTGAACGGATCGAAGACTGCCTGCCCCCGCTGCTGGGCGGCAAGGCAAAGCTCGATGGCTTCTCGCCGGGGGAGCTGCGCCATGGGCTCAAAGCACTTCTCGACTGGGAGACGTCGCAGGCACTCGACCAGTTCGCGCCGCTCAGTTTTCGCAGTCCGGCGGGGCGGGATCTGCCGATTGACTATCTTGCCGAGGGCGGACCGCAAATCGAGGCGCGGGTGCAGGAATTTTATGGCCTGACCAACCACCCCTCCATTGCTCGGGGACAGGTGTCGCTCACCGTCTCCCTCACCTCGCCGGCCGGACGGCCGGTCGCGGTAACGAAAGACCTGCCCGGCTTCTGGATCGGGGGTTATCGTGACATGGCAAAGGATATGCGCGGGCGGTATCCAAAACATGACTGGCCGGATGATCCGTCCACGGCCAAGCCGCATGAGGGTCGCACCAAGGCACGTCTGAGCAAATAGCTATTTCAGGAACGGCCCCAGTGCCTCCAGCACAAGGTCCATTTCTTCCATCGTGTTATAAAGATGCGGCGAGAGCCGAAGGCACCCTTCCCTTGTATCCATTCGTATGGAGAGTGACTTCATCTTCTCCAGCGCCTCCCCTGCATCCGCCACGTGGATAAGGACCGCATTACCGCGACGCTCCCTGTCGCGCTCAGAGGCCAGCGCGCCGTCCGGCAAGCCTTCATGCAGACGGTCGATGAGGGACTGGTTATGCGCGTGGATCGCCTCAACCCCTGACTGCAGCAGAGTTTCGATCCCCGTTGCTGCCACGACATAGGGCGCGATACTGGGCGTGCCGCCCCAAAAGCGCCGCGCACCCGGCGCCACACGGTAATTACGGATGTCGAATTCGAACGGGTTCTCATGCGAGAACCAGCCTGTATCGACGGGGCTGCATTTCTCCGCTGCGTCCTTCGTCGCCCAGAGGAACCCGGCGCCAGAGCCGCCGCAGAGAAACTTCACCGACGTGCCAAGCAGGAAGTCCGCCCCCAGATCATCGACCGCATAGGGAATGACACCGCTTGCCTGCACCGCATCGACGACCGAGTAGACGTCCCGCTCGCGCGCGAGCTTTGTGATCTCGGCGACCGGCAGGCGGGCGCTGCGGTTTGAGAATGTATGGGTGATGAAGGCGACATGCGCACCGTCCAGATGCTTCGCCCAGACATCCGGGTCGGTCGCCGCGTCCCCGCGCGGAATGAACTCCGTCTCCAGCCCGAAATGCGCAGCGGCGGCGGCAACAAAACCGACGGTCGGAAAATCTTCCTCGCAAAGGACAATCTTGTGGCGGTCCTCGCGCACCGGCAGGGCGCAGAGGATCTTGGAAAGCCCGCCCGACAGGTTCGTCTGCGGGCAGATGTCATCAGGCTGCGCGCCGATCAGCCGGGCCACCATTTCGCGGAAATGATCGACCGCCGCGATCCATTCGCCCCAGCCGTCACTACCCTTTTCCGCCCAAGGGCCGAACCATTGATCTTCCAACGCACGCCTGGCGGCACGCGGCAGGCAGCCGACCGAATGATTGAGGAGATAGATCCCCTCGGGCATTTCGAACTTCGCCCTGATATCGGCCGCAATACTCATCGTCAGATCACCTTTCGCCGTCGCGCGGGCTGTTCTAGTCATAGCCGCATGACAGATACCAGCCACGGAATCCCCACCGCCAAATATGGCGCCAGCGCCGCCCGGTTCGATCACTGGATCCGCACCGATTTTGTTGAGCTGAATACGCAGCTCGAAGAGCTTTATTTTGCGCAAAGTGACAAAGCTAATGTCGCGGGCGTTGGCGATGACCTGAAAGACGCGCTGCGACGCGGCGGGCATGAGCATATTGTCGCCCTGTGGCGCGAGGGGAATACCGATGACGGGTTCGACTCAGCCTTCGGCGTGCTGGGCAATGTCGGGCTCTATATGGGCGCGCTACGGCGGCATGAGCTGACCAATCCCGACACGGAGGATCGCTCACCCTTTCCTGAGGCAAGCTCGCTGGCGCTGCATATCGGGGCAACCATCGGCATGGCGCCACGTTTTGCGACCGCACATCTGGCAACACATAATTATGCGGTGAATGGCGTCCGGAAAAGCTACACTTCCCTCAAGGACGAATTCCTGTTCATTGATGAGAATACGCGCGGCATTCTGGCGCTGACCGAAGCCGCCGAAGCGCTGGCCCGGATCGTGCCGCTGGGGGTCAGTAATATGGTGGCGCTTGATCTGTTTGAGAGCGCCGCAAAATCATTGGAGCGGGCAATCAAGATCAATCAGGGCCTGTTTGACAATCTCGACCGGGACCGGTTTTTCTACTGTGTACGTCCCTATTACAAACCCTACCGTGTGGGCCGTGAAGTCTATCGTGGCGCAAATGCGGGCGATTTTGCCGGGATCAACCAGCTTGACCTGTTGCTTGGGCTGACGCGGGCTTCCGACCCCTATTATGCGCAGCTTCTGGTCGACAAGCTCCTTTTCATGACGCCGGGGGATCAGGCGAAGCTGAAAGACACGATGCGCTACCCCAGCCTGCTCGATAGCCTTTTAGGGCTGGCAGGCCATGCGGAGGCGGACTGGTTCAAACGCGCAGGCGCCGCCTATCTGAAGGTAGCGGACCTCTTCGCCGAGACCGCCCGTCAGCACCATGACAATCTGGTTAAGAAATTCATTGTAGGCCCATCGGATGACCTCGGCGATCAACACCTCCAGCAGGTGACAGCCAGCGGGCCGCCTTTGCCGGTCCTGATCCGGGCGCTAGAGAAATTGCGGGATTTCCGCACCGCCGCCAAGCGTGACGATATAGAAACGCGGGCGGACGATATCGCAAAGCTGCGAGAGCTAGTCAGCTGATCGGCAACGCCCGGGCGATGATTCTGTCCTGATTGATGCCTGCCGGCAGCGCGCCATAGGCAAGGTGCCGGTTTTCGGGATCAAGCCGCGCGGCACAGAAACCGGCAAAGACTTCTTCCGTCGCATAAAGATGCAGCGCCGCCGCCTGAAGTCCTAGCGCCTGTTCCTCGACAAAGGCGCGGGCCGTGGTCTCGGTCAGAGCGCCAGGCTTCGCCCAGGCCTCCAGCCGCGCAAGATGTGCATCATAAAGCGGATGCGCGCCTTTTGCGGTCAGAAGCTCCGTCCTCAGAGCATCCATCGCCTCGGGCTCGCGGGACAGAGCGCGCAGGACATCAAGCGCGATGACATTTCCCGAGCCCTCCCAGATCGCATTGAGCGGCGACTGGCGGAAAAGGCGCGGCATCGGGCCTTCCTCGACATAGCCGACGCCACCGAAACATTCGAGCGCCTCATAGACAAATCCCGGCTGGCGCTTGCATATCCAGTATTTCGCAATGGGCGTTGCAATCCGCATCAGTGCCGCCTCATGAGGCGTGCTGGCGGCGAGGTCGAAACTCCGCGCCACACGGATCATCAGGGCCGTTGCCGCTTCACTTTCGAGCGCAAGGTCGGTGAGAACCGAGCGCATGGCGGGCTGGTCGATGAGTTTTTTCTGGAAGGCGCTACGGTAGGCGGTGTGCCATACCGCTTCGGTGAACGCCGCACGCATCCCGCCAGCAGATCCTGCGATACAGTCGAGCCGCGTATGCTGGACCATCTGGATGATGGTGCGCACGCCCTTCCCCTCTTCGCCCAGGCGCTCCGCCCACGCCCCATGATATTCGATCTCAGAAGAGGCATTCGAGCGATCGCCGAGCTTGTCTTTCAGGCGCATGATATGGATGGGATTGCGCGTGCCATCCGGCCGCCAGCGCGGTACGAGGAAACAGGTGAGCCCGCCTTGCGCATAGGCAAGCGTTAGGAACGCATCGCTCATCGGCGCGGAGCAGAACCATTTATGCCCGGTGAGCAGATAGCCGTCGGCGGTTTTCTCCGCCTTCGTTGTATTGGCACGGACATCCGAGCCGCCCTGTTTCTCGGTCATCGCCATGCCGATGGTGACACCGGTCTTTTCTTCCGCCGGAAGGAAGCGGCCATCATATTTGCCGGCTCGGATGAGCGGTTCCCATCGCGCGGCAATATCAGGGTCAGTCCTCAGGGCCGGCACCGCAGCATATGTCATCGACATGGGACAGCAGACCCCGGCATCCAACCCGCTCATGAGATAAAGAAGCGACGCATGAAGAACATGTCCTGCCTCGTCCGCATTCCACGCCGCTGCCGAAACGCCGCCTTCGAGGCCATACCGCATCAGTTCGTGATAGGCAGGATGGAACTCCACCTCATCGAGGCGCTGGCCGTAGCGGTCAAAACTTTTGAGTTTCGGCGGGTTCTCCTGCGCCGCACGGGACAGCTCCCGCCCCTCTTCCGAATCGGTTTTCGCACCGAACGCCGTCAGCGCGCCCACATGTCCCTCACCGCCCGCCGCCTTTAGCGCGTCGCGCAGCGCGGCATTGTCCGCAAAGGCGTTGCTGTCCAGCCGTGGTGGCGGCTGGTTCGTCACTTCATGCGTTTCAAGGTCCGTGCGCGGCCGGTAGGGGCTTGCCATCTCATCTCCTCCCTGAGGTCGTGAGTCGGCTCCCCCTTACCAGTTCCAGAGCGTGCCGTCGCGCAGGCGTGCCACGGGAAGCTGTTTGGGATCGTAAGGGTGCTTTGCGGCCAAATCCTCATCGATCGTGACGCCATGTCCGGGCGTTAAACCGGCAATCAGATAACCGTCCTCAAAACGGTAATCATGCGGGAAGACCTCGTCCGTCAGATCCGTATGCCGCATATATTCCTGAATGCCGAAATTCGGCACCCATGTGTCAAAATGAAGGGCCGCGCCCATGCAGACCGGCGACAAGTCCGTCGCCCCATGGCTGCCCGTCCGCACCTGATAGAGTTCCGCCAGATGGGCAATGCGCCGCAGATGGGTGATGCCGCCCGCATGAACGACAGTCGTACGGATATAGTCGATCAACTGGTTCTGGATCAGCTCGCGGCAATCATGAACGGTGTTGAAAACCTCCCCCACGGCGAGCGGTGTTGTCGTATGCTGACGGATAAGGCGGAAGGCTTCCTGGTTCTCCGCGGGAGTTGCGTCCTCCAGCCAGAAGAGATCATAAGGCTCCAGCGATTTGCCGAGACGTGCCGCTTCCTGCGGGGTCATGCGGTGGTGGCCGTCATGGAGGAGCGCAATCTCAAAACCGAGCTTGTCGCGCAGGCGGTCAAACAGCTTTGGCAGGAAATTGAGGTAGGCCCGTGTGTCCCAGCTTTCCGTATCGGGAAGTTCACTGCCGGCGGGTTCGTAGAACATCCGGTCTTTTGAGACGCCATAGGCTTTCTCAAGCCCCGGCACGCCTGACTGGGCCCGGATCGCGCGATAGCCCATCTCCTTATAGCGCAGCACTTCATCAAGCGTGCCCTCGATGTCCTTGCCATTGGCATGGCCGTATACAAGGACGCCCTCACGGCTGCGCCCGCCGAGAAGATCGACCAGCGGCATCCCAGCCATCTTGGCCTTGATATCCCACAGAGCCGTGTCCACAGCAGCAATCGCCGACATCGTCACCGGCCCCCGCCGCCAATAGGCACCACGATAGAGGAACTGCCAGATATCCTCGATCCGGCCCGCATCGCGGCCGATCAGGTTCGGGATCACATGTTCCTCTAGATAGGCAACGACAGCGAGTTCGCGGCCATTGAGCGTCGCATCGCCGAGCCCCGTAACCCCGCTCTTGGTCTCGATCTTGAGCGTGACGAAATTCCGTCCTGGCGAGCAGACAATGACCTTCGCGCCCGTGATCTGCCGGTCATTCGCGGATCCCGCGCCGCCCTGTCCTGCCGTTTCGCCCGCCATGATATCTCCTCAGTCTTGCTGCCGGTTGACAGCCAGTGTTAGCGCTCACTTATATCGCCGCAATAAGAATCTGCTTCAGGTGATCCATCTGACGCGACAACAGGCTAAGGGACGGACCATGACCACTCCACTCTCTCTACATCCCGACCGCCTTTTCTCTGCCGATCCAACCCAGCGCGACATCGCCCGGCGCCTTTATGCGCAGGTCAAGGACCTGCCGATTGTCTCGCCGCATGGGCATACGGACCCCGAATGGTTCGCCCTGAATGAGCACTTTCCCGACCCGGCGCAGCTTCTCATTGTGCCGGATCACTATGTCTTCCGTATGCTGTATAGCCAGGGCGTGCCGCTGGAGAAACTCGGCATCCCGACGGTGGATGGCAGCCCCGTTGAGACGGACGGGCGGAAAATCTGGCGGCTCTTCGCCGAGAATTATCACCTTTTCCGGGGCACGCCGTCCCGCATGTGGCTCGACTGGGTCTTCTCGGAAGTCTTCGGGTTCGAGGCGCTGCTGACCGTCGACACCGCCGATCACTATTATGATGTGATGGCAGAGAAGCTGACCACAGATGCGTTCCGCCCCCGTGCACTGTTCGAGCAGTTTAATATCGAGATCATCGCGACGACCGAAGGCGCACTCGATCCCCTCACCCATCACCAGACGATCATGGAGGATGACTGGGATGGCCGGGTCGTCACGACCTATCGTCCCGATACGGTCATTGACCCAGAGCACGAAGCCTTCACCGAAAGCCTTGCGGCATTTGGCGAGCTGACCGGCGAGGATGTCATGAGCTGGGAGGGGTATCTCAATGCCCATCGCCAGCGGCGGGAATATTTCAAGGAAAAGGGCGGCGCGACTGCGACCGATCACGGGCACCGCACCGCGCGCACGGCCAATCTCTCCGAAGCGGACAAGCGCGCGCTGTTCACACGTGTTGTCTCAGGTGATCTTGAGGCAGATGACGCTGACCTCTTCCGGGGGCAGATGCTGACCGAAATGGCACGGATGAGCCTTGAAGATGGCCTCGTCATGCAGATCCATCCGGGCGTGCACCGCAATCACAATTTGCCGCTTTTTGACACATTCGGACGGGACAAGGGCGCAGATATTCCGGCCCCGTCGGAATATGTCGAGGCGCTCTCGCCGCTACTCGAAGCGGTGGGGAATGAGCCGGATCTCAACATCATCCTCTTCACGCTCGATGAAGATGTCTATTCGCGGGAGCTGGCACCGCTTGCCGGGCATTATCCGGCTCTGAAACTTGGGCCGCCCTGGTGGTTCCACGACAGCCCCGAAGGGATGCGGCGATTCCGTGAACGGACGACCGAGACGGCTGGCTTCTACAACACCGCCGGCTTCAATGACGACACGCGGGCGTTTCTCTCGATCCCGGCCCGGCACGATGTCGCGCGGCGGATGGATTGCGTCTTCCTTGCGCAACTCGTCGCTGAACATCGCCTGCCTGAAGACGAGGC
The DNA here is from genome assembly GCF_003399445.1 of Parvularcula marina. NCBI lineage: Bacteria > Pseudomonadati > Pseudomonadota > Alphaproteobacteria > Parvularculales > Parvularculaceae > Parvularcula > Parvularcula marina. The sequence continues at coordinate 123,815 of NZ_QUQO01000001.1, read as the reverse complement.
ACATGAGGTCGCGCATGACCTTGCCTACCGGCTCGCCAAGGAAGCCTATAAATTCTCGTGACCCTCAGCCGCCGCCAGTTCACGCAAGCCGCCATCGCCGGTCTTGGGGCCGCAGGGCTCTCCTCCTGCGCCAAGGCCGAGCGCCCGCTGTTTGCGGCGGATGCACAACCGGCGGATTACCCGACCGTCAAGGCGCTCGAATTCATCGCCAAGCGGCTGGAGGAGGAAACGGCTGGCCGGCTCGCCATGCGGATCTATGCGGGCGCCCAGCTTGGCCGCGAGCGGGACACGCTGGAAATCACCGTGTTCGGCGGGCTCGATGTCAATCGGGTGAACACGGCACCCCTCAATCCGATTGCGGAGGAAACGCTCGTCCCCGCTTTGCCCTTTGTCTTCCGGTCGATTGACCATATGCGTGCCGCCGTCGATGGCGCACCGGGGCAGAAGATCCTTGATGCGCTCCGGCCCAAGGGGCTTGTCGGGCTCTGCTATTATGATTCAGGCGCGCGCAGTTTCTATAACGCCAAGCGCCCGGTCCTGACCCCCGACGATCTTGGCGGCATGAAGATCCGGGTGCAGAATTCAGATCTCTATGTCTCGATGGTCGAAGCGCTGGGCGCGAATGCGACACCGATGAGTTTCGCAGAAGTCTATCAGGGGCTGATTCAAGGCGTCATTGATGGCGCGGAGAACAACTGGCCCTCCTATGAGACGACCCGTCATTTCGAGGCGGCGCCCTATTATTCCCGGACGGAACATATCATGGCGCCGGAAGTGCTCGTCATGTCGCTACGGCGCTGGGAGAAGCTGAGCGAGGATGATCAGGAGCTGTTCCGGCGGATCGCCCGCGAGTCCGTGCCCGTCATGCGCGACATCTGGGATGCGCGCGTCGAGAAATCAAAAGAGATCGTGATGGCGGGTGGCATTGAACTCGTCGACCCGGTCGACAAGGCGCCGTTCCAGGAAAAGATGCAGCCGGTCTATGACCGCTTCGTCAGCTCCAAACTGCGCCCGCTGGTCGAGGAAATTCAGGCAATGGAGGTGCCCGGTGTCTGAACCCCTTCCCACCGAAGGCCCTGTCGCGCGGATGTCGCGGCTCCTCTCGCTTGCCTGCATGTGGCTCGCCGGGATCGGCCTTTGCGCGATGACAGCCATCATCCTGTGGCAGGTCTTTGCGCGCTATGTTCTTAATTCGAGCCCGTCATGGTCCGAACAGGCGGCATTATACATCCTTATATGGACGATCCTGTTCGGCGGGGCCGCCGGGGTACGAGAGAATTTCCATATTCGCATGACCGCCTTTCAGGATGCGCTCGGTAAGCACCGCGTGATCCCGCTGATCGTTGCTCACCTGATCACTGGCGCTATCGGCGTCTTCCTTGTGATCTATGGCGCCAATCTGGTCGTGAGGCTCTGGGATTTCACGATCCCTACGCTCGGCGTGCCCAGAGGTTCCGCCATGCTGCCCATGCCGATTGCCGGCGTGCTCATCACCGGCTTCGTGCTTGAACATTTGATCGCGATCTTCCGCGGGCGGGAGGTGACCCCGTCATGGCCCTGATCATTCTCTTCGGTTGCCTCGCCCTGTTCCTAATCATCGGCGTGCCGGTGGCCTTCGCGCTGTTCGCCGCGTCGGTGCTCACCTTCTTCTATCTCGATATCGCGCCCGTCATCGCCGTCCAGCAGATGGCGTCGGGCATGAATGTCTTCTCCTTGATGGCGATCCCGTTCTTCATCTTCGCAGGCGACCTCATGTACCGCGCCGGGATCGCCGAGAAACTCGTGCGGCTCGCCGATGCGGCACTTGGCGGCACAAGGGGCGGGCTCGGTCAGGTCGATGTCGGCGCGTCCATGCTGTTCGGCGCGGTCTCGGGTTCGGCGATTGCGTCGGTTTCGGCGCTCGGCTCCGCCCTCACCCCGATGATGGTCGAGAAGGGATATGACCGCGATTACGCCGTCAATGTCACCTGCACGGCGGCCATCCTTGGGCTGATCATTCCGCCCTCGCATAACATGATCATCTATGCTGCGTCCGCTGGGATCGGCATTTCCATCGGTGAGCTCTTTGTCGCCGGGATCGTCCCCGGCGTGATGGCCGGGATCATCCTCGGCATCACCTCATGGCTGGTCGCCCGCAAGCGCGGCTATCCCAAGGGTACCTTCCCCGGCTGGCGCGCCTTTATCCTCGCCGCCATCGCCGCCGTGCCGGGCCTGATGACCGCGGTGATCATCGTCGTCGGCATCCTTGCGGGGATCTTCACCCCGACGGAAAGCTCCGCCGTTGCGATCTTCTATACCCTCCTTGTCGGGATTTTCGGCTACCGCACGCTGGGCTCAAAACAGCTCGGGCTGGCCATTGCGGGATCGGTCAGGACCACCGCCATGGTCATGTTGATCATCGGCTCAGCGGCGGCATTCGGTTGGCTCCTCGCCCTCCTGGAGGCGCCCTCCGCACTGGCTGGCTTTGTCACCAGCGTCACCGACAATCCCGTTATCGTCATGCTGATGGTGCTCGCCGCGCTTCTTGTTCTTGGCACGTTCATGGACATGGCGCCGCTGATCATCATTACAACGCCGATCTTCCTGCCGCTGATGATCAGTTTTGGATATGACCCCGTCCATTTCGGCATCGTCCTGATGCTGGCGCTCGGCATCGGGCTCGTCACCCCGCCGGTCGGTGCGGTGCTGTTCGTGGCCGCCGCCATCGGCAAGATCAGGATAGAGGACACGGTCAAGACGATCTGGCCCTTCTATCTGGCCTTGATCATCGCACTCCTGCTAACGGCATTCATTCCTGCCCTGTCGCTGACGCTGCCCGGACTGCTTGGATGACCATGAAACGGCTCTCTTCGGACACTCTCAATGAGCTGTCCTATATCGTCAAAACGCCCGGTTACGACCGCGCGGCCCTGCGCCCCCGGCTCGTTCATCTGGGGGTCGGCGCGTTCCACCGTGCCCATCAGGCGGTCTATACCGAGGAGACCAATGAGCGCGAGGCAGGCGAATGGGGCACGACCGGCATCTCGTTGAGATCCCCGACGGCGGCGTCACAGCTCGCCCCGCAGGATCATCTTTACACGGTCGGCACAATGGATGGAGAGCGCATCTCCTACCGGCTGATCAGCAACATGATGCGCATGATCACAGCGCCCGAAGCGCCAGAGGCAGCGCTCGCCGCGCTCGCCGCCCCGGAGGTCTGCGCCGTTACCCTGACGATTACCGAGAAGGGCTATGCTCTTGACCCCGCAACGGGCCGTCTGAAGACGGAAGATCCCGATATCGCGGCGGATCTCCAGACGCCTGAGGCCCCGCGATCGGCCATCGGCTATCTGGCAGCAGCTTTACGCATCCGATATGCGGCGAGCGCTCTCCCTTTCACGATCATCTCCTGTGACAATCTGCCGTCGAACGGCGCGCGCGTCCGCGAAGCGGTGCTGCAATATGCCGGACGGATCGACCGGGACTTTGCCGCCTGGATTGAGCGCGAAGGCGCTTTCCCCGACACCATGGTCGACCGGATCGTCCCTGCAACGACGCCCGAGGACATCACCGAAACAGCAGAAGCCATCAGGCTGCGTGATGACGCCCATGTGAAGGCCGAGCCCTTCCGCCAATGGGTGATCGAGAACAAATTCGCCGCTGACCGTCCGCAATGGGAAGCCGCGGGCGCGCAGATCGTTGAGGATGTCGCGGCTTTCGAGACAGCCAAGCTCCGTCTGCTGAATGGTCCGCATTCCGCGATTGCCTATCTCGGCTATCTTTCGGGCTATGACTACGTCCATCAGGTGATGGACGATGTTGATCTGTCGCCCTTCATCACCCTGCTGATGGATGAAGAGATCCTGCCCACGGTGACGCCCCCCGCCGGCGTATCCCTCCCATCCTATACCGAAGCGCTGCGCGAGAGGTTCCTCAATTCCGCTTTGCGTCACCGGACATGGCAGATCGCCATGGATGGCAGCCAGAAACTGCCCCAGCGCCTACTTGATACGATCCGTGACCGGCAGAAGATGGGTCTTCCCTATGATCGGCTCGCCCTCGCGGTGGCGGCATGGATCGCCTATGCCCGTGGACGGACGATCCACGGCGAGAAGATCGATGTCCGCGACCCGCTCAGCGCGCGTTTTGCGGAAATCGCCTCCGCTTCATCAGGGGTAGACAGCCTGCTGCAGGGTTTTCTAAGCCTCGGGGAGGTTTTCGGGGATGATCTCTCCCGTGACCTCGGCTTTGCCGGCACCGTCCTTACCCAATTGCAGCGCCTGATGACCGATGGTCCACAGGCCGCCGCAGGAGCCCTGTCATGACTGCGATCCCCGCCCCCGTCTTCATCATCGGCGAAGCCATGATCGAGCTTTCCGGCCTTGACGGGAAAACCGCGCAGGTCGGCGTGGCGGGCGATACGTTCAACACGGCTGTTTATCTGGCCCGAGCCGGTGTGCCGGTCTCTTATCTTACAGCGCTCGGCGAGGATCCCTTCAGTGAACGGATCAGAGAAGCGCTGCAGGATGAAGGTATCGACACCTCTCACGTGCTGACCGCACCGGGCCGCAATGCCGGGCTTTATGCGATCTCGCTCGATGATGAAGGTGAGCGCACCTTTACCTATTGGCGCAATGACAGCGCCGCGCGCGCCTTTTTCTCCGCCCCCGGCGCTGAGAACGCGCTGGACGCGATGGCGAAAGCACCGGCAGTCTATCTCAGCGGGATCTCACTCTCCCTTTACGGGCCGGACGATCGGGCAAGACTGTTCGATGTTCTCAAAACCGTGCGCGATAATGGCGGTGAGGTCATTTTCGATCTCAATTACCGGCCGCGCGGTTGGCCCGACAGCCAGACGGCCCATGCCGTTCTCGACAAGGCGTCCCAGCTCGCAACGATCTGCCTGCCGACTTTCGAGGATGTCGAAGCCCTCTACGGCACGAAAGATCCAGAGACGGCATCGACCAAATATCAGGATCTGGGCGCAAGAGAAGTCACCGTCAAAGATGGCGGCAATGGCGCCTATCTCTCAAGCGGCGGCTGGGTGAAACCAGCCGAGAAGATCCGCCCGGTTGATACGACAGGCGCCGGGGACAGCTTTAATGCCGGTTATCTGACCGCACGAATAAAAGGTCTGCCCCCTGAGGAAGCCGCCCTTGCAGGTCACCGCCTTGCCGGCGCCGTCATCTGTGAGAAAGGCGCGATCCTGCCCAAGGGTCATCCCGCCTGGCCGGAAACAGCGTAACTCCCCACTTCTTTTGAATCGCCCTTTGCCTTGACAGGGCTGATCTGAACTTTATGCATTCGCTTTCTTGTATATTTGTATTTTGTGATTTACATGATCAGTAAATCACCCCGCCATGGCGGCGACACCTCATGGCGGCAAGAAAGGGAGGTCATCCAATGGCCCATATTGTCGTCCTTGGTGCCGGACTTGGCGGCGTGCCCATGGCACTCGAGATGCGCCAGCAGGCCCGCAAGGAAGATACCGTCACCGTCATTTCCGACCAGCCGGTCTTCTCCTTCACCCCGTCCAATCCCTGGGTGGCTGTCGACTGGCGCAAGCCAGACCAGATCCAGGTCGAGCTGGAGCCCGTCTTCAAAAAGAAGAAAATCGACTTCATCCATTGCCGTGCCAAAAAAGTACGGCCCGAGCAGAACGCCGTCGAACTCGATGACGGCCGGATGATCGACTATGATTATCTAGTGATCGCGACCGGGCCGGAGCTGGCTTTTGACGAGATCGAGGGCCTCGGGCCTCATGGCGGCCACACCCATTCGGTCTGTACAACGCCCCATGCACTCGAAGCCTCCAAAGCGTGGGAGGACTTTGTCAAAGATCCGGGACCCATCGTTGTCGGCGCGGTACAGGGCGCGTCCTGTTTCGGGCCGGCCTATGAGTATGCCTTCATTCTCGATACCGACCTCCGTAAGCGGAAGATCCGCGACAAGGTGCCGATGACCTTTGTCACCTCGGAGCCCTATATCGGGCATCTGGGTCTCGACGGGGTCGGCGATACCAAGGGCATGCTCGAAAGCGAGCTGCGTGAGCGGCATATCAAATTCATCACCAGTGCCCGTATACAGAAATTCCTGCCCGACATGGTCGTTGTTGAGGAAATGGATGATGATGGCAGTGTGAAGAAGGTTCACGAATTGCCGCAAAATTTCTCCATGATGCTGCCGGCCTTCCGGGGCATTGAGGCGGTGCGGGACATTGAGGGTCTCGTCAATCCGCGCGGCTTCGTCACGGTCGATGAAGCCCAGCAGAATGCTGCCTTTCCGAACATTTTCTCGGTCGGCGTCTGCGTTGCCATCCCGCCCGTCGGTCAATATGCCGTGCCCGTCGGGGTGCCGAAAACCGGCTTCATGATCGAGAGCATGGTGCGGGCGACCGCGCACAATATCCGCCGCCTGCTCGACGCCAAGAAACCCGATGCCGAGGCAACATGGAATGCCGTCTGTATTGCTGATTTTGGCGATGGCGGTGTCGCCTTTGTCGCCATGCCGCAGATCCCGCCGCGCAACGTCAACTGGGCGGCCAGCGGCAAATGGGTTCACTGGGCCAAGGCGGCCTTCGAGAAATATTTCGTCGGCAAGATCCGCCGCGGGGTTAGCGAGCCTTTCTATGAGCGCGTGACGCTCGACCTGCTCGGCATCACCAAGACCAAGAAAGAAGAGAAATCCCAGCTCTCAGAGGGCTGAGCATTCTCCCCAAAAGAAGAAGGTCGGCATATGCCGCCCTTTTTTTGTACCGCTGTTGGACGCCTCAGATTTCCTTGAGCTGCCCCGTCGAGGGATCAACGGCGATCACTTTTAGACCGTCCTTGCGCCAGGCCTGAATGCCGCCCGCCATATGCGAGGTGACCGCCACTCCCTCCTGCTGGCACTGGTCGAGCGCCATGCCGGAGCGCTTGCCCGTGCCGCAGTGAAAGACGATCTGGCGGTCTCCAGAGACCGGCAGGGCCAGCGGGTCAAAGGTCGATAACGGGAAATTGAACGCCCCTGCGATCCTCGATTCGCTGAATTCATGCGGCTCCCTGACATCGATCAGCATGATTTTTCCATCAGCCATGCCAGCCTTTATCTCGGCGGGGGATAGATCGCGCATGGGAGTCTCCTATATAGTTGGGGATTGCCGCGTGTGGCGGCGTTTGGTGACCTTGACAACATAGCCGTTTATCTGTATATCCGCAATCATGAATATAGAGGACATGCAGCAATCCGCCGGCGACGCCGCCGATTTCCTCCGCTCTCTCGCCAATGAGAAGCGGTTGATGATCGTGTGTCAGCTGATTTCCGGCGAGATGAGTGTCGGGGAGCTATGTGAATCCCTTGATGTGCGCCAGAGCACCATGTCCCAGCAACTCGCCCTCCTCCGCATGGAAGGCATCGTGAAGACCCGCAAGGAAGCCCAGACGGTCTATTACTCGCTGGCCAATGACGGCGCGCGTCAGGTCGTCGAGATCCTGCACGGCATGTTCTGCAGCGAAAATGGTGCCGCTAAGCCCGCACGCCGCAAAGTTGGGGCCACGGCCTGATAAAAAAATTTGACTTATATATGCGAATATCCGTATATATAAGTGCACAATCTGGAGATTAGACATGAATATCGACCGCGCCGTTTTCGCCCTCGCTGGCACCATGATTCTGGTGAGCATTGCGCTGAGCCTGACGGCTCATCCGTACTGGCTGTTTCTGACCGGCTTTGTCGGCCTGAACATGCTGCAGGCGGCCTTCACCGGCTTTTGCCCCGCAGCGATGATCTTCAAGGCCATGGGCCTCAATTCAGGCTGCGCTTTTAAATAACCCCCTCTCTTTTCCGGAGCCCATGCGATGAATCCGATCGTCGAGAATGCCACCAAGAAACCCGGCGCCCTGATGTGGGCCTATGGGCTTTTCAGCCTGTTCATGATCGCGCTGGTGGCACTGCCGACGCTGGCCCCCGGGGCCATGCCGTTCCTCAACGGGCTCAAGATTGATACGGACCCGGAGAACATGCTGTCCCCGGACGAACCGGTCCGTGTCTATCACAATGACATGAAGGCAAATTTCGGGCTCAACGATTTCGTCGTTGTCGGTGTTGTGGAGCCCGAAAATCCCGAAGGCGTCTTCAATGTAGAGACGCTGACGGAGATCTATGAGCTGACTAAATTCGCGGGCACGCTGCGCTGGGAAGAAGATGGCGAGACGCGCGGCGTCGTTCCCGCTGATATCATTGCGCCCTCCAATGTGGACTCTATCGAGCAGGCGGGCCTTGGCTCTGTCAGCTTCTCATATCTCATGTCTGCGCCACCGGAGACGGCCGAAGACGCCATCGCCATTCGCGAGAAAGCCCAGAACATCCCGACACTGAACGGCACGCTCGTCTCAGAAGACGGCAAGGCCATCGCGCTTTACCTGCCGATTACCTCGAAAGACATGAGCTATCGCGTGGCGAGCGAGCTGCGCACAAAGATCGCCGAATTCGATTCAGCCGCCACCTGGCACATTACCGGCCTGCCCATCGCGCAGGACCAGTTCGGCAAGGAGATGTTCAAGCAGATGGCGATCTCCGCCCCTGCCGCGATGCTGCTCATCTTCATCCTGATGTGGCTGTTCTTCCGCAAGGTGCAGCTGATCATCGCACCGATGCTGGTCGCCATGGTCGCGGTTATCGGCGCGATGGGCCTGCTGGTTGCGACGGGAAACACCGTACACATCATGAGCTCGATGATCCCCATCTTCGTGATGCCAATTGCCGTCCTTGATGCGGTGCATATCCTGTCGGACTTCTTCGACCTCTATCCGCAATTCAAGGACCGCAAGAAAACGCTCCGTCATACGATGAAAGAGCTGTGGTGGCCGATGGTCATCACCACCGTGACGACCTGTGCCGGTTTTGCCTCGCTGGCCCTGACCCCGATCCCGCCTGTGCAGATTTTCGGGATCTTCGTGGCGCTCGGCGTGTTCTTCGCCTGGCTCGCCACCGTGACCATGGTGCCCGCCTATATCATGCTGATGCCGGAGAAAGCCTTCGAGAATTTCGGCATGAAGGGCGCGGTCGAGGGCCCGCAATACAAATCCCCCCTCTCCGCCTTCTTGCGGATGATCGGCCGGGTCTCCTTCACCCATGCGCGGCTGATCATCATCCTCTTCGTCGCAGGGTTTGTTGTCGCGGGCTATGGGATCAGCCGTATCCAGATCAATGACAACCCGGTCAAATGGTTCTCCCTGAACCATGAGATCCGCAAGGCCGACATTGCGCTCAATGAACGCTTTGCCGGGACCTATATGGCCTATCTGACCCTGACGCCGACCGTCGCCGAGGAGACGATGGACATCATGGCCACCCGGCTGAAGACCCAGCTCGATGCGCTGGGCACGGAACAGGCAGATGCCGCAGCTCAACGCCTTGGAACGATCACCGGCGGGGATGCAAGCCGCGAGGCGATCATCACCGATCTGACGGACTGGGCCAGTGCCGCGCGCGATGCCGCCGAAGATGATGATATCTGGGTCGCCTGGGACGATGTCGTCGTCGCCATCGATTCTGTCCGCCTACCGGAGGAAGTCTTCAAACGCCCCGACATGCTGCATTTCGTTGAAGGGCTGCAGGCGCACCTCCTCGCCTCAGGCTATGTCGGCAAATCCAACGCCGTCCCCGATATCGTCAAGACCGTGCACCGCGAACTGCTCGGCGGCGAGGAAGCCGAATGCCGCATCCCGGAAAGTGTCGCCGGCGTTGCCCAGACCCTCGTCACTTTCGAGAACTCCCACCGTCCGGGCGATCTCTATAAAATGGTGACCCCGGACTACCGGACCCTCAATATCTGGGTGCAGCTCAAAAGCGGTGACAACAAGGACATGAATGAAGTCGTCCACGCCGTGGCTGCCTATATGGATGAGCATGGTGAGGAAGTCGGCCTGACCCACGACTGGTTCGGCCTCACCTATATCAACACGGTGTGGCAGGCGAAGATGGTCGCCGGGATGCTTAAATCCTTCCTCGGCAGCTTCATCATTGTTCTGATCATCATGGTGGTCATGTTCCGCTCACTGCTCTGGGGGCTGATTTCCATGGCGCCGCTGACGGTGACCATCGCCATGATCTATGGCGCAATCGGGATCATCGGGAAGGATTACGACATGCCGATTGCGGTTCTGTCCTCACTCTCGCTGGGTCTCGCGATCGACTATGCGATCCACTTCAATGCGCGTGCGAAGGAATCCTTCACCCGCTATGGCAACTGGAAAGACACGCTCGGCTATATGTTCGGTGAGCCGGCACGCGCCATCCTGCGTAATGTGATCGTCATCGGCGCGGGTTTCCTGCCGTTACTGATGGCACCACTCGTCCCCTACAAGACCGTGGGCGTCTTCATCTCCGCCATTCTGGTGCTTGCCGGGATCGGCACGCTGATCGGCCTGCCTGCCATCATCACCCTGCTGCAACGGTTTCTCTTCCCCAAACAGGAGAAACCGGAGCCTCTTGAACCGGCGCAAGCCTGACCCATATATTCAGTGAGCAGAGGAGTTCACAAAATGAAAAACCTCAGAAACCTTATCGCCAGCACAGCCATCGTCTTCGCCCTCGGCACGCCTGCTTTCGCGCAAGACGCGCCGGCGGTTCAGGACATTGTCAACAAAGCATCCGCCACCGCCTATTATCAGGGTCAGGACGGCAAGGCCAAAGTCCATATGGAGATCAAGGATGAGCAGGGACGCACCCGCTCCCGCGAATTCACGATCCTCCGCACCGATGTCGGCGATGTCGATAATGGCGACCAGAAATTCTACGTCCTCTTCGACCTGCCCGCCGATGTGAAGGGCACGGCCTTTATGGTGTGGAAGCACATGGAAGCCGATGACGACCGCTGGCTTTATCTGCCGGCGCTCGACCTCGTCAAACGCATCGCCGCCAGCGATGAGCGAACCAGCTTTGTTGGCTCGCATTTCTTCTATGAAGATGTCTCGGGCCGTGGCCCCGCCGAGGATACCCACGAACTCGTGGAGGTCACGGACGATTATTACATCATAGATTCAACGCCGAAAAATACCGGCGCCGTCGAGTTTTCCAAATTCCGCAACTATATCCACAAGGAAAGCTTCATCCCGGTGAAGACGGAATATTTCGACGCACAGGGCAATATCTACCGTACCTATACGGCGCAGGCGGTCGATGTCATCGAAGGCCATCCGACGGTTACGAAATCTGAAATGACTGACACTAATATGGGCGGGTCGACGACCCTCACCTATGAGACCGTCGAATATGATGTCGGCCTGCCCGACGATGTGTTCTCGGAGCGCTATCTGCGCACCCCGCCGCGCCGTTACATGCGCTGACAGCCAAAACTGAGGTTCAAGCATGTCCGTTCCGGTCAGCCTTCTCTCCCTTCTTCTGTCGACGGCCCTTGTCCAGGATCTGCCGCCTCTGCCGAAAGGCCTGAGTGGCGATTCGGATAAGGAGCAAAAACAGGAGCAGGAAAAATCCGCCTCTTCTCCGTCCGGCCTCCCCTCATTGCCGACGGGTCTGGGAAAGACGGACGAAAAGGACAAGCCGGTACAGGATAAGGCGCTTCCCAGCCTCCCCTCGGGGTTGGGAAGCGCTCCTTCCTCTACCGATACGCCGGACGCCGAGAAATCGGCGCCAAACTGGTTCATGGAACACTTCACAGGCTTCGTCGAAGCCCGCGGCGGCATCCGCCTGCAGGAAGACGAGACGCAGGACGGCGCCTCGATTGGCGAGATCCGCACCCAGCTTCAGACCGAGCTAAGTGCCGGACCGGCGCTCTTTAACCTGACAGCGGATTTCCTATTTGATCCGGTTGCCAATGATTATGCCATCGACCTGGAGAAAGGCCGTGGTTTCATCGATCTGCGCGAAGCCAATATGGTCCTGCGCCCGAGCGATTTCCTTGACCTCAAGATCGGTCGCCAGATCGCAACCTGGGGAACGGGCGATCTTGTCTTCATCAATGACATGTTCCCGAAGGATTATAATTCCTTCTTCATCGGTCGCGATGATGAATATCTCAAAGCGCCATCCGATGCGATCCGGGCATCGTTCTTTTCTGACATCGTCAATGTTGATCTGGTCTATACGCCGCGTTTCGATGCCGACCGCTATATTGACGGCACACGGATTTCCTATCTCAATCCCTTGACCGGCATGATTGCGGGTGAGGACATGGTGATCGATCCTGTCCGGCCCGATGGCTGGTTCGATGATGACGAGATCGCCATCCGCTTCTCCCGCAATGCCGGTACGTTCGAACTCGCCGCTTACACATATGACGGCTACTGGAAGAGCCCCGCCGGGTTCAACACTCAGGGCCGGTTCATCTTCCCCGAGCTTGCTGTCTATGGCGCCAGCATTCGCGGACCCTTCCTTGGCGGGATCGGTAATGCGGAAGTCGGCTATTATGACAGCAAGGATGATCCTGATGGGGACAATCCCTTCCTGCCGAACAGTCAGGCCCGCTTTCTCGTCGGTTATGAACGCGAGGCGATGACCAACCTGACCATCGGGCTGCAATATTATACTGAGCAGACACTCGACCATGATGCGCTGGCCGCCGCCCTGCCCATGGGCGCTGAAGAGCCCGACGAGATCCGGCATGTCATCACCACGCGGCTGACAAAACTTGCCTATAACCAGAACCTGACGCTCAGCCTGTTCATTTTCTACAGCCCCAATCAGGAAGATGGCTATCTGCGCGCCCGGGCGAGCTACAAGCTCGACGATAACTGGCTCGTCGATGGCGGGGTCAATGTCTTCTATGGTGAGCCGCAGGCGTTTTTTGGTCAGTTTGAGGACAATACCAATATCTATGCCGGTCTCCGGCGCTCCTTCTGATCTCTTCTTCCCCGTACGCATGAAAAAGCCCGGCACATCACTGCCGGGCTTTTCTTTATCAGCGTGAGCAGTGAGGGTCAGTCGATCTCGAGATCTTCCTCACCCGCTTCGGTCATCGCCACCTCGTTCCACATGGCATTGAGAATGCCGAATGTGAGCGCAAGGCCAAGGCCGAGGATCCAGGAGAAATACCACATTATCTTGTTCCTTCTCTCTAATATGCGCCAGCTGAATTGGCTTCTTCCGTTCCCAGACGGCCCCACAGCACCTTGAAGACCCATGATGTGTAAATCAGGATGATGGGCAGGAAGATCACCGTGACGATCAGCATGATGAAGAGGGTCGTCTGGCTTGAGGCACTGTCCCAGACCGTCAGGCTGGCATTAGGATTGACGGTGCTTGGCAGGATGAAGGGAAACATCGATGCCCCGATCGAGGCGATGATCCCGGCTGCCGCGAGCCCCGAAGCCACAATCGTCCAGCCGGCCTTTTTGCGAAGGCCCAGAATGGCGAGCACCGTCCCCGCAAAACCGAGCACTGGGGCGAGGATCATCCAGGGATATTTGCCGTAATTGGCCAGCCACGCGCCGGTCTCGACGACGACTTCCTTGCGCAACGGGTTGGCCACCGCCTGCGGATCAATCTCCGAGACGATGCGGTAGCCCATCCCGGAGACCATCAGCCAGACGCCGGCGGCGGCATAGAAGATCAGGACACCGATCCCGGCCCACGTCCCGAAACCCGCCGCACGATCAAGAACAGGACCACGTTCGAGCTTGGCAACCAGATAAGCCGCACCATGCATGACCAGCATCGCCACCGAGGCGAGCCCGCAGAGCAGCGCGAAAGGATTGAGGAGGCCAAACAGCCCACCATCATAGCTGGCGCGCAGCGTGCTATCGAGATTGAAGGGCACGCCCTGCAGCACATTGCCAAGCGCCACACCAAAGATCAGCGCCGGGACGAACCCGCCGACAAACAGCGCCCAGTCCCAGCCCGACCGCCAAGCGGCGCTTTGCCGTTTCGAGCGGTATTTGAACCCGACAGGCCGCAGGATGAGCGCCGCGAGCACCACGAACATGGCAAGATAAAAGCCAGAGAAACTGACTGCATAGACAAACGGCCAGGCGGCAAATAGCGCGCCGCCGCCAGTGATCAGCCAGACCTGATGGCCTTCCCATGTAGGGCCCACGGAGTTGATGACCAGCCGGCGTTCCTTGTCCGTCTTTGCCACGAAAGGCAGAAGCGAGGCCGCGCCAAGGTCATAACCATCGGTCACGGCAAAGCCGATCAACAGGGCACCGACCAATCCCCACCAGAGGATTTTCAGCGTGGCATAATCGAGCGGTATTTCCGTCATGACAGCCTCCTAGACGTCAAATTTGATGCTGGGTGCAGCGGCAGCAGCGGGTGACAATTCGTCCGTGTCACTCCCTCCGCCGCCTGCCGGGAACAGCCGTGCCCCCGGCCCGGCGCTAATCGCCTTGATCATCAGGCTGACCTCGACCACGGCGAGCGTACCGTAGATCAGGGTGAATCCGACCATGGTCGTGATCACCTGACTGGCACTTAGGGATGAGACGCCGAGGAATGTCGGCAACACGCCATCGATGATCCATGGCTGACGCCCGGTTTCGGCAAGGATCCAGCCCAGCTCCGCCGCAATCCACGGCAGCGGGATGATCAGGACCGCGAGCCGCAGGAACAGTTTCGGCACGTTCCGGCGCAGGCTGATGAAATAGAAGGCCAGCGCAAAGACCCCGATAAAGAGGAAGCCGAGCCCGGCCATCAGGCGGAAGGAATAAAACGACATCGCGACATGCGGCACCGTGTCCCACGCCGCCTTGGCGATGGTCTCCTCATCCGCCGTGGACGGGGTATCCGTATATCGCAGGAGCAGCATGCCATAACCGAGATCGCGTTTCGTCGCCTCGAATATGGTGCGGGCCTCCGCATCGTCCGGGTCTGCATTCAGGCGAGCGACGGCGTCATAGGCCTTCACCCCGTTTTCGATCCGGTCCTCGGCAATCGCCACCAGTGGCAGGATGCCTTCGACCTCACCATCCAGCGAGCGTGTCGCGATCAGGCCAAGCACCCAAGGCACTTGCACTTCCAGATGCGTTTCGCGGGCTTCCCTGTCTGGAATACCGATGAGCGTCAGCGGTGCAGGGGCTTCTTCCGTGTGCCACATCGCCTCAAGTGCGGCGAGCTTCATTTTCTGGTTATCGGTGAGCGTATAGCCGCTCTCATCGCCCAGCACGACGACCGACAGGGACGAGAGGAGACCGAAGGACGCGGCCACCGCCATCGACCGTTTGGCGAGGCCCAGATGGCGGTTCTTCAGCACATACCAAGCCGACACGCCGAGCACGAAAACCGCCGCCGTGACATAGCCGGCACTGACCGTGTGCACGAATTTTGCCTGCGCGACGGGATTGAAGAGCACCTCCATGAAATTGGTGACCTCCATGCGCATCGTGTCCGGATTGAATTCCGAGCCGACCGGGTTCTGCATCCAGCCATTGGCAATCAGGATCCACAGCGCCGAAAGGTTCGATCCCAGCGCCACAAAGAAGGTGACCATCCAATGGGCCGGGCGGGACAGTTTGTCCCAGCCGAAGAACATGAGGCCAACCAAGGTCGCTTCGAGGAAGAAGGCCATCAGCCCCTCGATCGCCAGCGGCGCACCGAATACGTCACCTACATAATGGGAATAATAGGACCAGTTCGTGCCAAACTGGAATTCCATTGTGATCCCGGTCGCCACCCCCAGCACGAAATTGATCCCGAACAGATTCATCCAGAATTTCGTGGTGCGGCGCCACACCTCCTTGCCCGTCATGACATAGGCGCCCTCCATGACCACGAGAATCATGGATAGACCCAAAGTCAGCGGTACAAAGAGGAAGTGATACATGGCCGTTAAGGCAAACTGCCACCGGGAGAGATCGGCAACGAGTAAGTCAGGCATCAGATGTCTCCTTTGAGGGCGGAGTATGGCGGATTCGGTGCAAAATCCTGAACGAATCGCAGCTCTGTCCCGTCGCTCGCCATATAAGTATTATTTTCAATACCACTTTAATAGTCGCGCGCCTCAACCTATGACAAGCCCAAATGACAAAGCCGGATGACATGGATCAAATTGCCGCAAAAGCGGCCCTGAAACGCTGGTCGGCGGCGGCCCGCGGGGCCGTGTCGATGGGTCTTCTCTATTCGCTGGGCGGCGCCCTTTGCTGGATCGTCATGGCGTGGGCAGTCGGAATTGCCACTGGCCTGATGGCCGCAGGACAGAATGCCGCAACACCCGTCACGGCTGGGATCGCAGCCATCCTTATACGCGCGATCCTGTTGTGGCGGAGCGAAAGAATGGCCGACCGGGCGGGCCGCCAGATCGTCGAGGCGGCCCGGCGCGAGATACTGGGCCGGATCGGTGAAGCGGGCGCAACGGTTCTTGCCGGCGACAGCCCCGGCGCGCGCGTGGCGCAGATTTTCGACCGCACACAGATGCTGGCCGGTCATGCGGCAAGATGGCAGCCGGGGATGCGGCTTGCCATCCTGATCCCGATCCTCATTCTGATTGCTGCCGCGACACAGAGCTGGCTGGCCGCCGCCCTACTCTTTTTGTCGGTACTCGTCCTGCCGCTCTTTATCTGGCTGACCGCCAGCGGCACGGCGAGCATTGCGCGCGCGCAGCAGGACACGCTTGATGTGCTGTCGGGAGCCTTTCAGGCCCGCGCCGCACAGACCGGGCTGATCCGCTCCTTCCGGGCGGTCACGCGAGAGACCGCTTACATCAGCGACGCCGCCGAGGCGCTCCGTTTACGCACATTGGCGATCCTGCGGCGGGCATTTCTGTCCTCCGCCGTGCTCGATTTCTTCGCCTCCATCTCGATTGCGCTGGTCGCGGTTTATGTCGGCTTCAAGCTGCTCGGCGTCTTCCCATTCGGTACGGGCGAGACATTGACCCTGGCCGAAGGCATGATGGTGCTGGTCCTGGCGCCGGAATTCTTCGCGCCAATCCGGAGGCTGTCCTCGCTGCATCATGACCGCGCGGATGGTGTCGCTGCTGCCGCCCAACTCGGCGGCTGGCTTGCGGATAAGGACCAGCCTGCCGCCCGAAAATGGCCGGCAAAAACGGCATCTATGACGATAGGGTTCGAGCAGGCTGATCTGGCCGTCGGAGGACGGACGATCCTCACCGGACTTGAATTCGAGGCGCGACCCGGCAGCATCACGGTCCTGTCCGGTCCGTCCGGGTCAGGCAAGACATCCTGCCTGCTCGCGCTTCTGGGTCAGGGCGAGGTTCGCGCGGGGCGAATTCAGGTCGATGGCCAGTCATTCGCCCCGCCGGACAGCCTCGCTGAGAGCACAGCCTTTCTCCGGCAGGCACCATGGATCACGGAAGGGACGATCGCGGATAATCTGCGGCTTGCCCGTCCAGATGCCAGCGAAGAAGAGCTGACCCGTGTTGCGGAACAGGCTGGACTATCCAGCTTCATCGATTTGCAGGGAGATGGGCTTTCCCGCACGCTTGCACGGTTCGGGGCTGGGCTTTCGGGTGGCCAGCGGCAACGACTGGCACTGGCGCGCGCCCTCCTACGCGATGCACCACTTCTTCTTCTCGATGAACCGACCGCGCATCTTGACGAAGCAGCGGAGCGCGACTTCCTCCGCCTCCTGACTTCGCTGAAAACAAACCGGACAATCCTGCTTGCCAGCCACCGAAAAGCCGTCATCGAAGCGGCGGATATTCACATCGATCTGACCCGCCATATGACGGCGCGGGAGGCCGCGTGATCGATCTTTTCTACCGCCTCGGTGCGCCAGGCAGGAAGCGCTTCCTGCTGGCCCTCCTTCTCTCCGCCATAGCGGGGGCTGCCGGGATCGGCCTCTTGGGGCTTTCGGGCTGGTTCCTCACCGCCTCCGCGCTGGCGGGCACCGCCGGGGCGGGCCACGTCTTCAACCATCTCTACCCCAGTGCAGGGGTCAGAGGATTTGCCTTAACCCGGGTCATTGCGCGCTATGCGGAGCAACTGGTTGGCCATGATGCCACCCTCAAACTCTCGGCCAGCCTGCGCCCCCGCCTGTTTGCCGCGAGCGCGCGAAGTACAAGGGGGTTCACCCCGCTGCCCGCTGCCGCCCTCACCGCGCTGATCGACGATGTCGAAACGGTCGAGGGCGGTTTCCTGCGGGTCTTGAGCCCGCTGGCAGGAACGCTGGCTGCAGCCTTCATCGCCATCGGATTTGCCATGGCCGCCCATCCGGCGCTGGGCGCAGTGACAGTCTTTGTGATGCTCTTCACCGGCTGGGTGCTACCCCGCCGCGCGGTCAGGCGGGCACGGACAGAGGCAGAAAAGCTTGCCAGCACCACCGAAACCGAACGCGGCCGCATCGCCAATATGGTCGAAAACGCCGTTGAGCTTGATGTCATCGGCGCCCTGCCGCACCTTGCCGATGAGGCCGCCGATGCGCTCACCGCCCATCAATCCGCCCTCAGCCGGATCGAAGCCCCGTTCCGTCAGTTCGGCGCCATCAATACCGTTGCTGGCGGTGTGTTGGCCTTCCTGATCCTCCTGACCGGCCTGTCAGAGCCCGGACGATTAGCCATGGCCGCCGGCGGCGCGCTCACCATACTCTCGGCCTTTGATGCCATAGGCGCCATGACCAAAGTGCTCGAAGCGGCCCCGCGCGCGGGGGCGTCAGCAGCACGGCTCCTCACTATCATCGAGGGGCAAGAGGCGGTCCCCTCCCCGCCGATAGCGGAAGCCGCGCCCTTGCCGGATATCTTCCCCGTCACAGCGACGGACATGGTGATCAGCCCCGCTAAGGACGCAGCCGAGATCGGGCCTTTCAGTTTCACGCTACGTAAGGGGAGCGTTACCTTTCTGTCCGGCCCGTCTGGCAGCGGGAAGACCACTTTGCTCGAAACCCTGATGCGCCTTCAGCCCGTCGCGGACGGGGAGCTGCACTATAACGGGGTAAGCTGGACCGAGTGCCGGACAGCGAGTGTCCTAGCGCATCTGTCCTTAAGCCCGCAATTTGTCGCCTTCCTGCCCGGCTCTCTGCGCGCGCAATTCCAACTGGCCGATCCCGATATTTCGGATGAAGCGATCATGCAGGCCATCGAATTTGCAGGCCTCAGTGAAACTTTCCGCACCCGGGATATGAAACTCGACGATTGGCTGACGGAGGAGATGGCGGGGCTTTCCGGCGGGGAGCTGCGGCGGCTCGGCCTCGCGCGCGCCATCGCTGCGGACCCGTCCCTGCTGGTGCTCGATGAGCCCTTTGCCGGACTGGAAGAAGGGCTCGCCCTTCAACTCGCGGCGCGGCTCACTAATTGGGCCGCGAAGGGTGACCGCGCGCTCCTGATCGCGATGCATGACCCGCTAGAATTCGACTGGGCGCCGCTAGAACGTCAGGTCATCCGGCTCGGCAGCTAATCGATCCCCCTCGCCTGACCAAAAAGTCGCAGCCACACCTCCGATTTTCCTCAGCCGCAACCTTGTTTTTCCTTGTTTGCGTTTATACGTATCTATTGATATACAGGCCCGATAGCCGGGCTTGCCCATGGCGCGTGACGAGGAGGACCTGCCATGCATGAACAGACGCAGGAAACATCCCGGCCAGTGCCGGAGCTGACCCACGCGGCGGGCGTCTTCAAGCTGTTGTCCCATCCCTACCGATTGATGATCTGCTGTCATTTGCTCTCTGGCGAAAGCTCCGTAGGCGCCATGGAAACAGATCTCGGCATCCGCCAACCCAATCTTAGCCGGGAGCTGGGCAAGCTGCGCAATGGTGGCCTGCTGGCAACTCGCCGGGAGTCGAAGGTCGTCTATTACCGCCTCGCAGATACGAACACCGCCCGGATGATACGCACACTCTGTGATTGCTTCTCGATCTCCTTGTCCGTCGAGCCTCCAACTCAAGCCGCCCTCCCCGCAGCAATCTCGCAGGTTTTCGACGACACAGATGTGAGTTTTCAGGAAGAACCCACCGTCATCGCTGACCGCAGAACCGTCAAAAACTGATATTTGCGCACGCGCTTATGCTTTGGCATTTTGCCAGAGAACACTGCATCGGGAAAACGACATGACCGCCAATCATCCGGACATCACCGCCTTTTTCGATGAAGACACCTTCACGGTGTCCTATGTGGTCCGCGATCCGGCGACGCGCGCCTGCGCGATTGTCGACTCGGTCCTCGATTATGATCCGGCATCTGGCCGGACGAGCACGTCATCCGCCGACCGGATCATCGAATTCGTCAAAGAGAATGAGCTGACGGTTGAATGGATTCTCGAAACCCATGTCCATGCGGATCATTTATCCGCGGCCCCCAATTTAAAAGAAAAGCTCGGCGGGCGTATCGGCATCGGTGAAGAAATCCGCACGGTGCAGGATGTCTTCGGCAAGATATTCAACGCAGGAACGGAGTTCCAGCGCGACGGTAGCCAGTTCGATCATCTGTTCACGGATGAGGAGATTTTCAAGATCGGTACGCTCGAAGCCAGCGTGCTACACACGCCGGGACATACGCCCGCATGCCTGACCTATGTGATCGGGGATGCCGCCTTTGTCGGCGACACGCTCTTCATGCCGGATTTCGGCACGGCACGGACGGATTTTCCGGGCGGCGATGCCCGCACGCTTTACCGCTCGATCCGAAAAGTCCTCTCCCTACCGCCTGAGACGCGGCTCTTCATGTGCCATGATTACAAGGCGCCGGGCCGGGACGAATATGCCTGGGAGACCACCGTGGCGGAGGAACGCGCCAATAATATCCACGCGAACGATTCCATCAGCGAGGATGAGTTCGTCGCGATGCGTGAGGAGCGCGACGCGACGCTCGGCATGCCGCGGCTGATCCTCCCTTCCGTGCAGGTCAATATGCGCGCGGGCGAACTGCCGCCCGCCGAAGACAATGGCGTGCAGTACCTCAAAATCCCGTTCAACGTCCTCTGACGATCAGCCGTCTGTCTGAGCTGCAAAGCTTTCCAGCCGGTCGAGCAGCACCGGCGCATTGCCGGTGAGATCCGCAAGGGTCACCTTGTCTAGTTCGACAAGGAAGGCGTCGAGCCCGCGCCGGAACAGCGCGCTCAACCGGCAGACCCCGATCAGCGGGCAACTATTAGTCTCACTGTTAAAGCACTCGACCAGCTCAAGATCGCCCTCGGTGATCCGCACGACATCGCCAACCCGGATATCTTCCGGGGTCATGCCGAGCCGGATGCCGCCTGTCCGCCCCCTGATATTCTCAAGAAACCCATGCTGGCCCAGCTGACGTGCTGCTTTCAGGAGATGCGCTCTGGAAATGCTGTAGGCCCGCGCGACATCCTCCACCCGGACCGTCTCGTCCGGATGCAGGGCGCAATAGACCAGCGTGCGCAGCGCGTAATTCGTATACGCCGTCAGTCGGATGGTGCGTCTCCGAGTCAGCCCGCCTTAAAATGGCAATTTACATACCACTTTTAGGCAGCCTGACACCGAAGGCCAAGCACCGTCCCGAAATTTCATAAATGAAGGAAAATGGTACCGCCTCCCCGGTTCGAACGGGGGACCTCTTGATCCACAATCAAGCGCTCTAACCTACTGAGCTAAGGCGGCACGTCGGGTCACCGGCAGGGCCGGATCGCGAGCGGCAGGCCATACGCCCCGCCGCCCGAGAATTCAAGAAGCTTTGGCGAGGCGATATTGCCCCGCCGGACTTAGCTGCACTGATAGCCGAGACGCGAGGCTTCGGCGCGCAGCTGGGCGATCCGGTTGCCCGGTGCCGGGTGGGTCGAGAGGAATTCCGGCGGCCGGCTGGAATTGGCACTTGCCCGCTCCATATTGCGCCAGAAATCAATCGCCTCACATGGATTATAGCCCGCCTGCACCATCAGGCGGAGCCCACCAATATCGGCCTCAAGCTCATGCTCGCGGGAGTTCGGCAGGAGGAAGAAGCCGAGCGCCCCAAGCGTCGCGCCCTGCAGCGCACGCTGGCGGCAGGCATCGGTTTCACATTGCGAGCCGACAGCGACACCAACGCCGACCGCACCAATCTGGCCGAGGGTCTGCTGCGCATAACGCTCTTGCGAGTGATTGTAGCGAACGTGCTGGATTTCGTGTCCGACGACAGCGGCGAGCTGGGCGTCATTCTCCATCAAATCCATGATGCCGGTATAGACGCCGATCTTGTTCCCCGGCAGCGCGAAGGCGTTGAGGTCGTCCGAATCAAACACCCGGTATTCCCAGCGGGCCGGATCATCGCCCATCGCCCGGATCAGGCGGACCGACACGCGATCTAGACGTGAGGTGTAGCGCGGATCGGTGCTGATCCGCTCCTGCTGCTTGATCTGGGCCCAAGCCTGATTCGCCTGGGAGACCATGGAGGACGGATCCCCGAGCAGAAGCTGGCTCCGCCCCAGCTCTTCATTATAAGTACAACCGGCGAGGACGGCGGCGAGAGCGCCAAGTCCCAAAGCTGGTTTTGCGAGTGATTTGAGATGCTTGCGCAGGCTCGGGATAATGGTTGTCATCGATGGCTCTCCCTTGGGGCGCGTTAACCGCAATTCCGTAATTGCTTGTCCCTTATCTGAACGCTTGCGGCAAGCCGCAGGTTCAATGCTCACCCGTCCATGGGCCGGGTCTTACGGTGCTGAGCCAACCGGCCGCCATCAACGAAGACAGTCTGGCCGGTGATGAAAGACGCTTCTTCTGATGCAAGGAAATGGACGGCGTTGGCCGCCTCTTCGGGCTCACCGCGCCGGGCCAGCGGCGTTTCTGCAATCGCGTGCTTGCGGTCCTCGCGGCTCTGCAGCTCGACATCGTCAATTTCTGACTTGATGGCTGCGATACCGACCGTATTGGCCCGCGCTGCATAGGGCGAGAGCGTCAGCGCGACGGCTTTAGTCAGCTGCACGATGGCGCCTTGCGTTGCGACGAAGATCGCGTGATCGGCAGTGGCGGTGACGGCCTCACTTGAGACGATATTGACGATCGCGCCGGATTTAGCAGCATTCGCCCCACCATCGTCTGTGTCGCCCGCCTGACGGATGATCTCACGCGCCACGGCCCGATTGAGGAGGAAGGCCGCTCTCACATTGCGGTCAAAGACGGTGTCATAATCCGTCTCCGTCGTATCCAGCAGTGGGGCTGCATGGAAAAAGGTCGCACAATGAGCAAGCACGTTGATTTCGCCGTAACAGTCGAGCGCCTCGGCAACGATATTATGGACGTCGAGTTTCTGGTGAAGCTCCGCTTCAATGAAGGTCGCTGTGCCCCCTGCACTATTGATCTCATCACGCAAGGCTATGCCGCGTTCGCTATCAGTATCAGCAAGGATGAGCTTGTCTTTTGATTTTGCGAATCGCAGGGCCGCCGCACGGCCGATGCCGTCCACTGCGCCTGTCACGATGACTGATCTGCCGCCCATTTATCGCTCCATCGCCCGGAAATTGGGCATGAAAAAAGCCCCGGTGTCGTCCCCCGGGGCTCGGTTGGCAAGATGCAAACTGTCCTCAGTTCGGCTTACGCATGGTCTCCAGAGAGAACATCTCATCCTTGATCGCCAGCTTCTGGCGCTTGAGGTCATGCAGCCTGAGTTCGTCCTGCATGGGTCTTCGCATTTCCTCTTCAATAAGAGTCTCAAGACTCCGATGACGTTCGTCGAGACTGGTGAGACGTGCATCGATGTTCATGGGGAGACACTCCTTTCAAGGTTGCTGTCAGACCCCGAGTGGAACATCCTTCGGTTACCGGAGTCACGAGAAAAATGGTTAAGACGCAGGTGTTTTTACAGTGCTGGATGGCGGGCTTTCTTCGCTTTAACTTTTTGTATTTTAGGGTAATTCACTGATTTTATGACCGAACGTAAGAAACGAATTATCATCGGTATTTCGGGCGCATCTGGTGCGGCTTATGCGCGCTCTTTGCTCGAACAGCTGGCAGGACTTGGCGCTGAGACGCATCTCGTCGTCAGCCGTGCCGGTCGGCTGACTGCCGCCTATGAAATGGGCGAAGGGTTCCAATACGGTCCCGCACACGCAACATACGGCATCAACGATGTCGGCGCCCCAATTGCGAGTGGCTCTTTCCGTACGGACGGCATGGTTATCGCGCCCTGTTCGGTTCGTACCATGTCAGAAATTGCGACCGGCGTGACCTCTACATTGCTAACCCGCGCCGCCGATGTGTGCCTGAAAGAACGCCGACCGCTGGTCCTGATGGTGCGCGAGACGCCGTTCCATCTGGGGCATCTGCGGACTATGACCCAGCTTGCCGAAATGGGGGCGATCATCGCCCCGCCCTTACCCGCACTTTATGCAGAACCGCAGACGGTCGAGGACATTGTCCGGCAGTCCGCCGCCAGGTGCCTTGAGCTGCTCGGCTTTGAGCCGTCCGAGACCAAACGCTGGGGCGAAGATATGGGACCGGTCGCCGATGACGCCTGAGCGCGCCGCTGAAGATTTCTGGGAATGGTCGATTGAGGTCTACGCCCGGCCGGGGATGAAAGATGCACTCCTCAAACTGCAGGACCGCCATCACCTCAACGTCAATCTCATCCTCTGGGCGATCTGGGCGGCACAGGCCGGATGGAAGCTCGATGAGGAGAAGATCGAGGAGCTGACCCGCGCCGTCGATCAGTTCACGCGCTATGGTATCGAGCGCCTGCGCGAAGTCCGGCGCTATCTCAGCTCCCCCAAAAAAGGATTTTCGGAGAGAGACCTTGGCGAGCTGCGCGATGAGCTTCTCGATGCTGAGATCAAAGGCGAAAGAATGGTCCAGACCCGCCTTGCCGAACTCACCGCGACGGGTGCTGGCGAGCGAGAAACAATGGACCTCGATGACATCATGAGCGCTGCCCGGACTCATTTTGCGAATATTGGTCCGAGCCTTGAAAAACCGGTGCTTCTGGCCGATAGCCACGGATTCGCGGCGGCAGGGGAACTCTTCGAAGAGGTCCTCCAGCTAGCGCTATCGGAGGAGACGGCATGACCGACAAAGAAGACGCTGAAGGACCGCGCCTTGTCGCGATAGATGGGGACGCTGCGGCCCGCTCGGATGAGCCCGAACCTCCTGAGGGTGCGAATGACGAGGCTTTGCGCATTCGCCTCACACAGCTCGAACAAGAGCACCGGGATCTCGATGTCGCCATCGAAAGCCTTGAAGAGCGCATGCCCTATGACCGGCTGACCATCCAGCGGCTGAAAAAGAAAAAGCTGATCCTGAAAGACGAGATCACGCGCATTCACGATATTCTGTTGCCGGACATTATCGCATGACCTTCCTGACCGCCCTCTTTGCCAGCCTGATGCTGCTCACCGGCAGTGCGGTTGAAGAGCCGACCTCGAGCCATGCCCGCATCAAGACCTCGATGGGCGACATCGATGT
This sequence comes from Parvularcula marina, assembly GCF_003399445.1. Lineage (NCBI taxonomy): Bacteria > Pseudomonadati > Pseudomonadota > Alphaproteobacteria > Parvularculales > Parvularculaceae > Parvularcula > Parvularcula marina. The sequence continues at coordinate 98,623 of NZ_QUQO01000001.1, read as the reverse complement.
TGAACTTTATACGGAAGAAGCGCCCGTCACGACGGCTAATTTCATCGAATATGCAACCAGCGGCTATTATGACCGGCTGGTCTTTCATCGCGTGGTGGCCGGCACGCTGATCCAGGGCGGCGGGTATACAAGATCGCTCTATCGGCGGCCGACAACGCTCGATCCCATCGTCAATGAGGCGACCAACGGGATCAAGAATGAGCACGGCACGCTCGCCATGGCGCGCTATGCCGATCCTGACAGCGCGACCTCGCAGTTCTTCATCAATCTCAAGGACAATCCGTTCCTCGACCGGACCGGCGAGGTCTATAAGAAAGATGCAGGCTATGCCGTTTTCGGCAAGGTCGTCGCCGGTATGGAAATTGCAGATGCCATCGGCATGGTGGAGACCGGCCCTGCCGAGGGGGAAATCTTTTTCGAGAAGGACGTGCCGGTCAAACCGGTCGTCATTCTCCGCATCGATCCGATATCGGCAGATGAGGTTGGCGTAACGGCAGGTGAGTAATGGCCAAGGGGGAAGACGTTCCCGGCGAAGAAGAGAGCCGCGCCGTCCAGCTTGATCTTGGCGGCAAGTTCCGCATTTTCGATATCGACAATCCGGAACTGCCCAAATGGATCGACAAGGCCCGGGTGACCTCGGGTGGTTATCCGTATGATGAGCGCCTGCCGAAAAAGGTCTATTATCGCGCGCTCGAAGCCCTCCAGATCGAACTCGTCAAAGTCCAGTCCTGGCAACAGGCAACCGGCGCGCGCGTCCTTTCCCTGTTCGAGGGACGGGATGCGGCAGGCAAAGGCGGCTCGATCAAGACCACGCGGGAGTTTCTCAACCCCCGGAATGCACGCATCGTCGCCCTGCCCAAGCCGACCGACCGTGAACGGACCGAATGGTATTTCCAGCGCTATGTGAAAGAACTGCCCGCGGGCGGTGAAATGGTTCTATTCGACCGCTCCTGGTATAATCGCGCCGGTGTCGAGCCGGTCATGGGGTTCTGTACGCCCGACCAGCACAAGCAATTCCTCCGCGAAGTCCCTGGCTTCGAAGCTGCACTCGCGCGCGACGGCATCCATCTTTTTAAATTCTGGCTGGCCATCGGGCGCGAGACCCAGATGGAGCGGTTCCATTCGCGCCGCCATGATCCGCGCCGGACATGGAAGCTCTCCGGCATGGATATCGCCGCCCTCACCCGCTGGGATGATTATTCAAAGGCGCGCGATCTGATGCTGCGCACGACCCATACGGCGGTGGCGCCTTGGACTGTGGTGCGCATGAATGACAAGCGCCGCGGACGCCTCAACCTCATCCGCACCCTGCTCAAACGCCTGCCCTATCACGGCAAGAATGAGGATGCGATCGGTGAGATCGATCCCCTGATCGCGATGGATGGCGGCACGTTTGATGCGCCCTCAACCCAGCTTTAAGAGCCGCAGGCCTGCCGGATCGTTTCATGAATAAAGGCGAGCTTCTCCTCGACCGGGGTTGAAAGCACGAAGGGATAGAGGTCAGGCTGACCCATCGAGCGGTTGACCGCATTGACCGCGACCGTCACCTGCACCCAGTCCGCAATCAGCACACCGATCTCACCTGAGTGATAGGGATCGAAATCGAGCGACGCGCCCTCGACCTGAAAGCCATAGGACTGCGCCGTCTCCAGCCCGTCGACCATATGGATGTAATGCGCGAAGCTCTCCGCCCAGTCCTCCCATGGATGGGATGAGGCATATTCAGAGATAAACCGCTGGCGCCAGTCAGCGGGTGGGCCTTCCTTGTAATGACGATCAAGCGCTTCAGCGTAATCAACCTGTTCATCCCCGAACAGCGCACGGAAAGCCTCGACCCGCCCGCCATCACGGATCAGCCGGTCCCAGTAATAATGCCCGACTTCATGACGTAGATGCCCCACCGCCGTACGGTAGCGTTCCCCTAGCTGCGCGCGGCGGCGCTCGCGTTCGGCATCATCGCCTTCAGCAACATTGATCGTGATCCGGCCATTGTCATGCCCGGTCAGAACAGGCGTCACTGTACCGTCCGGTGCGATCTGATCAGCGAGAAAATCAAAAATCAGCGCGCCCTCTTCGGCCTCCGCCGCCGTCGGTGCCCGCAGTCCCCAACGCAAAATCGAATAGAAAAGCTGGCGTTTGGCAAGTTCCAGCGCCCGCCAGCTTTCCAGATGGATCACGTCGCTCAAATCTGGGATCGTGTCATTGTGCCGACAGGCGACACATAGGGGCTCAGGGTCAGAGACCGGCACCAGCCAATTGCACGCAAGATGCTGTTGGTTACTGCACGGACGATAGGGCTGGGTTTTACCGTCCCCTTTACGCCACTTCTCCTGATCCGGGTCATAGGCGAGCATTGTGCCGAGCAGCGGCGCATAGCCCACCTGTCGGCGGCAGACGACGCATGTCGTGTTCCTGAAATGAAGTTCATTGCCGCAATTCGGGCAGTTCTGTCTCTTCATGACCGCTCAACGCGCCTGTAGACTCATTGCTCCACGCCGGAACAATTTATTCCTCAATGCGATCTGTCCGCCAGCATATGGGCAAGGTCACGCAAGACCACCGCCCGCTCCCCGAAGGGCGCCAGTGCCTCTTCGGCCTTTTTCGTCAGTAGGCCCACGCGATCCCGAGCGCCGTCAAGCCCGAGAAGGGAAACGTAAGTTGCCTTGCCCGCCTCATCATCGGCACCCGCCGGTTTGCCGAGCGCTTCGGCGCTTTGCGTCACATCAAGGATATCATCGACAACCTGAAACGCCTCGCCGACACTTGCCGCATAGGCGCGCAGGCGAGACAGCTCATCCTCACTGGCGCGGCCAATGATCCCGCCCATCACGGCGGCGGCCTCGATCAATGCGCCGGTCTTCCTTTTCTGGATACCCGCTATTTCGTCTTCGGTGAGTGTCCCAGGATAAAGATCCATCATCTGCCCGCCGACCATGCCGGCAGAGCCCGCCCCACGCGACAGCTCATGCACCAGCGCCGCCGCGACATCCGCAGAATAGTTGCCGGGGGCAGTTAAAACCGTGAACGCATCCGTCAGGAGGCCGTCGCCTGCAAGGATCGCAATCGCCTCGTCATAGGCCTTGTGCACGCTCGGCTGGCCCCGGCGGGTGTCGGCATCGTCCATCGCCGGGAGATCATCGTGGATCAGCGAATAGCAATGGATCATCTCAATCGCCGTTGCGGCAGGCAGCGCCTGCGACTCTACGACGCCGAAAAGACCAGCTGTTTCAAGTACAAGGAAAGGCCTTAACCTTTTTCCGCCACCTAGCGCGCCATGCGCCATCGCCTCCTGCAACCTCAGAAGCGCCGGAATGTCCGATTTTTCACTGAAAACAGTGCGAGAAAGCGCCTCAGAGACGATTTGCGCACGAAGCCTCAACATCTCTGTAATATTACTGCCCATGACCGGTGCATGTCCTTGATCTATGGTCATCGTCAAGATCCGGCGGCAGAGGCAACGTCTTCGCGGGGCGCAAGTTTGAATTGGTATCATGCGTGAGTTGAGACCCTGGACCCTGGCAGCCGGTGCGTGCCTGATCATGGCCCCCGCCGCCGCTATCGCAGCAGCTGAACTTGATGTCGCCGTCGAGCTGACGGGCATCGAGAATGAGGCCCTGCACAAAGAGATGCGGGTCTTGAGCAAGGTCGCCCGCGGCAAGGAAACCTACACCGCGCTCGCGCCCCTGCGCCGTGCTGTCGAACAGGACGCGCGGGCCATCGAACGGGCCTTGCGCTCAAAGGGCTATTACGCCGCTAATGTCGTTCCCGACATCAAGCGGACCGGGCTCGACGTCCGCGTCACCATCGCAGTCACGCCAGGCGAGAAATTTACGGTCACCGATTATGTGATCATTTATGTCGACGATCAGCCAAATGAGCGCCCAGCAGATTTTGCCGCCATCGGGAAAACCCCCAAAGGTGATCCGGCGGGCAAAAAACTCGAAGAGTTGAGCGACGCCCTCGTCTCTTACCTGTGGAACAATGGCTATCCCGCGACAGAAGAGATCGAGCGGCAAGTCGAGGCCCGGTTTGAGGATTCGACCGCCACGGCGGTCTTCCGCCTGCGAACGGGGCCGATCGCCACCTATGGCGATATCCGCACTGAAGGCCTCAAGCGCACTGATACCGATTTCATCGCCGCGCATTTCCGACCCGCCGAAGGCGACATTTATAGCCGCAAGCAGATCGACAAATTCCGCACACGTCTCGCGGGCACCAGCCTCTTCCGTGAAGTCGCGATCGAGCCCGCTCCGCCTGCGGCAGATGGCCGGACAGACCTTCTCGTCACTGTCGAGGAGCGCAAGCACCGCACGATTGGCGCCGGGGTCTCCTTCGGCACCGATGTCGGTATCGGCGCGACTGCGAACTGGGAGAACCGCAATATCTTCGGCGGCGGCGAGCGTCTGTCGACGGAGCTGAAATGGTCCGCCCCCGCACAGGATCTTGAAGTCATTTTCGAGGATCCTCTGCCGCGCTGGCCGGGGTCGTGGAATACGAGTCTTCTTCTGGAGAATGAGACGACAGACGCCTTCGAAGCGCAGACCGCGACCGTCGGTGCCGGGGTCACCAAGAAATTCTTCGAGAGCAAATGGGAGCTCTCCGCCGGGCTTCGTTATACGATTTCGGACATCACGGATTTCTCGGATCCCGATTTCCCCGACGGGTTCGAAGAGACCTTCCAGACGGCAAGCCTGCCATTCGCCGCCGCCTATAACAATGAGAACAATGCGCTGAACCCGACCTCCGGCTATCGTCTGCGGGCGGAAGTCACACCGTTCTTTGGAGATCTGCAATTCAACCGGGCAGAGCTCTCCGCTGCCTCTCGGATCGGATTTGGCTCCACCAAGCGCTTCCTGATTGCGGGCCGCGCGCGGATGGGCGCGACCATCGGTGCCAGCGGCACGGACCTTCCGGCAACGGAGCGTTTCTTTGCGGGCGGTGGCGGCTCGGTGCGCGGCTATGCCTTTCAGGAAGCAGGTCCCATCGACAGCGAGACCGGCAATCCGACCGGCGGCGCCTCTGTTGCCGAGGTCAATCTTGAAACCCGCTTTCGGGTTCAGGAGAAGATCCAGATCGCTCTATTCGCAGATGGCGGCTCTGTCTTTGAAAGCGAAACGCCAGATTTCTCCGGCGACTTCCTTGTCGGCGCAGGGGTCGGCGTTCGGTATCTGACCCCTATCGGGCCGATCCGTCTTGATGTCGCTACCCCTCTCGACAAGCGCGAGATCCGGGGTCTGCGCGAGAATGAAGATGGGATGCTTGAGGAGCAGACGATCTTTCAGGATGATCCGATCCAAGTCTATATCGCGCTGGGGCAGCCTTTCTGATGCGCCGTATCCTGATATATCTCGGGATCGGGCTTATGGCGCTGGTCCTCCTCCTGCTCGGCACAGTGTTCGTCTTTCCGAAGACACCTGTTGGCCAGCGGATCATAGATTCTATTGCCCGCCCGCGCATCGAGCGCATCGTTGAGCAACAGCTCGGCAGCGACATCCATTTCGAGCGGATCAGGGGGGCCCTGCCTGGTGAAATCATCATCTCCGACCTGTCACTCAGTCAGGAAGGAGAGGACTGGCTGACGGCGGACACGCTGACGCTTCGATGGTCACCGCTGGCTGCACTCAGCCGCGATATCCGCATCGAGCTTCTTTCAGGCTCGAACATCATCCTCTATCGCGAGCCCGTCCTACCCGAACGCCCCGAAAAGGACGAGCCATCCACGGACAAAAGCCGCAGCCTCTTTCCGCTGCCGAAAATTCTGGTCGAGGAATTCTCCGTCGACAGTTTCTCGATCCGTGAGCCCGTCTTCGGTGAGCGCTATGATCTGACCTTCAAGGGCCATGCGAAGACCGAAAACCGGCACGCCAGCGCCAGCTTCGAGCTCGACACCACATCTGATTCAGATTCCCTCCGCCTCAAGATGGATTATGACCGCGACCGGCTGCAACTGAGCGGGTCGGCGCTCAGTGCCCCGAACGGGCTCATCACCACGGCGCTGGGCGCGGAGGATACGGTCTGGTTGACGCTTGATGGCAGCGGGCCGCTCGATGACTGGCAGGGCACGATTGAGGGGGAAGCCGGTCTCTTTGGGGGACTTTCGGGCGACATTGGCGGCGATCTCGTCAGTTTCGAGGATGCGCGTTTCTCGCTCAATATCGTACCCGGCCCGCTCCTGCCCGAGACCAGCGCCACCCTTGTGGGCGATGCGCTCTATATTCGCGGCGATACGAAAGCGGCGGATGACCGGATCGTCCTGACGCTTGAAGAAGCCCGCGCCCGGTTCGGGGAGCTCGCGGGCACTGTCAGCCTGCCGATGAATGGCAAAGGCGTTTATGAAGCCGATATCAGCGGGGAGCTGAGCGAAGCCCTCGCCGCCGATTATGACGCGCCCATGCTGGCCGGTCCCGTCACCCTCAAGGGCCAGTTCGAACGCGGGGACATCATTTCCTTTGCCGGTGAGCTTGAAACGAAACTTGCGCGCCTGACTGTCACGGACGGCACCTCTGGCGGTGAGATGCTCTTTGCCGGGAAGATCGCGCTTGATGCCCGAGATATCCCTTTCTCCGCCGGACAGATCGACCCCATTCTTGCGCAGGGCGGGCGGGTCAGCGGCGATCTCAGCGTCACGGATGACATCGCGGTCAGCCTGACCAATATGACGGGCCAGCTTGGGGCCGACGGCCAGCGGATGACGCTCTCAGGCAACGCCGCCTATACCCATGAGACGGGCGCGGTCGACGCAACCCTCGCCGGCAATCTCGGGCCGGACGCCTTCGCCCTCCTCACCGGGCAGAAGCTTTTCAGTGCCGACCTGCCCTACCGGTTAAGCGCATCAGGCACGGCGCAGGATGCAAAGGCCGACATGACGCTTCGCTTCCCGCAGGGCAGCTATGAGGAGATCAGCTTCACCCCCGGCACGTTGTCAGCGAACCTGACCGGCCTGCCGTCCCGGCCCGCCGGTACGATCCGCCTTCAGTCCTCGGATGAAAGCTATCGCGGCTATGCCGAGCTTGCGAGCACGGAAAACAGGATCGCCCTACCGCGCCTGACCTTCACAGGCGGCAATCTCACTCTCGAAGGCAATGCCGCCTACCAGCCTGCTAATGGCAGCGCGGAAGCCAAGCTCGCGCTCAACTCGCCCACCCCGACGACGCTCATCACCGGACAGACGATTGCAGGTGCGATGAATATCGACACCAAACTTGATGGCAATACGGACAGTGTCGAGGCGACGGGCACGCTGGAGCGCTTCCGTTATGGCGAATATGACATTGCCTCAGCCGAGTTCACCGCAGGCGGCACACTCTCCAATCTGCGGGCGGATGTGACAGCGCAAGGCGCCTATCTGCCCGGTGTGTATCTCGCCAAAGCCGATATCGGCACAGTCTGGCATCTCGATGGCGAGACGCGGAGCGCCGAGATCAACCGGCTTGTCGCCGCGATTGATGAGGACACGGAGAAATCCCGCATCACGCTTATCTCGCCGACGCGTCTCACGCTGGGGAAGACGATTAGCCTGTCGCAAACACGGCTTGACTGGCTCAGCGATGGCGAGGTGACCGCTTCGGGCAGTTTTGCGCCGACCCATTGGGTCGCGGATGTCTCACTTGAAAGCGTGGAGCTGCCGCGCTTTACCTCGCCCGTGACCGGCGCCTTCACTCTTGATACGAATGAAGAGACCCCGGCCCGGTTCACTGCCTCCGCCACGGCCTCGCCTGAGGAAAGCGATGACACCTATCGCCTGGCCGCGGAAGGGAATTGGTCCGGCGAGACACTGACCTTCACCTCTACCATTGCGCCGGAGGGCGGCCAGTCCTTTATCACTACGGACGTCAAATGGCCGCTGCGCCTGACTCGCACGAATGGGCGACTCTCCATCGCTCTGCCCGAAGAAGAGATCAGCGGCACGGTCCGGGCCAAGGGCGATATCTCCCCACTCTACGCCTTCATTCCGTCCGTCCCGCCCTATTTCACGGGCGAGCTTGAAGGCGCAATCAATCTCTCAGGGACACCGAATGCGCCGCTGCTAGAGGGCCGCATCAATCTCGCCGATGGCCGGTTCGAGGAACCCTCAATCGGCGTCACCATGACTGAACTGACAGGCGTGATCGAGCTTGGCTACAGCACCGACAACGCAAGGGGCCGCTTTGACATCGTCGGCGCCGGTGCCAGCGGACGCGATAAATCCGTTAATCTTCAAGGCACGGTGGAGCTGGCCGGAGACAAAAGCGCCGTTGATGCCAAGCTCGTCCTCAGTGATGCGACCATCGTTGATGGCCCGAACCTCAAGGTTCGCACAGGTGCCGATCTGGCCCTGACAGGCACCTTTGATGACCTCAAACTCGCGGGCACGGTCAATATCGGCCAGATCGATTCAGGCATTCCAGATTCCGCAGGCGGCAATGGCGAGGGCGTACCGACCTATACGGAGGTGAATGTCGTCCGTGTTGACGGCCCGGAGCCGGAACTTGCCGAACTCAAGGCCCCCAAGCAAAGCGCACCCAATGTCACGCTCGATCTGCATGTCACGGCGGAGAACGAGATTTTCATCCGTGGTCGGGGGCTGGATACCGAATGGCGGGCCAATCTCGACATTGACGGGACCAGCGCTGCGCCAGTCATTGACGGGGATATCATCCTGCGCCGGGGCTCGCTCGATTTTGCCGGGCGGACCTTTGACTTCGACCGAGGCCGCATCGAATTCCAGCCGCATACGGACACCCTTGCGACGATCAATGCCCGCGCCGGATATAGCCGCGATGAGGTCGATGCCTATGTGAATGTCGGCGGCACGGTAACGAGCCCCGAAATTTCGCTCAGCTCCAATCCGCCCATGCCGGAAGAAGACGTCATGGCGCTGATCCTCTTCGGCAAGCAGCCCACGGAACTCTCAGCGCTTGAATCGCTCCAGATCGCGAACGCCCTGCGCAGCCTTGCCGGGATCGGCCCGTCCTTCGGCGGCGGGACGGGCCTGCAATCAACCCTCGGGCTCGACGCGCTTTCCTTCGGGGTCGATGAGGCGACCGGCGAAGGGGTCGTGCAGGTCGGCAAATATATCTCCGATGATCTTTATGTCAGCGCCCGTCAGACCGCGCGTGGCACGAGTTCTGAAGTTACCGTGACCTATGAACTCACCGATGATGTCACCGTCGAATCCACCCTCCAGCCCAATGGCGCCCAGGATGTCTCAGTCAATTACAAGAAAGACTACTGAGATGCGGCCCCGGCATCTGAGCCTGTTGGGCGCTGGCGGGCTTGTCCTGCTGCTGCTCATCGCTTGGCGCGAGGGGCTACTTCACATGATCAATGTCTGGCGGATCAGCCCGGCCTATATGCACGGCTTTCTGGTGCCGATCGTCAGCGCGGGGCTGATCTATGATGGCTGGCGCAAGGGCGAAGTCTTTGCGACATGGCCGCTCGCGCTCGTGGGCGTTGGCGGAGCAAGTGCACTTTATGCGCTTGCGACGATCACGGATATTCAGCTCGGCCAGCATATCGCCATTGCAGGCGGCATCACTTCGCTCCTCGCGCTCGTCTTCGGCAAGACCTTTGCGATCCGCCACCGTTTTGCGCTGGCCTTCCTCTTCTGCGCAGTCCCTGTCGGCGAAGAGATCACCCCGTTCCTTCAGGAGATCACGGCGGCTGCGATCATCGGCACGCTGCATGTCCTCGACATCACGGCGATCCGGCAGGGCCTGATGATCCGCACCGAGCCCGGCGATTTCCTTGTTGCCGAAGCCTGTGCGGGGCTTCGCTTCCTTGTCGGCATGGTCGTCAGCGGCATCCTCTTCGCGCATCTCCTCCTCCGCACACGCTGGAAGCAGCTCGTCCTGATCGCGGCCTGTTTCATCGTGCCGGTGATCGCCAATCTCATCCGCGCGGTCTCGGTCGTCCTTATCGGCGTTACGTCAGACATGTCGCTTGCCACAGGATTTGATCATCTCGTTTACGGCTGGGGCCTTTTCGCCCTGATATTCGCGACACTTTTCATCGCCGCGCTTAAGGCTTCCGAGACGGGTGCCCCTGTAAGATCCTCCCCGCCGATGGCCCAGATAGAGGCGCCCCGCCCCATGATCTGGCTTGCGGCAGGTGGTATGATCATCGTGGGGGGACTTTTCTGATGTGCGGCATCGCAGGCATTGTGGACCTTGAGGGCCGCCGGGAAATCGACCGGCTGGCGCTGGAACGCATGACGGAAGCCCTCGAGCACCGGGGGCCAGACGGGCATGGCTATCATCTCGAACCCGGCCTTGGGTTCGGTCATCGCCGTCTTGCGATCATCGATGAGGCAGGCGGGCGCCAGCCCTATACCGCGTCCGGCGGGACGGTGATTTGCTATAACGGCGAGATCTATAATCACAGGGAAGTCCGCGAAGACCTCACCCGCGCGGGCCGTCAGTTCCGTACACGGTCGGATACGGAAGTCCTTGCCGAGCTGATGGACCTTCGCGGACCTGAAGGCCTGCCAGAGCTGCAGGGCATGTTCGCCTTTGCCGCATGGGATCCGCGCAACGAGACCCTGACCCTTGCCCGTGACCGGCTGGGGGAGAAACCTCTTTACACCTACATTACTCGTGACGGCTTCCTCGTCTTTGCCTCAGAGATTGACGCGATGCTGGCTGGTGGCCTCGTCACCCCGGTGATCGATTCCACCTCGGTCGCTGACTATCTCTTCTATGGCTATGTGCCGGACCCCAAGACAATCTATCGCGGCATCCGCAAGCTGCCCCCCGCCCATGAGCTGACGATCCGGCGCGGCCGGGATGTTCCGCCGCCGCGTCGCTGGTGGTCCCTGCGGATGAAACCCGATCAGGGCTGCCGGTTTGAGGCAGCGCTCGAAACCATGCTGCCGACGCTGGACGAGGCCGTCAGTGACCAGATGATCTCCGACCGGCCGATTGCGGCTTTCCTGTCGGGCGGCGTTGATTCAAGCGCTGTTGCCTCCTCCATGCAGATTGGACGTGAGGCAAAAGTCACGACCTGCGCCATGGGATTTGACGATCCCGCCTATGACGAGCGCGGCCCCGCCGCCGAAGTTGCCCGGCACCTTGGCACTGATCACCGCGAATTCGTCACCCATTTTGATCCGAGCTTCCTGATCCCGGCGGTAGCCGCGATCTATGGCGAGCCATTCGCCGATACCTCCGCCGTGCCGACGGTTCTGTTGTGCAAAGGCGCGCGCCAGCATTCGGTCGTTGCCCTTTCCGGTGATGGCGGTGATGAGATATTCGCAGGCTACGGACGATATGACGGCATCCTGCAGGAAGCGCGCATCCGGCAATTCCTGCCCGAAGTCGCCCGCCGCTCGGTCTTCCGCGCAGCGGGACACCTCTATCCCGCCTTCCCGCCAAGCGTGCCTGCTCCTTTTCGCCTGAAGACCGCGCTCCAGTCGGTCAGCGAAGAACCCGAGGCTGGTTACGCCCGCGCGGTATCCGCCATCCTGCCCGACCGCTGCCGCGCCTTGCTTGCGCCAGAAATGCGCGATTACGAGCCGCAATCGATCATCGAGAGCGCGATGGTCGCCGCCGACATCTCCGACCCTGTCCTGGCCGCACAGGCCGTCGACATGGTGACATGGTTACCCGGCCGAATGCTGGTGAAGGTCGACCGTGCCTCCATGGCGAGCGGCCTTGAGGTGCGCCCGCCGCTCCTTGATCACCGGCTGGTCGAGTGGGCCGCGACCCTGCCCCGCTCCTTCAAGCTCAAAGGGCCGACGGCGAAGCGTATCCTCAAGGAAGCGCTCAAACCCCGCCTGCCCGCCGATATCCTCGCTCGCCAAAAACAGGGCTTTGGCGCCCCCGTCGATGGCTGGTTCCGCGATGATGGCGGCGCCCTGATCGACAATCTGATGGCCCGTGATGCATGGCGCGACAGCGGCTATTTCAGCCTCGACCGCGTCCGCGAGCTGGCAAAGCGGCACCGTACCGGGCGCGGTCAGCATGGCCAGGAGCTGTGGTCAGTCCTGATGTTTGACGCCTTCCTGACAAGGCAGTCCTGCAACAGGTCGCTGCTTGATGAGATTCCCTCCATAAATGCCCCTTCTATCGCGCGGGAGGCCGTGGCATAGTCGTCCCCTGTGGCGGGAAATGTTGGCCTGCCTGATGTAACTCACGGGGGATCGTTACGTCATATGCTAAGCCGATTTGCGAATAGTGCCGGTGAACTGGGCCTGTCCTTCAAGCCCCGGCGGCGCAATTATCGGCGTCCTGACATGCATGACCATCTTGGGCCGACCGGCCCCAAGCGCCTGCTTGCGCTCGATGGCGGCGGGGTGCGCTCTGCCATGTCGATTGCAATTCTCGAGAAGATCGAAGGCACGCTTCAACGCCGGCACGGCAATCACGACAGCTTCAAGCTGTCCGACTATTTCGACCTCATCGGCGGCACCTCGACCGGGGCGATCCTTGCTGCGGCGCTTGCGACCAATGCGGTCCGCGCGAGTGAGCTGCGCACGCTTTACGAAGAGCTGACGCGCGACGTGTTCCGCCGCGGGGGCCAGTTCGACGAGAAACGCCTCGGCCAGGCACTCGAGCGGATCTTTGGGTCCAAGACCCTTGGTGGGGAGATGGCGACCGGCCTCGCCGTTGTCGCCCGGCGGGTCGACACCGACTCGACCCTCGTTTTCCACAACAATCCCGAAGGCCCCAATTACGACGACGCGCCGGAGAAAGCGGCGCTCGGCTATGCGCGCTATCCGGTCGCCAATGTGATCCGCGCCTCGACCGCCTATCCGGGGGAATTCGCGCCCGCGCAGGTCAAGCTTGCGCGCCTGCCGCATCTTGAAGAGGGCCTCTTCGTTGATGCCGGTTTCACGCCGTTCAACAATCCGGCCTTCCAGCTCTTCCTGCTGGCGACCCTCAATAATCGCGGCTTTGGCTGGACCAAGGGTGAGGAGCAGCTCCTTGTCACCTCTGTCGGCACTGGCAGTCTGTGTAATGAACTTTCGCCCGCGTCGAACCGCCGTTCCTCTCGCGCCAAACAGGCGCAGCGCGGCCTTAATTTCATGATTGATGGCGCAGAGCACACGGGCGAGCTGCTGATGCAGCTCCTTTCAGAGCCTGCCGTGCCGCAGGAGACTATCCAGGAATTCGGTGACCTTCGCGATGCCCGCCTGACGCCGGAGCCGCAATGCACCTATCAGCGCTATCAAGCGAAGCTGACGGCCAAGACCCTGTCCGATGAATTCGGACTCGGCCTTTCGACGCGCCAGCTCAACCGTGTACGGAACATGATGGACCGGGACGGCTTCCAGATCGCCTATGAGATCGGTCAGGCCGTCGCCGATACGCTGGTCAGGGAAGATCACTTCCCGGCGGCGTTCAATCTCGAACCCCTGACCGCAGCGCGGGCGATCAAACCGGCGGACAAGGCCCAGGCCAAGGAGCCTGAGGCAGAAGCCGAGGAAGCTCCCGCCGAGACGGTCAAGGACATGACGACCTCGCGGCTGGCGAAACTGGCTGAAAGCCCGGCCCTTCGCCGCTCGCCCTTGCCGACCGGGTTGCCACGCCGCTGAGGCTCTTCGAGCGAAATTTCCATTCTGATTGTTTAGGATTCCGGCTCTGGATTTCTGGACGAACTCATCCGATACATTATCGATAAACGATAATGAGAGGGGATGACCATGTCGCTCAAATCCATGCTGCCCGCGGGGCTCCTGATCCTTGGCGGGCTCTTCACGCCCGCCCTCGCCGATGATGCTGAAGAACTTGATGCGCTGGGCAAGACCTTCGCGCTCGGTTTCTGGGAGAAAAGCCCCGAACAGGTCCTCTCCACCGTCCATCCGGCGCTGTCGAAAAAAGGCCGCGACGATAACTGGCGTGGCACCGGCCAAGAGATGATGGAGCATCTCTCCCCGGCGCGGCTTCAGATCCTCGGGCGGATTTATAATCATGATGACCGGCTTCAGAAGGTCGATAGCCCGCGCGTCATCGTCCATGAGATCACCGGCAATGCCGCCTCGATCGAGATGGTCAATGGCGAGTGGTATGACTTCTTCACCGCCGTGAAGATCAACGGCGAATGGAGCCTCCTCAATTGCGTATATGGCGGACTTGATACCTATCAGAGCCAGAGCGCGGATGAAGACAGTGCCGCAATTGATGGTGTACTGACGAGCTATATTGCCGGGCTCGCCGGCGACAAAGACCGGCTGGAAGAGACGCTCCATATCGAGCTTGAACGCCGCCAGCTTGGCACGACACATGGGGGCGCCAGCTATATCGAGCCCCTCGCCCGCGAAGCGCTGATCCTCGATGCCGGCTCTTTCGGGGTCGAAGAAAATGAGGCGCGTTTCACCGTGCATAATTTCACGGCGCGTGTTGCCTCGGCCCGCGTGGATGCAGGTCCGTGGTCAGAACAGGTTCAGCTGATGAAGCTCAATGGCGACTGGCAGATCGTGAACAGCTTCGTTCTCTGACGAAGCATGAAGGCGAGGCGGGTCAGGCCGCCTTGCCTTTTTCCTCGCGCATCATGTCGACGAAGCGCGAGAAGACAGGATAGCTGTCCTGCGGACCGGGGCTCGCCTCGGGGTGATGCTGGACCGACATGGCCGGGGCATCCTCAACGATCAGGCCAGAATTCGAGCCATCAAAAAGCGACGTATGCGTGGCTTTCACCCGTGAGGGCAGGCTTTCCGTATCGACCGCGAAGCCGTGGTTCATCGAGACGATCTCGACCTTGCCGGTCGTCAGGTCTTTCACCGGGTGGTTCGCGCCATGATGGCCCTGCGGCATCTTCATGGTGCGCCCGCCAACGGCCAGCGCAAGGAGCTGGTGCCCGAGGCAGATCCCGAAAAGCGGCACTTTCGCTTCAAGGATTTTCTGAATGACGGGCACGGCATATTCCGCAGTTGCAGCAGGATCGCCCGGCCCGTTCGACAGGACCACACCGTCCGGGTTCTTCGCCATGATGGTCTCGAAATCGGTTTTCGGCGGCACGACCGTCACGCGGCAGCCCGCCGCAACAAGACGGCGGAGGATCGTGCGCTTCACGCCATAATCGATGACCACAACATGCGGACCATCCGGGTTGCCCGTTGTGAAGCCCTCACCTGTCCAGTCGGCTTGCGCTTCCTTATAGGCGCGCGCGCCCGACACCCGGCCGGTGAGATCCATGCCCTCAAGCCCGGCAAAGCCTTTCGCGCGGCGAAGGAGGTCATCCATGTCAAAATGCCCCGACGGGGAATGCGCGATCACGCCATGCGGCATGCCGCCCTCGCGGATCGCAGCTGTCAGCGCACGGGTATCAACCCCGGAAATACCGATAATGCCGCGACGTTTCATCCAGCCGGGCAGGTCAAACCGCGCGCGGAAATTCGACGGCGTCGTCAGCGGCGCCCGAACGACGGCCCCGCGGGCCGCAACGGCAGCCTCGTCGGTTGCGTTCTCCGCATCATCATCATTGGCGCCGACATTGCCGATATGGGGGAAAGTGAAGGTGACGATCTGCTCGGCATAACTCGGATCGGTCAGGATTTCCTGATAGCCGGTCATGGCCGTGTTGAAACAGACTTCGCCAACAGCAACGCCGCTGGCGCCAAAGCCTTCTCCTTCAAAGACCGTCCCGTCGGCCAGCACCAGGCGGGCTGTGCGGACCGGTTTCGCAGCGTCTTGACTTAGGCGCATCTTTCCATATTTCTCCGTAGTGAGCGCCCACCCTTTCCCGAGGTGAGCCGACCGCCCTTAACGAGCCTTGCGCCTTGAGGGAAGTCATCTCGGCCCGGGATATGCATCTGGTGAGGCAACAGCGTTAGGAACGCACCCTTATAGCCCGCTCCACTTGACCCGAAACAGCGTATACTTTCTGTCCGTGCCTCGTGGACGACCCGAAAACCGGTAGGATTCGAATGACTTCCGTACTTCTTGAGACCATTACCGCCGATCTGAAAACCGCCATGAAAGCGCGCAATGACAAGCTGCGCGTGGCGACACTGCGGCTGATCACGGCTGCTGTGAAAGATCGGGACATTGCCGCGCGCGCCAATGACCAGTGCTGCGGGCTGAAAGATGACGATATTCTCGCCGTCCTCACCAAAATGGTGAAACAGCGCGAGGATTCAGCCGCGACATATGAGGACGCCGGCCGCATTGAGCTGGCCGAACAGGAGCGCCGCGAGATCGAAATCATCCGCGAATACCTGCCCCGCCAGATGTCCGAGGACGAAATCTCGACCGCCGTTGATGGCGTCATCGGCGAGATCGGTGCCGAGGGCCTCAAAGACATGGGCAAATGCATGGGTGCGCTGAAATCGAAATTTCAGGGCGCGATGGATTTCACCCTCGCCAATCAGAAGGTGAAAGAGAAGCTGACCCAGTAGGGCCAGCCGACTTCCTCCGTTCACGTTACCAAGACAAAAAAAGGGCCCCTTTCGGGGCCCTTCAAGTAAGCATTGTAGAGTGAACTCTACTCTGCGGGGACAACAACCGGATTGATCTCGTAACCCGGATGACCGGTCTCGGAGAGATCGAGGCCGATATTCTCTTCATCCTCACTCGACCGGATGCCGATCGTGAATTTCAGACCGAACCAGATGATGAGGCTGATACCGAAGACGAAGGCACCATTGGCAAGTACCCCGACAAGCTGACCGCCATAGGTGGCATCACTGTTCGAGAAGGGCACGATCATCGTCCCCCAGATGCCGCAAGCAAGGTGCGCCGGGATCGCCCCGACAACGTCGTCAATCTGCAGTTTTTCAAGGAGCGGCGTGACGACATAGATCAGTACACCGCCGACAGAGCCGATGAGAGCCGCGTGCCAGACGACCGGCGCCAGCGGCTCAGCCGTGATCGAGACGAGACCGCCAATCGCGCCGTTAAGCACCATGGGTAGGTTGATCTTGCCCTTGAGGATCATCGACAAAACGATGACCGTCACACAGCCCGTGGCTGCCGCCATATTGGTGTTCACGAAGATGTTTGAAACGGAGATCGAATCATCGAGTGAACCAAGCGCGAGCTGCGAGCCGCCGTTAAAGCCGAACCAGCCAAGCCAGAGGATGAATGTCCCCAGCGTCGCCAGCGGCATGGATGAGCCGAACATCGCAACCGGCTGACCGTCTTCCTTGAACCGGCCCGTCCGTGAGCCAAGTGCAAGCGCGCCGGCAAGCGCGGCCCAGCCGCCTGTTGCGTGCACCAGCGTGGAGCCAGCGAAATCGGAGAAGCCGAAATTGGCATCAAGCCAGCCGGCACCCCACTCCCAGCTTGCCTGCACCGGATAGATAAAACCGGTCAGGATCACTGTGAAGATGAAGAAAGGCAGGATACGGATGCGTTCGGCAAGCGTACCGGAAACGATAGATGCGGCAGTGGCAACGAACACCATCTGGAAGAACCAGTCAGAGCCCGATGCATAGCCAAGCTCAAGCGGCGCGCTGTCATCCTGCGCCCAGACGCTCAGTGTACCGATCCAGCCGCCGGGCGTGTCGGCATTGCCGTAAATCAGATTATAGCCAACCAGCCAGACGACGATGCTGGCGATAGCATAAAGGCCGATATTCTTCAGGCAGATTGCGGCCACATTCTTGGACCGGACAGAGCCCGCTTCCAGCATGCAGAAACCTGCTGCCATGAACATGACCACCATCCCCATCACGAGGAATAGCAGCGTATTGAAGATGAAGACGGTGTCAGGGGCGGCGACCGTCATGACGGCCTCTACAGCTTCCGCGGCCTCAGCCACTTCTTCCTGCGCCATCGCGGTAGAAACGAATGTGCCTGCGGCCGTCACAAGGGCCCCGAGTTTGAGAACAGGTTTCATTTTTATGCTCCTCCTGCCTGGGAAGAAGGAATTCGAACCCAGTTTTTGCTGCAATGCAAGAGGATTGGCGTTTTATGTTCAAAACTGACCATCATGAGGTCGTTTATCTCATTATCATGTTGCATTGCAGCATCATTGAATGAAGAGAAAGACCGCTGAAGGTCCGGCGCGGAATGTGGTAAAGGGCACCCCTTTCCATCCAGAAGGTCCCGATGCCCCGCTTCTCCCCTGATTTCCTCGATGAATTGCGCGCGCGCCTCCGCGCGTCGGATGTCATCGGGCGGCATTTGAAGCTTAAAAAGGAAGGCCGGGAATATCGCGGCCTATCGCCCTTCACTTCAGAGAAAACTCCCAGCTTCTTCGTCAATGACGAAAAGGGACGGTTCTTTGATTTCTCTTCGGGCAAATCGGGCGACATTGTCGGCTTTCTGATGGAGACCCAGAATCTCTCCTTCCCGGAGGCCGTCTCCCAGCTGGCTGATCTTGCCGGTATGGAGATCCCCAAGGACACACCTGACGATGAGCGGCGCGAGAAAGTCGCCAAGGACATAGCCGGGGCCAATGTCGAGGCCGCGAAATTCTACCGCGCCATGCTGACCCGTGCCGAAGGCCGCGAGGCCCTCGCCTATCTCGACCGGCGCGGTGTCTCTGAGCGTGCGCGGCAGGTCTTCGGGCTCGGCTATGCACCGGGCACCCGCACTGCCCTTCTCGATCACCTGATCAATCACGACTTCCCGCTCGATTTGCTCGTCGAGGCGGGGCTGGTGATTCGGCCCGATGATGGCGGCAAGCCCTATGACAAGTTCCGCGACCGGGTGATGTTCCCTATTCTCGGGCGGCGCGGGGTGATCGCCTTTGGCGGCCGTGCTCTCTCGAAAGACGTACAGGCGAAATACATGAACTCGCCGGAGACGCCGCTGTTTCACAAATCAGCGACGCTCTATCATTATGACCGTGCCCGGAAGATGCAGGCCGAGACCAAAAAGCCCCTGCTCGTCGCCGAGGGCTATATGGATGTGATCGCGCTGTGGGAGGCGGGCCTGCCCGCCGTTGCGCCCCTTGGCACCGCGATTACCGAGCGTCAGCTGGAGATGCTGTGGCGGGCGACCGACACGCCGGTCATGTGCCTTGACGGCGACCGCGCAGGCCAGGCGGCGGCCTTCCGCGCCATCGACCGCGCCTTACCGATCCTCAAACCTGGCAAATCGCTCAATTTCGCTTTCCTGCCAGAAGGTCAGGACCCGGATGATCTTATTCGCGCGAAAGGCGCGAGCGCGATGGAGGAAATCATCGAGGCCGCGCGCCCGATGGCTGATGTCCTCTGGGAGCATGAAAGCGAAACCCATCCGCGCACGACGCCTGAACAGGCCGCCGCCTTCCGCCGCCAGCTTCGCGAGAAGGTCAAGGACATCGCCGATCCGGACGTCAAACACGCCTATGGCGATTATTTCGCGGTGAAGCTCAATGAGCTGCAGGGCTCAGGCGGCGGACATGCCGACAAGCGGACTTTCCGCGGCACGGGGCGTTCAGAATGGCGGGGCCGCCCCAAAGGCTACAGCCGTGGACCTATGGGGTCAGGTTTTTACCGTGATCAGGTGATGCCCTCGACCGCCCTCAAATCAGCTATGTCGGCGGCAAAATCGGCTGAAACCGCCACCGAGGCCGTTCTCGTCCTTGCACTCGCCAACCATCCGGGGCTTATCGCGGAGCACGAAGACGAGGTTTTCACACTAGAAATTGCCGATCCGGGGCTGTCTCGCGTTCTGGGACGCATTCTTGACGCCTTTACCGCAAACCCAGACCTTGACAGTGGCGCCGTTGCTTCGCATCTCTCAGGGGACGAAATAGCGCTTCAGACTTACTCCGACTGGATGGCCGACCCGCGATTGAGCTTGCTCAAATTCATCAAACCGGGCGCCACCGCCGAATTCGCCGAACAGGGGTGGCTGAATGCACTGTCTAAATACCGGTATCACGGTGATCTCGAAGCCGAGGTCGCCGATGCCGCCATTTCGGCGCATCAGGATGCCGGACAGGAGAAAATCTGGCGTGAGGCTGTCAGCCACAGATCACGCCTTGTGAGCGAGCATAAACCAGACGAAAGCCAGGACTGATCAGGGGAGCAATCCCTCAGCCTGTCCCCTCGTCCAACGGGAATTCTGCATGAGCAAGACCAAAAAGGCCGTCAAGGAAGAAGGCGACCGCCCGGTACTCGACCTGAACCTCGCCTCGGTCAAGAAGATGATCGATAAGGCGAAAAAGCAGGGCTACGTCACCTATGACGAGCTCAATGCCGCCCTGCCGGAGGATGAATACACCTCCGAACAGATCGAAGACATCATGGCGAAGCTGAGTGACATGGGGATCAATGTCACTGACGCGGAAGAAGAAGACGAAGACGCCGCCAATGACGACAACGACGACGGGGCCAAGGCAACCGGCTCGTCCGTCGTCAAGAAAGACGGCACGGCAGCCGTCACGACCAATACCAAGGCGGATTCTGACCGCACCGATGACCCGGTGCGGATGTATCTGCGCGAAATGGGCGCCGTCGAGCTCCTCTCCCGCGAAGGCGAGATCGCCATCGCCAAACGGATCGAGGCCGGCCGCGAATCGATGATCCGCGCGCTCTGCGAAAGCTCGCTGACCTTCGAAGCCATCACGGTTTGGCGCGAGGAACTCGAAGAAGGCCGCGTGCTCCTGCGCGACATCATTGACCTTGATGCGACCTATGACGGTGGCCCTGAGTCAAAGCCTGACATGACCAAGCCGGAAGTCGCCGAGGCCGTTCAGCGTGAGCAGGAAGCCCGCGCCGCCGAGGGCATCGACGAGGACGACATGGATGAGGGCGACCTGTCGCTCTCCGCCAAGGAGGCCGAGCTGCGCGAAGGCGTCATGGAAACTTTCCAGGACATCGCCGACGACTTCAAGAAACTGCGCCGCCTGCAGGACATCCAGATCGAGCAGCATCTCTCTGGCGAAGACCTCTCGGACAGCCAGCACAAACGCCTGCGCAAGCTGCAAAAGGATATCGTCGAGCGGGTCCGCTCGGTGCGCCTTCACAATCACCGGATCGAAGCGCTGGTCGAACAGCTCTATGCGATCAACCGTTCGCTGATGGCGCTCGAAGGCCGGCTCGTCCGTCTCGCTGACAGCTACGGCGTCAACCGTCAGGAATTCCTCTCAACCTATCTGGGTGCTGAACTTGACCCCGAATGGCTCGACCGCGTCTCCGACATGGATGGCCGCGGCTGGAAGAATTTCACGACCAAGGGCTACAACCACATTGTCGAGCTGCGCGAAGAGATCGGTCAGCTCGCCCAGGAAACCGGCCTGACGGTCAAGGATTTCCGCCGGATCGTTCAGACCGTGCAGAAAGGCGAACGCGAGGCCCGTATTGCCAAGAAGGAAATGATCGAAGCCAATCTCCGGCTCGTCATCTCCATCGCCAAGAAATACACGAACCGCGGCCTGCAATTCCTCGACCTCATTCAGGAAGGCAATATCGGCCTGATGAAAGCGGTCGATAAGTTCGAATATCGCCGCGGCTATAAATTCTCGACCTATGCGACATGGTGGATCCGGCAGGCGATCACCCGCTCGATCGCCGACCAGGCCCGGACGATCCGGATCCCGGTGCACATGATTGAGACGATCAACAAGATCGTCCGCACCTCGCGTCAGATCCTCAACGAAATCGGCCGCGAGCCGACACCGGAGGAACTGGCCGCAAAACTGTCCATGCCGCTTGAGAAAGTCCGTAAGGTGATGAAAATTGCCAAGGAGCCGATCTCGCTCGAAACGCCGATTGGCGACGAGGAAGATTCGCATCTCGGCGACTTCATCGAGGACAAGAATGCGATCCTGCCGATTGATGCGGCGATCCAATCGAACCTGCGCGAAACGACAACTCGGGTTCTGGCCTCCCTCACCCCGCGTGAGGAACGCGTCCTCCGTATGCGGTTTGGTATCGGCATGAACACCGACCACACGCTCGAAGAAGTCGGCCAGCAATTCTCGGTTACTCGGGAACGGATCCGTCAGATCGAAGCCAAAGCGCTCCGCAAGCTGAAACATCCGAGCCGGTCACGCAAACTGCGGAGCTTCCTCGACAATTGATCGTCGGGTGACTGAATAAACCAGACACAAAAAAGGCGGGCACATGGCCCGCCTTTTCTTTTCGTCCGTATGATGCGGACTTAGTTTTCGATATTGTACTCGATCTTGTTGACCAGCGTGTCAGCGAACTCACCTGAGAAGGCCGCTTCGATCGCATCGGCGACTTCGACATCGGCACCGGAGTGCGCGCCGCCAAAGGTCTGCTCGAAATTGACCGCGAGGAGCGCGTCCTTGTCAGCTTCGCGGCGGTTCAGGCTGTCAGCGGAGAAGTCGGTGAGGACTTTGTCCGGGTCAACCGAAACGCTCATGCCGCCCATCGTGCGCTGATAGTCACCGGCGACGCTGGCAAAGTTGGTCAGGATGAAGCGGAAGTTGCCGCGCACATAACCGCCATCTGCAATTTCATAGCGGGCCACATAGGAGCCCTGATTGCCATAGGACGATGCCTTGATGAACGGCACAGCATTGTTGAAGGCAAAGATCCGGTTGCCATCAGCGGCCGGGAACGGCGCGAGGATGAAGACACCGAGGCAACGGCCCGTCGACTGGCAGACCGTCGGGCGCATGCCGAACTTGATGCCGTTGGAAGCCGTCACGGCGAGGAATTTCTCACCGGAGCTCATCGTGTTGACCTGAGTCGCCCAGCCCATTTCGCGCAGCATCGGCGCGACTGTGTTGACGTCGAATGACGTGATCACACCGCCCGGATTGGAGACGTTATTTGCGGATTGCATGCTGGCGAGCGACGCGACGACACCGGCTGCGATAGAAATCATGGACATAGACAACTGACCCCCTGCCATAAATGTTGTTCAGTCAAGAGTGTGCGGCGAGGACGGTTTTGAATCAAGCGTGAAGTCGCCTCCCCCCCTGATTGTTAAGATTGTCGCACTCGACCCGCCCGAAAGAACGGTCTAATCGGCGCCTCATGACCGATCAAACGCCCCAAAAAGCCCGTTCCCGCTCGTTTCTGGGCATGGCAGTGTTCTTTCTCGTGATCTTCTGGGCGCTGTGGCACGGCGTGATCGGCCCGCGCGTGATCGCACCGACCCCGGGCACGCAGGGAGCCCCGCCTCCGCCCGATCCCGACCGCGAGCCGCCCCGGGAATAGGCACGAGACTGGCAAATCTGCCGGAAAGACCAAGGGAAAAGCTGGGTTTTACCCCGAGAAGCATCAACCGTCGCTGTCTTCCTTCTCCTCAAGGACGTCCTTGACCACCTCTTTCAACCGGTCATTGACGGGTTTGGTGATCTCGGACTTCTTCGCCTCGATGGCATCGATCATGGCCCTGGTCAGATCGCCGCCTTGCTCGGTCTCAGTCAGCACGATCGTTGCCTCCAGCGGCACCGTTGAGACAAACGCGGTTTTATCCACCTTGTATCGGGCAGCTGGCATGCTCTGGACTGGTCCGATCTGACCGGCGATCTCGATCGGCACCCCCTCTCCATCTTCTGGATAGAGAATGACAGACCCGATCGGCAGGTCTTCGAAGATATAGGAATGGCTGTAGAGGGTCTCTTCTTTGAGTGTGCCGTTTTTCGGGACCAGCCCCTTCAACGTCAGCGCGAAGGAAAGATCCTTCTTGTTCTCATCTGACGTGTTGCGGGCACCGGTCGCGCCATAGGCAATACTGACCGCTCGCAGACGATAGCCAACTTCGATCTCTTTCTTGTTGGTCGTGTTGTAGGTCATCACAGGATCCAGCCGGAATTCCGTGATCATCTCGGGCACCGTACTTTCCGTCAGGTTGAGCCCCGGAAAGGCCGTGTTCATCGTAATGTGCCAGTTTGAATTCGGTGCCGCCTGATTGACCTTGCCCCGCATAGCCGTATCGATTTTGCTGTCCTTATGGGCAGGTCGCACAAAGATGAGGCAGGCTGCCTGGCGGCTCAGCGCATCTTTCTCCCGGTCATGATTGTAGAAGGTTTCATCATAGAGCCCATCGCTCTTGGTGGTGGTCGAAGAGGATTTGGCTTTTAGCTCCGCCTCCGCCCGCGCAATGGCCCGGTCAAAGAAGAACCCTGTCACCGCCGGAATGACGGCATCGCCGAGCGCGGTCAGTACTGCCGTCCCTGTTGCCCCGAATATATTCTCGGTATTGCCTCGTTCCGCCGTCGGATTGAGGATGCAGTTATCGAGAATGGCGACCCGTCCCGGCGACTTCGACTTGGGCAGGGTTTCCCCTTCGGTGGCAATGGCCGTTCCGGCCGTGGTCTCGCAAGCCGCAAGGCCGACAATCAGGGTACTGGCTAACACTGTCGTTCTGACAAATCTCGAATACATGGCTCTATCCCTCATTTCACCATTCAGGGCTGGGCCACCACAAGGTGTCCAGCGTTTAGGAAACTGTATCTGCTCAAATTCCGGCTGCACCACCCGACGGGCCGCGCGCGCGTGCGAGCATAACTGGCCATGCAGCCACTCAGATTAACTGCCGCGGACTGGTGGATACCAATCAGTTTGAGATATCCGTCCGCATCCCGCACGAAGACAGGCCCCCCGCTCATCCCCTTATGCGTATAACACTGATGCAACAGCTTGCCTTTGAGTTCATCCGCCTGCTGTTCTTCATACGGGATATCCTCGACGCCTTTTTCTTTCCTGATCATCGGGCTGTTAGGATCGATCATGACCCGGCAGGAATTGCTCCATTTGAGGGTCAAACGCGGCGTGTCCGAAAAGACGTCACGAAAAGGGTGAAGGCCGATCACATAAAGGCCCGTCCCCGGCACAAGCCCAGTTACAAGCGGGGTCTGTTTGAATGGCTCTATGCCAGCTGCAGCATTTGCCAGCTTGAGAAGAACGATATCGTTCTGCGTCAGGGCCGCGTCAAATTTGGGAAAGGGGCAGCCTTCAATGTCCGCATTTGCATGGCGAGAATTTTGTTTCAGCTTGATCCGCTGGCGGGTGGCACCCGCCAGATCCGCCTCGACCTCAACACCGAAGGAGGTACAATTCATGCCCGGCTTCATCTGGATTTCATAGTCCGCATTGACCGTATCCAGACAATGCGCTGCCGTGAGGACCGTGTCCTTATCGAGAAGAAATCCTGTGCAATGCCCCTTGATCGGCTTTGTCAGATCAGGGCTTGATGCATCATCCCACAGGAAGATCACGACAACGCGCCGTGAAAGCTCCCATGCCCCAAGCGGCCATCCCAGGCGCTGTGAGGTGGATGATCGCTCAGACGCCGGCATGCAATTGTCGAAAAACTTCCTTGCCGCCGCTTTCTCCCTCGCTGTCTGGATCGTCTGACTCTGATATTTGTCAAAGCTGCTAAGCGCCTTGTCGCAGTCCTTGGTCGTCGCATCAAAGCGGGAGCTGTTGCCGCCATTGCCGCCCGGCAATCCCCTTCCGCGTCCGGGCGGTCTTCCGGCAAGAGGGATCGTCCCGGCAATACCGCCCGTGACGGTGCCGACACCGGGCGGAACCGCCCTATACTGATCATTCGGATCAGAGGCGATTTCAGGCTCCTCCTCGGGCAGGACCGGGAAGGGAGTCGACGGATCAGGGATCAACGGGTCGCCAGCCGGATCAACAGGCTGCAACGGATCATATGGACTGAGGGGATCAAGCGGATCATCTTCCGGGGGATCAACGCCGAGCAGACGCCTGATTTCTTCGCTATCCAGAGCAGGATCTTCATCCTCCCTTTCAGGGATGACCAGTATCAGCCGCTCATCATCAATGTCATGTTCCTGAGGGAAAAGCGGGACGAACTCATCATTGTAAAGGTCAGCTTCGTCGGGGAATTCATGCCCGATCTGACCGGTCGAGAAAGCGCCGTCGCCGGATGTCCCTTCCTGCGCCTGCACGGCGGCGCTGCTGCCCAGCAGCAGCAACATGCATATGAGTGTTTTTACCCAGCCCATAGCACTCATCCCCTTCTAGGGAAGAATGCCAAACTGTTCCCTCATCGACAAGTAGACTTGTCAGTACACTCAGAAACTTCAGCAAGATCTCTGATTAAAGCACTGTTGAATATTAGGTTTTCAGGCGAACTATATTCAGCCCAATTTTGCCCTCATGACCTGACCATGGACCCAGCGGATCGCCTGGCGCGTTTTGGGGGTCAGCCCATGAGCAAGTAGCTGAGGTGCAAAACGGCGCTGGAAAGCGAGTACCGGGGCGATGGGGTGGCTGAGATTCACACCATAACCGATCTCGGCCAGCATTTTGAGCGCGTCCTCATAGTCAGGCGCCGGAGGTTCCTCCCCCTTCTGCCATTGCGCGAGCGCCAGCCCTTCGGCGGCAAGACGCGGCCAGGGAAAGAGCTCACCGGGATCGTCCTTGCGGTCAGGCGCAAGATCCGAATGCCCGATAGCGGCCAGCGGCGTCAGGCGGCGGCGCGCATAGATGTCCTTCATGAGCTCTATCAGCGCATCGATCTGCGGCACCGGGAAAGGCCGGTAGCCCCAGTAATGCCCCGGATTGACGATCTCTATCCCGATGGAGGCCGAATTCACGTCATTGATACCGGCCCAGAAGCCAAGCCCCGCGTGATGGGCACGCAACTCTTCATCGACCATGGCGTGGACTGTGCCGTCCTCTTCGATGAGGTAATGGGCGGAGACGCCCGCCTCCTGATCGCGCAGCCGGTCGATGGCCTCCTGCCCCGTCTCCATCCCGGTATAATGCAGCACGACCAGCGAGACGGGCGTGCCCTGACGGTCTGAATGATTGGGCGATGGCGACTGGACGATATTAAGTGGCATTTTCCGGCTTCAACTCCTCTGCCTCATCCGCGGCGTCCGGCTCGTTGTCGGTAGCCAGATTGCTCTCCTCGATCCGCACACCCACGGGGCCCGCGACAGGCAAGGGTTCGGTCTCCCGCTCGGTAGCGCGCTGAGCACTCCGTACAACAATGATCGCAACCCCTGTCATGGTGACAAGCGCGCCTGCGGCAAGACGCAAGGTGAAAGTCTCGCCAAGGAGGAAGACCCCGCCGGCGACAGCAAAAACGGTGGTCATCAGCCCGGCTGGTGCGATCTGGCTGACATCGACGCGCTGGAGCAGCCAGTAATAGCTGCTGTGCCCGAATATCGATGCAATGACGGCGGAATAAAGAACCGCAAGGAAGACATTCGTCCGCCCCGCCTCACTCAAAAAGTCGAACTGGTTCTGCTCAAAGAGGAGTGTAAAGACCCAGCAGGAGACAGCGCCGACGGCCCCGAACCAGGCGAGCATCTGGAGCGGCGCAATGGCATCAATCTTCTTCACAAGGATCGCGCCTGCGGCCTCAGAGAGAGCGCCGCACATGACAAGGAGCCCGCCAAGGAACAGCCGATCGTCCGGGCCAAGCCCCGCATCACCCCCACTGATGATGATCAGGATGCCTACGATGGCGAGCGTCGCCCCAACGATCCGACGCCAGCCAACCCGCTCGTGAAGGAAAATCACCGAGAAGATCATCGCGGCAGGCACATAGAATTCGATCACGATAGCGCCAATGCTCGCCGGCACGTATTTCAGTCCACTGAAGAAAGTGGCATAATTCAACGCCCCGAAACAAGCACCTGCGGCAAAGATCAACTTCATCTGGCCGCGATGCCATTTAAGGAAGGGGATGAGGAAGACCGCTACCAGCGTCATCCGCATCGCCGCATAGAAGATGGGCGGCACGCCCGTAATCGTCGATTTGACGACGGAGAAATGAAGCCCCCAGGCGACGCAAATGGCGAGCAATACGGCAAAACGGAACGGCGTCATGCGGGCACTTCCTCTCTGAACTGAAGAGCGGCGAGCCGGGCATAAAGACCTCCCCTGTCCACCAGCTCGTCATGGGTGCCCTGCTCCACAATCCGGCCCTTGTCCATGACGCAGATAAGATCGGCATGGCGCACAGTGGCAAGCCGGTGGGCGATCACGAGGGTCGTGCGGCCTTCGGAAAGCCGGATCAGGGCTTCGCCGATGAGCCGCTCGCTTTCGGCATCGAGCGCGGCAGTTGCTTCATCAAGAAGGAGGATTGGGGCATCTTTAAGGAAGGCACGCGCGAGAGCGATCCGCTGGCGCTGGCCTCCCGATAGATTTGCGCCGCCCTCACCCACAGCGGAGCCGTAGCCGTCTGGCAGGCCAGCGATGAACTCATCCGCGGCGGCGGCATGGGCCGCGGCCTCAATAGCGGGCTGGTCCGCACTGAGATCACCAAAGCCGATATTCTCGCCTGCGCTGACATCAAAGAGGACGGCATCCTGGCTGACGAGCGCGATATGGTCCCTGAGCGATCCAATGGTCATCTGGCGAACTGGCAGGCCGTTGATCATGATATCCCCGCTGCCTGCTTCGTAGAGGCGCGGGATCAGGTTGAAGACGGAGGACTTGCCCGCGCCTGACGGGCCGACCAGCGCTACGGTCGCCCCTGCCGGGACCGTCAGGGAGAAATCTTCGATCACCGCCGGGCCGTCGCCATAGCCAAAACTGATCCGGTCAAAGACGATTTCAGGTGGCTGGCCATTCGGCACGCTCAACTCTTTCGCGTCAGGCGCATCACTAATGGCGGGGGTTCGGTCGAGGACGTCAAAGACCCGCTCGAGCGCAGTCAGCCCTTCCTGCACGACGGAATTGAGGGTGCCGAGCCCGCGCGCTGGCTGGGACAGCATTGCCATCGCCACAAGGAAGGCGACAAGGTCCGCGCCCGTCATGAAGCCTGCTTCGATCCTGAACGCGGCAATCCCGATGATCGCAGCGATTGCGATGGCGCCGATCACGGTGACCACCGGCTCGTTGGCAGCGCGGATACGGATCAGCCGGTTCAGCAGCGTGTAGCGCTCATCGAATGCCTCACCGAGCCGGGCGCGCTCCTGCTCCTCCAGCCGGTAGGTCTTGACCATGCGCTGCCCACGCAGGGTCTCCGAGAGAAGCCCCGTCATGTCGCCGATCTGTCGCTGCACGGAGCGGCCAAGCTGGCGGATCTTCTTGCCCAGCCAAGTGATCGGCAGGCCGATGGTCGGATAAATGATGAGGACCGACAGAAAGAGCACCCAGTCGAGAAACGCCAGCGCGCCGACGAGCCCGGCGAGCCGGACCAGATCCCGCACCCCGTTCGGCGCGCGCGTCAGCGATTCGCGAAGGACCGTCATGTCATTGGTGAAGCGGGAGATGAGCTGGCCCGAGCCGTCATCCTGGCTCTGCGCCAGATCAAGCTCGGTGATTCGTCCGAACATGGCTCGCTGCAGATCGCGCAAAGTGCGCACGGCGATGTTCTGGGACGTGATCGCCGAGAGGTAGAAAAAGAGCGCTTGCGCCAGCCCCAGCACGATGACGAAAACCGGCCCCCAGACCATCACGTCCCGCGCGGCCGCATGGAAACGCGAATTCTCATTCGGCTGAAGCCCTGAGAAGATCCACTCGGTGAGGAGCACAAACCCCAGCTCTGCGGCGGCCAGCGCCACCATGAACAGGAAAGCGAGCCCCAGCCGCCCCCGATAGGGCGACAGGAACTGCGCCCACAGCCGGCGCATCAGGTGCGAACGCGGGGCGGAGCCATCAGATTGGGGTTCAGCGTCTTTTGTCATCTTTTGCATTGCGGCACGGCCGCGTTTAGGAGAATGAGCCCGTCTAACCGAGACCGTCGTGGCCCGCAAAACTTCTCAGAATTCCTTCCTTGCCCGATTGGGGCCGTTCCTGCTCGCAGGCTATATCCGTCTTATCCACCGGACCCTGCGCTGGCGGTATGATGGGCTAGAGCAATACAAGGCCCTGCTTGATAGCGGGGAGCCCTATATCTGTGCGGCGTGGCACTCCCGGCTGTTGATGCTGCCTGCCCTCGCCCCCTTACAGAAAGCACCTGCAACCGTTCTGGTGTCCGAGCATCGTGATGGTGAGGTCATCGCCCGCATCGTCCGGCAATTCGGGCTTGAAGTGCGGCGCGGGTCGGCCGCAGATCCCCGGAAACCGGAGAAGAATAAGGGCGGTGCAGCAGCCTTGCGCGCCCTCAAAAAGGCGATGGATGAGGGTTATACGGTTGGCATCACTCCGGATGGCCCGCGAGGCCCTCGTCAAAGAGCGCATGCCGGAATCGCGCAGCTATCTCGTCTGACAGGTGCGCCGATTGTGCCAATCGCTTACAGCGTGAAACGCGGCAAAACCTTCTCGAGCTGGGACCGCTTTCTGCTGCCCTTCCCGTTGCCGTTCTCGCGGGGCATCTTCGTTTTCGGTGATCCGATCCTGCCCGTTGAAGGCCGGGATACCGATCCCGAATGGCTGCGCCAGCGCGTTGAGGATGAGCTCAACCGGATCACCGAAAAGGCGGACCGCGAAATGGGCCGCGAACCTCTCGACCCCGCCCCTATCGGGCACCTTAAGGAGGCCAACGCCCGATGACGCCGCCCCGTCCCATTCCTGTGCCGCGCAAGGCATGGAGTCTGAAATTCTATCGCCGCGGCAGCGCCCTCCTGCAGCCGATCGCTGACAGGATCCTCAAACAGCGCCTGAAGCTTGGCAAGGAAGACAGGCTGCGGGTCGATGAGCGCCGGGGTGTTGCGGGCCGCGAGCGTCCCGAGGGTCATCTCATCTGGATACACGGCGCCAGCGTCGGAGAGAGCCTTTCGATCCTGCCGCTGATCGATAAGCTATCCCATCTGTACACAGATTCATCCTTTCTTGTGACCACGGGAACCGTGACCTCTGCCGCGCTGATGGCCGAACGCCTGCCTGAACAGGCCGTCCATCAATATGCGCCGGTCGACCAGCCGGTCTATGTCCGGCGCTTCCTTGATCACTGGCGACCTGATGTCGGCTTTTTCGTTGAGTCTGAATTCTGGCCGGTCCTGATCGGTGAGACCAATGCGCGCGGCATTCCGCTAGCGCTGGTCAATGGCCGCCTCTCCCCGCGCAGCTACAAAGGCTGGTCACGCCGCAAGACGGCCGCCCATGAACTTTTGTCCGCCTTCTCTGTCATCCTCGCGCAGGATGAGGGCAATGCGGAACGGATTGAGGCGCTTGCGCGCAAGACCGTGCATGTCCCCGGCAATCTCAAACGTGCCGCCGCCCCCCTGCCGACCGACCAGCGGGCGCTTGCCGAGCTGCGTGCGGCCGTTGGGGCCCGCCCTGTCTGGCTAGCGGCCAGCACCCATCCGGGGGAAGAAGAGCTGATCCTCGATGCGCATGAGCAGATGATGGAGACAGCACCCGGCCTTCTCACCGTTATCGCGCCGCGCCATCCGGCAAGGGGCGATGAGCTTGAAGAGCTGATCACCTCGCGCGGGCTGAAGATGAGCCGCCGCTCGAAGGGCGACAATCCGGAAGCGGATGACAATGTCTACCTCGCTGACACGCTCGGCGAGCTGGGGCTTTTCTACCGGCTCTCCGATGTCGCCTTTATCGGCGGCAGCCTTGTTGAGACCGGCGGGCATAATCCGATGGAGCCCGCCCGGCTTGGCTCTGCCATCGTGACGGGCCCGCATGTCTTCAATTTCCAGGAGACGTTCAATTCGATGCGTCAGGACGGCGCACTGGCGCTTGTGCGCAATGAGCGCGATCTTTCCGCCTCGATCATCCGCCTCCTGAGTGACCCCCTGACCCGCCAGGAAATGGCCCGCAAGGCCCGCGCCTGGTCAGATGCGGGAAGTGAGAAAGTCCTTAATGACACGATTGAGGCGCTCGCTCCGCTGCTGCCGCCAGCAAAGGTGCCTGCATGATCTCGCCGCCGCGCTTCTGGTCGGCAAAAGAGGGGCGGCATCATCCCCTCGCCCTTCTCCTGTCACCTCTCGGCGGGATATACGGCGCGGCCGTCGCCCGAAAGCTCGCCAAAAGCGTGCCTGAGAAAGCGCCCATCCCGGTCATCTGTGCTGGGAACATCACCATGGGCGGGGTCGGCAAGACCCCCTTTGTGGCCGAACTTGCAAGCCGTCTTTCCGCTATGGGGCACACGCCCTTTATCCTTACCCGCGGCTATGGCGGATCCCTCACAGGGCCTGTACGTGCTGCGCCAGAGCACACCGCCGCCGAGATCGGCGATGAAGCCCGGATGCTGTCCTGCGATCACCCCGTCATCGTTTCACGCGACCGGGTTGAAGGCGCGAAGCTCGCTCATGATGAAGGCGCGAGCGCTATCGTCATGGATGACGGGTTTCAGAACCCGGGCCTTCACAAGGATGTTACCTTCCTTCTCGTCGATGGTGAGACAGGGCTCGGTAATGGTCGCATCTTCCCCGCCGGGCCTTTGCGGGAAGCACCCCATGCTGCGCTGACCCGCGCTGCCGCCCTTGTCATCGTTGGCGGGCGCGAAGAGCACCAGCCTCCGCATCTGCCCGAAAGCGCACTCCCGGTGATGCGGATGCGTCTTGAGAGCGTCGTGCCGCTCGAACGGCTCGGCCAGCCGGCCCATGCCTTCAGCGGCATCGGCCGCCCGGAGAAATTCTTCAAAGGTCTCGAAACCGCAGGTGTCGAGTTGCTCGAACGCACCTCCTTCCCCGATCACCACATGTTCACGGAAGAGGAAATCGCCCGTCTGATCGCCCGCGCCGCCGCCGATGACGCCCAGCTCCTGACGACCGAGAAGGACTTTGCGCGCCTCTCCCCAGACCAGGCAGACGGGATCACCCCGATCCCCGCGCGGCTGACCCTTGATAATCCAGCGCTTCTCGACCAGTTTCTGGCATCACTACCGGAGCCCGTCCGATGAATTCGACGACTTTCGACGCCGACCGCTGGGATGCCGACATCCCGCTACCCGAGGCGCGAGCCAATCGCCCGACGACCTTCATGCACAAGGTCGAGAACTCCATCGCGCAAGGCCTGCTCGCCATGCTCGGGCGGATGCCGATCGAGAAAGCAGCGAAACGGATGGGCGGGCTGATGGTCGGGCTCGGCCCGATGCTGCGCCCGGTCCAGAAGCGCGGGCACGACAATCTTGCGCTCATTTATCCTGACATGACGCAGGCGGAACGCGCTGCGATCTTGCGTGGGGTCTGGCGCAATCTGGGCATGACGGTCGGTGAATTCGCCCATGTCACCGAACTCGCCGAGCGCACCACGATCATCCATGAAGAGCGCCTCCGGCACTATATCGAGAATGATCAGAAGGCGATCTTCTTCTCGGCGCATATGGGCAATTGGGAAGCCATGCCGGCGACGCTGTTCGCCAGTGGGCTGAAAAACGCCATCGTCTACCGCGCGGCAAACAATCCCATCGTCGATGCGGAGATCATCAAGCGCCGGTCACAGGCAATCTCTCGCCGCCAGATCCCCAAGGGCAAGCGCGGCGCGCGGGACCTCGTCAAGGCGCTCAATGAAGGGCTATCGCTCTGCATGCTGACGGATCAGAAACTTAATGACGGCATTTCCGTCCCCCTGCTCGGCCATCCGGCGATGACGACACCTGCGGCGGCGCGCCTTGCGTTGCGTGAGGACATCCCATTCGTGCCGATCCAACTCGTCCGTGAGCCCGGCTCGCGCTTTGTAATGACCGTCCATGAGCCCGTCAGTATCGAGAAGACTGGCGACATCAAAGTCGATACCGAAACCCTAACCGCAGCAATGAATGAGAAGATCGGCGAATTTATTTTGGAGCGCCCGGACCAATGGCTGTGGCTCCATCGCCGCTGGCCGAAAAAAGTCGCAGGCTAAAAGATCAGCCAACGACTTCCGCTGCAGCAAAGGTCAGACTCATCCCATAACCTGTTGGCCCGCCAGTCTCCTCGACATCGGCTCTGAGCTGCCGTGCGAGCGATGAGACCAGCATAATGCCGATGCCGCTTGATTTGCTCTTACTCTCACCTGAGGCAATGCCGCAGCCATTATCGCTGTAATCGATCCGGATACGGCCTTCCCTGTTGCGAATCGCCACCCTGATCGTCGGCTCAGCCGTGTCATGAAAGGCATGTTTAAGCGAGTTCAGCATCAGCTCATTCATCAGAAGCGCAATTGAGACAGCCTGATCGACCGGCAGGACGAGATCGCCCTCCGCTTCGAAATCAAGCTCGACGGTGTCGAACTCCGCCAGCGCCTGAAGGCTACTCGTCAGAAAACCCCTCAGGTAATTGGATATTTCGATGCGGTCATGGGTACCGACTTCGTAGAGGCGCTGATGAATACCGGTCAGGATATTCACCCGGCTCGTCAGATTCCGCATCGAATCCTGCGCTGCCATGTCTTCAATTCGTTTGGACTGAAGATTGATCAGCGAGGAAACGAGCTGAAGCGTGTTCTTGACCCGGTGATTGACTTCGAAAAGCAGCGCTTCTTTCAGCTTGATCGCCTCGGCGAGTTCTTCTGCCTTTGCCAGCCTTTCAGTATCATCCCTTAACGTGAGGACGGCCCCGATCCGTTCTCCTGTTTCATCCGTAACCGGATGGGCAGACCCGACAGCGACGATCTCCGAGCCGTCCGGCCGCCTGATCCGCCAATGGGAATCCCTAATGTGTTCACCATCAAGGACGGCGCGGGCGAGTGGCAGCTCACGCGAAGGGTATGGCTCCCCTTCCATTGTCAGAAGCTGATAGGCCTCAGCATAGTCGTCAGGTTCGACATCAAGTTTACTGACGCCATGCAGCTCTTCGGCGGCGCGGTTGACAAATTGCAAAGCACCGGTTGGCCCTGTCACGATCACACCTTCACAGAGCTGGTCGAGTGCTGCTGCAAGATGCGAAAGACTGGTATTCTTGAACCGCGTGGGCATGCCGGGAATTTCTCATGGGCCAGACCGCTAGTCGATCATGGCGTCTTATTCCCGAGCAGTATGCTCTAATATGGAACTCGTCGTCATCACAATTTACGCAAGTTGATGAAGTTGAAGCCGCCGTGCTGCGTAAAACACAGCACGGCGATAACATAAATCAATCAAAGCTAGAGAGGAGCCCGACGATTCGCTGGGTTTTCTTCGAGAACAGCGTTGGCGTGTAATAAGCCCCGGCCGCCCTTTTCGAGATTTCAGACAGCGTCGGATAAGGCATGATCGAGCCTGTGAAGGCAGAGATCTTGAGGCCATTCGCCACCGCCAGCGCCCAGGGGCCGATCAGGTCGCCGGCATTCTTGCCAACGATTGAGCAGCCAAGGATCTTCCCTTTCTTGCCGATCAGAGCCTTGAGCTTGCCGGAAGTCGCATGCTCCGCCTGCGCACGGTCATTCTCCGCATATTCCCATTCGATGAGCGTATAGGAGACATTCAGCTCTTTCGCGAGCGGCTCGTTGAGACCGACATGCGCCAGCTCTGGGTCCGTATACGTTACCCATGGCGCGATATGGTCGCGGTTCTTGCCGCCTTTGAGGCCGAATGTAAGGTTCGGTGTCTTGAAGAGAATATTCTGGATGACGAGCCCGGCATGGTATCCCGCGACATGGGTGAACTGCCGCCCACCAGTTACATCACCAATGGCATAAATGCGCTTGTTCGAGGTCTGCATCAGGTCATTGACCTTGATGCCGCGCTGATGGGTCTCAACGCCCGCGGCTTCCAGCCCGAGATTCTCGAAATTCGCCTTGCGCCCAGCGGCAACCAGTAGATGGCTGCCCGTCACACTGAATGGCTGGCCGTCTTTCGTGCCGTGAAGGCTGACTCCACCATCGGCAGAGTTCTCGGCCCGTTCGACCATGGCATTGGTCTCGATACGGATGCCTTCCTTTGTCAGGTGCTCAATGACTATCCCGACGAGTTCAGGATCATCCTTCGGCATGATCATCGGCCCACGTTCGAGCAGGGTCACTTCCGCGCCAAGCCGGCGATAGGCCTGCGCCATTTCGACCCCGATCGGCCCACCCCCAATGATCAGGAGATGCGACGGACGCTCCGTCCGGTCAAAGATCGTCTCATTGGTGATGTAAGGCACGCTGTCGAGCCCTTCCATCGGCGGCACGAATGGCGAGGAACCGGTTGAGATCACGAAATGCTTGGCACTGATCACATAGTCACCGGCAGTGACTTCGCGAGGGCCGGTGAATTTTGCGAATTCCCGGATCACCGTGCAGCCAAGACCCTCAAAGCGTTCTTGGCTATCATTGGGTTCAATCGCCGCAATCACGGAGTGGACGTGATCATGGACGGCTGAATAATCGATCATCGGATCATTGACCGGGGCGATGCCGTATTTCTGGGCATCACGGAAGGTCTGCGCCGTTTTGCCGGCAGCGAGCAGCGCCTTTGACGGCACACAGCCGAAATTGAGGCAGTCGCCACCCATTTTGTGGCCTTCGATCAGAACCACTTTCCGGCCGAGCATGGCGGCACCGGCAGCCACGGAGAGGCCGCCCGATCCCGCGCCGATCACGCAGAGATCGGTCTTGATTTTCTGTGTCATGATAAAATCTCTAATTGTTGTGATGGATTACTGGTCGGAGGAAAGCTCGGCAGCTTTTTTGCCGCCGAATTTCTTGATCAGAATGGGGAGCGCACCGAGCGCGGCGAGCCCGATAAAGGGCACATAGACCTGCGGCTGAGCAAAGACCGAGAGCAGCCCGGTTTCCTCGATACTCGCCGCCCCTGCCTGGATCGCATTGCCGATCGAGACATAGACAAACGAGCCCGGCATGATCCCGAAGAAAGTGCCGATCAGATAATTGCGCAGTTTCACATTGAGAACGCCCGCGCCGATATTGATCGCAACGAATGGGAAGACAGGCACGAGCCGCAGAAGGAACATGTAGCTGAGCTCATTCTCGCGGAAGCCGTCTTCCATCTTGGAGACAAAACCGCTCGCCTTGCTCGCCAACGCATCCTTGAACACCCATTTGGCGAGCATGAAGATGATGGTCGAGCCGATGGTCGCGGCGATGACAACGGAGGCGGTGCCGATCCACTGGCCAAAGAGGAAGCCCCCGGCGATGGTCAGGAAGGTCGCGCCAGGAAAGGATATCGCGACGAGGACGGCATAGATCAGCACAAAGAGCAGCGTAGCGAGGACAAGATTGTCCTGGATCCACGTTCTGATCTCTCCCAGTGCGTCGAGATTTAGGTAATTCTGCAGGCCAAAATAATAGCCAATGGCGATAAGGATACCGAGGACGCCAATGGCGATGATGAGGCGGGTGACGAGGCTGCCGGACTTGGCTTCCGCCGGCGCCTCCATCTGGATCTCTTGGTCAGTCATGGGTTCTTCCCCCTTGGAAGGTCTGATGCGCGTGTAGCGCGAAATGGGTCAACGCAACGACATGTCCCTCACCTGTTCGGCAGTTAGAAATTCTGGTTACAGTTCCGGGAAAGTGAAAGCGGATTTCGCTTGACCTAAGGGGACAGCTCCTTTACCGGACGCGGCTCATCAGAGAATTCTCCAATTGGCGGAAAACCGACATGAAACGCACATTTCAACCGAGCAACCTGAAGCGCAAACGCCGCCACGGCTTCCGCGCCCGCAAGGCCACTGTCGGCGGTCGCAAGATTTTGGCTAATCGCCGCTCCAAGGGCCGCGCTAAGCTCTCCGCTTAACTGGCGCAAGGATGCTGGCCCTCGCCAGACTCCGTCGCCGCAGCGACTTCCTCGCTCTACGACACGGCAAGCGCGCCTCACGGCGCGCTTTTCTGTTGCAGGCTCTCCCAAACGGCACTGATGAAGTC
This sequence comes from Parvularcula marina, assembly GCF_003399445.1. Lineage (NCBI taxonomy): Bacteria > Pseudomonadati > Pseudomonadota > Alphaproteobacteria > Parvularculales > Parvularculaceae > Parvularcula > Parvularcula marina. Next base: position 61,260 of record NZ_QUQO01000001.1, on the reverse strand, counting down.
CGAATCGGCTTCACCGTCACGAAAAAGCTCGGCAATGCCGTGATGCGCAATCGCATCAAACGCCGCCTGAGAGCCGCCGCGGCGGCCGTCTTTCCCGAACATGCCGCCCCGGGGCATGACTATAATCTTCTCGCCCGGCCGCACGCGGCCACTCTCTCCTTTCCTGCCCTGCTTGACGATCTTCGGAGTGCGCTTGTAGAGGCCGGGGGTTCCATCCCTCCCCGATGAACCTTAACTGCCGAAGACCTCTCGGCCGCTGGTGACTGTTTCATGGATCGCAATCTTATTCTCGCGCTCGTTCTGTCGATGCTGATCATCTTCGGCTATCAGGCACTCATTGTCGGCCCCAAGCAAAAGGCTTGGAAAGAGGCCGAGGCTGCCCGCCAAGCCGCAATCGAAGCGCAAGGCCCTGCCACCGCGTCTTCTGGTAATCCTGACATTCTTGCGCCCTCAACCGCTGAGGTTGGCCGCGAGGAAGCTCTCTCCACTGCGCCGGGCCGCGTTCTCATCAAGACCGATGAGCTTGAAGGCTCGATCAATCTTCGCGGGCTCGTCTTCGATGACCTCAAGCTGTCCGAATACAAGCTGACACTAGATCCCGACTCACCGCCGATGACGCTGCTGTCTCCGCGCAACTCCCCGAATGCGCAGTTCATGCGCTCTGGCCTACAGATCAACGGCCAGCCTGATGCGAGTGTTGTCTGGTCCGCGCCGCAAGACGCCGTCCTGACACTTGAGACGCCGGTCACCTTCACCCGTACGCAAGGCGATATAGAGCACGAAGTGACGATCTCGGTTGATGAGCACTTCATGTTCACCTTCACGCAAACCGTGCGTAACGAGACCGATGCCCCGGCGACAGTACAGGGATATGCTGGAGCCTTCCAAAAAGGCATCCCGCCTGACCTGAAGAATATGATGATGCTCTATGAAGGCCCTGTCGGGGTCGTGCAGGGCGACATCATCGACCGCAAATACAAGAACGTCCTGAAGAAGGGTCCGGTCCTCAAAAGCGGCGTCGGCGGCTGGATCGGTCTGACCGACAAATACAAGCTCGCCGCTGTAATTCCGCCGCAGGACATGCCGTTCCGCGCGGATATCAAATCCGACAACGCCGCCGTTACCCCGACCTTCCAGTCGACTTATCTGCTCGACCCGCAGACAGTCCCGGCGGGTGGTGAGCTGACCATGACCTCGCATCTTTTTGGCGGGGCCAAAGAGGTCAAACAGCTTCGCGAATATGAGAATAATCTCGGCATTGACCGATTTGATGAGGCCGTCGACTGGGGCAATATCCTGTGGCTGCTGACGCGCGGTATTTTCGCGGTACTGAGCTTCTTCCACGGGCTCGTCGGCAATTGGGGCGTGGCGATCCTGCTCCTTACCCTTGTCATCAAGGCGATCCTCTTCCCGCTAGCCAACCTTTCCTACAAATCCATGGCTGGGATGAAGAAAGTCCAGCCTGAACTCAAAAAGGTTCAGGAGCGCTACAAGGACGACAAGGCCAAGCAGCAGCAGGAAATGATGGCCCTGTACAAGAAGTACAAGATCAATCCTGCCGCCGGCTGCCTGCCGATCCTCGCGCAGATGCCGATCTTCTTTGCGCTCTATAAAACGCTGTTCGTGACCACCGAGCTGCGCCACGAGCCGTTCCTTTACATCAAGGACCTTGCTGAACGGGATCCGACCTCGATCTTCAACCTGTTCGGCCTTCTACCATATGATCCGCTGTCGGTTCCGGTCATCGGCTCCTTCCTCGGGCTTGGCATCCTGCCGCTCCTGATGGGCGCAGCCATGTATGTTCAGACCAAACTGAACCCGCCGCCCACTGATGATACTCAGAAACTGATCTTCGGCCTGATGCCCCTGATCTTCATGTTCATCTTTGCACCTTTCGCAGCGGGCCTGGTCCTTTACTGGTTCTGGAACACCTTCCTCTCCGTGCTCCAGCAATATGTGATCATGAAACGTCAGGGCGCGGACGTCGATATTCTCGGCAACATCAAGGCCAGCTTCGGCAAGAGCCCAGATGCAGCCAATGAGAACAAGGCGAAGTAGGCAAAGATGAGCCCCCGCTACGCCCTCATCGGCGACGGGCGGCTCGCCACTTCGCTCGGTCCCTATCTGCACCAGTCCGGTGCGGCGCTCACCCTATGGTCGCGCCGCGCTGAAGCTTCAGGCGGACTTGCCTTACGCGATGTCGTGAGCGAGGCCGACATTGTGCTTCTCGCCATCTCTGACGGCGCGATTGAGGGCTTTGCTGCCGAACACCGCGCGATCCTTAAAGGCAAGCGGCTGGTTCACTTCTCGGGCGCCCACAGCTTTGAGGGCATGACCGGGTGGCATCCGCTCTTCTCTTTCCCCGCCCATGCCGTGCCCCTTAACCAGATGAGCACGATCCTGTTTGTCGGCGAGGAGATGGATGAGGACGGAAATACTGATTTCGGCGATATTTTCCCGATGCTGAGCAATCCCTGCACAGCCATCACCAAAGAACAGAAACCGCTCTATCACGCGCTAGCCGTTCTCTCCGGCAATCTTGTCAGCTTTACATGGAACGAGGTTGCGCGCGTCGCCGAGGAAGAACTCGGCCTGCCGCCCGTCCCGCTGCTCGTGCCTTATTTCCGTTCCCTGATCGACGGCTTCACCGCGTCGCCGCTTGATTCGCTGACCGGTCCCGTGGCGCGCGGCGATCAGGCAACCGTTGAGAAAAACCTTGCAGCCCTTGAGAGCCAGCCAGCATTGCGTCCGCTTTATGATGCGCTCCTCACCGCTGCCGCCCGGAAAGGCATTCCGTCATGACCCTCTCTGACACCGCACACAAACTATTTGCCGGGCCATGTGATTTCATGCTCGGCGTTGTGAAGATGGAAGCCCTGCCGCCCTCTGACCTGCCTGAATTCGCCTTCGCGGGGCGGTCCAATGTCGGCAAGTCCTCCCTGATCAATGCGCTGACGGGCCGGAATGCCCTTGCCCGGACATCGAACACGCCGGGCCGGACGCGAGAGCTCAATTTCTTCAATCTCGGCGGCGTGCTGCGCCTCGTCGACCTGCCCGGCTATGGCTATGCCCGCGCCTCGCGTAAGGATGTCAATGCTTGGACAGGCCTGACCCGCGATTACTTGCGCGGTCGTCCAAACCTGCGCCGGGTGCATATCCTGATCGACAGCCGGCACGGCCTGAAACCCGTCGATATTGAGACCATGTCCCTGCTCGATGAATCCGCCGTACCCTATCAGATCGTCCTGACAAAGACGGACAAGATAAAGCCGACCGAGGCCGAGGAAACCCGTGCGAAGGTCGCCGAGATGGCCAAAACCCATCCCGCCGCCCACCCCGAGATCCATCTCACCTCCAGCGAGAAGAATTACGGGATCAAAGAGCTGCGCGAGGAGATGACCGAAACCGCCCAGAGCTGACGCTCTCCCCCCAAAATATTACGAAATATTTCGTGGTCATACTGCTCGAAATGAACAAGGTTCAATTCAATTGAACAGGGTTCACGAAAGGGGCGAGCCATGTCACCATATGAAATCACCATCCAGATCCTGCTGGGTGTGCTGCTGGCTGATCTGATCAGCGGCATCGTTCACTGGTTCGAGGATACTTATGGCGATCCGAACTGGCCGATCATCGGCCCGACGGTCATGCTGCCGAATATCCTCCATCATGAGGACCCGCTGAAATTCACTAAGGCGCCGCTTCTCAAACGCACAAGAGGCGTGCTCGGCGTCGCATTTGTCGTGGGCGGCATTTTCAGCCTGTGCGGCTGGCTCAATGTCATGACCGTCACCGCCCTTCTGGTCGGGGTCATGGCCAATGAAGTGCATCGTTGGGCGCATCTCAAACCCACCGAGGTGCCGAAGATAGTCCGTGCCCTTCAACAGGCCAAGATCATCCAGACCGCACAGCATCACTGGGCGCACCACCGCAATGGGTACAATACCCATTACTGCTCGATCACGAATATGCTGAACCCGACACTCGACGGGTTGCGCATCTTCCGCATCATTGAAGGGATTGTGGAGGGCCTGTTTGGAGTCTCGCCCCGGACGGACCGGGAGGCTTATACCCACCCGCTGCTGGGGCGGCGGTGGATCAACCGGACACGGCGCATTACCTGCGCTGTCTGTTACTCGCTCAGGCGGCGATTGTCGCCGCGGCGAGCCTTCCTCGGCTGATTGCTGGACGACGTGGTCCCGGTGCCGGAGGTTTTCCACGGCGCCGGGGCAAAGCTACTAACCGGGCGGTTGAGCGGAAACGGTTTTTCTGTCCTTATACCCATCATCATCACTCCGATTGGCAGTACGTCTATAACCCGTGAAGCGGGGCCAAGTTGCGGCAGGATGTGGCGCTTTCATGATGATGCCCCCTATTTCGGTAACAAAAGGTCAATAACGATTTCAGCTTGCCTCTGGACGCCAGCGCTAGAGCCGCCGACACTGTGCGAATGACTGATCATTCATCTGACGCCCTTACTGCTTTGACATCTCTTGCCGGGCCTGATGCCCTGATCGAGGGCGATGACCGCACGCCGCTGCTCGAAGAATGGCGCGGCCGCTGGCCCGGTGAGGCCTCGCTGGTACTTGCGCCGGGCTCGACCGAAGAGCTCTCAAGCATCATGCGCTATTGCCATGCGCATGATCTCGCCGTCGTGCCGCAGGGCGGCAATACGGGTCTGGTCGGCGGGCAGGTGCCGCAAGGCGAAGTCCTGATCAGTACCCGCCGTATAAACCGCATCCGCGATATCTCGCCGGAGGATTTCACCCTGACCGCAGAGGCCGGGGTGACACTCGAAGCCGTGCAGGATGCCGCAAGAGAAGCCGGGCGTCTCTTCCCGCTGTCGATCGGCTCAGAAGGAAGCTGCAATATTGGCGGTGTGCTCTCGACCAATGCGGGCGGGGTCAATGTCATTCGCTACGGCAATGCCCGCGACCTTGTCCTCGGCATCGAAGCCGTGCTGCCAGACGGGCGCATCTGGAACGGATTGAACCGCCTGCGGAAGAATAATACCGGCTATGACTTAAAGCATCTCTTCATCGGCGGCGAAGGCACGCTGGGCATCATCACCGCAGCTGTCCTCAAGCTTTATCCCCGCCCGGCAGAGACTCAGACGGCCTTCCTTGCCGTGCCCTCACCTGCCGCCGCTGTCGACCTCCTCAGCCTCGTGCAGGAGAAATCAGGTGGGGCCGTCACCTCCTTTGAGCTGATGAATGCAAACCTGCTCGAACTTGTGCTGGCGCATTTCCCCGACCTGCCCCGGCCGGTCGAAACCCGCAGTCCTTTTTATGTCCTGACCGAACTTTCGGCTGGACGTCAGGGAGTCCTCGCCGAGTTGACCGAAGATATCCTCTCCGGCGCGATGGAACGCAAGATCGTCAGTGACGGGACGATAGCGCAGAGCGAAGGCCAGGCGTACACCCTTTGGGCTTTGCGTCACAACGCCTCCGAGGCGATGAAGAAAGACGCCGCCCAATGTGTCAAATGCGATATCTCCGTCCCCATCCGCGAAGTCCCCTCATTCCTTGAGAAGGCCGGCAACGCCGTCACGGCAGAGGCCCCGGGTGCACGGATCATCGCCTTCGGCCATATGGGCGACGGCAATATCCATTATGACATCCTCGCCCCTGACGGCGCCTCGCCCTTCGGCGTGAAGAAAGGCGCCCGGCTTGAGCACCTCGTTCATGAGGTGGTTGTTGCGCATGACGGCTCGATTTCCGCCGAGCACGGCATTGGCCTCCTCAAGCGTGATGAGCTGAAGACCCGCAAATCCGATGTCGAGATGGAGATGATGCGCGCGATCAAGACTGTGCTCGACTCCAAGGGGCTGATGAACCCCGGCAAGCTGCTCTGATCAGCGATTGGTGGGGCAGCGCTGCAGGAGAGAGGCGGTCTCGCCAACCTGCACCTTGACCATATCCTCGGACATCAGGTCGAGGCTGTAGTGCCGGTCCGGCAGAGGTTGGCCATTCTTGGTGCAGTTGCGTGTGGCGACGACCACATGTCCGTCCTGCGAAGAGAGGGAGGCGACCTGACAGGCGATCTTGCCTTGCGTCACTTCCCGCGCGGTAAAAACCCAATGCTCAGTGGGCATGGCGCATGAGCCCTTTGGCGCGAATTCCCCTTGAAAATCACGAGCATAGAGCGTGCCAGCATCGGTTTGCCCCAGAAGTGTCATTCCGGCCAGAAGGCCGAGAAATATACTCATCCCTATTCCCTGCGAAGCTTCGCGAAGAGGGAGAAGAGCATAATGAACTAAAGGGGGGAACCCTTTATCTTGTAACGTCAGAACCACCGATCTGACGGCGGGACGTCGCCACCGCCTCGATCTCTTCCAACTCCCGCAGAGCCGGACGCCAGCCTTCCTCCGCAAATAACGGCGCCTGATCCGCATAATGAGGAGATGCCTCATTGAGAGTTGCGCTGCCGAACTGGTGGATGACGGAGGCCGTCTGGCGCCCCCGGCTGTCCCATTCGACCAGCGCAATCCAGGTATCCCCCGCAATCGCGCGCAGGCGGCCATCGGCCATCAGCTCGCCATGCACCGAGCGCAGCGTACCGGACGCGCCGCCGAGCGGCAGGTCCGCCTCGCCATGGATCAGCCGGTTCACCTCCCCCCATTCAGGATCAATCCGGCCATAGGTCCGGTGGAGGTGATCAACGACCGCGCGGAACATCGCGCGGCGCTCTTCGCCTGTCCGCACCTGCCCGCCGGGCCGGGTCTCCGGCATCATGGTCAGGACACCGAGCGCTGCATGACGGCTCATGACATCAGCCGACATGTCCCAGTCGGCAAGAAAGCCTGCGGCTTCCGCCATGCGCGGCTCGCCTGACCAGTCGGCGGCTAGTAAGTCAGCGATGATCTCGGCGGCCAGAGAGTCTTCCGCATAGGACTTATCGAATTTGATCGCGAGCAGCCGCTCGCGAGTGATCGGCTCGCCGTTTCCGGTTAGTTCCATGATCCGCAAGGAACGGTTGGTCTCCTCCGTCTGCAGCCCCATCCCCGCCGGCATGTCATCGGGGCTGAGATTGTCCGGCCCGTCCGTGGCCGTAAAGGGCGTGTTGTTGGCGTTAAAGACAAAGCCCGAACGCGGATTGACCAATCTGGGGATGTCCTCAAACGGCCGGTAATCTGACCAGACCAGCTCCGGCCTGTCGCCCGGCAAATCCTTTTGCCAGTCCCAGCCTGCCAGCCGGTCGGGATATTGCGCATTATGGATGAAGACGATATTTCCTCTTTCATCCGCATAGATATAATTGATACTCGGCAGGGCGTTGATCCGCATTGCCGACATAAATTCGCGCAGGTTCTCTGCGCGGTTGAGGCGGTAATATTGCTCAAGCTGGCGGATCTCGCCGCGCCCGGCATAGGCAATCGCGAACGTCCCCCCCGGCCCTTCGATCACTGGGCCGTGCACGCTCTCCTTGAGGATGCGTTTCGCCTTGTAGACAAACGGGCCAAAGAGCCGGACGGGGATCGTCACGACCTCCTGCTCAAAATCCCGCCACGCGCCGTCAAAACGGTACTGACCCGGATCATCCGGGTTCACCTCCAGCCGGTAGACATCGACAAGATCGGGTTTGTTCACCGTATTCGCCCAACCAAGATGATCGTTGAAACCGTGCAGGATGACCGGCGTGCCGGGAAAGACCCCGCCCGTCATATTGAGCCCCTCATCGGAGACCAGATGCGCTTCATACCACGCAACAGGGCCGGTCATTGGCTGGTGTGAATTGATCAGAAGGCGGGTGGCGCCATCTCCCGATCGGCGCGGCGCCACGGCGAAAGCATTCGAACCCCTTGCCGGTGCGGGATGGTCCGTCATTTGAAAGGCTTCCCGCCCCTCTGCCGGATCAAGCGCCAGCTCGCGCGGTCCCTCCCCCTCGAACAGGGCCAGCAGCTCCCGATCGAACCCATAGAAGAATGGCGTCTTGAAGATGAACCCGGCGATCACATCCTCTGCGGCAAAGGGCGCAAGCCCTGCCCACACCTCATCCCGGTGATCCGCCGCATAAAGATTAAGTCCCGCCGCATAGGCTTCCGCGATAGCCTTCACGTCATCGGGCACATCCGGCGCGTAACGAAGGTCCACCGTCTCCCACACCCCCATCAGGGCAATGAGGTAATCTGTCGGCGCAGCGCCCGCCCCCTTATAGCGCGCAAGCTTGCCGCGCGTTGCGGCGATCACCTGCTGGATCGTCTCGAAATCATCCTCCGCATGCGCATAAGCGAGCCCGAACGCCGTATCGGCATCGCGCGCGCCGTAAATATGCGGCGTCCCCCAATCATCCCTTATGATCTGGGCGGCATAGCCCTCCGCCCCGCGCGACAGCTCCTTTGCGCCCGGCACGCGCGGCAGGGGATCGAACAGCCAGATACCAATTCCGGCAAGTATCAGCCCCAGAAGGGCCAGAACGATGCGCATCGCACCCCTCCCTCACGCTTTTCGCGCATGGTCGCGTGATCCCGCACGCTATGGCAAGCTGCCGCATCAGTCGCGCCTTCTGCCGACCTTCAAAACAGGATAGGCAGCGAACATGGAAAACATCGCGCTGATCAAGCTCGCCTGCGCCATCACCGTTATTGGTGGGCTGTTTTATGCCGAGCGTCGATGGCCCGTGGTGCCGCGCATCAAGAGCGTGGGCCGGATTGTCTCGAACCTGTCGCTTGCCGGGATCAACGGGCTGCTCTCGCCCCTCATTATCGTTCCGATCACGGCCTTTGCCGCCCTTCACGCGCCGCCCTGGCGGCCGGAAGTCCTGACGGGCGGCTGGGGTATCCTACTCGATCTTTTGATCCTCGATCTGTGGTTATATCTCTGGCACCGCGCCGCGCATGAAACACCATTCCTGTGGCGCTTTCATGAGGTCCATCATCTCGATGAGTTCCTCGATGTCAGCTCCTCAGTCCGTTTCCATTTCGGGGAAGTGATCCTCTCTGCGATTGCACGGGGCTGCTTTGTCTTCCTCGCAGATGTCAATCTCGTCTCTGTGCTGATCTATGACGCATTCGTGCTGCTTGGTGCTGCATTCCACCATGCCAATGTCGCGCTGCCGGCAAAATTCGAGAAAGCCCTGCGGCTCTTCATCGTGACGCCCTCCCATCACTGGGTGCATCACCACAATATCAGGGCCGATACGGACAGTAATTATGCAACCGTCCTGACCTTATGGGACCGATTGTTCGGAACATGGTCAAAGACAGAGCGCTGGGCGGACATGCCGATCGGCACAGAGGGCCGAGCAGAGAAATCCCTGCCCGGCCTTCTTACTCGGCCGCTCTCTCCTCCCTGAAGTCTCCCCCTCAGCCGAGTTTCAGCCTCGAGACGTTCCGGTAGTCGCCCAGCTCGCCGCGTACGAATGTATTGAAAGCAATTGACCAGCGCGGCACGTTCGACCGGTTGGCCTCCACCAGATGCTGTAAGCTTGAAGAGAACAGCATGACCTCCTTCGACTGCGGATAGATTACATTGAGATGTGTGTTGAAGATGTTCCGCTTGTCCATCTCAGGGTTCAGCTGGATCTGCTGATATATGCGGTGCCGATCAAAGATCATGCCCGAATTGGGCTCCGGCAATTCGTCAAAATAAAGCGAGCCGGAAATGATGGAATTGGAATGCGAATGGCCATGCATGCCCGTGCCAGGATCATTCCGCAGCGCCCATGACTGGGTAACATAGAGGTCTTGTGTAATCCCCATGACATCCCGGGCATAGGCACTTAGCAATTCGTGCACAGCATGTTTAATGCTGCCTAGCTCCGGTTCGTCAAAAATATAGAGGTTTTCAGAAATCAGATTGGTCTGGTTCGGGACCATCTTCAAAGATTTGATGAAATTGACCTGTTCGTCCGTGATCGCATGACCGACACCGGCCCGGAAAATCGGTTCGGCGAACAAGGGTTCGACCTTGTACGTCCCCATATCCATCGTCATCACCCCGCATTCTGTGCCCTACCAGAATGTAACGAAAGTGTAACGATGTGAATATCGCTCAGCGATAAGCATTACCCGTTATTCGAAAACAGATAGCGGGTTTTTGCCGACTACATTTGTGATTTTGACTGTATTATTGGAACTGTCAGGAAGGCATTCGAGCCGCCTAGCGCTCCAATTTTAGGAAATAGTCGAAGATTTCCGGCACATTGCCATTGCCCATGCCTTCATCAAAGGCCGCCTGTAGGTTGGATGAGGTACCTTCGGCAATCTCTGCCCGCGTGCCCAGATCCTCGACCATTTTGAGGAAATAGCCCAGATCCTTATTCGCATTGGCGATAGAGAAACCCAGATCACTTACACCGTCTACCGCGTAATTCTTGCAGAACTGCATGAAGGGCGAATTGGACGGACCCGTCGACATGATATCGTATAGCTGCTGACGATCGACGCCTGCCCGGTCCGCAACGGCAAAGGCTTGCGACATCGCGCAGACCGTTGTCATACCCATGAAATTGTTGATCAGCTTGGTCGTGTGACCGGCGCCGAGCGCCCCGAGATAGAAGACATTCTCACCCAGCACATCGAGCACCGGCTTCACCTTATCAAAGGTCGCCTTTTCGCCGGCTGCCATGATATTCAGTAGACCATCTTTTGCATGGGCCGGTGTGCGGCCGAGCGGCGCATCAACCATGCCGGCGCCCTTCTCTGCCAGATCGGCGCCAATCCGGCGAGTAGAAGCCGGAATAGACGTCCCGAAATCGATGAGGACGCTGCCCTCTTTGATCCCGTCGAGAATGCCGTCTTTGCCGTAGACCAGTTGCTCAACAACTGCCGACGTCGTCAGGCACAGCATGATGATATCACTCGCAGCAGCTAGCTCTTTGGCCGATTTCGCTTCGGTGGCACCACGCGCCACAACTGTCGCGACGGCCTCCTTGTTGAGGTCCATGACGATCGGCTCAAAGCCATTCTTTTGCAGGCACTCAACCATGTTGCCGCCCATAAGGCCGAGGCCGATGAATCCGATGACTGGCTTTGTCATATTGTGGCTCCTCGTAGATCAGGTGCTTGCTTTGCCGAAAGCAGTATACCAATTACTTCTTGTTTTGCATCATGTTTTTCAGGCGGACACACATTCATCTGCCCAAAAATCAACTTCGAAAATGAATCCATAATTATTCCGTATCGGTCATGGATCCATCTGTTATGGCTTGCGCAGGACGCAGATGCCGCTGGTTTTACAGGCGAAAAAACGCCCCACACCGGGGTGAGGCGTTTCTCCTTATGCCAAGTTGATACCAGTCACCCGTTCATCAGAACCGGTAGCTGGCGCCGAAAGTGACCCGGCGATCCGTCAGTCCCTGGAAGCAGAGCAATGCGCCTTCATTGACACAATACTGATTAACTTCCGATTCGGTGATGTTCACGCCTTCAATGCCGACATTAAAGTTATCTGTCACATCATAGCTGATGCTGGCATTAAGCTGTCCACGTGCATCCTGAACAACCGGGAAGCCCCATGGGAAGCTCGACGTGCTGCCGAAATCCGTTGATCTGTAGGCGTCACGCCATGTGTAGCGTGCCCGTGCCGAGAGACCGTATTTTTCATAATACAGCGTTGCGTTATACGCGTTCTCGGACAGGTCGATCAGCGGCTGGTTGAGAGTCACATTCATGGCCCCCAGCGAGTTAAAGACCGCTTCTGCACGGCTTGTCGGCGTATTGACGGTGTCACCACCAGAGAATTTCTGGTGCGTGTAGTTGGCAAGAACACCAAAGCCGGACGCCCAGCCGAAACGGTCTTCATGGTTCGACAGATCATACTGGAAGGCCATCTCTATGCCTTCCTGCGTCGTCTCGCCCGGATCATTGACGGTGGTTGAGACCGGCACACAGATCCCGACCGGGGTCCCCGTCGGGGCGAAGACGTTCGGGTCTGCGATCGGGTTGAAGATACCGCCGCCCTCGCAAGGGTCGGTCAGATCACGATAGCCCGTAACCGGATCTTCGAACGGATCATCCTGCTGGGTGACGTGCAGATCGGTCCGTTTCTTGTTGAAATAACCGATGCTGACCACTGCCGCCGGCGCAAAATACCATTCGGCTGCGATGTCGAAGGAGTCCACCTGCTCCGGCTGAAGTCCCGGATTGCCAATCTGGACCGGCGGGTTTGGGCTCGTGCTGAAGGTCCGGGAAGTCGACAGATTGTCAAAATCCGGACGGCGGATATCTTTGCCCCAGCCAGCACGAATCTGCAGATTCTCCATCGGCGTTGCAACCACATTGATCCGTGGCAGAACGAAGTCATAGCTGGCTTCAGTTGTCACTTCCTGCGCCATCCCGTTGAGGATGGAATTGCCGACCGATGTGACGTCGGTTTCGAGATAGCGGACCCCCGCATTGCCGCGGAAGATACCTTTCTCGAAATTCGCCTGCGCATAGAGCGCATGGGTCTTTTCTTCGATATCGAAGAATGCGCTCTGGCTAGAGGTCGGCTGATCAATCGCGATCGAGCCGCCATGCGCCGTGATCGCTGCATTCAGGGTCGAGAGCACCCGATCAGGGTCAGATGCCACAAGCTCCGGATCGATCAGGAGGAAGTCCCGGACGAAGAGCTCACGGCCGTCGGCGTCACCGAAATTATCCGGCCCCGCAACGAGGATATCCGCAAACAGATCGCCGGTCGGGCTGTCTGACATGTTCCGCAAACCGACATTGGAGCGAACCTGATCCCGCGTGCTTGTCGTCTTGTTATACCGGTAACCGAAATCAACCGAGCTGAGGAAATCGAGACCAAATCCATTGTCGAAGAGATCGTAGCTGAAATCCGCACGGAAAGCATCTTCGCCATTCTCGGATTTATCACGAGAAATGTTCACATCCCGCAGGACGACATTCGCCGGATCAAGCAGTTGCGCCGTCGTCGGACCGCCAGCTGCATCCTGTGCGATACCCCAGGTCAGCGAGCCGCCCGTCAGGTCGTACTCGAACGGTGTGCCGTTCTCGTTTGACGAATTGGTTGCCGCATTCGGGTTGATGAAGTTCAGCGTCGTATTGATGCTGGGGGTCGTTGAATCGGATTGCGATGTCGAGACCTCAACGCGACCCGAAAGCTTACCGTGCACCCAGTCCGCACCGAGACGGAAGATCTTGCTGTCGGTCAGGCGGGAATTCGTGTCGCTTGAGAAGCGCAGATTACCGTCACTGCCATCGGCCTGGATCGGAATGATGCCGCGCGCGGCAGCCTGAATGCTGCCGATATTCTGACCATCGAGCGAGCCGAAATCGATCGTCTCGAATTCAGTCGGAATGGCGTCATTTCGAAGATCCGAAATCCCAGACGCCTGCACACGTGAGCTTTCCTCGCGGCGCTCCTGATCATTGATGACAGTGTCGAAGAAGAACTTCAAATTCTCGTTCGGCGCCCACTCGAGCGTCCCGGAAATGTTCGTCGTCTCATATTCGTAATTGTCATAGTCCTGAATAAAGAACTGGATCGGCAGGAAATCGAAGGCCTGCGCAGCCGGTGCACCGCTATCGGATGCGACCAGATTGTCCCGGTCCACACGAGGGCGGAAGGCAGTGACATCCTGTTCCGCAAAGCTGACCGCCAGAACGGCACCAAATTCGCCGCCAGATGCAGTGCTCCACTTGTTACCAATCGTGCCGGAGACACGCGGCGTGATGCCGTCAGTGGTCAGACTGCTGTCTTCACCCTGCAGACGCACGGTTGCGAGAAAGTCATCTAATTCAAGCGGGCGGATCGTCCGCAGATTGATCGTGCCGCCAACGGAGCCTTCAATGGTTTTTGCTTCCGAGGCTTTCGTGACTTCAACACCAGCGATAATGCCGGCCGCAACGTCTTCAAAATCGATGCCGCCACGGCCTGAACCTGAGCCGACAGTCGAGACGCCATTGATCTCGGTACGGTTCGCATTGGTCCCGCGGATCTGAACACCGGTACCGACGCCAGCCGTCCGGGTAATCTGGATACCTGTAATATTCTCGAGGACCTCTGCGAGGTTCTGGTCCGGCAGCTTGCCGATGTCTTCAGCGAGAATGACTTCCTTGAGGTTCGTGGCCTCGCGCTTTTCATCAAGGGCGCTTTCAAGGGCTGCGCGAATGCCGGTCACGACGACGACGTCTTCTGACTGCTCGTCCTGCGCAACGGCGGCCGAGATCATGGCAGCAGCACTCACGCTGAGCAAAGCCGCCGCTTTGTATCCTGTGTACTTCATGGTTTTCCTTCCCATTCCGATCCCACCTACCAAGAAGATTCCCTGCCATGGCGTGTGATCTATTATTCGGCCCACGTGATGAGCAGGCCAATCAATACGCAGTTTTACAAATCCATCAATCCTGAAAGCAGTCCGATTGAGACGTTTTCGCAATTAATTGGTATATTTACATCACATACCAAACTGGGTGCGATTCACCGTCCAAATCGCATTCGCATCGCTCCAAATCCGCTGGCGGTATAATATGTGTGCAGGACGGTCTGCGGCACCCGTGCGCCCTCAAAGCGAAGTCACACTTTTACGAATCCCAGCAGGATGAAGGGATGTGTGATCCCCTCCCTCGCAAGTCGACAAGTCATGGCGCGCGCCGGACGCCAACGCCGTAAACCATGATGAAATCTGCCAGAGAAATCCCGTTTGCCCGCTGATAGAGGGAATTTCGAAGCCCTAGAGCGCAGCGCAGACCAGCAGGAAACCGCCCAAACCCGAAAACTCATACCAATTGGCCTGCATGATGCACACATATCACACATACCAATTTTACCAAGCTATTCTCAAATCTGGTCTGGTAATACGGTTGACGCCTTGGTCCGACTGGTCCCCTATGGCCGCACAAGAATGCAAACACAATTCCAGGGAGGAATAGTCATGACCGGAACATGGGGAATCAGAAACACGTCTCGCTCAAAGTGGATGAGCGCCCTGATGATGGGCAGCGCGCTCGCATCCCTCACTTCGACGGCTGTCGCGCAAGAATCCGAAGCAGGCGCGGATGACAGCGATGATGTCGTTGTCGTCACTGGCAGCCGCCGGGTCATTCAGGACTCGATCGATCTCAAACGGAACTCCACACAGATTGTAGACGGACTTTCCGCCGATGAAATTGGCGATCTTCCTGCTCTCTCAATCGGTGAAGCGCTGGAGAATGTGACCGGTGTCGCCTCACACCGTGAAAATGGCGGCGCGACGGAAGTCTCGATTCGCGGCCTTGGGCCCTATCTTTCCTCAACAGTCGTCAATGGCCGCGCGGCCACAAACGGCTCGGGCGACCGCTCGGTCAACTTCTCGCAATTCCCGTCAGAGCTGATGAACAAGCTGGCCGTCTTCAAGACGCAGGATGCCAGCCAGATCGAGGGCGGCGTGGCCGGCCAGATCCAGCTCGAGACCATCAAGCCGCTCGATTTCGGCAAGCGCCGGATCCAGTTCGAAGCTAAAGGCAATGTCAATCCGGATCAGCTTGACCAGAAAGACACCATGGCAGGCGATATCGGCTATCGCCTGACAGGCAGCTATACGGATCAATTCCAGACCGAAGCGGGTGAATTCGGCCTTTCGATCGGCATCCAGCGCAGTGATATCTCCCAACCTGAAGCCGAGGCTCGCCAGACTGGTCCGACCAGTAACTCCCGTCCGGCCTGTCTGATCAGCAATGGGAACTATCCGACCCTGCTTGATGGGGACGGCGAAGACATTACCGGTTTTTCCAATAATCCGGACCGGGATGACGATTGCGATGACGTCAATGGCGATCGCGATCTTGGCATGGTGCCGCCTGGTTTTGATGTCGATGTGGAAGGCGCAGACACTCAGCTCCTTAACGGCTCTGGTGTTGATTCCGGCATTCCTTTTGTTTTTGCCCCGTCGCAACGTCATTACCGCCAGAACGACACGCATGATGTGCGCGATGCTTTCTTTGGTGCCTTCCAGTGGCGGCCGAATGACCGGCTCGACATCAATGTCGATATGCAGTGGTCGGAACGCACACAGTCCGAGCTCCGCAATGACCTGACCTTCAACGGTGGTCGCCGGAATGACACCTCGCTGAATATCGGGCCGGGTGGCAGCACGACGACGCTCGATTCGCTGATCTACACTGACACCGGTGCCATCCTTCGGGCGATCACGGATAATACGATCGAGGTTCAGGGCGGCGATTACGAACGGAAAGAAACCTATACGGGCGGCGGCGTCACATTGGCCTATGAGGTTTCCGATCGCCTGCGTGTATCCGCTGATCTTGGCTATTCGAATACGGAACGCACAGAGTGGGCCAAGGAATTCCGTATCCAGTCGAATATCTCCCCTGTCATCGAATATGATCGCCGGAATGGCAGCGTGCCGGTCTACCGGCTCTATGACGAAGAATTCGACGTCAATGATCACAGCCTCTATGTCGACCGCCTGCGGGTACGCGTCGATAATGACGTGAAGCGCGACAACACGATCCGCTCTGCACGGTTCGATGTCGATTATGATCTCGACAGCGAGTTCTTCACGACCTTCGAAGCTGGTGTCCGGTGGTCCGATCAGGATTATCTCGAACTGCCCGGCGGCTCGGATTCCGGCGACCCCTACAGCTCCTCTTCAGGCCGTTTTTCTTTCGAGATCGAGGATAATACCGACCTCACCATCAACAACCGTCAGGTCGTCGATGGAGACGGCACAGCTTCGACCGGCCTTGCCTCCAGCTGGGTCGACATCATCGCCTCGACGAACTCGGCATGTCGTACAGAATTCCCTGAGGGTAATTCCTTCCTGAGTAGTCAACGTTCGGGTGACCTCGTCACCAATATTGCCGATGACGGAACAGTTCTCAGCTCGACGAATTCATGGGCGACGTTCGATGCAGCCTGCGTCGCCGAGATGTCGATCGCTTCACTCAATGCGATCATGGATGAGATCAATCTCGCCATCGCGGACCGCGGTGATGTTGATGACCCCCTCTCCCTGCTCAGCAGCGATATTCCGGGACTTTCGCGGATCAATACCGGGACGATCGATGTCGAAGAAGTCACGACAGCACTTTATGCGATGACCGGATACGAAACCTCCGTAGGCGGCTTCCCGGTCTCGGGGAATTTCGGTGTGCGCATCATCCAGACTGAGGTTGAGGCGACCGGTTATCGTCCGGAACTCACCGTCACGGAATCGGGCGGTGTCTTCTCTATCTCGGAAGGCAATCTCGAAGCCGTCTCGCAAAAGCATGACTATACCAAGGTCCTGCCGAGCGCGACTGCCATCGTCGAGCTGACCGATGACAAGCTGCTGCGCTTCGGTATCTTCCGGGCGATGTCGCGCCCCGATCCGGCCGATATGGGCTTTGGACGGAGCATCAATGTCATTGGCGATGATGAGGACGCAACGTCTCTGGAAGCGCTGATCACCGGCATCACGGCGAGCGGCAACCCGTCCATCGATCCCCTGATGTCCTGGAACTATGATGCCGGCTTTGAATGGTATCCGAATGACGACTCCATCCTTGCCTTGAGCGCTTACTACAAGACCTTCCAGGGCGGGTTTGCGAATGTCATCGCCAATGAGACTTATGTCCTCAATGGCCAGGATGTTCAGTTCCCGGTCGCTGTCCAGCAGACCAGCGATGAGGAAAGCAGCCTCCTCGGCATCGAAGTGACCGCCGCTCACCGCTTTAGCTATCTGCCGGGCTATCTGAGCGGGCTTGGTACCAAGATCAGCTATAACTACGCGGATTCCGACTTCGAATTCGAAGACAGCCGCTATGGTGATCTTTACACGACCCAACTCGATGGAACGGTCGTACAGACCCATGAGGGCATTATCGATCCGGGCGGCCTGCCCGGCCTGTCTGAAAATACGCTGTCAGCGCAGCTTTATTATCAGATTGGCGAGCTCGACATGCAGGTGAACTACAAATACCGCGACAGCTACTTCCAGCCCTTTGTCTCGGACGGCACGCGCCTGCGTTATATCGGTGAGGTCGGTGTCTGGGAGGCTCGCGCTTCCTATAACCTGACGGACAATATCCGTCTGACGGCAGAAGCCATCAACCTGACCAGCGAGCCGAAAGAGCAGTTCGCCTTCGTTTCGGATGATCTCTACGAGGTCAATGATTATGGCCCCCGGATCTTCTTCGGGGCCCGGGCCCGCTTCTAGGGCCCACCCAATCCACTCCAGCCTCCCTGAAAGTGGGTAAGCTGACGCCCTACCATCTTCTTCCTCTCCCCCCGGAAGATGGCAGGGCGTCTTTTTTGTTTACACATATGGTCTAGAGAATTTGTAGTCCGGTTCGGACAGTGCTAAAGTTGTGAATCAGATTGGACCGAGAGAGACAATGACCACCGATAAGCGCCTCTATAATGAAGTTGCCCGCCGCATCACCGCGATGATCGAGGAAGAGCAATTTCCGCCGGGGAGCCGCCTGCCGGGAGAGCGTGATCTCGCCGCCCAGCTCGGCGTCAGCCGGGTCACTGTCCGCGAAGCCCAGATTGCCCTTCAGGCACAAGGCAAGATCGAGGTCCGCACCGGTTCGGGCGCCAAGGTCCTGCCGCCGCAACCCTCTCAGGAAACCCTGCCGAAGATGAGCGCCTTTGAGCTAACCCAGGCACGGACGCTCTTTGAAGGTGAAGCCGCCGCCCTCGCCGCCGCCACCATCACGGATGAGGAACTCGAAAAACTCGACGAGCTGATCGCGCATATGACCGATGACAGCACGGGGAATGAGGCCCTTGAGCAGGACGCCGACCGCGAATTCCATCTGACTATTGCCAAGGCATCAAAAAACGCCGCGATCATCGATGCGATCGAGCGTCTCTGGCGCTTCCGCACGGAAATCGACGAGATCAAGCAGGCCTATGATTCAATTTGCGGGCTGACCCCGGAGATGCGGCTTGCCGAGCACCAGGACATTGCAACCGCCTTGCGCGAGCGTGATCCAGCAAAGGCACGCACTGCGATGCGGCGCCACTTTGCTTGCATCATCGAGGCGATGCTGAGCACGACCGAGCAGAAAGCCATCGAAGAAGCACGCCGGCGCACCGATGAGACTCGCCAGCGCTTCCTCGAAAGCGCCGAAAGCCTGATGTAGTTTCTAGACCAATTTCACAGTCCATAATCTGATTATTGGACTGCATATTCGCTTGTCCGATAAAGCTGCACCGTATAGGCTCATGTTCTGAACAGCCTCCACAAAAGGAGGCGTTGGGAGCGAACATGACCACTACCCCCCGTCACTATCGTCACCACTGCCTCAAACTGGCCGCTGTCCTGATGTGCACCGCGACCGCTTTTGGCGGCGCGATGGCCAAGGACTTTCTCGTCAGTGATCAGAAGGCGTATGGCAAAGCCCTGAAACGGGTGAAGGCGGGTGACCGAATTCTCCTTGCCGATGGGGAGTGGAAAGACTTCGAAATCACCTTCGAAGCAACGGGTACAGAAGATAAACCTGTATCGCTGATGGCAGAAACACCCGGCGAGGTTTACCTGACGGGCCAGTCAAACCTTCGCATTGGCGGAGATCATCTTGTCATCAGTGGTCTTACTTTCACGGATGGCTATAGCCCAAGTGATGAAGTGATTTCCTTCCGCACCGACGATGACACGCTCGCCAGTCATGTCCGTTTTACAGAAAATGTGATCGAGGATTTCAGCAAGCCGGATCGTACCGAGCAGGATTCCTGGGTCGTTCTTTACGGACAGAATAACCGGATCGATCACAACGCGTTCCTTGGCAAGACCAATAAGGGGCCGACTATGATCGTCCGGCTCATCACGCCGGACAGCCAGAATAACAGCCATCTGATCGAACAGAACTTCTTTGGGGAGCGCCCGCCGCTGGGCGGCAATGGTGGTGAAACGCTGCGCATCGGCGTGAGCCAGACCTCGCGCACCAATTCCGGCACGATCGTTCGCCAAAACTATTTCGAGCGCTGCGATGGCGAGGTCGAAATCATCTCGATCAAATCCGAAGGCAATCTGGTCGCGGAGAATGTCTTCTATGAGTCGCGCGGCTCCGTCGTCTTCCGCCATGGTGGCAGAAACGAAGTCTCGCGGAACGTCTTTTTCGGCAATGGTGTGCCCGATACGGGGGGCATTCGCATCATCAATGACAACCAAACCGTCAGGGACAATTATCTCGAAGGCCTCCGTGGACGGAAATTCCTGGGCGCACTGGTCGTCATGAATGGCGTGCCAAACTCACCGGAAAACCGCTATCACCAGGTCGAAAACGCCCTCATCGAAAACAACAGCTTTATCGATTTCGTCCAGATGGGCTTCGGTGTCGGCAGCGATGAGGAGAGAAGCGCCGCGCCTGTCTCCAGCAGGATGTCCGGCAATCTTCTGCTCTCTGACGAAGATACGCCCGTCGGTATTTTCGATGATGTCTCTGGTATTTCATTTGATGGCAATGTCACAAACAGTGCCGGTTTCGCGGCGATCAACGCAGACACCACCCCGGACCTCACTCTAGAGCGTGCCGAAAACGGCCTCCTGTATCCGGCAGGCGCATCGGTTGACGGCAGTTTCGGCGCACCTCGCGACCTCTCTCCCATCGCGCGGTCCGAAACAGGTCCCCGCCATTATCAGAAAGCCCCGCAACAGCGGCCGGCGGGCAACGTCATCGATGTCGAAGCGAATGCCGCCGCCTTTCGCAAGGCCGTCATGGACGCCGAACCTGGCGACACGCTGAAGCTCGACGTCGGTGAATTCGAGTTGGCCGAACCGCTCGTCATCAGCATTGATATCACGATCGAAGGCACCGCCGGTATGCAGGGGACATCGATCCTCAGCACAAAGACGGGGATGTTCACGCTCGACGCCGGCGCCAATCTCATCCTGAAAGACCTCTCGCTCACACAACAGAGCGGCAACGCGCCCCTCTTTCATGCGCGCGGGGAGATCTATCGCGGTGATTACCGCCTTGAACTCAACGATGTCAGTCTGACCGCAGATGCCTCTGCGGCGGGCGCCGTCCTCTCGGCAGATCCAGCGACTTTCGCCCGAGAAGTCATCCTGGATGATGTGGCCGTCATTGGCTGGACCGGCTCCATCATTTCCCTGAGCGGTTACGGTCTTGATGGCTGGTATCTCTCCGATGAGATCATTATCACGAACAGCCATTTTTCAGATGTGTCGGGCGCTCTCATCGAATTTGGCCGTGAAGGCCGCGATGAGAGTACATTCGGACCACGCTTCACACTGACGGACTCGCAGCTTGAGAATGTCGGTGCTGGTGATGTCGCCATTGACCTTGAAGGGATCGACGGGCTGAGACTTTACGATAATCAGTTGACGGACACAGGAACGGTGAACATTCGCCGCCGGGTGCTCGGCCTGCCCTTTGAGATGTCAGGTAACGCTGCGGCCTCCTCGACCTCCCTCACCCTCTTCGGTGTTAATGGCAAAGCCATCGACGCCTCGCTTTCAGAGGGCATCCAGTGATCCGTACATCTCTCATCTCGCTCTGCCTGCTCAGTGCCGCCTCAGGCGCCATGGCACAACCTTCCCTCATCCTGACTGAGAATGGCGTCGACGCCATTCAGGCCACGAAAGAGCATCCCCCTCTTTTTGCCAAAGCCTACCGTCAAGCGGAGACTCGCTTCGCGCGGAGCATCCGTGACGGGCTCATCGTCCCTGTCCCCACCGATCCCGGCGGCGGTTATACGCATGAACGGCACAAGGAGAATTACAAGATCATCCATGATGCCGGCCTGCTCTATCAGTTCACGGGCGAGCAGAAATATCTGGATCACGCAGAGGCCTATCTCCTCGCTTATGCGGATATGTATACGGACCTTCCCTTACATCCTGAGCGAAAGAACCAGGCTCCCGGCAAGCTCTTCTGGCAAAGCCTGAATGAGGCGGTGTGGCTTGTTTATTCGATACAAGGCTATGACGCGATCCGCGACGATCTTTCCCCTCAATCGCGGGAACGGATCGAGACGGACCTCCTCCGTCCAATGGCTGAGTTCCTGTCGACTGAATCGCCTGAGACCTTCCGCAAGATCCACAATCACGGGACATGGGCCGCTGCCGCTGTCGGCATGACCGGCTATGCGCTGGGTGATCCTGAACTGGTCGAACGCTCTCTCATGGGGCTCGACAAGGACGGGACAAGCGGCTTTCTCGCGCAACTCGACCAGCTATTCTCCCCGGACGGATATTACACCGAAGGCCCCTATTACCAGCGTTATGCGCTGATGCCTTTTGTGCTCTTCGGTCAGGCGATTGAAAATAACGAGCCGGACCGCAAGATTTTCGAATACCGCGACGGCATTCTTCTGAAAGCTATCACTTCGACCGTCCAACAAAGCTATGGCGGCAAATTCTTCCCGATCAATGACGCGATCCGGGAGAAAGGTCTGGATACGATCGAACTGGTTTACGGCGTTGCCGCTGCCTATTCGCTGACCGGTGACAAGGGGCTTCTTTCCATTGCTGAGCAGCAAGGCGTGACGGTCCTGACGGGCGACGGGCTGAATGTCGCAACCAGCGTCGCAAATGGCGATGCTGAGCCCTTCAGCTATGAGACGATGATCCTGAGTGACGGTCCTGATGGCAATCAGGGCGGCCTTGCGATCCTTCGCATGGGCAAAGGCGATGACGCCCAGACCGTCGTTGCCAAGCACACCAGCCAAGGCATGGGGCATGGGCATTTCGATAAGCTGGCCCTGATCCTATATGATGGCGGGCAGGAAATCCTGACTGATTACGGTGCCGCTCGTTTCCTCAACGTTCCGTCTAAGGATGGTGGCCGTTATTTGCCCGAGAACACAAGCTGGGCCAAGCAGACAGTCGCGCACAACACGGTCGTCGTGAATGAGACCACCCATTTTGACGGCGACTGGGAACGGGCACAGGAGAGCTGGCCGACTATCCGATTCTTTGAGACATCGGATAAGGTCAATATCGTCTCCTCAACCATTAGCGATGCCTATCCGGATACGGATCTCACGCGGACCAGCCTGCAGATTAGTGCCGATGACACGCGCGCACCACTGCTTGTCGATGTCTTTGATGTCGCGGCCCCGAAGAGATCGACCATCGATCTACCGTTCTATTTCTCAGGTCAGTTGACCGATACAGACCTTCCCTTGCAGCGTTATAATGCCCGCCAGACGGCGCTTGGTGACAAGAATGGCTACCAGCATCTCTGGACCGAAGCAGTTGCTGATACTCCGGACGGTCACAGCCTTTTTACGTGGCTGAACAAAGACCGTTTCTACACCTATCATTCACTGACATCTGACGCGGGCGAGGCCAGAATCGTCCGGATCGGCGCGAATGATCCCAATTTCAATCTGCGCTCTCAACAGGGCATTATGATCCGCCTGAAGGACAGCAAGACGGCTCGATTCATCTCGGTTTTCGAGCCGCATGGCACTTATGATCCTGCGCAGGAATTCACGGTCGAAAGCGAAAGCCAGATCACTTCTCTTCAGAGCACGCATAAAAACCGTGCCTCCCTTATCCGGATTGAATTCTCCGGCGGTGAGGCACTGGTGATCGGTCTGGCTGAAGAGCCTTCCGACAAAAAACACACACTTACCCATGATGGCCGGACATATTCCTGGACCGGTTTCTACAAGATCTTCAGGGAGTAGAGAAAATGTCCTCAACCGTTCAGGAGAGCGTTGCCCCCAATCCGGGCGATGAATTGCGGCCCTTCTTTGTAAAGACCAATCCCGCCGGCGCGGAGGATGTAGCCCCGGGCATCAAACGCCAGATCCTCGGCTATGGTGATACGATCATGGGGGTGCGCGTCTGGTTCTCTAAAGGCGCGGTTGGCGAAACCCATGCGCATCTCCACGCCCAGATGGCTTACGTTGAGTCCGGACAGTTCCGGGTCACCGTCGGGGACAGGGAGATGGTGCTCTCCGCTGGGGACAGTTTTTATGCGCCGCCGAACACAATGCATGGCGCAGTTTGCCTTGAGGATGGTGTCCTGATCGATGTCTTCTCGCCTGCCCGCCAGGACTTCCTTGAACCGCAAGACGCAACCAGTTCGTATGGCAAGTAACCCAGTTCGCAGTGCCGCTTACCCGCCGCTGTCGTCTGCCGCTAAAGGCGGCACACCGGGAAAATAAGCAGCATCTGGCGAATAAATTGACCAGACATGCTATGACGAGAACCCGACCATAAAAAGATAAATTGAGGGAGCGCGGAGAATAACCAACAACAATGGCCCCATGACTCAACAACATTCATTGGGCCTGAGTATTCTCCCCAACGACGTATGAAGAAAATGACCTTCCAGACCGACCAATGGAGGCTGGCTTGAACATCAGGCGCCGAGACCTTGGCACATTACTGGCCGGCGGATCGCTTGCTCTTGCCGGCTGTTCAGATGCTGGCGGGTCATCCGATCGCGTCCTTTTCTCTGCCGATGCGCTGCCGGACGGCTATCCAACCGTCGAAGCGGTCAAATTCATGGGCAAATACCTCGCTGAGAAAACCGATGGGCGCCTGACCGTCCGAACCTATCCTGGCGGGCAACTCGGTTCAGAAGGCAGCACAATCGAGATCGCCATGTTCGGCGGCCTCGACATGACCCGCACATTCAGCGCTGCGCTCAATAATATCGCTCCACTGACAAAACTCTTCAGCCTGCCTTTCCTTTTCCGCTCGACCGCTCACCAACGCGAGGTGGTGGATGGCGAAGTCGGTGAAGCAATCCTTGAATCGCTTACGGACTATCGGCTGCGTGGCCTTGCGATTTATGACACAGGCGGTCGCGGTTTTTATACGACCGAACGCCCGATCCCCCACCCATCGGCCCTGCAAGGGCTCAAGATCAGGGTGCCGAACTCCGACATCTACCTTGCGACGATCCGGGCGCTGGGGGCGAACCCGACCCCGATGAATTTCAGCGAAGTCTATCAGGGCCTCGTCCAGAAAGTCATCGACGGCGCGGAGAATAACTGGCCCAGCTATATCAGTACTCGCCATTATGAGGTTGCGCCCTATTTTTCCGAGACGGGCCATTTCATGACGCCTGACATGCTGATCATGAGCCTGAGAACATGGGAGAATTTCTCGCCCGAGGATCAAGCATTGGTCAAAGAAGCCGCACGCGCATCCGTCACTGTCATGCGAAATCTGTGGGACCAGCGGGTGGCCGATTCCAAAGCCGCGCTTCTGGCCAGTGGCGGCGAGATGCTTTCCGACATCAACACCGAACCCTTCCGTGAGCTGATGGGTCCTGTTTATGAGCAATTCGTGACGCCTGAACTCAAACCCTATCTTGAGGAAATCGAGCGTATTGCGGAGGCCTCAGCATGAAATTCCTGATTGATAGCCTCAGCCGGCTGGCCCTCTTTATCAGCTCGCTCTGCATCGTCGCCATGACCGGCATCATCACCTATCAGGTGGTCGCCCGTTACGTTTATAATGCGAGCCCGGCCTGGTCAGAACGCCTGTCACTGGTGCTCCTCACTTATCTCGTCTTTTTCGGCACCGCCGTTGGGGTGCGCGAGAAATTCCATATACGTATCGATGCACTGCGGAATGCTGTGCCTGCGCCCTTGGGAAAATTATTCGAGATCATCGCTCATATGGCTGTAGCGATTGCGGGGCTGGTCCTGCTGGTCGCCGGAGTCCAGCTCACCACCGCCCTCTGGGCCTTTGCTGTGCCGGCGCTTGGCATCCCGAGGGGGCTCGCCCTCCTGCCGATCCCCATCGCCGGGGCCATGATCACCCTCTTTTCTGTCGCGCATCTCTTCGGCGTGACGGATCGTACAGAACAAAAGGCGGGCTGACATGGAACTTGTTGTCCTTTTGCTGAGCCTTCTCGGCCTGCTGGCGATCGGCGTCCCCGTCGCCTTCGCCCTCCTTATCGCCTCCATGGTGGTCTTCGCCCTGCTCGGTCTTAACCCGCTCGTCGCGGTACAGAGATTATCTGCGGGCATCGATGTCTTCACCCTGATGGCCGTCCCGTTCTTTGTTTTTGCTGGCGATCTGATGACCCAGACGGGCATTGCCACCCGGCTCATCCGTGTTGCCGAAGGGCTCTTCGGACGCGTCCGCGGCGGGCTCGGTCATGTAAATGTCGGCGCTTCCATGATGTTCGGCGCCGTTTCAGGCTCCGCCATCGCCAGTGTCTCGGCCATCGGCTCGACCATGATCCCGATCATGGAAGAAAAGGGCTATGACAGGTCATTCTCTGTCAATGTCACTTCCGCGGCGGCGATCCTTGGCCTGATCATTCCGCCCAGCCACAATATGATCATTTACGCCGCCGCCTCTGGCATCTCGATTTCGATCGGCGATCTCTTTGTGGCTGGCATCTTGCCTGGGCTTCTCTGCGGCCTTGCGCTGATGATCACCGTGTCGATCATCGCCGCCAAAAAGGGCTATCCCAAGGGCGTTTTCCCGGGATTCCGCGCACTTCTCTATTCAGCGATTGCTGCCCTGCCCGGCCTGATGACAGCCGTCATCATCGTCGTCGGCATTCTGGGCGGGGTCTTCACCCCGACCGAAAGCTCAGCCATCGCGATCATCTATACGCTGATCATCGGGCTATTGGTCTATCGGACCCTCGGGATCCGGCAATTCCGCGCCGCAGTCGTCAGCTCGGCCAAGACCACTTCCATGATCATGCTGATCATCGGTGCAGCGGCGGCGTTCGGCTGGCTTCTCGCCCTTCTCGAAGCGCCGCGCATGATGTCCGATTTCATTTTGGGCCTGACGGATTCACCTTTCATGATCCTGGCGCTTATCCTTCTTTGCCTGCTCCTGCTCGGCACCTTCATGGATATGGCGCCGCTGATCATCATTGTGACGCCCATATTCCTGCCGGTCGTGCAGTCAATCGGCGTTGATCCCGTGCATTTCGGCATCATCATGATGCTGGCGCTGGGGATCGGCACCATCACCCCACCGGTCGGCACGGTTCTCTTTGTTGCCTCGGCTGTCGGGAAGATGCGGGTCGAAGATACGGTGAAGACCATGTGGCCGTTCTATCTTGCCCTGCTCATCTGTCTCCTGATCGTCACTTACGTCCCGCAGATATCGCTTCTGCTGGTCGGATCCTGAGGGGCGGCCACCATTTCGTACGCTCCTGTCAAAAACTAAAAATGGGAGGTGAAGATGCCTCAGATCCTAACATCACACATCACGGGTCTCGCTTTATTCGGGCTCACCAGCATCGCAGCAGTGTCGACCGCTAATGCCGAGACAAAAGTGCCTGCGGCCCATTTTGATCTCAGCCAGTGGAACCTGACCCTGCCGCAGGATGATAACCGCGACAACAAGCCCGACACGATCACTGTCAAAGAGCTTCAGGACTATTCGCACCCGGATTTCTTCTATCTCAACGAGGAGGACCACCTCGTCTTTGCCTCGCCCAACAAGGCGATCACGACGAAAAACTCGACCAACACCAGAAGCGAGCTGCGCGAGATGCTCCGCGGCACGAATACGCGCTATAAAACGGCCGGTTATGAGAACAATTGGGCGGTCGAGGCGCGCAAGAGATCAGAGAAATACGGGCGTATCGGCGGCAAGCTCGAGGCGACCCTCAAGGTTGATCATGTTTCGCGCAACGCCGGGCGGCCGGAGAAAGCCGCCGCCTATTCTGCCGTTGTCGGACAGATCCACGCCATCAAATATGATGATACATCCAGCGGCTTCGGCTATGGCAATGAGCCGATCAAGGTCTATTACAAGAAATGGCCCGATCATGAGACAGGGTCAGTCTTCTGGACCTATGAGCGCAATCTCGCAAAAGACAATCCGGTGCGAAAAGACATTGCTTATCCCGTTTTCGGCTTCACCTGGGAGAACCCTAATGATCCGAGAGCGGACGGCATCGCGCTCGGTGAAGAGTTCAGCTACACGATCAATGTTCACCGCAACACGATGTATCTGACATTTGAGAATGAGCGCTTAGGCACCGTCACCTACACCAAAAGCCTGATCAGCAATGTCGATCCTTACGGCCATGTCGATGAGGACGATAATCCGTACAGCTATGGCGGAGATTCCCTCTATTTCAAGGCGGGGATCTATAATCAGTGCAGCGCCTCAACGGCGGAAGGCTTCTGGTATGCCGCCTGCCCCGGTACCGGTGACTGGGCAACCGACAAGGCCGACGGCAATTATGCCCAGGCGACCTTCTCCCGCATCATTCAGGGGCCGTCAGAGGCGCCTGTGGAGATGGTGCAGGAGTGATGGTCAGTTTAATGATCTTCCGTTCTGCGAATGGAAGATCATCTTTAAATCGATGACCACGAAGGTCACCAAAGACGTGCATTTCGCTCACACTCAATGCACTCTACTTGCTGATTCATCCCTTGCGGCACGAACAAGCTCAGTGACCAGCGCCAACGGGGTGTGATCTGGCTGGGAGGCAGGGATCAGATTCGCGAACAGGAAGGGACCCGGAAACTAGAGAGTTGTGATCCGAGGCTGATACACGGGACCAGTATGGAAGCCAATGTGTAGATCACAATCGGCATCAGACAACACTTGAATCTCGTGATTTTTTACTATCTTTTTTTTGATAATTTGAAAATCTCAGATAATATAATTCGTGTACTCAATATAAAATGCACGAATAATGATATAAATGACATGAATAAAAACGCCCGAAAATATCCACTCCAGTTCCATCCATATATATACTTTACAATAATACAAGCAATCGCTATGAAGAATACATATCGAATTGTGGAAAAGAGTAATACCTCTGCAAGTATGCTTTTTCTATTTTTACTATTCTTAACGACCGTCAAGTTGTTTCTCTTTAATCTCTTGCCGAATTTGATTTCCAACTTCGCCAGCTACTTGAGACGCAGCGCCTGATTGAAAAATGAATAGCGACCTAGCCTGAGGATCTCCATAAGCAGATTTAGCTATTTGACCTGTTTGTGCTGCCCGCCGCATCTCCGAAGACCGCGCGAGCTGCAGCGTCCTTTAAAACTTGTCCGCCATCTATTGAACCCGTTTCGACTCGCTGAGTCATAGCGCTTTATGTCGCCCCAGCAAGTAGGGTGCATTGAGCATGAGCAAAATGCACGTATCAATCTCTGATCATGAGTGACTATGATCCGCAACGTGGCAGCCTTCGCCCGCGGCTATTGGCATGTTCATTTCTGAAAATAACGTCCAGCTCAGGCTGGCTTGCCAAGCCGTAGCCCGTCAGGGCGAAGGCTGGTGGGCGATGAGAGACTCGAACTGTCGCGCCAGAGGCGCGCATCCTTAAACAAGGGAGTTCGGCTTCACCCCCCGCCGCTGAGCGGCAATATCGGCTGTTCCGTGGGGATATGGTGGGCGATGAGAGACTCGAACTCCCGACATCTTCGGTGTAAACGAAGCGCTCTACCAACTGAGCTAATCGCCCTTCACGTGCTCCGTTAGCGGAACACGGAATGTTTGTCAGCCGCGTTGCGGCTCTTCTTCACCGGCAGGTTCTTCACCGCCGGTCGTCGTTGCCGGGACATCATCACCCGGAATGCTGTCTGTCGGATCCGGCAGGACCACTTCGGGATCTGTCGCAGCTGCTGCATCCTCATCGCCGAAATCGAAAATGTCATCCGCGTCGATGTCGCCGATATCACCTTCCTGCCCGCTTTCCTCACCGGTCAGCTGGTCGAGGATATCCTGTTCGGTGACCCCACGATCAGAGGTGATCGCCAAGAGGACCGAGGTCGTAAAAAACGCGGCTGCCAGCAGCGTCGTTGAACGGGTCAGCGCATTCGCGGCGCCGCGGCCAGACATCATGCCGCCGCCTCCACCGCCCATGCCCAGCGCGCCGCCTTCGGAGCGCTGCAGGAGGACGACGCCAACAAGGGCGATCACAAGAAGAGTATGAATGGTCAGCAGTACGGCAGTCATGAATGGGGTCCTGGATCCAGCGCGTCACGCGCCCGGGAAAACAGAGGTAAGTCGTCGAAGCGCGCCTTGTAAGGGCGAACGTCCCTGATTTGCAAGCCGCGTATCGAGGCGATGTATCGCCTCCATCACTTCGTCGGGATGGGTATGGTGCAGGGCATGCCCGCCGCCATCGATGACCTCGAGATTGAGGCCCCCGATCTGGCTGTCGAGCGAGCGCGCATGGATCGAGGTCATCACCGTCATATCATGGGTGCCAGCTACCGCTTCGATCGGCAGATCAAGCTCGTCATAACGATCTGCCATCGCGAACAACTGCTCATAAAGCCGGACGATGTCCTCATTATTGTAGAGGAAATGGCGCGGCCGAAAGGTCAGCGGCACGCGCGTGCGGGTGAAATAGCGATTGGCATTCTTGCTGCCGCGCAAGGCCCGCGCAACGCCGCGCGGCGAGCCGTAACGGCCGTAAATTGCAATGAAGGTCCGCCGGAAGAGCCAGCCATAAAGCGGATTGATGCCGACCCTGTTGTACCAGCTGACCCCGCCCGGCCAGGGATGAGTAACGGCGGCGACAAGAACCAGCCCGGAAATATCCTGAGGGTAATCGAGCGCATAACGGAGCGCGACGGCCCCGCCATAGCTCTGGCCGAGGACAATTGGCTTTTCGATGCCAGCTTCCCTCAGCGCCTCGTGGATCTGGGCAGCCTGAACATCTAGACGCCAGCCATCTTCCGAGCGGTCAGAAAATCCATGCCCGGGCCGGTCGGGGATGAAGACGTCCCGCTCAGCCTCCAGCCTTGAGGCCATATCCATTTCCATATCGAGCGCATTGGTCGTCGAACCATGGATCAGGACGATGGGCGTTTTAGCGGCCTCTCCACTGCCCCCGCGGCGGATGACATGCATCATGCCGCGGGAAGTCTTGATCATCTCGCCCGCCGGCGGCTTGGCCCGCGTCACCCGCCGCTCCATCCAGTAGGACCAGAGGATCACGAACAGGGTCAGGGCCAGACCGATATTAAAGACGAGCGAATGAGGCATCAGGCAGAGATGATTCCGTAAAACTCCTCGGCCTTCAGGCTGGCTCCACCCACAAGGACGCCGTGAACATTAGGAACAGACAGGATCTGGGCCGCGTTGGACGGCTTTACAGACCCCCCATAAAGAATCCGTGCATTTTGCCCGGCAACCTCACGCAACGCCGCGTGAACCTCGCCTATATCGTCGAGAGTTGGGATCGCGCCGCTGCCGACCGCCCAGACAGGCTCATAAGCGACGACGACCTGGCTGTGATCTTCAGGCAGAGATGCCCAGAGCTGGGAGGTCACGACCTTAACGGCCTTGCCCTGCGCCCGGTCAGTGAAGGATTCACCGACACAGATGATGGGCGTGATCCCTGCACGGTGGCAGGCATCGGCCTTCTGGCGGACCAGCGCGTCATGCTCGCCATGTTTTGCACGGCGCTCTGAATGCCCGACGATGCAATAGCTTGCGCCCGCCTCGGCCAGCATCTCGGCGGAGATATCGCCGGTATAGGCGCCCATTTCCTCCTGATGGCAATTCTGCCCGCCAAGCGCGACACCGTTATGCGCCTGCTCACCCAGCCCCATCAGAAGCGTCGCAGGTGGGCAGATCAGCACGTCACTTTTCTCGAGATCAGCAGGCGTCAGCTTGCCGGACAGGGCTTCGATTTCTGCCATGGCCGCCTTCAAGCCATGCATTTTCCAGTTCCCCGCGATCAGTCTTTTCATGTTTGCGGTCCTTTCTTCCGGATGACCGATGTTTGGCTGGTCTATGGCCCGCGCCCCGGCCCTTGCCAAGTTTGACAAGGCTCGCCAAACCACGCGCTCGAATGCGCACGCACGCTCAGAAGAGAGATCGCACACATGCTCACGATGTTCCGAAAGCTCATGAATGGCCCGGGCAAGTATGTCTTTATGGCCCTCATCATTGCGGCATTTGGGGTGGTCGGCGTGCCGGCCCTGTCGAATTTTGGCCGCGGTAAAGCGGTCGAGGTCGGCAATCAGGGATTCACGGCCCAACAGGTCGAGCAGGAATTTGCTCGCCGTTACCAGCTTTTGCAGGACCAGAGCGACGTCGGGGTGACGCGGGAAGAAGCCATTGAGCAGGGCCTGCTCAGTGAATCGATCGGTAGCCTCGTACGGAATGCGCTTGTGCGTGAAGAAGCGGACCGGCTCGGCATGGCGGTCACGACCTCGATGATTCAGGATTACATTCGTAATGACGAGATTTTCCAGAACGAGGATGGCGAGTTTGACTCAAGCCGGGTCAATCGCTTCATCGCGATCAACGGCCTGTCGGTGGAAGAATTCCGCGATATCGTCCGTGTCGATCTGCTCCGTGACCAGCTTAATGACGGACTGCTGCTCGGCCAGCCGGCGCCAGAGACCCTGACCAGCAAGCTGGTCCTGCGCCAGACCGAAGAGCGCGACACCGCGATCGCTGTTTTGACCGCCGCCAATCTGCCTGAGCCTGACGAGGCGGCCCTTCGTGCTTATTACGAAGCGAACCCGACGAAATATCAGTCTCCGGAATACAGGACCTACACCCTCCTTCGCCTCAATGAGGACGACGTTCGCGCGCGCGTGACGGTCGATGAAGAACAGGTCCGCCAGCTTTACGATGCCCGAGCTACGCAGCTTGGCTCGCCGGAAACTCGTTCCTTCACCCAAGGCCAGTTCGGCACGATCGACGCGGCCCATGAAGCGCTCGGCGCAATCGAAGCCGGCACGCCGTTCCGTGAAGCTGTGACTGCCAATGGCGGCACGCTGGCCAGCTTCACCGATGAGACTCAAAGGGCGCTTGCGGATGATACTGTCGCCGAGGCTGTCTTTGGGTCCGAAGAAGCTGGCGTCGTTGGCCCTGTTGATGGGGTTTTCGGCGTCGTTATCGCGGATATCACCTCGATCACCCCGGAAGTCGTCGTGACATTCGAAGAGGCTCGTCCGGACCTTGAGACAGAGCTTGCCGAAGAAGTCTTCAACTCCGAGATAGACGCCGTTTACGACGAAATCCAGGAAGCAGGCGACACAGGCGCATCGCTAGCCGCTGCGGCACTGGATCTCGATTTGAACGCCGAAACCATTGGTCCGATCACGTCCAATGGCATGACCCCTTCAGGGCAAACGGTTGAGATCGAATCCGCTGTTCAGCGTACCGCCTTTAACATGCAGCAGGACGGCTTTTTCGAAGATATCCAGCTCGGCGATGGCGGCTACGCCTTCATCCAGATCGACGACATCACCGAAGCCAAGCTGAAGCCTTTTGAAGAAGTAGCTGCGCAGGTCGCCCTCGACGCGGCGGCTGCCAATCGGACCAAAGCGCTGAACGAGCTGGTCGACGATGTCCGGCAGGCTGTGGCTGGTGGCAAGTCGTTCGAAGAAGCCGTCACGGAAGTTGGCGGCGTCGCGGCCACACGGACGATCAGCATCGCCGCTCCCCCACCTGATCTGCCGAGCGCGTTGGTTGAAGATATCTTCTTCCGTGCCAGCGGCGACGTTCTTTCCTCGCTAGGTGGCGGGAACTCCAGCGTCACCATCGCGCAGGTTCAGGCCGTCCGCTATGGGCCGAATGTTCAGGCGGCGAACATGATCGCCCGTTACGAGGTCCAGTTCGGACAGGAACTGAGCCGCGACCTCTACGACGCCTATATGAGAACGCTTGAGGCCGATGCTGGGGTCAAGACCAATCAGGCGCTTCTTGATCAGCGTTTCGGCGCCACGCAGTGACCCTGGACGGCTATTCTTCAGCCGCCCCGGACTTCGCCCAGTTCGAAGAGGCGTATAAGGAAGGTCGGCCCCAGCTCGTCTGGCGCCGCTTTGCTGGCGATCTCGATACGCCCGTTTCGGCCTATCTGAAACTTGCAGGCAACCGGAAGGACACCTTCCTTCTTGAATCCGTCGAGGGTGGAAACACGCTCGGGCGCTATTCCTTTATTGGCCTTAAACCTGACCTGATCTGGCGCGCGCATGGCCAGAAGGCTGAGATCAACCGCCACCCGGCAACGAACCCGGATCAGTTCGAGACCGATGATCTTGAGACGATCCCCTCACTGCATCGGGTGCTTGAGCAATCGGCGATTACACTCGATGCCGAAACCCAGCGCCAGCTGCCGCCCATGGCCGCCGGCATGTTCGGCTATTTCGGCTATGATTTTGTTCGGCTGACGGAGCATCTGCCGAACGGCAAGCCCGCCCCCTATGACGTGCCAGACGGTTATTTCGTCCGCCCGACCCTGATTGCGATCTTCGACAATGTGAAGCGCGAGGTCGTGGTCGTCAGCCCCGTACGCCCCGACAGAGGCGTCTCTGCCCGCGCCGCCTATGGACGGGCCGCCGAGCGCCTTGCCGATGCGATTGATGATCTCAATCGCCCGGTTGCCCAGCCGCCGCAGCCGGATCAACCCGAACCCGTCTTTACATCGCATACGCCCAAAGGTGTCTATGCCGAGATGGTGGCCAAGGCGAAGGAATATATCGCGGCCGGTGACATCTTTCAGGTCGTCCTCTCCCAGCGCTTCTCCGCGCCCTATCAGGGGGATCCCTTCACGATTTATCGCGCGGTGCGCCGGGTGAACCCCTCGCCTTTCCTCTTTTATCTCAATTTCCGGCCTGTCAGCCTGATGGGCGCAAGTCCCGAAATTCTCGTCCGTATACGCGACGGCAAGGTCACGATCCGCCCCATCGCCGGGACCCGCCCGCGCGGGAGCACGCATGAGGAGGATCTGGCGCTGGAGCAGGAGCTTCTCGCAGATCCCAAGGAACGCGCCGAGCACCTGATGCTGCTCGATCTAGGGCGTAATGATGTCGGCCGCGCCTCCGATATGGGCACGGTCGTCCCTACAGAGACCTTCACTATCGAACGCTACAGCCACGTCATGCACATCGTCTCCAATGTCGAAGGCCGCCTTCGTGAAGGCATGCGGCCTGTCGATGCGCTGGCCGCAGGCTTCCCTGCGGGCACGCTGACCGGCGCGCCGAAAGTCCGGGCCATGGAGATCATCGACGAGCTGGAGCAGGAAGGCCGCGGCCCCTATGGCGGCTGCATCGGCTATTTCGGCGCAGATGGCGGCATCGACACTTGTATCGGCCTGCGCATGGCGGTTCTTAAGGACGGTCATGTCCATGTGAATGCTGGCGCCGGAATCGTCGCTGACTCCGACCCCAAATCCGAACAGCGCGAATGCGAGATCAAGGCCCGTGCCATGATGGAAGCGGTGAAGATTGCCGCGCGGACGTCCGGGCAGTAGCCAACCCGCTCAACTTGCGCGTGAGCGCTCAAACTGGCACCCTCTCCGGGGAAACGATCTGGGGAACAGGGGCATGCATCTCATCATCGCCGCCATCATGGCGCTCGGCGGGCTCGCCTGGGCCATCAACCAGCTCCTGAATGGCGCGGCGGATGCCAAGGGTGCTGTCCGCCGTATCAAATGGCAGCATCGTCACGGTAAGGATCTTGTGGCCGCCATCGATGACCCGCGGATCGCGGCGGTCATCCTGCTCGGCCAGCTGATGCGCTATGAGGGCGAGATCAGCCCCTCCGACCGCGACCGCCTCGCAGAAATCGTCGAGAAGGATCTGCGTACCCCCGCTCATGAGGCACAGGAGATCGTCGCGCAGGCACTCTATATCCTCGGTCAGCGGAATGATGCGGCCAATGAGCTCTCAAAGCTCCTCTTGCCGATCCGAGATGCCTGCACACCTGAGGAACGCGCTGACCTCCTCCGCCTGATGAACGAAGTTGCTGCCCGGAATGGTGAGATCAGCCCGATGCAGCAGATCCTCCTCGACCGGACACGTCAGCGGATGATGGATTGAACTGTAAGGCCGATATCTGCCCTCACTGCCCGCTAAGGACCGCTTCTTCAAGCTTATGCTTCATCGAAGCTGTGTGAAATTGGTCATCCGTGAAACGCTGATCAACGATCGAGATAATATCCGCGGTCATCTCCACTAATGCCTCAAAGCCATCATCATCTTCAGTAACTATCGTCACTTTATCACTATCTTCCGTATAAATTTGAAATACTGCGCAGTGATGACACACTCTTTTATCAGTGGCCCCTTGCAAACCAAGATCCAGATATGAGGAATAAAGACTACCGAACTTTTCTCGAGGCAAGCGCATGGAAGAGAACCGGGTCGTGTCATCAAACAGTATGCTGAATTCACCTCCCTCAACATTTAGTGTCTGAACATCCGACCGGAAAGTCGTTTCAACGAAAATATGACTTCGTTCGTCACAGTTAAAATCCTCCAACCGTAAGGATAAGTTCTGGCTTCCCACGAAAGAAGTGACTTCAATAGAAATATCCAGAATGGCCGATGGTTCTGTCTGGAAACCAAACAATTCGTCCGAGTTCGTTGGGATGCAAACGCTATCCGGTTCTGTCTGACCATTCGCGGAAGCCATTAAAGCCAACAGTACCAGAACGAAATTCACTGCTTTTACCTCACCGCGACGCCAGTGTCTGCGGCGGCTCTGGCGGCAAAAGGTCTCTCACCACCACGACTTCGAAGCCGCGCACATCGGCGGTGCCCATCCATTCACTGAGTGCCTCAGCGGTCGCTTTATAGGGATGCCCGATCCCGATCGCATATCCGTCAGCCCGCGCAATCGCCTCCAGCTCGGCGAGCTGCATCTTCACCGTCTCAGCACTGACATGTTCATAGTCATGATCGAGGAAAACATTCCGCTCAAGGACATCATAGCCCCGGACCTGCCCGATCCGCGCGGCAACCGGCTGGCTGGTCGTGATCGAGTCCAGAAAGAACAGCCCGCGCTGATCAAGCTCCGAGAGGACGACTTCCATCGCGCTCGGATCGGCGGTGAATTTGCTGCCCGTGTGGTTATTGACGCCCGAATAGCCCGACAGGCTCGTCAGGTTTTCAAGAAGCTGCGCGCGCAGCGCCTTCTCGCTCAGACTGGCTTTGAGCATCCCCGGCCCGGCATCTTCGGTTTTCTCGAGCGGCTCCATCGGCAGATGCAGCATCACCTCATGGCCGGGCGCGACCTGATCGATCATGCCTTGCGCCTCACCCGCATAGGGAAGGAAGGACAGGGTCACGGGCGACGGCAGCTCATTGACCGCGCGGAAGGCTTCCCAGCTTAGCCCCAGATCATCGATGACGATGGCGATTTTCGGCTGCACCGGCATCAACCCGTCGGGCACCGCCGGGATCACGGCATCCGGCGTCCGCAGCGCCATGATCGTGCGCGCCGAGCCCCGCAGGCGCACATCGTCCGCTGCCGGCGCGGCAAAGCCATTGCTCACCGGCATACCGGTCGAGATGCCGAATATCACCCCGCTGAGCACGCCGATCAGGAAAATTGCCGCCCAGCCAAGTTTACGCCGATCTTTCAATCCGCTTGTCACCGCCCGAACCCATGATAGGGAACGGAGGAGAAGGAATGTCATGATCCTGGTCATTGATAATTACGACAGCTTTACCTGGAACCTTGTTCATCTGATCGGGGCAACCGGTGCGCCCGTGGAAGTCGAACGCAATGATGCGCTTAGCATAAGCGACGCGATTGCGCGTAGGCCTGCGGGCATTGTTCTTTCCCCCGGTCCCTGTTCGCCCGATGAAGCGGGGATCTGCCTTGGGCTCGTGCCAGCTGCGATCGAGGCGGGCATCCCCCTCCTCGGCGTCTGCCTTGGCCATCAGTCAATCGTGCAGGCCGCAGGCGGGCGAATCATTCGCGCCGGGCGGCTGATGCATGGCCGGACGAGCCAGATCCGCGTGACCAAGCACGACCCGCTTTTCGCCGGCCTGCCCGATCACTTCACCGCGACCCGCTATCACTCCCTTGTCGCGGAGGCCTCTAGCCTGCCCGACCAGATCGAGGTCTTTGCCGAGGCCGAGGATGACGGGGAGATCATGGCCGCCCGCTGGAAAGACCAGCCGGTCTGGGGCGTCCAGTTCCACCCCGAAAGCATCGCGTCGGAATTCGGCGCGCAGCTGATCGGCAATTTCCTCGCCCAGCTCCCGCAAGCAAAGTCCGCCGCATGAAGACAGATTTTCGTCCATTCCTCGCCCGCGCGGCCGAAGGCATCCCGCTGACCTCAGAGGAGATGACAGCGGCGATGGGCCTCTTGCTCGATGGCAAGGTCGACCCCATCGCTGCGGGTGCCTTCCTCATGGCGCTGAAGGTCCGAGGCGAGACGCCCGAAGAGATTGCAGGCGCCGCGCTCGCCATGCGGGCCGCCGCCATCGGTTTTGAAGGGCCCGAAGACGCGGTCGACACCTGCGGCACGGGCGGTGACGGCGCAGAGACCTATAATATCTCAACCGCCACCGCGCTGGTGCTCGCCGCCTGCGGTGTACCGGTCGCCAAGCATGGCAATCGCAGCGTCTCCTCCGCCAGCGGATCATCGGATGTTCTCACCTCCCTGGGCGTTGCCATCGATGGCGGCGCGGAGGTGGCTAAATCCTGCCTCGAAGAGACCGGCATCGCATTCCTCTTTGCGCCGAACCATCACCCGGCGATGAAGCATATGGCGCCGGTGCGGCAGGCGCTCGGCGTGCGCACGCTGTTCAACCTGCTCGGGCCGCTGACCAATCCCGCGGGCGCAAAACGCCAGCTTCTGGGCGTTTACGACCAGTCGCTCCTTTTGCCGATTGCCGAAACCCTGCGCGATCTGGGTTCCGTCTCTGCATGGGTCGTTCATGGTACGGACGGTCTTGATGAATTGACCGTGACCGGGGACAGCCATGTCGCCATTGTCCGGGACTCCATGATCATCGAGAAAATGGTGAGCCCCGAGGAAGCCAAGCTCGAACGCCACCCCCCTGAAGCCCTCAAGGGCGGCAGCCCGTCCGAGAACGCCCTCGCCCTCCACAAGCTGCTCGATGGCGAGCCCGGCGCCTATCGTGACGCCGTGGTCCTCAACACCGCCGCAGGGCTGATCGTTGCGGGCCGCACCGATGATCTCGCCGCCGGCGCGCGCATAGCGGAGACGGTGATTGATTCAGGCGGCGCCAAACAGCTCCTCGTCAATTTCATTGCGTATACGAACGGCAAGTCATGACCATTCTCGACGACATCATCGAGTATAAAAAAGGCGAGGTCCGCAAGGCCAAGACCGAGCGCAGCCCCGCTTCGATTGACCGCGACGCACGCGATGCAGATCCCGTCCGGGGGTTCGAAGCCGCGCTTGATAAAGCCGCCAAAGACGGCTTCGGCCTGATCGCTGAGATCAAGAAGGCAAGCCCATCAAAGGGCCTGATCCGTCCTGATTTTGATCCGCCTCGTCTTGCTGAGGCCTATGCGGAGGGCGGCGCGGCCTGCCTCTCCGTCCTTACCGACACACCCGCCTTTCAGGGGAAGCCTGAATATCTGACCGCCGCGCGGGCCGCTTGCGACTTGCCCGCCTTACGCAAGGATTTCATGATCGACCCCTATCAGGTGGGCGAAGCCCGCCTCTGGGGCGCGGATGCGATCCTCCTCATCATGGCGGTCCTGTCAGATGATCAGGCAGCGGAGCTTTTTGCCGCCGCGCGCGAATATCAGATGGATGTCCTTGTCGAGGTTCACGATGCGGATGAACTCATCCGCGCCTTGCGCCTCCCCGGCGGCATTCTGGGCGTGAATAACCGAAACCTGCACACATTCGAGACAGATTTGGCCGTCTCAGAACGCCTCTCTGAATTGGCCGAGGGCCGCGCCATTGTCGGCGAAAGTGGTATCGCCAGTCATGACGACCTCAAACGCCTTGAGCAGTCCGGCATCCGCCGTTTTCTTGTCGGCGAGCACCTCATGCGCCATGATGACGTGACCGAAGCCACGAAACGGTTGCTGGGGGTCTAAGACCCCTCACCCGAAGCCTGCTTCGCAGGCTCCAACCTCTCCCAAGGGAGAGTTGGAGCACACCAATATCTGTCCCTACCCAGAACATCCTCTCACTTTGGGAGAGGTTGGCATTGCGGACGCAATGCCGGGTGAGGGCCTTGGCATCTTGCTGTCTTACCACCGATCGGGCATTGTAGCCTAAAAAAGGACTGCACATGATCCGCTCTTTCCTCAGCGCCGCGCTTGTTTTCACCGCGATGACCGCCAACATGCTGGCCATGGCCGGAGACACTGACCCCGCAATCTTCCTTGTGCGTCATGCCGAGAAACAGGCTGGACCTAACCCCTCCCTCACCGATGAAGGCACTGCCCGCGCCGAGCGCTTGGCCGGCCAGCTTGAGAACGCCGGCATCGAGGTCATCTACTCAACGAATTATCACCGGACGCAAGAGACCGCCGCCCCGCTCGCAGAAGCGCTCGATCTTGAGATTACAAGCTATGATCCCTCCGACCTGCCGGGCTTTGCCGATCATCTGAAGAAGGATGGCCGCACAGCCCTCGTCGTCGGGCATTCGAACACGACCCCGGCGCTGGTCATCCTGCTCGGCGGTGAGGCCGAGCCAATGCCTGAGACGGATTATGACCGGCTCTATTGCGTATCAGGCGAAGATACGGTCCTGCTGGTCGCGGGCGGTGACGCGCTTTCCGGGCCGGGCTGCCCGTAAGTCACCCGATCGCGCGGTAGATCTCCGTCCGGCACTCCGCCTCATCCACCGTGGTCGGATCATCGACATAGATCTCCCAGACCGGCATCGCGGTTTGTAGGCCTTGCGTCTCGATATGATCCCACAGCGCCTTGTGCGAAACATTGAGCGAGGCATAGGGGCCTTTATGCGTCGTCATCATCGCCGCGCCCGCGCGCAGCTGATCGGCCTTCACATTGCCTGATGCCTTTGCGGCATCAGCTTCGGAGACCATGACGCCACCGCGGAATTTCATTTTCCCGTCCGTCGGCATCTCCATATAGACCGACATCGGCATCGATTGCGGCGTGATCCCGGCCTGCCCCACAAAGCCGAAAACCTCGCCAAAGGCCGAGCCCATCGCCTCACCAATCGCCGCGCCATCCAGCATGGAGACCTCGCGGTCCACATAGATATAATGCTGGGCGGGCAGGTCTTTTTTCTCAAATGTCATATCAGGTCTCCCTCTTGCCGGAGCTTCCCTAACCCGAAAAGGCCCGATCCAGAACCCTTGGCCCTACCAAAACCGGCCCTAAACCGCCCGCCGCCGCACCCCGGCAAAGAGGAGCAGCGTAGCCAGTAATCCGTAGACGAAGTTCGACGTGCCGACCTCGACCAGATGGATCTGGCGCACCTCCCACGGCATGAAGCTGCTGGGATAGATGAGTTGCGCTGCGGCCAGCACCGCAAATACCACGCCCGTGATGACCCCGCGTGTCCAGGCCGGTCCAGTCATCATCCGGCCTAGCATCACGACGATCGCCGCCCACAGGCTGCCGCGCAGAACCTGGAAGAGGAGAAGCGGCCCGGTCTCAATCTCGTCGCCGAAATCGTAATAGGCCTGCACATCCGTGCTCGCCCAGGCGATATACATGCCCGCCAGCCCATAGCAGAGAATATAAAGAATGACCGATCCACCAAACCGGGACGGCCCCACAGGCGTCTTGCCTTCTTCCTTATACGATCTGTTCGGCCACATCAGGGCCGCCACCGCGCCCGCAATCAGCGCCTGCACCAGCACCATGAGCGAACTGCGGATCAGGAATTCCTGCGACAGTTCAAGGAAATCGATGAACCAGAACGCCTCCATATGCTGAAGAACCGAATGGACGACATAGAAAACCGTGAAGATCCCGAGGAAGAGCTTCACCCGGCTGACCCGCGCGGCGGTGGCAACAAGGGTCAGCACAAAGGCATGAAGCCCGTTGACGATTAGGAACGCCGCTTCGGAGGAGAACGGCCCGTCCGTGCCCACCCCTTCGCTGCCAATTCCGGCAATCGCTACGCCCGCCATCGATCCTGCGAGCAAGGCCGCCCACAGCGCGGCCCATCTTAGCCCATTGACCACAAAACCCTTCATCATTTCCCCTCCTCGGGAAAGGCCCTGAGTGCCTTTTCCGCCCAGGCCAGATTGCAACGGTAAGACATGATCCCGTTTTCCATAGCGAGCCTGCCGTGCACGGACATATGGATCACGTCATCACTCTCCATGTAGGCCTCTAAGCCTGCGATATGCGCCGTGACCGCCTCTTGGAAACTCAAGAGAAAGGCGCGCGTTCCGGCCGCATCATCGAGCATTTCCTGAAAAGCAAAGCGCAGGAGTGCGATATCTGCCTCCCGCGAAATTTCATGCAGCGTCACCGGCGCCAGCGCCCAGTCGCGCAACGCCCGCCGCCCCTTCGCCGTCACATGATAGATCGCGCTGTTGCCGTCCGTGCGCGCGTCGAGATGCCTGCTCGCCGTCAGCTTACGCAGTGCGGGATAGATGCTGCCGGGGCTGGAGGAGAAGACGCCAAGCGGCGTGTCCGCGAACACCTTTCGCAAGGCATAGCCCGTCCGCGGTGCGGCAAGCGCAAGGCCGATCAGCGCATATGAAAGCGAGGTGAGCGTCACGCGCCCTCCCATCATTAAAACCCGGATTAGTACGTTTCGTACTACTGCGGGTCGACTTTGTAAACGCCCCGCTTTTCGCTACGCTTCATCAAAGGTCGAGGAGGAAGAGATGTTCGATTCAGTCATGGCCATTCTGGGCGCCCCACTCATCACGAACGGGTCGGCAGGCATTCCGACCAAGGTGGATGTGACCTGCCCGGTCGGCGGCGAGAAATTTGTCATTACCGGGACGGCTTCCTGCTCCAGAATGGGCGACAGGACGCTTTCCCTCCGCCCGATCTCATCCTGTGATTTCATTACCCGATTGCCGCAATGCCCATCGAACGGGCTGCCCATGTATCGCGACTTTACCCCCGGCGAAGTCGCCCAGCTTGAGGCCTGGCTGAAGACCGATGAATTTGCCTCCATACGGAGCAAGTCGCGTTTCTATGTTGCTTACAGGACCGAGCGGTTACTTTCTCCAACATCAGACCCCTTCATCAGTTTCGAGCAACTCCTCATCGGGGTCTGGTATGATCCGTCAAATACGCTGAATGATGCGGAGTTCATGGACGCCTATTTCAAAGCGGGCACGGCATTTCTTGCCAAGCCCGGTGACATTGACGCGGCCTTTATCAAACTCATCATGGCCTATCCCGCAATGTACAGCGCCAAGAGCCAGCTTGCCGAAGACTACATCGCCGGAGCCGAAGCAGAAGGCTTCTGGGAAAATGAAGTTCTGGGCCAGTGGGCGTTGCTGATGCGGGAATGTCTCGCCGACTATGACGAAGACAAATGCGATCCCGAAACAAGGATCGACAGACCCTAAACCGCCCGCCACTCTCCCGGCGCCAGCCCATCAAGTGACCAGATACCGATCCGCACCCGGATGAGCCGCAAAGTGGGATACCCCACCGCCGCGGTCATGCGCCGCACCTGCCGGTTCTTCCCC
This sequence comes from Parvularcula marina, assembly GCF_003399445.1. Lineage (NCBI taxonomy): Bacteria > Pseudomonadati > Pseudomonadota > Alphaproteobacteria > Parvularculales > Parvularculaceae > Parvularcula > Parvularcula marina. Next base: position 18,117 of record NZ_QUQO01000001.1, on the reverse strand, counting down.
TCACGGATCGTCAGCTCGATCCAGCTATCTGGCACGCTCTTTCGTACCCGGATCGGCGGATCGCGCTCCCATATGGCGGGCGGCTCGATCACACTGGCCTCGGCCGGTTTCGTCATGCCGTCTTTCAGCTCCACGCCTTTACGCAAGGCCGCGATCGCCGCCTCATCGGGCACGCCCTCGACCTGCGCCCAATAGGTTTTGGGCTGCTTGTATTTGGGATCCGCCACCTGCGCCTGCAATCGTCCGTCATCGGTCAGGACCATCAGCCCCTCTGAATCGCGGTCGAGCCGGCCTGCCGGATAGACGCCCGGTACATCGATAAAATCAGACAGTGTCGCGCGCGGACTGTCCGCATTCCCCCTGTCGGTGAATTGCGAAAGGACGCCAAACGGCTTGTTGAGAAGGATCACGCGGGCCATCCCCGCCCCCTAATCGGCCTCGCCCATGCACCGCAAGCGGAACACTCTTGCGAAGGCTGTTGACGGGGCATGAGAACAACCCTAGAACGATCATGCTTTGTTCCGGAGCCGAGATTGCCCCTGTTTTGGGTCCGGCCCCGAAACCACCGCCAGATGTGCGGGAAAGGATATGACATATGCTGACGCCGAAGCAGCACGCGCTTTTGATGTTCATTCATGAGCGGATTCTCGAAACCGGGGTCTCCCCCTCTTTTGAGGAAATGAAAGAAGCGCTGGATCTGAAATCAAAGTCGGGCATTCACCGGCTGATCACTGCGCTCGAAGAACGCGGATTTATCAAGCGCCTTGCGCATAAGGCCCGCGCGCTGGAAGTGACCCGCCTGCCCGAGGCCGCGACCATGGGCGCCGAGAAGAAACGCGCCGGGTTCATTCCGTCCGTGATCGAAAACCTCGATCCGCCGAAACGACGTGAGATCGAACCTGCCCCGCACATGACCGAACTCCCCGTCCTTGGCCGGATCGCTGCGGGCACGCCGATTGCCGCCATTCAGCATGAGCAGGCGCGCGTCTCCGTGCCGCCCTCCATGATGCGCGGCGGTGAGCATTTCGCGCTCGAGGTCCAGGGCGATTCCATGATCGAGGCCGGGATCTTTGACGGTGATACCGTGATCCTTCAGCGCTGTGATGATGCCGGCAATGGCGAGATCGTCGTGGCCCTCGTCGAGGATGAAGAAGCGACCCTCAAAACCCTCCGTAAGCGTGGCAATTCGATTGCACTTGAGGCGGCGAACCCTGCTTACGAAACTCGCATCTTCGGCGCCGATCAGGTCAAGGTACAGGGCCGCCTGACGGGATTGCTGCGGGAGTATTGATCCCCACCAGCCTCATCCTGAGGTGCTGACCGCAGGTCAGCCTCGAAAGACGAGGCACAAGGGCGAGCGCTCTACCCCACTACAGCCATCGCGGCGGCATGGGCACTGGCCCAGGCCCACTGGAAATTATAGCCGCCGAGCCAGCCCGTCACATCGACGCATTCGCCGATGAAATAGAGCCCGGACTGGTGCTTGCTCTCCATCGTTTTTGAGGAGAGCCCGTCCGTATCTACCCCACCTAACGTCACTTCCGCCGTGCGGTAGCCTTCGGTCCCGGATGGGGTGACCTCGAACGCCCCGAGCCCCGCCGCAACGGTGGAGATATCCCGGTCGGAGACTTCCGCTAGCGGGCCAGTCTGAGGAATATGCCCGGTCTCCGTCAGCAGCCGGAGGAGCCGTCCGGGTAGGAGCCCGTCCATCGCCCCACCAAGCGTCTTTTTCGGATGCGCGCGTTTGAGTGCCAGAAGAGCATCTTCACCCCCCGCGCCAGTCAGAAGATCAAGCGTGACAGGCGCGCCCTCCTCCCAATAGGACGAGACCTGAAGGATCGCCGGGCCCGAAAGCCCGCGATGGGTAAAGAGCATCGCCTCTTCGAAGGTCCTGCCGCCCGTCGCCGCCCGGACCGGCAGGGCAGTACCAGAAATCGAAGCGAACCTCTCCAGTGCCTCGCCCTCGAAAGTGAACGGCACGAGCCCCGCCCGACGCGGCACGACTTCATGGCCGAACTGCCGCGCGACATGATAGGCAAAGCCGGTAGCACCCATTTTCGGGATGGAGAGCCCGCCGGTCGCGATCACGACTTTGTTGACCTCAACCGTCCCCCGCGTGGTTTTGACGCTAAATCCGTCACCTGACGGATCGATGTTCTCGACCTTGGTCTCCAGCCACAGCTCGCCCTGCCCGGTCTCCAACTCATCGAGTAACAGCCGGATCACCGCGCCCGATTTCTGGTCACAGAAAAGCTGCCCCAGCGTCTTTTCATTCCAGGTCAGATGATGGCGGGCCATCAGCTCACAGAAATCGTTTGGCGTATATCGCGCCAGCGCGGATTTGGCGAAATGCGGATTGGCCGAGATGAACCGGTCCGGGGACGTATGGATATTGGTGAAATTGCACCGCCCGCCACCTGAAATGCGGACCTTCTCGGCGGGCTTTTTCGCATGATCGATGACAAGCACGCGCTGGCCCATTTGCCCGGCGAGCCCCGCACAGAACAGTCCCGCCGCGCCCGCGCCAATGACAACAATATCGAATTTCGAATTCATGTCGCCGCCCTAGGCGGCTCAGCCCTTCGGGAAAAGCCTTTATCTTAGTAAAGCCCCTTTGTCCCTGAAGGCAGGCCATCCAGAAACGCTTTTGCTTGCGACTTCAGCTCTTCACTCTCCTCCTCGCTCTTGCGATCAAGATTCTTGAACATCATCCCCATCCGGTGATTACCGCGTAAGGATTTTTCATTCCGCATCAGGAAATCCCAGTAGAGATAGTTGAAAGGACAAGCATCATCGCCTGTCTTCTTGGTGACCTTGAAGCGGCAGCTTGAGCAATAATCCGACATCCGATTGATATAGGCACCGGAGGCAGCATAGGGTTTTGAACCCACCACCCCGCCATCAGCGAAAATCGCCATGCCATGCGTATTGGGTAGCTGCACCCATTCATAGGCGTCCGCATAAACGATCAGATACCACTCATTGATCGCCTCCGGCGCAATCCCGGCGAGCAGCGCAAAATTCCCCGTCACCATCAGGCGCTGGATGTGATGCGCATAGGCATTGTCCCGCGTTGAGCGGACGACTTCCGCCACGCAATGCATGTCCGTCTCACCAGTCCAGTAGAAATCCGGCAACGGACGGTCTGCTTTCAGGGCATTCGTTTCCTTATAGGCCGGCATTTTCAGCCAGTAGACACCGCGGATAAATTCCCGCCAGCCGATGACCTGCCGGATGAACCCCTCCGCCGCGTTCAGCGGCACATGACCTTCCTTATACGCCTCTTCTGCTGCCTCGCAGATCTCCATCGGCAAGAGCAGCCCCGCATTCAGATAGGCCGAGAGAAGCGAGTGATTGAGGAAATCTTCCCTCGTTGCCATCGCGTCCTGATAGTCGCCGAATTTTGGGAGCGAGACCTCGATGAAATCATCCATCTGACGCAGGGCCTGATCTCGCGTGACTCCATAACTGAACCCATCGAGTGTGCCGAAATGATCCCCGAAGCGGTCCGCGACCAGATCCAGCACCTCCTTCGTCACATCGTCATGGCGGACGGCTTTGCGCGTCGGCGGCCTATAGCCTTTCGGGAGTTTCTTGCGGTTCTCGGTATCATAATTCCACTCGCCGCCTTCGGGGTCATCCCCATCCATCAGAAGGCCGGTTTTCTTTCGCATCTCGCGATAGAAATATTCCATACGGAGCGTCTTGCGGCCTGAGGCCCATTTCTCGAATTCCGTCAGAGAGCAGACAAACCGATCATCCTCCCGGATCTCGACCGGCCGTCCCAACCGATCCGCCCAGCCCGCCATTTCTTCTGCGAGACGATACTCCCCGCACTCGGTGACGATCAGCTCATCGAGCCCATCGCATTCCGCGAGTGCCCTCTCGACCTCGCCATAAAGCGACCCGCTATTTCCGCTGTCATCAAGCCGGACATAGCGAACCCTGATGCCCTCCTTTTCGAGATCAGCCGCGAAATGGCGCATGGCCGAGAACAAGAAAGCGATCTTTTGCTGGTGATGCCGGACGTAACTTGCCTCCGACATGACCTCCGCCATCAGGATAATATCTGCATCGCGGTCGAGCCCGGACAGGGCCGAGACCCCACGGCTGAGCTGATCTCCAAGGATAAGGCGCAATGCCGCCATGGCGGGCTCCACTTCGTAACCCCATATAAACCCTAATGGTGGTCAGGAGGCAGGCGGCACGCCGCCGCAATCAGGGAGACACACGACATGGAGGATGGCTGGGTCTGGATCATCGCCGCTGCAGGCGCGCTCCTGCTCTTGCTTAGTGTGCTCAAGAGTGTCGTCGGCCTCGCCCTGCAATATTTCATCTTCGTGGCGATGGCGGGCTTTATCTATGCCGCCCAGCGCGAGGAAGAGACCCGGTTTCTGGATGCAGAGGTGCTCGGCGCCATTGCCACCATTGGCGGGCTCGCCTTTGCGTTCTCACTCGGGGTGATGGCGCTCCTTTTCCGGAACAGCAAGTTCAAGACAGTGCTGTTTCCGGTGGTGGGCTTTGCGACGACCTTTGCGGCCGCCGCCATGGTGACACAGTAGCGCTTAGCGGTTGCGCTTGAAGATATTCGGCGTTTTCAGCTTGGGAATCGCGACCCGCGGATTGGCCTGCAGATTATGCCGGTCGATACGGTCATCGATCAGATTCTCGAAAATCGCTTCGGTTGAGAAAGCGGCACGTGTCGGCTCTTCGTCTTCAGCCAAGAGGCGGATGACAACGTCCATGCTCTTGAAACCGAACGGGCTGTCGAGACTGCCGTCGAGATCGGCGCGGTCGCGGGCTGAGAGAAGATCCTCATAGGTACCGATCCAGCGCTTGGTTGAATCGCCGAGGTCCGGCCCGAACCAGCCGCCAATGCCGCGCTGGTGGTAATCGACATAGACAATCGAAAAGCGCGGATAGTCGCGGTCGATCGCTTCACCGGCGGCGCGCAGCAGCATCGCCTTTTCCATTTCATCGCCGCCAGCGGCGAAAGGCGTATCACTGATCAGCCGCAGACGGTTCTCACCGACAACGGTCACATCGGTCGTGTTATTGACCATGCGCCAGGCCTTGGCCCGCTTCTCCGCTTCCGGGTTCGGTGACGACACACAGGCCGTCAAAGCGGCAGCAACAAGCAAAACACTGGCAAAACGAAATCGCATTCTCATCCCCTTGGGTCGGCGCCCCACCGAAAGGCCCGGGACATTCTCCCGCGCGCACATAAACTGACTCAGCCTGCTACTTCCAGCGATTTTCATGCCATCAGCCCGCTTTGCGCGGAAAATCAATACCCTGCCCCCGGATTAACCAGAAGGGGCGGCGTCTCGCCACGCTCTAACGCATCCAGAGCTGCAAGAAATGCGTCCACTGTGTCCTCCGGCCGGGTGAGCCCGGAGACATGCGGCGTCACCTTCACGTGAGGGTGCGACCAGAGCGGAGAGCTCGCCGGCAAGGGCTCTGTCGCGAAGACATCAAGCGCAGCCTCGCTGATCTCGCCCGCCGCCAGCGCATCGATCAGCGCGCGCTCGTTGAGCACTTCGCCGCGACCGATATTGATAAGCTGCGCGCCGCGGAATGCGGACAGGATCTCATGCCCGATCAGCCCCTTGGTGCCGGGACGGTTCGGCAAGGCCAGCACCACGATATCTACCGTCTCAGGCTCAAGCGCGCGCCAGTCTGTGGCCCGCACCACCTGCCGGAAGGGGGTAACAGCGTTCCCGCTGCGGGAGGCACCATCGACGATCACGCCGAACTGGGTAAGCCGCAGGGCAATCTCCTGCGCGATTGCGCCCGTGCCGAAGATGACCGCCCGCTGGCCGTTCAGGTATCTCGGCTGCGTTGCATCTTTCGACCATTCTGCCCGCGCCTGCGCTTGGGCGCGCGCCGCCATGCGCTGGCTGCGCTGGAGCACATAGCCGAGCACATATTCGGCGATCTGCGCCCCGAGCTCTCCCAACGTGCGGGTCATCAGCGGCGGCGTGAACTCCATCGCCGCTTCGATCTTGTCGGTCCCCGCGCCCGCGACATGAACCCAGGCCGCATCAGCAAAACGGTTGATGACGGGGCCGGGATCGAAGGCGATCACGGCATAAGGAGACGCAAGGGGCTCGGCATCCGCCCCAAGGACGATCTCAATATCAAGCCGGGCGCCTGCCAGCAGCGCACCGATTGCGCGCTGGCCCTCCTCTGGCACCAATATTGAACGAAGGGGAAACTGGGTCATCAGGCTTGATTAAAGGGGAAGTGGTGCCGCATAAACCGCGCCAGCAGAAAGCTTTCCAGAATTATCGTTCTGGTCTAAGCAATACCGACATCAGAATGTGTATGACCCGGGGGGGCCTTTAAACTGATGCAAGGCAAGTTACTGAGTACCGGCATCTCAGCCGTGGTCCTTTTCGCATCTGCCGCTTCTGCAGGGGCGGACGACAAGAAGCACACGCATATCAACGACGCGACGATCTCATTCACCTTCGAGAATGATTATTTCGCCTCGGACGATTTCAACTACACCAATGGCTCCAAAGCCTCATGGCTGTCTGGGCCGCGCCCGCCAGCTGGGCTCGCCGCCTTTGCCGCTGAGCATCTCCTCGGCATGGGACCGGGTGCCGAGGCGCGCATCGGTTTTGGCCTTGGCCAGTCGCTTTATACGCCAGAGCACACGCTCGCGACGGCACCTCTACCGGGTGAGCATCCGTATGCGGCCTATCTCTATGGCGAATACACAACCATGGTCGAAGAAAATGACCGCCTGACGCAACTGACGGCGCAGGTCGGCATGGTCGGCCCTTCCGCTCTTGGTGAGGACGCTCAGAACTTCGCCCATCGCCTGATCGGCGGCGTCGAAGCCGAGGGTTGGGATAATCAGATCGGGGACGAGTTAGGGATAGCGATCACGCTGGACCAGCGCCGCCGGATCGGCACGTCAATCGGTGATGGCTGGATCGAGATCGACATGATCCCGGCCTATGGTGTCACCGTGGGGAATGTTCAGACCGACGTGCACACCAGCCTGACGTTCCGCATTGGCGATAATCTGGCCAAGGACTATGGCCCCGTCCGCGTCACACCGGGCCTCGGCGGCACAGCCTATTTTGCATCGGTACCAGGTTTCAGCTGGCATGTCTTTGGCGGCTTTGAGGGACGCGCGGTTGCACGCAGCATCTTCCTAGATGGCCGTCTGTTTTCGGATGATATCGTTACGGTCGACAAGCACCCGCTGGTCGGAGACGCACAAGCAGGTGTCGTCCTGCAGTATGACCGTTTCCAGCTGAGTTACATCCACGTCTTCCGATCAAGCGAATTCGAGAACTCGGGCGGCTCGGATGAATTCGGCGCGCTCAGCTTCGCGATGAAATTGGGCAAGTGGTAAGCGTCAGGCTTGCCCCAGCGGGCGGACGATCATGACCGTCCCGTCTGTCGCTGTCACTTCAACGGATTGACCAACAGCCAACTCACCGTGACCCGTTTCCAGCCGAGCTGACCATTCAGTGTCCCCCAGACTGATCCGGCCCTGACCGCCGACAAAGGCCGTCGCAGACACGCCGCGTCGCCCTACCCGGCTCGATGAGAAATCATTGAGACCCGGTTTGTCGGTCGGCGTGTTCCTGATCCAGCGCTCCGCATAAGGACGGCCAAGCACACCAAGCCCGACGGTGAGACCGGCAAAGAGCAGCCATTGCGTCACCCACTGGCCGTCGAGCTGCACAGTCGTGATGAGCCCGACAATGGCCGCTGCAATCGCCGGCCAGAGAAGAAAGGTCGTCCCCGTCAGAAGCTCTAGGACGAGGAGCCCCCCTGCAATCAGGAACCAGGCCCAGAAGGGCATATCGGTCAAGAATTCAATCATCAGTGCCTCCCAAACTTATCCGGCAAATCAGCTACGCGCCGGCGGCACGGAAGTGTTTGCCGGGCTGATCGGCTGGCCGTCCATCATGGCCTTGGCCAGTGCCCCGACACCGCCGACCGTGCTTGCAAGCGAGGTCAGTTCCGTCGGCAGGATGACGAATTTCTGGTTCGGTGCTTTGGCGAGCGTTTCAAAGGCGTCGACATATTTCTGCGCGACGAAGTAGTTGATGGCCTGAACATCACCGCCCGCAATGGCGTCCGAGACGGCCTTGGTCGCTTCGGCCTCTGCTTGTGCCTCACGTTCACGCGCCTCGGCATCGCGGAAGGCAGCTTCTCGGCGGCCTTCGGCTTCAAGGATCGCCGACTGCTTGGCGCCCTCGGCACGGAGGATCGCCGAGTTCCGGTCACCTTCAGCTTGCAGAATTTCCGCCCGCTTCACACGCTCTGCCTTCATCTGGCGGGCCATCGCCTCGGTAATATCGGCAGGCGGTGAGAGGTCTTTGATCTCGACACGGGTGACTTTGATCCCCCACGGATTGGTTGCCGCATCGATGACGCGCAGCAGCCGCTCATTGATGTCATCCCGGTTCGACAGAGTCTCATCGAGATCGAGCGAGCCGATCACGGAGCGGATGTTGGTCTGTGCGAGGTTCGAAATCGCACGGTCAAGATTGGCGACTTCATAGGCTGCCCGAGCGGCATCAACGACCTGGATAAAGGCGACCGCATCGGCGTGAACCATGGCGTTGTCACGGGTGATAACTTCCTGGCTCGGAATATCGAGCACCTGTTCCATCATGTTCATTTTTTTGCCGACCGAGTCGATAAAAGGAACGAGGATGTGAAGGCCAGGTTTCAGGGTCTTTGTGTATTTGCCGAAGCGTTCGACCGTATATTGATAGCCCTGCGGGACGATCTTCACGATCGAATTAATGATGATAAATGCGAGAACGACGAATACCGCGACGAAAATCAGACCCTGCTCCATAAATCCCTCCTGCAACGGCGCTGGTGCGCCTACCTAGTTATATATGGTGACCGAAGCGTTATTTTACGAGGGGGGACGCTCTCAATTCCGTACAGACCGCCTTACCAAACATGCATCAACGCACATTCTTATGTCATTGATTTACATTGACTTTCCAGCACTTCGGAACCTTGGATGATTGTTCCACGTTTCTTCTTGCGGAGGCGACATGGAAAAGACGACCGAAAACATTTCCCAGTCACAGAGCGCTCACGACGACACCGAAAGTGGGCATCCTGAAGATAATTTTACGGGTGCGACCGGAGTCCTTTTCGAAAGGGCCATGGCGCAGACCCGCATGGCTGTCTGCCTGACTGATCCGAACCAGCCCGACAATCCGATCATTTTTGCCAATCGGGCTTTCCTTATGCTGACCGGCTACGACCATGACGAAGTGATCGGGAAGAACTGCCGCTTCCTCCAGGGGCCGGATACGGATGAAGACTCCCTCAACCTGATCCGCAAGGCGATCCGGGAGGAAGAAGTGCTGGTTGTCGAGGTTTTGAACTACCGCAAGGACGGCACTAAATTCTGGAACGCACTTCACCTTGGCCCGATCTACGACGGCGACACCGGGGAGCTGCTCTACTTTTTCGGCTCGCAATGGAACGTCTCGGACGTCCATGCCGCGCGAGCGGATGAGCATCAGGCAAAGCTGCTGGCGCGTGAGCTTTCCCACCGCATGAAGAACATGTTCTCCGTGATCGGTTCAATCGTCTCTCTGACGGGCCGTCAGGAAGGTGCAAAGCAGGTTACGGACAAGATCAATGGCCGTATTCGGGCGCTTGGCAATGCGCATGAAAATGCCCTCTCCTCGGCCAGCGCTGGGCCAGCGGACATCTCGGAGATCGTGACGGCCGTCCTTTCTCCTTATGCGGCGGGTTCGGAGGATGTCTTTATCATGAGAGGTGAAAAGATCGGCCTTTCGACCTCGACCATCTCACTAGTCGGACTTGTCCTTCATGAGCTGGCGACCAATGCGACGAAATACGGCGCGCTGAGTGCGGACGAAGGCAAGGTCACTCTCGACTGGCGCGAAGAGGATGGACATTTAATCCTCGACTGGAAGGAGACCGGCGGGCCTAAAATTGATCACGTACCCGAAGAGGCCGGGGTTGGCTCCGGCATCATGTCGACCCTGCTCAAATCGGCACGGGGAGAGCTCGGCCTCGATTGGCAAGAGGACGGGCTGAAGGCGACCTTGCACATGCCGGTGATGTCGTGATGATGTTGCAGTATTCCGTGAGCGAGACAGGCATGAAGTTATCTGGTTTCAAAATTCTGGTACTGGAAGACGACCCAATCATCGCACTCGACGTCGAGATGAGCCTTCAGGATTACGGCGCTGATGTCGTGCACTGCCTTTCACCCGAAGAAGCGTTGGAGGCGATGACCCAACACGTCTTCAATTGCGCCGTACTCGATGTAAATCTCGGCAAGAACAAGACCTGCGCGGATGTCGCCGTCCGCCTCAAGGAATATGGCATCCCCTTCATCCTGCATTCAGGCGATCTGCGGCGGCGGGGTGAGTTGATCGAAGAAATCGGTGCGCCCGTGGTCGTCAAACCGTCGAGTGACGAACAACTCGTCAACTGCCTTGTCGACCATCTGACCCAGACGGGCCATCTTTCTGCCTGAACCTTGCGGGTTCAGGCGAGCTGTTTCTCCATCTTCCAGTTATGGATCGGCACGCCATCAAGCTCCAGCTCTCGGCGATGAAGCATCACAAAGCCCATCCGCTCGAAAAAACCGCGCGCGACTTCGCTGGCTTCCGTATGCAGACGGCTGATCTTCGCGGCTTTCGCTGCGCGCTCGACCTCAGCAAAGAGCCGGACGGCTACCCCCTGCCCCGCGGCCTCAGGCGCGGCATAAAGAAAGTCGATATGTCCATCTTCTTCGAGGTCGATGAAACCGATTGGCTCTTCGGTGACGCCTTCTGCGACCCAGACCTGCCGGCCGTCCCCTAGCCTCTCCCCTAGCCGATCCATATCATTCGTCCGCACGGCCCAAGCCGCGACCTGTTCAGGCGAATAGGCGCGCGGGCCCAACTCTCGGATCGAGCGCCCCCACATTTCGCGGATCGCGGGCAGGTCAAGAGCCACGTAAGGCCTGATCAAAAAGGCGAATTTCGACATGTCAGGCTCCTTGAGCCGCGTTTCTTGCCGTCAGGGCCCGATTTCCGCTAGGCTCTTGTGGCACTTTGTAGAAGTGACGGGGTGAGATGGGACGTCGTTGGGGAATTCTGGGACTATTGGGCCTGCTGCCGGCGCTTGCCGCCGCGGCACAGCCTGCCTCCAATTTCCCGCCGATTGAGGACGTTGTCCGGGGCGAACGCTACTGGAATGTCGTGCGCGGCACCGATGAAGCCTTCGGCCAGAAGAAATTCGACCACCTTCTAGAGCTGATGCCGCCGGCACGGAACAAGACGGCTTCTTGGGAGATCTGGGCCACCGAATGGACCGAGGAAGATGAGCGCGGCTATGAGGCCTTCGTTCAGGCCATCGGCCGGTCGGGCTGTATCTCGATTGATGACTGCCTGCGTTCTGATGCCAATCCCTACCGCGTCTATGATGACGAGGACATGCTGTGGCTCGGCGACTGCACAGACATGGTCTATGTGCTGCGCGGCTATTATTCGTGGAAACGCGGCCTGCCCTTCTCTTTTCAGGATGCGATCTCGATCAGGCCCGGCAAGGATGCCGGCAATGACGCGCGTTACTCGAAATACGGCAACCGAGTCGTCAGCCGCGCAGATGTGATCCAGCCGGAGGGCCGCAGCCCGCGCAACGCGCCGGTCCTGCTCAACCGGATCTTCAACATCGTCTCGACTGCGATGCTCCGTGTCCATCCTGAAGACGAGCGGCTGCAATTTGCTGATTTCTATCCCGTCAGTGTGACGCGCGAGGCCGTGCGCCCGGGGACCATCGCTTATGATATCTACGGCCATGTCAGCATCGTCTATGAGATTGAGGATGACGGTCGCATCCTGCTGATCTCTTCGCACCCTGACTATACGGTCAGCCGCGAGCCTTACGGCCACCATGTTGTCCGTTCTGAACCTGAGCTTGGCTCTGGACTGAAAGCATGGCGCCCGATCCGCCTGACTGGTGCCCGCCAGACGTCAAAGGGTACTTATATCGGCGGAAACGTTGTCGGCGCAAAAAACGCGACGCTTCCTGATTTCTCAATGGAGCAGTATTGGGGCACGCATCCCGATGACTCTGGACGTTGGGATCGCAGCCGCTTCTTCGTCGAAGACCGCTTCCTGCCCTACTATGACTGGGTACGCATGCGGCTGAGAAAACCCGGCACGCCTTATGACCCGGTCGAGGAAATGGCCAATGCGACAGCGGCGCTCTGCTCGTCTTTCCGTGCACGGAAGACAGCTGTCAATCTTGCCGTCTATGCCGGCGTGCATGAAAAGCCCGCGCCTGAGAAACTACCTGAAAATATCTACGGCACCTATGGGGATTGGGAGCGCTATGCGACTCCGTCTCGTGATGCACGTTTGAAGACGCAAGCCGTTGAACTCAATGAGCTGGCACGTGACCTGATCCGCCGCCACGAAGAAGGCGATCCGAACATCAACTATCCGACAGGCGATCTCGCGGCGGCATTGTTCGATGTCTATGACCGTGCCGCGAAAAGCTGCGAGATCAATTACAAGCGGTCCGATGACACCGTTGTGAAGCTCAATATGCATCACGCGATCGACCGGATCTTCGATCTCAGCTTTGACCCCTATCACTGCCCGGAGCGGCGCTGGGGAGCCAAAGGCATCGAGTTAGCGACCTGTCAGGAAGATCCAGACAAACAGAAATGGTACGAGGCGCAGCGTTATCTGCGGAATGACCCTGACCGGACCTATGATCTGCGGACAAACTTTTCGGCTGATGAGCTCAAAGACCCCGCACGTCATCCACCGGAGGATGGCGGTATCGGTCGTGCGACGCCGCCGGTGATCGACTTTTACACTTTCCTCGAGGAGGAGGCTGGCGAGCATACAAAGCCAGGTGCCAAGTTGCCCGCAACGATCATCCTCAACTCCGATGCGGTGAATGACGAGCCCCTGCCACCGCTCAAACTGCGCCGCAGAAGACGGTAGCTGCTTCCTGCGGCTCTTCCCGTTTCCGCTCTCTTCCCGTGATCGCCATCACAGGCAGTCGCGCAACTTTATGGTTAATACCTTCTTACCGGCACCCCAAAGCCGCGAGAGGAGAAACCGATGCTGAAGATGGATGGAACCCGCCCGACAGTCGTCCCTACGACCACGCTGTCGTGTGTCGCGCTTGGCGCCTCAGCCCCAACGAGCGCACGCTTTCTCGACAGTCAGGACGAAGCGACCGTGCGTGCGTTTGCCACGCGCTCTCGACGTCAGACTCGGCCTCAAACCGTCCGCTCTGACTTGCCCTCGTATCAGCGGATGAAAGCACATGGCAGCTGGCGCCATACGGCTCTCGGTGGTCAGCCAGGCCGCAAAGTCTTTGCTGGCCTGCCCCTTGTTTTGATGGCTACAGCCTTTTCGGCCGGCATGTTGGCCCAGTGGACGCTTGGCGTCTGAACCCGCAGCTGCACTCACCCCGCGCCTTTTGGACGCAACCGGATTTGCACAAACGGCGGCGGGGTCTACATGGGATACATATCAAGGAACTCCCATGACCAACGTACTTCTTTATCTGCTCATACCCCTCGCCATGCTGGGGACCGTCGTCGCGCTGGGCTTTGGCATTTACGCGCTCGGCCGGGGCGGCGAATTTAACAAGCGCAACTCGAACAAGCTGATGCGTCTGCGCGTCATGTTCCAGGGGATCGCGCTGGCGCTGCTCGCGCTCCTCGTCGTCATCCTACAAAATCAGGGCTGAGCCCCCGATGGTGACGCTGAACAAAATCTACACCCGCACAGGTGATGAGGGTACGACAGGCCTTGCGACAGGTCAGCGCCTGACGAAGACGAACGCTCGGATCATGGCGATGGGTGATGTCGATGAGCTGAATGCCGCAATAGGCGTGGCGCTCTCCCAGCTCACTGATGACCGAGTGAAAGGCACATTGCTCGCGATCCAGAATGACCTCTTTGATCTGGGGGCGGATCTTGCCACCCCGGCAGAGATCAAGGGCGCGCTGAGGCTGTCATCGAACGGGCCGAAATGGCTCGAGAAGGCGATTGATGAGCTCAATGATGATCTGCCGCCGCTGCAATCCTTCGTCCTGCCCTCTGGCCCCGGCGGTGCAGGACATCTGCATCTAGCCCGCGCGATCGCCCGTCGAGCCGAACGTGCCGTGTGGATCCTGAGAGAGCAGGTCGAGCCCGGACCCGCTTTCAATCCGACAATCCCGTCCTATCTCAATCGTCTGTCTGATTACCTCTTCGTTGCTGCCCGTCATGTCGCTCGCGCGGCTGGCGGTGAAGTTACCTGGGTACCCGGTGCCAATGCGGAGGGCACATGAAAAGGTCTCTTCTCCTTTTACCTGCGATCGCCCTCCTCACAGGCTGCGGCGGCAAAACACCTGACCCGCAGCAGACATTTTTCGATAATGTCAGTGTGCTGTGCGGCAAAGCTTTCAACGGTCGCCTTGTTTCCAATGATGAGGTCGATGCACCGCTCGCCGCCGAGCCCATGGTGATGTATGTCAGGGATTGTTCGGATACGGAAATCCGCATCCCTTTCATTATCGGCGAGAACCGCTCGCGTACATGGGTCATCACCAAATCGGATGACAGCCTGACCCTCAAACATATTCACCGGCACGAAGATGGCGAGGAAGATGTCCTCTCCAACTATGGCGGCACCACGGATGATGAAGGCAAGGGCACGCGCCAGAACTTTCCGGCGGATCAGTTCTCAAAAGACCTCTTCATCCGTGAGGATATTCCGCAATCGGCAGACAATGTCTGGGCGATTGAGATCATCGAGGGCGAGAAATTCGCTTACGAACTGACCCGACCGGAGCGTTTCTTCCGCGTCGAGTTCGATCTTCTTTCTCATGCGGACATCCCGCCGCCTGTCTGGGGCGAGGAACAAGAAAAAACTGAGGAGTGAGGCACGTCCAGTGTCTCAATCAAAAGTCCGGGGGAGAACGACATGCGCCTGATTTTATCGATCTGCTTAATCTTACTGGCCGCCCTGCCGGCCCGAGCCGAGCCTGACCCCGATGGTGAACCGATTGAGGTCATGGTCATCGGCACCTGGCATTTTAAAAATTCAGGTGCGGATGTCATCAATGTTGACGGACCGAATGTTCTTGAGGCGGAGCGTCAGCAGGAACTAGCGGATGTCGTAGGACGGCTGATGGCCTTCGAGCCAACCATTGTCGCGCTTGAGCGCGTAACCGAAGCTCCGGATTATATCATCAAGGGCTTCCACACCTCTCCGCCCGATATTATGGCCACCAATCCGAATGAAAGGGTTCAGCTCGGCTACCGCCTCGCCACAGCGGCCGGTCTCGACGATGTCTATGGCATAGATGAGCAGCCCTCGGACGGAGAGCCCGACTACTTCCCTTTCAACAAACTGATGGAGCATCTCGGCGCGACCGGTCAGATGCCGGTATTTCAGGCAATGATGGATGAAATCCAGAGTACGGTCGCCACCGAGATGGAGGCGATTTCTGGCCTCACCATTGCCGACGGTCTCATCCGCGTGAATGAGGGCCTGCTGAGCAGTCCCGAACTTTACTACCTGATGGCGTCCTTTGACGAAGGCGAGGCCCAGCCTGCCGCCGAGCTTCAGGGTTACTGGTTCATGCGAAACACAAAGATTTTCTCTAAACTGCTCGATATCGCCGAGCCCGGGGACCGTATCGTCGTGATCTATGGCGCGGGGCACAAGCACTGGCTCGACCATCTTGCCGAGCACACGCCCGGCGTGACGCTGGTCGATCCCGTCCCCTATCTTCGCGGGGACTGAACGAAGATCCAATAATCCACTTAACGAGTTCGGCCCGGCATCACAGATTGCCGGGCTTTTTTCATGCCGCAAATCACCCATTGTCAGCTCGCACTCCAGACTATATAAATATTTATATAGTTATCTGGGGCCGGTCATGGAGCGCATTCTCGACATCAATCTTTACGTCCATATCGGCGCAGGTTTTGCGACACTTATCTTCTTCTGGATCCAGATTTTCAGCCGCAAAGGCTCTCCCTTACATGTCTTTTCAGGCCGGCTCTTCATGCTGGCAGGGTTCATGGTGGCGGGGGCCGCCGCAACATCCGTCATCTTGCGGGGACATGGTGCCTATCAGCAGGGCATCACGATATTCTCCGACCCGGACGGCTTTCAGGCCGCAGCGGTCCTCTTTTATATCTCCGTGATGGTCAGCGTGTTTCTCTGGGCAGGTGCTGTCCTTGCGAGATACCATCACCGTACGGATGACCTTCCGTTGCCGGGACTGCTCCTCCGGGCCGTCATTGCGATTGCCGCCACTGCCGCCTTCGCCGCTTACGTCTTCATTCTGAAGCCTGCCCTTTGGCCGGCGCTGGCGGGAGCTTTCGCGCTGGGGCTCAATGCCTGTTGGGATCAAGTCAAGCTCCTGTTCCGCCGCGGAGCTGACCCGAAAAGACGCCTTGCCGAGCATGTCACGAACATGTTTGGCGCAGGTTTGGCTTTCCATGTCGCCTTCATTCTTCTGGGCTCGGAGCGGTTTATTGATATCTGGCAGTGGGGCGCAACACCGCCCATCGTCCTTGTTGGCGTTGTCATTCTCATTGGCATCGTTTCGGAGAAAAGAATCCGCCGCTCGATCCTTCGCGGCCCGGCGGCGTCCCAATGAGCCTTCCGCATATTCTCCTCGGTCTTCTGGAAGAGCCTGCCAGCGGCTACGACATCAAGTGCGAATTCGAGCAGTCGTTGAGCTTCTTCTGGTCGGCAGCGCTCGCCCAGATCTACCCCGCCCTCAAAAAGCTGGAGAAGGACGGGCTTGTGACATCATGGCAGGAACCCTCCGAGAAAGGCCCTGCCCGCACGGTCTATCAGCAGACGGAGAAAGGTCGCGAGGCGTTCCGCGACTGGCTTGAAGAAGGCCCGCAGCTCAACACCGAGCGCCGCGCCTATCTCGCCCAGGCCTATTTCCTTGCCCAGTCCCGCGCGCCCGATGAGCCGCGCAGCTTTTACGAGCAGCTTCGCGATGACTTCCGCGCCCGAGCCAACCGCCTCACCGCGCTTGAGGATGTCTGGCGGGACGACCACGGCCCTGCGTTTCCCGATAATCTCACCGGTCAGGCCCTTTACGAGCATATGACGTTCGATCTCGGCCAGCGGGTCTTCCGGCTCTATGTAGACTGGGCTGAGGACTGTCTGGCTCGCATTGATGGAGCAGAGAAAGACTAGGCAATTCCCTGCCCCATCCCCTTGCGAAAGCGGGCCAAACCCGCGACTACATCCCCCCATTGACCGGCAGGGGCACCCTCGCCTACATGCCGGTTTAGACAGTGACTAGATCGCGCCCGTTGAGGCGCGCCAGTGAGGAGAAGCGCCGATGAAAGTGCTCGTGCCGGTCAAACGCGTGGTCGATTATAATGTGAAGGTCCGGGTCAAAGCTGACCAGACCGCCGTCGACCTTGCCAATGTGAAAATGTCCATGAACCCCTTCGACGAAATCGCCGTCGAAGAAGCAGTGCGCCTCAAAGAGGCTGGCACGGCGACGGAAGTGGTCATCGTCTCGATCGGGCCGGAGAAGGCGCAGGATCAGATCCGCCAGGGCCTCGCCATGGGCGGCGATCGCGGCATTCTCGTGACCACCGACACCGACCTTGAGAGCCTGGCCGTCGCAAAGATCCTCAAAGCGATCTGCGAAGAGGAAAAGCCGGACATCGTCCTCATGGGCAAGCAGGCGATCGATGATGACCGCTCCCAGACCGGCCAGATGCTCGCGGCGCTGATGGACTGGCCGCAGGGCACGTTTGCGTCCGAGGTCAAAAAGGAAGGCGACAAGCTCCACGTCACCCGCGAGATCGATGGCGGGCTGCAGACTGTCGCGCTCAATCTGCCGGCGGTCGTCACCACCGACCTTCGCCTCAACGAGCCGCGCTATGCCTCCCTGCCGAACATCATGAAGGCCAAGAAAAAGCCGCTCGATACGAAAGCGGCCGCGGATTACGGCGTCGATATCGCCCCGCGTCTTGAAGTCCTCAAAGTCACCGAGCCGCCGAAACGCGAAGCAGGTGTGAAAGTCTCGTCCGTAGACGAATTGCTCGACAAACTCAAAAACGAAGCGGGGGTACTCTAATCATGGCCATTCTC